>NZ_JASBTN010000086.1 GCF_030148435.1 Aliiroseovarius sp.
AGGAAATGTTCCTGAACCACCTCTATGGCGGTATGGACGAGCCCGAGCTGAAGATCATCGACGTTTTCATCTGCAAACTGCGCAAAAAACTCTCCAATGCCACGGGCGGCGACAATTACATCGAAACGGTCTGGGGCCGCGGCTATGTGCTGCGCGATCCGGAACCGGCGGAGCTTGACGCTCAGATCGCCCTGGGTGCCTGACAATTTCTGCCCGTAAGGGTTTCAACCTCAGGGCGGACCCGTTCCCTCCGGCCCCGGTCGCTCAGAAATGCGCGGCCGGGTTTCTCTTTCCGGCCTGCTGCAATCTCCTGTCTGGACGCCGGGGTCACGCAAGCCTATCACTTGGAAAACGGTGCGCAGGAGTGGGGCATGGAAATTTCGGTCGAGGCATTGACCAAGGCACAGGCAGAGGCAGAGCTCGCGCGGTTGGCCGATCTGCTGGCAAAGGCCAATCATGCCTATCACGCCGAAGACGCGCCAGAAATCAGCGATGCCGAATATGACGCCGCCAGACGCCGCAATGCCGAGATCGAGGCGCGCTTTCCCGATCTGAAACGCGCCGACAGCCCGACAGACCAGGTGGGAGCGGGCCCGGACGAGGGGTTTGGCAAAATTCCCCATGCGGTGCGCATGCTGTCTCTCGGAAACGCGTTTGAAGATGAGGACGTCGCCGAATTCGACAGCCGCGTTCGCAGCTTTCTGGGTCTCCCACGCAATGCACCTCTGGCCTACACGGCCGAGCCGAAGATCGACGGGCTGTCGCTGTCCCTGCGCTATGAAAACGGCCGGTTGACCCAGGCCGCCACCCGTGGCGACGGGGCAGTGGGCGAGAATGTCACCGCCAATGCCCGCACGATCAAGGATATCCCGCAACAGATCGAAAACGCGCCGGAGACACTGGAAGTGCGCGGCGAAGTCTATATGTCGCATGCCGATTTCGAGGCACTGAACAGCCGCCACGCCGAACGGGGGGGCAAGACGTTCGCCAACCCTCGCAACGCCGCCGCCGGCTCCCTGCGCCAGTTGGATGCCACCATTACCGCCGCCCGCCCGCTGCGCTTTTTTGCTTATGCCTGGGGCGCGCTCAGCGCGCCGCTGGCTGACACCCAGATGGCGGCGATCGACCGGCTGAAACAGCTTGGATTCCAGACCAACCCGCTGACAAGGCTTTGCCGGTCAACGCGCGAGCTGATCGACCACTACACATCCATCGAGGCCCAGCGTGCGACGCTGGGCTATGACATCGACGGCGTGGTCTACAAGGTCGACGACCTCGCGTTGCAGGCGCGTTTGGGCTTCCGTTCCACCACGCCCCGCTGGGCCATCGCCCACAAGTTCCCGGCCGAAACCGCCTGGACCCGGCTCGGGGCAATCGACATCCAGGTCGGACGCACCGGCGCGCTCTCCCCGGTCGCCCGGCTCGCCCCGGTAACTGTCGGCGGAGTTGTCGTCTCGAACGCCACCCTGCACAACGAGGACTATATCGCGGGCAGGGACAGCAAGGGGAGCGTGATCCGGGACGGCAAGGACATCCGCGTGGGCGACTGGGTGCAGGTCTACCGCGCCGGGGACGTGATCCCGAAAGTCGCCGATGTGGACTTGTCAAAACGTCCCGACGATGCCCGGCCCTACGACTTCCCGACAACTTGTCCGGAATGCGGTTCGGATGCGGTGCGCGAGGAAGGCGATGCCATACGGCGGTGCACAGGCGGCCTGATTTGCCCCGCGCAAGCGATTGAAAAATTGAAGCATTTCGTGTCTCGCGGGGCTTTCGACATCGAGGGGCTCGGCGCCCGTCAGATCGAAATGTTCTTTGCCGACGAAACCCTGCCGATCCGCGAGCCGGCTGATATCTTTACCCTCAGGGAGCGCGATGCGCAGAATCTGGCCCGGCTGAAAAACCGCGACGGCTGGGGTGACACTTCGGCAGAGAACCTTTTCGCCGCCATTGAAACGCGCCGGAAGGACATAGCCTTTGACCGGGTGCTGTTCGGGTTGGGGATTCGCCACGTCGGCGAGGCCGCGGCGCGCGATCTGGCACGGCATTTCGCGACCTGGCAGGGTCTTGAAAAGGCTTTGGACCGCGCGCGCCCCGCGGCCATGGCGCATCGACGCGCGGATCTGGCCGAGGAAACCGAACGCCGTCGGGCGACCAGTGAAGGGCGCCGCGCCCGGATCAAACCTATGCGCGAGACGGCCTTCAACATCGAACCGGTTGAGGCTGATGCTCTGGACAGTTGGAACGAATTGATCGCCATTGACGGCGTCGGTCCGGCGCTTGCCCTGTCTCTTTCCGACGCCTTCGCCAACCCGCGTGAACGGGCATCGATCGACCGCTTGATCGCATTGCTCACAATCCAAGCCACCGAAGCGCCAACAGACGACAGCCCCGTGGCCGGAAAGACCGTGGTCTTTACCGGCACGCTCGAAAAGATGACCCGCGCCGAGGCAAAGGCGCGCGCCGAAGCCCTGGGAGCCAAGGTCTCGGGCTCCGTTTCGGGCAAGACCGACCTTTTGATTGCCGGGCCCGGGGCCGGATCCAAGGCCAGAAAAGCCGCCGACCTCGGCGTCGAAATCATTGACGAAGACGGTTGGATCGTACTGATCGGGGGGCTATGAGCACGCGGCCGGAAATCCTTTATCCGCTGTTCGCGGATCTCGAAACTCTTGGAGGGGTCGGCCCCAAGACGGCCAGGTCCTTTGCTGCTCTTGGGATCGAAAAGCCGCGTGATTTGTTGTTTTCCTTGCCTTATTCCGGTGTGGACCGGCAATTCCGCGCCTCGGTCCTGGAGGTGGATCCCCCCGCGACGGCCACGGTCGAAGTCACGGTCAACCGCCATTTTCCGCCGCGGGGACCGGGCGCGCCTTACAAGGTCGAGGTCACGGATGCGCTGACCAGCTTCCATCTGGTCTTTTTCCACGCCAATGACCGCTGGCTGGATGCGAACCTGCCTGTCGGTGAAAAGCGGATTGTGTCCGGGAAAGTCGAATCCTTCGACGGGATCCTGCAGATCGTGCATCCCGACCATATCGTGCCGCCCGCAGACGCGGGGCGTATCCCGGATTTCGAACCGGTCTACCACCTTGCGTCGGGGATAACTCAGCGTCTTATGCTGAAAGCAATCGGCGAAGTTCTGACACGGGTTCCGCCGCTTGCAGAATGGATCGACCCGGCGTTGAAGGCACGCGAACATTGGCCGGACTGGCATGACGCGGTGCGGGCATCGCACAGCCCGGAAGGCATGGACGAGCTGTCGCATAGCCATCCGCTGCGGCGGCGTCTGGCCTATGACGAGTTCTTTGCCCATCAGCTGACCCTGGCCATCGCCCGGCTCCAGGTCCGTCGCGGGAAGGGACGGGTCAGCATCGCGACCGGGGAGTTGCAGAGGAAGGTGCTGGAGGGCTTGCCCTATGCGCCGACCAATGCACAGACCCGCGCAGTGACCGAGATCACGGCCGACATGGGCTCGGGCCTGCGCATGAACCGGCTGTTGCAGGGCGATGTCGGTGCCGGCAAGACGCTGGTCGGTTTCCTGGCGCTGCTCGTGGCGGTCGAGGCTGGCGGGCAGGGGGTGATGATGGCGCCCACCGGGATCCTGGCGCAACAGCATCTGGAAGGTTTGCGCCCCCTGGCGGAACTGGCCGGTGTCAGGGTCGAAATCCTGACAAGCCGGGACAAGGGGCGTGAACGGGCGGAAAAATTGGCCGCCTTGGCCCGCTGCGACATACAAATCCTAGTCGGAACTCATTCCGTGTTTCAAAAAGATGTTCACTTTCAGGATCTTCGCCTGGCCATTGTTGACGAACAGCACCGTTTTGGCGTGACGCAACGCATGGAGTTGGGGGCAAAGGGCGATGCCTCGGATGTCCTGGTCATGACCGCGACGCCGATTCCCAGATCGCTGGCCCTGGCGCAATATGGCGATATGGACGTGAGCGTGCTGGATGAAAAGCCGCCCGGCCGAATACCGATCACAACGGCCATGGTGCAGACCGGGCGGCTCGACCAAGTGGTCGAACGGCTGCGTGCGGCACTGGCCGAAGGGCGCCAGGCCTATTGGGTCTGTCCACTGGTCGAAGAAAGCGAGACCATGGATATGGTCGCCGCCGAAGAGCGGTTCAAACAGCTGCGCGCGGCGCTCGGCGAAGGCGCTGTCGGGCTGGTGCACGGGCAGATGACCCCTTCGGAAAAGGACGCTGCGATGCGCGCCTTTCAACGTGGCGAGACCGGCGTTCTGGTTGCCACCACGGTGATCGAAGTCGGGGTGGACGTGCCAAATGCCTCGATCATGGTGATCGAGCGGGCCGAACATTTCGGTCTTGCGCAGTTGCACCAGCTTCGGGGACGGGTCGGGCGCGGCAAGGCGGCTTCGACCTGCCTGTTGCTCTATCAGGCCCCGCTGACCGAAACCGGGCAGCGGCGGCTCGAAATCATGCGCGAAACCGAAGACGGGTTCCGCATTGCCGAGGAAGACCTGGAAATGCGCGGTGCTGGCGACCTGATCGGCACCGCGCAATCCGGGCTGCCGCGTTTCCAGGTCGGCGACCTGGAACACCAGGCGGGACTCATGGCCGTGGCACAGAAAGACGCGCGCTTGTTGTTGGAACAGGACCCCGGGCTGGAATCCGCCCGCGGGGCCGCGGCACGCGTTCTGTTGTGGCTCATGCGGCAGGATGAAGCGATCCGTTTGATTTCAGTGGGTTAACTCACGATTTCCAGTTTGCTCTCAAATGTTCTTAAAAAGTTCTTTACAATCTGCGGGGAAAGTGAGAACAAATAAGCAACAAAGATGGGCAACGAGAGCAGGAGAATGTCGATGTTGAACGAGGTCAAAGCCGTGCTGTCCCGGTCTTCCGCCACGATCTGGCAGGATGTCGCGGGGGGATGTGCCCTGATGGTTGTTCTGATCGGCGCTCTTCACTTCCCGGGGATCATCTGACCCTCTGCCTGCGGACCTGTCCGGATCCTCGCATCCTGTCCCAATTCGATGCGCTGGTGGTTTCTGCTGATCCACCACTGTCCTGACCCCGGGGTTTCTGCCTCATTCCGACCGGGGTCGCCGGAGCCTGAGAGCCGCAACTGCCGCCGCATCCCACTGTCCCGGGGTGCGGCGGTTTTTTCTTTGGACCGGATGGCTCTGTCCCTTGCTTGAAGGACAGGCCAGGTTTCCGGCGCCTTTCGGGCGGTCCACCTCCCTGGTGCGCCTCACCCCTAAATCGAAACGCTTCAGTCGCTGAACCGGTAGGCGAGGCGCAGTCCGCCCCAGTGACGACCGTTTACGCGGATCGGCGCGGACAGGTCCTTCATCATTGCGAATTGCCCACCGCCCATGTCGCGGCGATAGACCTGTAACAGGAAGGGCGCGGTCGATCGACCGGCCTTCAGCCCCACGCGGTCATCGAAAATCCGCCGGTTGCGGCAATGCGCCATGTTCCAGTCCGGGTCCGTGCCCTGCGGTTGCGAAAATTTCACGTTATGGGTCGGCAGGTACCCGTTCACATCCACCGCGGCGCAGAAGACGATATGCGGGTCGAAGTCCAGCGCCTTTTCGAGGATCGGCGGCAGCACCTGGTCGCAAAGATCAGTAAAGGGGGCCAGCACCTGCTGGGGATTGCTGCCCGGGATTTCCTGGTACTGGCGGGTGAACAGCGCCTCCATCCTGATGGACCCGGCTTTGACGGCCTGTTCGAACATGGCCGCGATTTGCGCCGCATCCGCCTGGACCCGGTCGATCATCGGCTGGTCCAGGGTCCGGCCGCCCAGGGCAACCGTGTCCTGCACGATGGTCTCGGTCAGGTCGACCAACCCGTTGGTCTGTTCCGTGGCCAGGTGCACGCCGCGGGCAGTGTCGCCGACACTTTCACCGATCTGGTCGAAGGTCGGCAGGAAGTTCTCAACGGCCTCGCGCACGGTTTCTGCCTCGACACGAATCCGGTCGGACTGACGCGCGCTTTCAACGGCAGCGGCGGCGATCTGCCCCATCGCTTCGTCCGCCTCATGCGATTCCTTCAAAACAGCATCTGCCGTGGCCGATACCTCCTCCGTATCCTTGGTCAACCGGCTCACCTGTTCGGACAGGGCGGTGACATTCTGGGAAATGCTTCCGGCCGCGTCGGCTGTCTTGCCGGACAATTCGTTGATCGCTTCCGCCACGACGGCGAAACCACGTCCGGCGTCACCGGCGCGGGCGGCTTCGATCTTGGCATTGATGGCAAGGATGTTTACCTGGCTGGCAATGGCGGCGATTTCCTTGTTCGAGCGCAGGACCGAGTCCAGCGAGCCGGCCATGGCCGTCATCTGGTCTGACAGGGCCTGCACCCAGCTTGCGATGTCCTGAGCCTTGGCCCCGCCGTGGCGCACCAGTTCGGCGGAGCTTTCGACCGTGGTCACGGTGCTGCCCGTGCTTTCGATCAGTTCCCCCAGGGCGGAGCGGACCCGCTGGTTAGCTCCCAGCACATCCTGTGCCTGGCTGGACAGGTCGACGATCGCCTGAAGCTGTCTCGCACTCTTCTCGTCCACATTCTGCAGGAAACCGGCCACGTCGACCAGGTCATGGCCCAGCTTTGACGCGTCCGCAGTCAGTTTGGACAGGCTGTCGGGCGCGGGCCGAGCCGAATCGAATCTCTGATTTTCTTTCACGGTGGACCTCCGGTTGGAAGGTCCATCCATAGGCGTCCCGGGTTGAGATTCGCTTAATCCGCAGGCACCGCCTCAAGGGCGGCCAGCGTGGCGTCCCAGGCCAGCAGGATCGAGGCATGCCGGTTCTTGAATTCCCGCGCGGGCCGGAGCACTTCGAGCCCGTCGAAGGGGGCAGGGGGCGTGGGCCCGTCCTCGGCCAGCATGGCGGCCAGGGCATTGCGGGCTTCCTGCAGCTCTGCGCGGCGGGCCCCGGTCACATGGGCGCCCAGGATCGAGGCCGAGGCCTGACCCAGGGCGCAGGCTTTCACGGTCTGGGCAAATTCCCGTACCGTCTCGCCATCGCTGGTCAGATCGACGGTGACGGTCGACCCGCAGAGCGGCGCCCGTTTCTTGATGCTGGCGTCCGGTGCCTCGAGACTGCCCAGGTGCGGGATATCCGCAGCCAGCGCCAGAATCTGTTTGGAATAAAGCTTGATGAGGTCGCTGTCGCTCATGGCGGTCCCCGGTGTCCTTGGCAGTTTCCCGGCTTTTCCTATGCGCCGGTTCGCCCTAGATAGGGGGACGGGCGGGAAATGGAAAGGACAAGCCATGCAATTCGATGTCACTTCGTTGAAATTCGACGAAAAGGGGCTCGTCCCGGCAATTGCGCAGGATGCTGCCAGCGGCGAGGTGCTGATGATGGCCTGGATGAATGCCGAGGCCGTGACCCGCACGCTTGAGACGCGCCGCGTCACCTACTGGTCGCGCTCGCGCCAGTCGTACTGGGTAAAGGGCGAAAGCTCGGGCCATGTGCAGGAGCTGGTGGAGTTCCGTTTCGACTGCGACCGCGACTGTTTGCTGGTGCGGGTGAACCAGGTGGGGCCGGCCTGTCATACCAACCGGCGGAGCTGTTTCTATACGGCGGTCCGGGACGGGGCTGAGGTCGAGTTGATGGATCCGATGGGCTGAGGGGGCAGAACTGAGGGAATTGCGCCCCCGTCGCCATTGTGCTCGGACCAATGGCGCCCCATGGCGACCCCGCAGGATATTTGTGGAAAGATGAAAGGGGTCAGAGCCCGACCATGCGGCGGATGTCCTCGGGCGAGGCGCCATTGTCGCGATAAGTGCGGATCGCCCTGGCGTCGTCGCGTTTGGCGAGGCGTTTGCCGGTCTCGTCGCGGATCAGAACGTGGTGATGATAACGCGGTGTGGGCAGGTCCAGCAGGTTTTGCAGCAGCACTTGCAGGAAGGTGATCTGCCAAAGGTCCTCACCCCGGATGATGTCCGTCATGCCCTGGCCCGCGTCGTCGATCACGGCGGCGAGCACGTAGGAGACGGTCTCGATCTCCTTTCGACCGAGCACGGCGTCTCCGATTTCCGCGACAAGCCGGTCTGGATCGACCCTATGCGTTGCGGCGTGTTTCGGGCCGGTTTCGGTGAAGGTCATGGGGCCGGTCCGAGCCACGGCCTTGGCCATGTTCAGACGCAGGGCGTCGCCGGGTTTGCGGTCGGACATGGGGCGGGGACGGCAGGTGCCGGGGTAGGATTCGGCGGCGGGCACGCCTTCCTGCGGGGCGCTCATCGCGGCGCGGATGGCGCTGCGCGAGCAGGAACAGGGATAGAGCAATCCCCGGTCTGCCAACCGCAGCAGCGTGGCATTGTAGCTGTCCAGATGTTCGGACTGGCGCAGGACTGGCTGCTCCCAGGTCAGGCCAAGCCATTCCATGTCCTCGAAGATCAGCGCCTCCCATTCCGGGCGGCAGCGCTCCGTGTCCGTGTCCTCGATGCGCAGGTGAAACGCGCCCCCCGCCGCGCGCGCCATGTCATGGGCCAGAAGCGCCGAATAGGCATGACCCAGGTGCAGGGGCCCGGTGGGCGAAGGGGCGAAGCGGGTGATCATGCCTGCGTATCAAGCCAGCCCTGCCATTCGGCCTTGGCCCGATCGGTATAGGCCTTGTAGCGGTCCTTGCGCCCGCGCCGCCCGCCTTTGAGCCCGTCAACAGGGTGGAACAGGCCGAAGTTCACGTTCATCGGCTGGAAGGATTTGGCCTCGGCCCCGCCGGTAATGTGGTGGATCATCGCACCCATGGCCGAGTTCTTCGGGGCCGGGGGCAGGGGCCGACCCAGAATTTCGGCGGCGGCAAAGCGCCCCGCGAGCAACCCCATGGCAGCGCTTTCCACGTAGCCCTCGACACCTGTCACCTGACCGGCAAAGCGCAGGTTGGGGCGCGATTTCAGGCGCATCTGCTGATCCAGCAGGGTGGGAGAGTTCATGAACGTGTTGCGGTGAATACCGCCGAGCCGCGCGAAAGAGGCGTTCTCCAACCCCGGGATCATGCGGAATACCTGCGCCTGGGCGCCGTATTTCATCTTGGTCTGGAAGCCGACGATGTTGAAAAGCGTGCCCAGGGCATTGTCGCGACGCAGTTGTACCACCGCATAGGCCTTTTCCCCGGGCTTGTGTGCATTCGTCAGGCCAATCGGTTTCATTGGGCCGAAGCGCAGCGTCTCGCGGCCGCGTTCGGCCATCACCTCGATCGGCAGGCAGCCGTCGAAATAGTTCGCCGTTTCGCCCTCGTGGAACTCGGTCTTGTCGGCGGCCAGAAGCGCGTCGATGAAGGCCTCGTACTGGTCGCGGGTCATCGGGCAGTTGAGGTAGGCCTTGCGCTCTGCCTCGGTGTCGCCCTTGTCATACCGCGACTGCGCCCAGACCACATCCATGTCGATGCTGTCGGCATGCACGATCGGGGCGATGGCGTCAAAGAAGGCCAGGCGTTCGGCGCCGGTCTCGGTCTGGATCGCCTGGCCCAGGGACGGGCTGGTCAAGGGGCCGGTGGCGAAGATCCAGTGGCCATCCTTGGGCAGGTCGGTCACTTCGCCATAGTCCACGCGCAGGTTCGGCAGGGCGGTCAGTTCGGCGGTTACGCCCCGGGAAAAGGCGTCGCGGTCCACGGCCAGCGCGCCACCGGCCGGCAGGCGATGGGCGTCGGCCATGCGCATGATCAGCCCGTCGGCCGCGCGCATCTCCCAATGGAGAAGGCCCACGGCATTCTGTTCGTCATCATCCGACCTGAAGGAGTTCGAGCAGACCATTTCGGCCAGGTCGCCGGTCTGGTGGGCGAAAGTTTCGACCTTGGGGCGCATCTCGTGGATCACCACGTCGATCCCCATCCTTGCAGCCTGCCAGGCGGCCTCGGAGCCCGCAAGCCCGCCGCCGACGATATGAAGTTCCTGTGTCATGGGCCGGGATATAGGGCAGCGTCGTGGCCTTGGAAAGAGCACTTGGGCCCAGGGACGCGAAACAGCTCGGCGCCAGCGGCCCTATTTCATGGCCAGCGACCGGGCGAAGCTGCGCGCCATGTCATCCGGGTTTTCTGCAAAGGCCGCGTGGCCCGAAGAGTCGCAGGCGCCGGCAGGATGCAGATGCGCCACCGCGCCCTTTCGGCGCACCAGACGCGTACGGTGGGCAAGCGTGTTTCGGTCCGCCCGGGCAGGGCTTGCTACCGGCAACAAGGTCAGAAGCAGCCCGGACAGGAGCGCCACATCACGCCAATAGGCCTGTGAATCAATCGCCATGCCGGAGAGCTTGGCAAGCACCGCCGCCACGGCGACGGTAAGGCTCAGATAAAGGGCGGGCAGGCGCAGGGTCGGTCCCAGGCTCATCGCCCAGGCCAGGGCAAAGACCAGAGCATTGAACGTGAACAGGCCGAATTCGCCGGGGAACAGCGTATACGCAAGAGCGAGCCCCTGAGGCCAGGGCAGGATCTGTGCCGCAACACCGGTAAACCAGGCCAGAAGCACCAGCCTCAGGGCCCGGTGTCCGGCCGGGGAAATGCAGAGTGTTTCTGCCCGTATCATACCCATTCCCTCCACCCCCTTGATGTCTTGCGGGGTCTTCGGCTCCGCTCTTGTTTCTTTGAGCCAAGAGACAGGATAGGGGCAAATCGGGCAAAACTTGGCCCTTGGAGGGGTGATTGTTGGGGCAGAAGCGTCAATATACGGTTCTGCCCCCCTTCTGTTTCCGCCTCTGAACGGGAAGGTCTCGCTGGAACAGGGGGGATCGGCCCAGGGCCAGGGCGGTCCGGGAGCCGGGCTCGCGCCCGCTCGCTACCGTCGCTCAGCCCGCCGCGCGGGGTGAGCGCCTATTCTTCACCACCCTGGCTGTCCACCTCCGTGGCCTCGTCGTCGCTCTGCTCGGCAATACGTGCCACCGAAACGACGCTTTCGCCCTTGCCGGTGTTGAATACCTTGACGCCGCCAGCCCCACGCGAGCGGAAGGAGATACCATCCACAGGGCAGCGGATCGACTGCCCCTTGGAGGTCGCCAGCATGATCTGGTCGCCAAGGTGGATCGGGAAACAGGCGACGATATTGCCGCCCCTCATCGCCGCGACACCCTGACCACCGCGTCCGCTGACCCGATAATCATGGCTCGAGGTCAGGTTGCCGGTGCCGCCCTTGTTGATCGTGACCAGAAGGTCATTTGCTGCCAGCATTTGCTGATAGCGTTCTTCAGGCAGATCGTCGGACGCCTCTTCGTTGACCTCGTCGTCGGACAGATCGCTGCCCAGTTCGCCGCGGAATCGTTTGATGAAGGCGGTGCGTTCATCAGGGGTGGCCTCGAAATGACGGATGACCGAGGCCGAAACGACCTCATCCCCGTCATTGACCAGCTTGATGCCGCGCACCCCGGTGGAGCTGCGCGAGTTGAACACGCGCGCATCAGTGACCGGGAACCGGATGGCACGACCACTTGAAGTTACGAGCATAACGTCATCATTTTCATCGCAAATTTTTGCGTTGATCAAGCGGGTGCCCTCATCTTCGCCTTCGAATTTCATCGCGATCTTGCCGTTCGATTTCACATTGGTGAAGTCGGACAGACGGTTGCGGCGGACAGACCCCTTCGACGTGGCAAAGACGATCTGCAAGTCGTCCCAGTCCTTTTCATCCCGATCCACCGGCAGAATGGCAGCGATTGAAACGCCGGTCGGGATCGGCAGGATGTTGACCAGCGGCTTGCCCTTGGCGGTGCGCCCGCCCTGCGGCAGGCGCCAGGTCTTCAACTTGTAGGCCATGCCGTCGTCGGTGAAGAACAGAAGCTGCGTATGGGTATTGGCGACGAATAGGGTGGTGATTGCGTCCTCATCCTTGGTCTGCATGCCGGACAGGCCCTTGCCGCCGCGTTTCTGGGCGCGGAAATCGGCCAGCGGGGTGCGCTTGGCCCAACCCGAGGCGGTAATGGTCACAACCATGTCCTCGCGCTCGATCAGGTCCTCGTCATCCATGTCACCGGACCAGTCGACGATCTCGGTGCGTCGCGGCACGGCGAATGCGTCGCGCACTTCGGTCAATTCGCCCGAAATAATGCCCAGAATGCGCTCGCGCGACCGAAGAATATCCAAGTAATCCCGGATCTTTGCGGCGAGTTCCTGAAGTTCGTCGGTGACTTCCTTGACCCCCATCGCGGTCAGGCGTTGCAGGCGCAGTTCTAGGATCGCGCGGGCCTGGGTGTCGGACAGGTTATAGGTCCCGTCCTCGTTCATCTTGTGGGTCGGATCGTCGATCAACTGGATGTATTCGGCGATGTCATGGGCCGGCCAGCGGCGCTCCATCAGCCTGGCGCGCGCATCCGCCGGGTCGGCGGAGCTGCGGATCGTCGCGACCACCTCGTCCACATTCGAGACCGCCACGGCCAGACCGCAGAGGATATGGCTGCGTTCGCGCGCCTTGCGCAGCTCGAACGCGGTGCGGCGGGTGACAACTTCCTCGCGGAAGGTAATGAAATGGCTCAGGAAATCGCGCAGAGTCAGTTGTTCGGGGCGACCGCCGTTCAGGGCCAGCATATTGCAGCCGAAGGAGGTCTGCATCTGGGTGAACCGGAACAGCTGGTTCAACACGACCTCGGCAGTCGCGTCGCGCTTCAGTTCAATCACCACGCGCACCCCGACCCGGTCCGATTCATCGGCGATGCCGGAAATCCCCTCGAGCTTCTTCTCGCGCACAAGATCCGCGATCTTCTCGATCATCGAGGCCTTGTTGACCTGGTAGGGGATCTCGTCCAGCACGATGGCGTAGCGGTCCTTGCGGATTTCTTCCACGCGGGTCTTGGCGCGGATGATGACGCTGCCGCGGCCTTCCAGATAAGCCTTGCGCGCGCCGGAGCGGCCAAGAATGATGCCGCCGGTGGGGAAATCCGGGGCCGGAATGATCTCCATCAGCCGTTCGTCCGAAATATCCGGCTCCTCGATCATTGCCAGCGTCGCGTCGACCACTTCACCCAGGTTGTGGGGCGGGATGTTCGTGGCCATGCCGACGGCGATGCCGCCCGCGCCATTGACCAGCATGTTCGGGAACTTGGCCGGCAGGACAGTGGGTTCCTGTTCCTTGCCGTCATAGTTGTCCTGGAAATCGACCGTGCCCTTGTCGAGGTCGGTCAGCAGCATCTGCGAAGCCTTGGCCAGGCGGCTTTCGGTATAGCGCATGGCCGCCGGGTTGTCGCCGTCCATCGAACCGAAGTTGCCCTGGCCGTCGATCAGCATCAGCGACATGGAAAAATCCTGCGCCATGCGCACCAGCGCGTCATAGATCGCGCTATCGCCATGCGGGTGGAACGAGCCCATCACGTCGCCGACCGACTTGGCCGATTTTCGATAAGGCTTGTCGTGGGTGTAACCGCCCTGCTGCATTGCATAAAGAATGCGCCGATGCACCGGTTTCAACCCGTCGCGCAGGTCGGGGATGGCCCTCGAGACGATGACGCTCATCGCATAGTCCAGATAGGAGCTTTTCATCTCCTCCTCGATGGCGATATGCGGACCATCCCATTGGGGGCGTTCCGGCATCATTTCGTCTTGATTTTCAGGGGTGTCGGGAGTGTCGCTCACAATGGCCGCCTCTGGTCTGTCGCGCGTCTTCTTGTCATTCGGGACACTATATCATCCGCCTGTCGTCAGGGGCAACCACAAGAGACTGGGGCGAGACGTTTTTCGAGCCGAAAACCGGGCCGGAATCCGAGTAGATTTTCACCGCCCGGGGCAAATGTCGCGCAGAGCGTTTCAAGGCTTGTCCCCCGCGCCCATCTGAAGGATTATCCCCGCCGAAGCGAAAGGCTCAAATCCAGGGGGTATCCATGGCCGGAAATCGCAGCGTTTTCGAGGAAGTCAGCGACGAGGCCGGCACGCGCCTGGCCGCCAGAACCGGGGGGATCGCCCGGGGCGGTGGCGGGGGACGCGGGCGCGGCCTGATCCGGCTCTGGCTGATGGTGCTGTTCACCCTGGTCGCTGCCATGGTGATCGTGGGCGGGCTGACCCGGTTGACGGATTCCGGCTTGTCGATCACCGAATGGAACGTGATTTCGGGGGCGTTGCCGCCAATCGGAGAGGCCGCCTGGATGGCGGAGTTCGAGAAATACAAGGCGATCCCGGAATTCGAGCTGCAGAACAGCAACATGACCCTGGAAGGGTTCAAGACGATCTACTGGTGGGAATGGGGCCATCGCCAGCTGGGCCGGTTCGTCGGCTTGGTCTGGGCCCTCGGTTTCCTGGGCTTCCTGGTGACGAAACGCATTCCCGCCGGCTGGGCTCCGCGCCTGTTTCTGTTGGGTGTGCTCGGCGGCGCGCAGGGGGCAATCGGCTGGTGGATGGTCTCGTCGGGCCTGACCGGAGAGATGGTCGACGTGGCCTCCTATCGTCTGGCCACCCACCTCGGGCTGGCCTTCCTGATCCTCGGCCTGATCAGCTGGTATATCCTGCTGTTGGGCCGTGACGAACCCACGCTGATGACGGCCCGCCGGGCGCGCGAAAAACGCCTCTTCGGCCTCTCCACCGGCCTTCTGCACCTGGTCGCGTTGCAAATCCTGCTGGGCGCGCTGGTGGCCGGCATTGACGCCGGGCGCAGCTATGCCGAATGGCCTCTGATGGGGGGCCAGTTCTTCCCGCCCTATGCCTTCGACCTGGAACCGCTGTGGCGCAACTTCTTTGAAAACGCGGGTCTGGTGCAGTTCATTCACCGGATCGTTGGCTATCTTGTCGTGATCTTCGCCGTCGTGGTCTGGAACATGTCGCGCCGTTCGCCCCACGCCCTGACCCGCCAGGCGGTTGCCCTGGCGATGGTGATGCTGATGACCCAGGTCGTTCTGGGCATCGCCACGCTGTTGACCGCCGCACAGCTTCACGCCGCGATCACCCACCAGGTCGGGGCGATCCTTGCCTTCGTGCTGGTGCTGCGCGCGCGGTTCCAGGCAGGGTATCCCGCCGAACAAAGTGTCAGGGGCTAAGCCGGATGAAAGATGTCGCGACCCCCTATGAGGCGCTGATTGCCCATGACCGCGAGACCCAGGCCCTGGCGCAGATCGCCGGGCGGCTGGGCTGGGACCAGGAAACCGTGATGCCGCGCGGGGCCGCACCACAACGGGCCGAGGAAATGGGCGCGCTCGAACATGTCATCCACAGCCGCCGCACCGATCCGCGTGTGGGGGAGTGGCTGTCGGCGATCGAGGAAGGCACGCTCGATGAGGTCGGTCGCGCCCACCTGCGTCACATCCGCCGCTCTTTTGAGCGCAAGACACGCATCCCCGCCGCTCTCGCCGGAGAACTGGCGCGCGTCACCTCCGAGGCGCAGGGGCAATGGGCCAAGGCCCGTGCGGACGACGATTTCCAATCCTTCAAACCGGTGCTGGAAAACATCCTGCGTCTGAAACGCGAGGAAGCCGAGGCGCTCGCGGATGGCGGCGACCTTTATGATGCGCTGCTGGAGGACTACGAACCCGGCGCCACCGGGGCCGAGCTGCAGGCGATGTTCGACGCGCTGCGACCGCGCCTGGTGACGCTGCGCGATGCCTGCATGGGCGCGGCGCAACAGCCCGCTACGCTGGAGGGGCGTTTCGACGAACGCAAGCAGATGAAACTGGCCCGCGAACTGGCCCGCACATTCGGCTATGACATGTCCCACGGGCGGCTCGACAGGGCGGTGCATCCGTTTTCCTCGGGCTCGGGGCTCGACGTGCGCATCACCACGCGCACCTCGGACGTGGATCCGTTCAACTGTTTCTATTCGACGATCCACGAGGTCGGCCATGCCTGTTACGAACAGAACATCGACCGCGCATATCTGATGAGCCCGCTGGGGCAGGGCGTGTCGATGGGTGTGCATGAAAGCCAGAGCCGGATCTACGAAAACCAGCTTGGCCGCTCCGCCGCCTTTACCGGCTGGCTGCACGGGCGCATGACCGAGGTGTTCGGCCCGCTCTCTGTCACATCGCCGGAGGCCTTCTTCGGGGCGGTGAACAAGCTGCACCCGGGCTATATCCGCACCGAGGCGGACGAGGTGCAGTACAACCTGCATGTGATGCTGCGCTTCGACCTGGAACGGCAGATGCTGGCGGGAAATCTGGCGGTGGCCGATCTGGAAGAGGCCTGGAATGCCCGGTTCGAAGCCGATTTCGGTGTCACCGTGGACAAGCCGTCGAACGGCTGCCTGCAGGACGTACACTGGGCCGTGGGGCTGATCGGGTATTTCCCGACCTATTCCCTTGGCAATGTCTATGCCGGCTGCCTGCACCAGGCGCTGCGGGCCGACATGCCGGAGCTGGACGAGAAACTTGCGGCGGGCGACGTGGCCTCGGTTACAACATGGCTGGCTGACAAGGTACAACGACACGGCGGGCTTCATGAGCCGAAACAGGTCATTGAACGGGCCACTGGTGCGCCGGTCTCCGTCGCGCCGTTTCTGGACTATCTCGAAGCCAAGTTTGGCGCGATTTATCGACTTTAGATCAGTGGTTTACAGCGGCAACTTGATCTGCGCCTTATAGCGGGTCACGGCAATCTGGTGGAACTCCAGCCGCAGCCGCTTTTCCGCCCGCAACACGACCTCGGCCGCCGCCCGGGCATCTTCGCCCGCGTCGTGGTGGCGGAAGTCGAGCCCCAGCGCCGTTTTCAGGTGGCCCAGCCCATGACCGCCATTGCCCTTGAACTCGGGCCAGGCGCGCCGGGCGATTTTCACGCTGTCGGACCAGCTCAGCTCCGGACGTTCAAGCCCATGGACGCGGCAGGCCGCCTCGATCGCTTTCTGGTCAAAGCTGCTGTGCTGCACCAGATGGTGGCGATTGAGCAGGTCGAAGAGGACCGCCCAGGCCTCGGGGAACGTGGGCGCGCCCGCGACCGTGCCCGGGCCGATGCCGTGCAGATCGGTATTGAAAGGCGCGAATGGCTGCTGCGGGTTCACATAGGTCGCAAAGGTTTCGATGCCCCCGTCCGGCCGCACGCAGCCCAGCCCGATCTGGCAGATGCTGCCGGCTTCGCGACTGGCGGTTTCCACGTCGAGCGCGATGAAGCGAAAGGGACCGTCAGGCAGTTGCATGGTCAGCCCAGACCGGCCACGAATAGCCCGGCCAGGTAGGCCACAACGGCGCAAAGCCCACCGACCAGCACCGTTTCCGCCACCGACCGGGCGGCCCGTTCTCCGGTCGCGGCAGTGCGCAGCAGCCCCAGCAGAACAAGGGCCAGAGTGGTGGCGGCGACCGACCAGCCGAACCGCCCGGCGTTTTCGGGCAGCAGGACGAAAGGCGCCAGGGGTATGGCGCCGAAAAAGACGAAGGCCAGAAAGGTCACGAAGGCGCGGGCGCGCAGGTTGTGGCTGTCCGGTGCCTCCATCCCGTAGTCGTAGCGCAGCACGAGGTCGGCCATCAGGGTCGGGCTGGTGGCCAGGTGGTCGGCGGTATGGCGGGCATCCTCGCGGGCAAGGCCCTGGGCGACCAGGTGCTCGGCCATGGAGGCCGCGGCGGTCTTCGGATCGCGCGTGACGCGGTCCACGACCTGGGCGTGACGGGCGCGGAAAAGCTCGGTGGCGGACCGGCCCGACAGGAATTCACCCATGCCCATGCTGACCGCATCCGCAGTGAGGTTGGCAAGCCCGAAGATCAGCACCGCCAGCACGCCCAGACCGACCACGCCCTGCGCCTCGGCACCTGCAAAGCCGGCGACGATGGCAAAGGTGGTGACGATCCCGTCGTTGCCGCCATAGGTGATCTGTTTCAGGTAGTCGTGAATGCGACCGTCAAGGGACGTCATCGCTGGCTGTCCTTTCCGCTGGTTGCCCCCAGCCTAGGCTGCCTTTGCCAATCGGCCAAGCGGCTATCCGGTCGCTGCGTGGCTGGCGAACCAGGCGTCGATCCGGGGGCGCAGGGCCTCCCATACGGCGGGTGCTCCGCGTTTGACCTTGATGCCGACGCGGGTCTCAAGCTGGTCGCGGGTGACGCTGTATTCGATCCACGACCCGCCGCCATCGACCAGGTTCGCCATGACCGGCTGCACCCGGTCAAGCGATTTCGCAAAAACCGCATCGGAAGTTTTCGCCGCTTCAAATTCTTCCCATATCGACCTGAAAACATACCGTTTTTCTTCGGGAAGGAGGCCGAAAAGCCGATCGGCCGCCGCCTGTTCCAGCACAGCGATCGCCGCGTGGTCCACCTGCCCGTGCACCGGCACGTCGCCTGCGTCGATTTCGACCAGGTCATGCAGCAGAAGCATCATCATGACCCGGGTGATGTCGACGCCCGGAGCGGCCTGTTCGGCCAGAATGAGGGCAAAGAGCATCAGGTGCCAGGAATGTTCCGCCGAGTTTTCGCGCCGCGCGGCCGACAGGATCGGCGTGGCGCGGGTGACGGTTTTCAACCGGTCGGCCTCGGCAAGGAACCTGAGCTCACCGGGGATGTCGGCGGGGCCGTCCAGCAGACGCGTGGCCAACCCGTGCAGCGCGGGCCAGGTGTCCGCCATCGGCGCGGTGCGACCGGTCTTCAGATTGTCGCGCGCGATATCGAAATGCCAGTCCGGCGCGCCGGTCGACAGCAGCACCTGGAACACCGGCTGGATGAAATCGACCCGTTTGGCATAGGCGGCCTCGGGCGAGGCGGCCCCCTCGAATTCTTCCCAGATTGCCCGCAGATGAGCGCCCTGATCGTCCGGCAGGATCCCGAACAGCCGGTCGGCGGCGCGCTGTTCGTTGCGCGCGACCTCTGCGGCGTCGAAATCCTCGTGAATGGGGTGATCGCCCGCGTCGATTTCGACCAGGTCATGCAGCAGGCACATGGACAGGACCTTGCCGATATCCACGCCGGGCGCGTGATCGGCCATGGTCAGGGCAAAAAGCGCCAGATGCCAGGAATGCTCCGCCGAATTTTCCTGCCGCGACCCATCCATCAGCACGTTGGAGCGGTTCACCAGTTTCAGCCGGTCTGCTTCGGTCAGAAAGGCGAGTTGGCGGGTGAGGCGCTCAGCCATCCGCTTTTTGTGTCCGCACCCGCACCAGGTCGTCCAGCAGGGCGCGGCCGCGAGCTTCGGCGCGGCGGATGCGCACGGCGGTCATGAAGGCCTCTTCCAGCGTGGTCGAGGACGAACCCACAGATTTCATCACCTGGGTGATGATGTCCTCGTCCCCGGTCACGCGCACCGCTTCCAGCGCGTCCTGCGCGAGCTTGTCGGCTACCTGTTCCAGTAGGTCCATGGCCCGCCCCTCAGCGCGTGTTTTCGGTCAGGCGGCGGCGCACATATTCATCGACGCAGGTAATCATGGTGTCCATGTGGTCGTTTTCGAAAAAGTGCCCGGCGCCCTCGACCTCGGTATGGGTGATGGTGATGCCCTTCTGCTCGTGCAGCTTGTCGACCAGGGTATGGGTGTCTGCGGGTGGGGCGACACGGTCATTGGTGCCGTTGATGATCAGCCCCGAGCTGGGGCAGGGCGCCAGGAAGCTGAAGTCATACATGTTGGCCGGCGGGGACACGGAGATAAAGCCGGTGATCTCGGGCCGGCGCATCAGGAGCTGCATGCCGATCCAGGCACCGAAAGAGAACCCCGCGACCCAACAGTGTTTCGCATTCTGGTTCATCGACTGCAGGTAATCCAGCGCCGAGGCCGCATCGGACAATTCGCCCACGCCCTGGTCATATTCACCCTGCGACCGGCCCACGCCACGGAAATTGAACCGCAACACGGTAAAGCCCATCTTGTGGAAAGCATAATGCAGGTTGTAGACAACCTTGTTGTTCATCGTGCCGCCGAATTGCGGATGGGGATGCAGGATGATGGCGATCGGGGCGTCTTTTTCCTTCTGCGGATGGTAACGGCCTTCCAACCGGCCCTCGGGGCCGGGAAAAATCACTTCGGGCATGTGTCCTCGATCTGTTCTGCGGTCTCTCTGTCGCACCCGGATTTCTTGACGAAAACACTTGGGCACCATAATAGGGGTCGCGAATTCCGGGTTTCTGAACCGGGGCTTGCGCATCCCCTCTGAGGTAAATGCCGACGGGCCGTTCGTCAACGTCTATGCAGGAGAATCCGCCATGAAGCTGTCGACCAAGGGACGTTATGCCATGGTGGCGCTGGCCGATCTGGCCATGCAGCCGGAAGGAGAGCTTCTGTCGCTTACCGAGCTGAGCAAACGTCAGGACATTTCGCTGCCCTATCTGGAACAGCTTTTCGTGAAACTGCGCCGCGCCGGGCTGGTGGAATCGGTGCGCGGCCCGGGCGGGGGGTACCGCCTGGCCAAGCCGCCCTCGGACATTCGCGTGGCCGAGATCCTGGGCGCGGTGGACGAGACCGTCAGCGCGATGCACAAGGGGGCAGGGGCCTCGGGCGCGAGCTCGGGTTCGCGCGCGCAGAGCATGACCAACCGGCTGTGGGAGGGGCTGAGCGCACATGTCTACGTCTTTCTGCACCAGACCCGCCTGTCGGATGTGGTCAGGAACGAGCTGACCCCGTGCCCTGCGGTGCCGACCCTGTTCCACGTGGTGGATGATGACTGATCCTATGCAGGTGGGGGCCAGCCCCCACACCCCCGGGATATTTGTAGCAAGATAAAGAGGATGGGCCGCGTGAGCCGCGTTTATCTGGATTGGAATGCCACCACGCCGCTGCGCCCCGAGGCGCGCGAGGCGATGGTCACGGCCATGGATGTGGTCGGCAACCCGTCGTCGGTGCATGCCGAGGGGCGCGCGGCGCTGGGGCTGGTCCAGAAGGCCCGCAAGCAGGTCGCTGCGGCGTTCGGGGCAGAGGGGGCGGATGTGGTCTTTACCTCCTCGGCCACGGAGGCCGCCGCTCTGGCGCTGGCCGGGCGGGGCATTGCCTGTTCGGATCTCGAACATGACGCGGTGCTGGCCTGGTGCGAGTCGGCGTTGGATGTGAATGCGGACGGGGCCGTGGCGATTGACGATCCCGCCCGCGCCACGCTGCAATCTGCCAACAGCGAAACCGGTGTCCTTCAGGCCCTGCCCGAGGGGCTGTTCCTGGTCGATGCGACCCAGTCCTTTGGCAAGGTGCCCTTCGCCTTCAACTGGTCCGGCGCCACGATGGCGATCATTTCGGCGCACAAGCTCGGTGGACCGAAGGGGGTGGGTGCTCTTGTGATGAAACGCGGCACCGATGTCGAGGCGCGCATCAAGGGTGGCGGACAGGAGATGGGGCGGCGTTCCGGCACCGAGAACGTGATCGGCATCGCTGGTTTCGGCGCGGCGGCCGAGGCGGCGGCGCGGGCGGTGGACAATCGCGAATGCGAACAAATCGCAGAACTTAGAAAGATTCTAGAAAAGACCATTGCCGAATCCTGCAAAGAGACTATTTTTGTCGGGAAAGACGCGAACAGGCTTCCCAACACCTCCTGTTTCATCACTCCGGGCTGGAAGGGTGAGACACAGGTGATGGTGATGGATCTGGCCGGCTTTGCCATCTCGGCGGGGTCGGCCTGTTCCAGCGGCAAGGTGAAACCCTCGCGGGTGCTGCGGGCCATGGGGTTCGACGAGGTGCAGGCGGCGTCGGCCGTGCGCGTCACGTTGGGCCCGACGACAACGGAAGACGAGGTGACGCGCTTTTGCGAGGCGTGGCTCCGCGAACATGACAAGTTCCGCGCACGGGGCCGGTAGGGCTCGCGCGGTGAAAGGAAGAACATGGCCGGTTTGGATGAGGTGACTGTCAAGGAAGGCGTCGAGGAAGAGACCGTCGAAGCCGTCAAGTCCCTGGCAGGCAAATACAAATACGGTTGGGAAACCGAGATCGAGATGGAATACGCCCCCAAGGGGGTGAACGCCGACATCGTGCGCCTGATCTCGGGCAAGAACAATGAACCGGAGTGGATGACGCAATGGCGTCTGGACGCTCTGGAGCGCTGGGAACAGAAGCAGGAGCCCACCTGGGCGATGGTGAGCTACCCGGAAATCGACTTTCAGGACCAGTATTACTATGCCCGTCCCAAGAGCATGGAAGAAAAGCCCAAGTCGCTCGATGACGTGGACCCCAAGCTGCTGGAGACCTACCAGAAACTGGGCATCCCGCTGAAGGAACAGATGATCCTGGCCGGTGTCGAGGGCGCCGAGGATGCCCCTGCCGAAGGGCGCAAGGTCGCAGTGGACGCGGTGTTCGATTCGGTATCGGTGGGCACCACTTTTCAGGCCGAACTGCAGAAGGCGGGCGTGATCTTCTGCTCGATCTCGGAAGCGATCCGCGAACATCCCGAGCTGGTCAAGAAATACCTCGGGAGCGTCGTGCCAGTCAGCGACAACTACTATGCCACGCTGAACTCGGCGGTCTTTTCGGACGGCTCGTTTGTCTACATCCCCCCCGGGGTGCGCTGCCCGATGGAACTGTCGACCTATTTCCGCATCAATGCGGAGAACACCGGCCAGTTCGAACGCACTCTGATCATCGCCGACAAGGGCAGCTATGTCAGCTACCTCGAAGGCTGCACCGCACCGCAGCGCGACACCGCGCAGCTGCACGCCGCCGTGGTCGAGATCATTGTCGAGGAAGACGCCGAGGTAAAATACTCCACCGTGCAGAACTGGTATCCGGGCGATGAGAACGGCAAGGGCGGGATTTACAATTTCGTGACGAAACGCGCCGACTGCCGTGGCGACCGGTCCAAGGTCATGTGGACCCAGGTCGAGACCGGCTCGGCCGTGACCTGGAAATACCCGTCCTGCATCCTGCGCGGCGCCGAAAGCCAGGGCGAGTTCTATTCGATCGCCATCACCAACAACTATCAGCAGGCCGATACCGGCACCAAGATGGTGCACCTGGGCGCGAATTCGAAATCGCGCATCGTGTCCAAGGGGATTTCGGCGGGCAAGTCACAGAACGTCTATCGCGGCCTCGTGTCGATGCATCCGAAGGCGAAGAACTCGCGCAACTACACGCAGTGCGACAGCCTTCTGATCGGTGACACCTGCGGGGCGCACACGGTGCCCTACATCGAGGTCAAGAACAACTCATCCCGGGTGGAGCATGAGGCGACGACCTCGAAGGTGGATGAGGACCAGATGTTCTATTGCCGCCAGCGCGGCATGGACGAGGAAGAGGCGGTGGCGCTGATCGTCAACGGGTTCGCCAAGGAAGTGCTGCAGGCCTTGCCGATGGAGTTTGCCATGGAAGCGCAGCAGCTTGTGGCGATCTCGCTGGAAGGGTCCGTAGGGTAACGGATTTCTCCGAACGAAACCGGGTCCACGAAAAGGAAAGCTCATGGCTCAAAGAAACTTCCTCGACAAGGTCGAAAGCGCGATCCCCTTCGTCATGCCGGCGATCGGGGGCGGCTTGGCCGTGATCTGGGTCAATCTCAATCCGATGAAATTCTACAACCCGATGATCTGGCTGCCCGCAGGCATGATCCTTGGCTGGCTGGCCGGACGGGTCATTTTGCGCCTGATGGATCGCGTTCGGTAAAAGGCCACGCGGATGAGTGACACCCCCCTCAAGCTGTTCTGGTGGGCCGCCAAGCCCAACTTCGGCGACGCACTGTCGCAGATCGTGACCCGGCATGCCGCCGGGCGCCCTGTGGTGCATGCGGGCCCGCGCGAGGCCGAGATGTTCGCGCTGGGGTCGATCCTGCAGATCGCGCGCCGGGTCTATGGCAAACCTGAAGGGGAACGGCCCAAACACCGGCCGACGATCTGGGGTTCGGGCATTATGGCGCCGATCCGCGCGGCCTTTCTGGAGCATGTGGACGTGGCCATGGTCCGCGGGCCAATCACTGCGTCGCTCCTGGGGCTGGACACGGAGCTTTACGGCGATCCGGGCCTCTTGACTGCGGATGCACTGGGGCCGGTCGAACGCCATGACCGCACAGGATTGCTCCTGCATCATTCGCAGCTTGACCACCCCGAGATCGCCGCGATGATCAAGGACGAACCGGCGATCGAATATATCGACGTGCGCAAGGGGCCCGAAGTGGTCTGCCGCGCCATCGGTGCCTGCCGCCACGTGATTTCGTCCAGCCTGCACGGGCTGATCGTGGCGGACGCATACGGCGTGCCCAACACCTGGCTCGACCCGCTGAGCCACGGGCGGCTGAAATACTACGACTACGCTGCCTCGATCGCGCGGCCCATGCCGCTGCCGATGCGCCACGATCAGATCCGCAAGGCTCTGCCGACGCTGCCCGACGGGCCGCTTGCCTATACCGACGGGATCGACAGGGCCAAGACCGACCTGATGACCCATTTCCCCGCCGCGCTTCGCAGCACCGAGCCCGCGCAGTGAGACCCAGGAGGACCGACCGATGATCATCACCACAACCCCATCCGTCGAGGGCCAGTTGATCGCCGAATATCACGGCATCGTCGTGGGCGAGGCCATTCTGGGCGCAAACGTGTTCCGCGACGTCTTTGCCGCGATCACCGATATCGTCGGTGGCCGATCCGGGGCCTATGAACAGGAACTGGGCAAGGCCCGCGACGTGGCCCTGCGCGAGCTGGAAGAACGCGCGGCCGAGAAGGGCGCAAATGCGGTCGTGGGCGTCGACCTGGACTACGAGGTGATCAACAACATGCTGATGGTCTCGGCCTCGGGCACGGCCGTCACGGTCAGGTAAGCCAGGAGCGCGGGCCGTTCTGCGCCCCGGACAGGCACAGAATTCGCCCTTCAGGGCTTTTGAAACAAACCACCCGTCTCTGGGTGATGAGAGGAAGTAGAATGCTGAAAATCAACAACCTGCAGGTCAAACTTGAGGAAGAGGACAAACAGATCCTCAAGGGTGTGGACCTCGAAGTCCCCGCAGGGGCCGTGCATGCGATCATGGGGCCGAACGGATCGGGCAAATCGACGCTTTCCTACGTGCTGTCGGGCCGCGATGGCTACGAGGTCACGGGTGGCGGGGCCAGCCTGGACGGCGCGGACCTGTTGGAATTGGAACCGGAAGAACGCGCCGCCGCCGGCCTGTTCCTGGCCTTCCAGTACCCGGTCGAGATCCCCGGCGTAGGCAATATGACCTTTCTTCGCACCGCCGTGAACGCGCAGCGCAAGGCGCGCGGTGAGGACGAGATGTCCGCCGCCGAGTTCCTGAAGTTCATCCGCGCCAAAGCCAAGGATCTGAAGATCGACGCAGACATGCTGAAACGCCCGGTGAACGTTGGCTTCTCGGGCGGCGAGAAGAAACGAAACGAGATCCTGCAGATGGCCATGCTGGAACCCAAGATGTGCATCCTGGACGAGACCGACTCGGGCCTCGACGTGGATGCGATGAAACTGGTGTCCGAAGGGGTGAATGCCCTGCGCGACGAAGGCCGCAGCTTCCTGGTCATCACCCACTACCAGCGCCTTCTGGATCACATCAAACCGGACGTCGTGCATATCATGGCCGCCGGGCGCATCGTCAAAACGGGTGGGCCCGAGCTGGCGCTGGAAGTGGAACACAACGGCTATGCCGACATCTTGGCGGAGCTTGCCTGATGGGACTGCCAGATACTGCAAACACCAAGGAAAACGGAACCCGCAGGCTGCCCGCCTCGGGCGCCTGGGCCAAATCCGCACGCGAGGATGCGCGCGCCCGTCTTGCCGCGGTCGGCATGCCGGTCCGGCGTGACGAGTACTGGAAATACACCCGTCCCGACACGCTGGTCGCCGACGCGGCCGCCCCGGCCGCCGTGTTCGACCACGCAGGCGAAGTGCCGCTGTACGACACCATTGACCGGCTGAAGATCGTTTTCGTCGACGGCGTGTTCGACGCCGCCGCCTCGGACCCGCTGGAATTGGCGGGGGTCGAGATCGAGCGTCTGGAACAGGCCGGTCAGGCCGACATCCACTGGGCCAAGGACGTCTACGGCGTGTTGGAAACCCGCGGCCAGGATCCGGTACTGCGCCAACTGGCCACGCTGAACACGGCCTATGCCCCCGATGGGGTGCTGATCAGGGTGACTGGCCAGGCGGCAAAGCCTGTCTCGCTGATCTATCGCCACGAGGACGAGACCTCGGACGCCATGCTGCATCACGTGATCCGTCTTGAGCCGGGTGCGGACCTGACCCTGCTGGAAAACGGCCCCTCTGCGGCCCGTTTCAACAAGGTCATGGAAGTGGACGTGGGCGACGGAGCGGCCTTCCACCACGTGCGCGCCCAGGGCCGCGACCATGAACGCCGTGCCGTCACCCATGTCTTTGCGCGTCTGGGCAAGGAAAGCACCTTCAAAAGCTTCACCATGACCGTGAACGGCCGCCTCACGCGCAACGAATGCGTGATCGAATTCACCGGCGACGACGCGGTGGCCCATGTGGCGGGGGCTGCGATGGGGGATGGCGACTTCCACCATGACGATACGGTCTTTGTCACTCATGACGCGGTGAATTGCGAAAGCCGACAGGTGTTCAAGAAGGTGCTGCGCAACGGTGCCACCGGCGTTTTCCAGGGCAAGATCCTGGTCAAGGCGGGGGCCCAGAAAACCGACGGCTACCAGAAATCGCAATCGCTGCTGCTCGATGACGACGCGCAGTTCTTTGCCAAGCCCGAGCTGGAGATCTACGCCGATGACGTGGCCTGCTCGCACGGGTCCACATCAGGCGCGATCGACGAAGAGGCGCTGTTCTACCTGCGTTCACGCGGGGTGCCCGAGATCCTGGCGACCGATCTTCTGGTGCTGGCCTTCCTGGCCGACGCCATCGAGGAGATCGAAAACGAGGAAATCGCGGACGATATCACGGCGCGACTCGATGCCTGGTTGCAGCGCCACCGAAGCTGATCCAAAAGGGGTCTCATGTCGATCGTAATGGATATCCTGGGCAGCTACCGGCGCCCACGCGCCATGTTTCGTCGCCGTGTCGGCGGCGAGATCCGCGAGGACCGCGCCATAGCGGTCTTGATGGGCGCCTGTGTCATCGTTTTCGTCGCGCAATGGCCGCGCCTCTCGCGCGAAGCCTTTCAGCAGGGCGAGGATGTGCAGATGCTGATCGGGGCCACGCTTCTGGCCTGGGTTTTCATCATGCCGCTCATCCTCTATGCCATCGGCTCGCTGAGCCACATGGTGGCGCGGCTGTTCGGCGGACGGGGCAACGCCTACCGCGCGCGGTTCGCGCTGTTCTGGGCGTTGCTTTGCGCAGCCCCCCTGTGGCTGCTGAACGGGTTGGTTGCCGGTTTCATTGGCCCCGGTCCGGCATTGCAGGTGACAGGCATCATTGCGCTTGCGGGGTTTCTGGCCTTCTGGTCGATCAACTGGCGAGAGGCGGAATACCCATGAGGTGGGAGGCCGGATATCTGCTGGGGCTTGCACTGCAAAGCCTGCCGGAGCCGCGCAAGGTGGCCCGTGACCTGTTTGCCGAGGGATTCTCGCGCCAGGCGCTGTGGTACATGCTGGCGCTCTTGCTTGTGCTGACCTCGATGCTACGCGTCATTGGCCAGGCGCTGTTCCCGCACCCCGAGGGGATGGAGCCGATGCTGAACCTGAGTCCATTGACGATGGGCCTGTCCGGCGCGGTATTTTCGCTGCTGACCATCTGGCTCATCGCCCGGATCGGCCGGGCCCTGGGCGGGCAGGGCACCTACGATCAGGCGCTGCTGACCATCGTCTGGCTGTCGGCGCTGAACCTGTTTCTGAGCGTCGCGGTGGTTGCGCTTGGCCTGTTTGCACCCGGCATTGCGCTTCTTCTGATCCCGGTGGGCTATCTCGCGCTGTTCTGGATCCTGACCATGTTCGTGACCGAATTGCACGGTTTCAAATCCCCCGGCTTGGTGGCGGTGGGGATCGTCGTGAGCTTTGTTGCGCTCATATTCCTGTTGGCCTTCGTGATGGCCCTTCTGGGCATCGGCCCCGACCCTGTACTGATTGGACCCCCACAATGAGCTACGATGTGGACGCGATCCGCGCCGATTTCCCGATTCTGTCGCGCAAGGTGAACGGGCAGCCACTGTGTTACCTCGACAATGGTGCGTCGGCACAGAAACCGCAGGTGGTGATCGACGCGGTGACGCGGGGCTACGCCGAAGAATATTCCAATGTTCACAGGGGATTGCACTTCCTTTCTAACCTGTCGACCGAAAAATACGAGGCCGTGCGCGGCATCATTGCGCGTTTCCTGAATGCGGGCTCCGAAGGTGAAATCATCCTTAACTCCGGCACCACCCAGGGGATCAATATGGTCTCCTATGCCTGGGCCGCGCCGCGCTTAAAGGCGGGCGACGAAATCGTGCTGTCCACGATGGAACACCACGCCAATATCGTGCCGTGGCATTTTCTGCGCGAACGCCAGGGTGTGGTGCTGAAATGGGTCGATCCGGAACCGGATGGATCGCTGGACCCGCAAAAGGTTCTGGACGCAATCGGACCCAAGACCAAGCTGGTCGCAATTACGCAATGTTCCAATGTCTTGGGCACCGTTGTTGATGTGAAATCCATCTGCGCAGGTGCCCGTGAGAAAGGCGTGGCGACGCTGGTTGACGGGTCGCAGGGGGCGGTGCACATGCCGGTCGATGTGCAGGACATCGGCTGTGATTTCTATGTCATCACGGGCCACAAGCTCTATGGCCCCTCCGGTTCGGGCGCGATCTTTGTGCGGGCGGAGCGCGCCGCCGAGATGCAGCCCTTCATCGGTGGCGGTGACATGATCCGCGAAGTCTCGAAAGACGTGGTCACTTACAATGACGCACCGCTGAAATTCGAGGCAGGCACGCCGGGCATCGTGCAGACCATCGGGCTGGGAGTCGCGCTGGAGTACCTGATGGGCCTGGGCATGGAGAATATCGCGGCGCATGAAGCCGGGCTAGCGGCCTATGCCTCGGAGCGGTTTGCCGGGCTGAATTGGGTGAACGTCCAGGGGCATGCCCCTGGAAAGGCAGCGATTTTCTCGCTCACCATGGAAGGCGCTGCCCATGCGCATGACCTGTCCACGATCCTCGACAAGAAAGGTATCGCGATCCGCGCCGGCCATCACTGCGCCCAGCCACTGATGGAGCATCTGGGCATGGCGGCCACGGCGCGGGCATCCTTCGGGCTCTACAACACCAGGGCGGAAGTGGACAGGCTGGTCGAAGGGCTTGAGCTCTGCCACCGCTTGCTTGCGTAATCGTAGGTCGCTCACGCGGTCCCGAAGCGCTCAGTGGTCGGGTTTGATCAATCCCAGCCCGCGCAGATAGACGCCGATGCCGCTTTCCAGCAGTTCTTCGGGCGGGAAGGGGCTCTTGGTGCCGGGCGCACCACGGGCGAAAAGCTCCACCACCCCGTGGCTCATCGCCCAGATGTGTTCGGCCACCATGCGGGACGGCGGGCGTTTCTCCGGCGGGATATGCTCGGAAAGTTCGGCAGCAGCGCGTTCCAGCACCGCCATCGCCCGGCCCGAGACCTGCGCCAGGTCCGGCGAGCGGTTCAGGGAAATGCCGCTTTCGAACATCGAGATGTAATGGCCCGGATAGCGGCGGGCAAATGCCAGATAGGCACGCCCCACGCTTTCGAAACTGGCCAGTGCCGAGGGCTGCCCCTTGGCATGGGCGTATTCCATGAGATCCGCAAAGATTTCAAAGCCTTGTCGGGCGGCCTCCGCAATCAGATCCTCGCGCCCGGCAAAGTGGCGGTAGACCGCCGCCGGGGTCACGCCCGCCTGCTTGGCAGCCTCCGACAGGGTGAAGCCTGTCGGACCCTTGGCCTCGATCAGGGCAAGAGCGGCATCGACCAGTGCCTGGCGCAGGTTGCCGTGATGATATCCGCGTTTCTTAACCATTCCAGATATCCGGCCCCCCGCAGATCTCCGCATCCGGGCTGGCCACCACATTGTCGTCGCGCCCGGCATAGTCGATCCCCGACAGAACCGCGCGCAGCGCAGCGATGCGGGCCCGGCGCTTGTCATCCGAGCGCACAACGGTCCAGGGGGTGCGCGCGCGATGCGTTCGTTCGAATGTTTCACTTATCGCGTCGGTGTAGGCGTCCCAGCGGTTCAGTCCTTCAACATCAATCCAGCTGAGTTTCCATTGCTTTAGCGGGTCTTTTTCACGTGCCAGAAAGCGGCGCAACTGCTCGGCACGGCCAACGTTCAGCCAGAGCTTGACGAAGTGAATGCCTTCATCGACCAGCATGTCCTCGAATTCCGGCAACTGGCGAAAGAATGCCTCGCGCTGGGGGGCTTCGCAGAAGCCGAAAACCTTTTCGACCACGCCGCGATTGTACCAGCTTCGGTCGAACAGGGTGATTTCCCCCGTGGTCGGCAGGTGCTGGATGTAGCGTTGGAAATACCATTCGCCCTGTTCGCGTTCGGTCGGTTTCGACAGGGCCACGATCTTGGCGACACGCGGGTTCAGGTTCTCGCGAAAGCGCTTGATCGTGCCGCCCTTGCCGGCAGCATCACGCCCCTCGAACACGACAACGACGCGCTTGCCCGTTGCCTTTACATCCGCCTGCAGCTTGACCAGTTCGAGCTGAAGCGCCTCCATGGTCGCTTCGTAGTCGTCACGGTCCATGCGGGTCCGATAGGGGAAGGCGGGGTCAATCACATCCTTCTTGCCGACAGATGCGATACCCTGGCGCACGTCTTGCGGCGCCGAGTCCGCAAAGAACTTCGAAATGGCGCCGTCAAAGGGTAGGGTCATGGTCAGTCTCCGCTATGCCCTTATCAATATGGTCATTTTTTGCCCCCATGCAATCCGGCGCGCAGTGCGGCGCGGTCGATGGCGGCGACGACTTCCGGGATCGAGACATGGTGCGGCATGTGGCCGATGCCGGGCAGGGTGGTCAGCCGCGCCTCCGGGTGCTGCGCGGCCAGCCGTTCCGAATGGATCCGGGGCGAAACGATCGGGTCCGCGTCGCCATGCACCAGTTCGATCGGCACGGTGATCTCGTCGTAGCGTTCCGCCAGAGCCTCGATCTGCCACAACAGTTGACGGCGCTGCCGCGCATTCATGCGCAGGGGCGCGCGTCGAATGGTGAAATCGGTGCCGAAATGGTCGGCATAGCCTTCAGGCGCCGGTTGCGGCTCAAAGATCTTGTCGATCTCGGCCTGCACCCGCGCTTTGGGGACAAAGGCGGTGATCATCGGAATGACCGCCCATTGTCCCGGGGCTGACGACAGCAGCGTGTAATAGGCGCCCAATCCGGTTTCCCAGGGATGGGTGACGGCCGACACCGGCACAACCGCAGACAGGCGATCGGGCATCAGTGTCGCCCAGCAGAGCGCAACCGCACCGCCGTAGCTCTGCCCAAGAACGATGGGCTTTCGCGCCCCGAAATGTTCAGCGACGGCCTGGATAAGCCGGGCTTGCGTTTCGAGCAGCTCGCCTTCCGGCGCCGCATCGGACCAGCCAAGGCCGGGCCGGTCCACGGCGATAACGCGGTAGCGTTCGGCCAGAACGGGGGTCAGGCCATGGGTGAAATCACGCAGATTGCCCGAAGAGCCGTGGATCAGCACAACCGTCTGATCGCCTTCCCCCGTGACCTCGGCATGCAGGCGCAGCCCGTTCACCACCACGAACTGCCCGGTCGGCGGGTGGCTGCGATTGGCGCGTGCCTCGCGTCGCGAGGCCAGCACATGGGTGGTCCCGGCGGCCAGCGCCAGGGCTGAGGCCACCGCCCCCCAAAACGTCACCCGCGGCGGTCCTTCACGCTTTGCCCGATCTCGTCGATATTGAAAGGCGTGGTCAGGTACATTTCCGAAATCCAGTTGCCATAGAGCAGATGCGCGTGGCTGCGCCAGCGGTTCTCGGGCGGGCGGGTCGGATCATTGTCAGGGTAGTAGTTCATCGGCACGTTGATCGGCGCGCCCTTGGCCACGTCGCGGTCATACTCGCCCTTCAGCGTGCCCGTGTCATATTCGAAATGGTTGAAGATATAGAGCGCGCGGTGCGCCGGATCTTCAACCAGGCAGGGACCGACCTCATCCGAGCCCAGAAGGGTGCGCAGACCGTCCGCCGCGTCGATCTCGTCCTGGCGCATCTCGGTCCAGCGGCTAACGGGCAGAACGCAAGTGTCTGAAAATCCACGCAGATAGGGCGAGGCCGGGGCCAGGTTCTTTTGCGGAAAACAGCCGAAGGCCTTGGCGGGCAGGATGTGTTTCCTGACCCCGTGGAAATGGTTGATCATCGCCATGCCGCCCCAGCAGACGCCGAAGGTGGAATGCACGTTGGTCTGGGTCCAGTCGAATATCTGGGTGATCTCGTCCCAATAGGTCACGTCCTCGAACTCCAGATGCTCGATCGGCGCGCCGGTAATGATCAGCCCGTCGAACTTCTGGTCGCGGACCTCTTCCCAGGGCTGATAGAAGGTACCGATATGGGCCTGGCTGGTGGTCTTCGAGATATGTTCGGACGGGCGCAGCAGGGTCAGTTCGATCTGCAACGGATGTGCGCCGATCAGACGGGCAAATTGCGTCTCGGTCTCGATCTTCTTGGGCATCAGGTTCAACAGGGCAATGCGCATGGCGCGAATGTCCTGCTTGGCGGCCTGATCTTCAGACATGACCATCACGCCCTCTTCCGTCAGCACGTCGATGGCCGGGAGATTGGCGGGAATTTTGATGGGCATGTCTCGTCCTCTGAGGGTGGCTGTCGTTGAAAGGGGTTAGGTGGGCGCGCGGTCAGGTCATGTCCAGAGTGCGCGCGACCAGTTGGTCGAAATCCGCGGGCGTCTTGACCGTGGCCAGCTCATGCGCACAAAGCGTTATGCCGAAGCGGGCCATGCTTTCATACAGCGGTTGGCGATGGGCCAGCGCGCGCGCATAGGTCCAGCGGATGAAGGTATCAGGATCAACTTCGTCTGACTGCATGTTGTTTTCGTGCAAATATTCCGCCCAGGCACTGTCCAGGAATTCGGGCTGGTAGGCCATCGGCTTGGGGGCACGGTCAAAACGGCGGATCAGTTCCTGGGTATGGGCCTCGTCGCCTTTCAGCCAGATCAGCAGACATTCTTCGGACAGCGCCTTCAACAACGGATCGTCAAGCCCCGCCTCGGGGTCGATCCATTCGCAGATCGAGCCGCCCGAGTCGCAGATGAAATGCGGGTAGCCATAGATGCGTTCGGCCCGTTCGGCGAAATGGGCCGTGTCTTCCAGCGCGTGGATTTCGGCCTGTTTGAACTGCTCCTGACGGCGGTGGTATTCCTTGATCGGCAGCCCGCCCCTGGAGGGGTCTCCGGGTTTGCCCAGATAGGTCGAGACCGGGGTCAGGTTCTCGAAGGACATGTTGGAGCCGATGTAGATGCTGTCCGACATCAGCAGTTCGCGCAGAAACGGCACCTTCATGGCCTCGGCCTTGAAGTTGTCGACGATGTGTTCGCCCATGTAGCGCGTGCCGATGCGGTAATCGATCGAGTAGTGGAACCAGTCCCCCTGCGCGCGCAGCAGGTTTGACAGGTAAGTCTTGCCCAGTCCGGACATGCCGAAGAACAGGATCTTCTTGCGGGGGGCGTTCAGCCACTCATCTGCGCTTTGGTACTTCATGCGCCTTTGGTAAGGGCGCGGCTGCGAGGGGTCAAGCGGTGGTGCGGGGCCCCAAGCGTTTGAAAATGCGGCCGTCCAGCACGATCAGCCCAAGCGCAAGTAGCCCGAGGCCCAGGTAGGCATTGGGCGACAGGCTTTCGCCGCGCAGCCAGGTGCCAAGCGCGATGGCGACCGGGGGAATGAGCAGCGTGACCAGCATCAGGTTGCCCGAACCCGCCATGGCCAGGATCCGGTAGTAGAGCAGGTAGGCGCCAGCGGTGGCGATCACGGACATGTAGCCGATCCCGGCCCAGGTGGCCGCGCTCAGCAGCACGGGGATCGGCCCCTCGATGATCCAGGCGGCGGGCAGGATCAGTGCGGCAGAGGCCGTCAGCATGCCCATGGCGGCCACCTGCGGGGGCAGATGGGCCAGGCGCTTGCGGGCCCAGACCCCGGCCAGCGCATAGGACAGCGTGGCGGCAATGGCAGCAAGCTGCGCCAGCGACCGAGGGTCAAAGCTCGTCAGGCTGCCGATCCCGATGGTGATGGTGACTCCGGAAAAGCCCAGTCCGACCCCCAATGCCTTGCGGGCGGTCAGGCGTTCGTCGGAAAAGAAGATCGCGGCGGTCAGCACCCCGAATACGGCGGTCGTTGCGTTGAAGATCGAGGTCAAACCGCTTTCGATGTAAAGCTGGCTCCAGTTCAGAAGCGAAAAGGGCACGAGATTGTTGAGCGCGCCCATGACGGCGAAAGCGGCCCAGGTCCGCGCGTCAGTGGGCAGGGGCAGGCGACGAACCAGCACATAGACCCAGAGGATGACCGCCGCCCAGCCGACCCGATGGGCCACCGCGTGCAGCACAGATATTTCGTCCAGCGCCACTCGTGTGGCCAGGAAAACGCCGCCCCAGATGAGGCCCAGAAGGAAAAGCTCGGCCCAGGCGCGGGCGCTCATGTCTTGCTGTGTCATGGGGCAGGTCTAGCGCAGCGTCTGACCCCGGGCGACCCGGAACTTGCGCAAGAAAAAAGCCCCGCCGGTTCGGGCGGGGCTTTGAAGGTCGGTTCGTGGTCGCGGGTCAGAAGCTGACGCCGATCTTGACGCCCGCGGCAATCGCATCACCGCCGCTGAACAAGGCCGTCCCGGGGTCAGCCAGAATGGTCTTGTCGCTGAAATCGACATAACGCACACCGCCCGAAATCTTCACGTTTTCGGTGGCTTGGAACGACACGCCCAGCCCGACATTTTTCGAGGTGCCGGTCGGGGACAGGAAAGTGATGCCGGTTGCGTCGCCATCTTCATAGCCGATCGACACCGAGGCCGAGACCT
>NZ_JASBTN010000087.1 GCF_030148435.1 Aliiroseovarius sp.
CTGCAAACTCAACGGTATCGAACCGCACGCCTATCTGTCAGCCGTTCTCACTGCCATCGCACAGGGACACAAACAAAATAACATCAACGAGCTATTGCCCTGGAACTACGCCAAAACCGTGTGAACGACGCACCGCTTACAGTCTACCTGGATCTGATGCCAATCTACGTATCCGCACTTTGCAAGGTATTCAAAGCGTTGAGAGAGTTGGGGGTGGGCTTCAATGGCTTCGACGCCAATGCATATCTTCCTCCATTTACATCAGAGCTTGCCGTGGACCTAAACAGTGTTAAGTTTAGTAGGTTGTGGCTTAGAGGTTTCGGTCCCATCGACCTCGTGCCTATTCCAGTCTGACACATCCTTGGTCTTGCTGAACCTTCCAACAGTTCAAGCTGTCTTACAGGTCCAGTGCGCGGGATCAGGGAACTCCGATGCCGCGCAACCGATGCTTCATTTCTTGGCGTCCGATAAGGTATGGCAACTCTCTCTGTCAGTCCAACGTAAGCGCCCGATTTTTACCGCAGCGGTTGATTGTTGACGCGGGCGATGATGTCGGGCTCAGCGACGAAGTCTTCGAGGAAGCTGTGCCATGCCTCAACGGACACTCGTGCTGATGCCAGCATGTCGCGCAATTCGTCGATGCCCTCGTCGGTCAGCGCCGTAATGTAGTCGTCCCGTCCGATGTGGACGCTGACGATGTTGCCGTAGGAGAGGTTGTCGTCGTTGCTGACGATGGCCTCGAGAAGTCCAGGATCTCACCCAGCAGGCTGGCGACATGGGCGATGGAGCAGACGTAGGTCGTCGCTGCCATCACGCAGCCTCGCTGCGTTTCTGATCTGCCGGCTTCCAGTTCCAAGGGAGCAATTCGGCCAACCGGTTGACCATGTGATCGTGGATACGGTCCAAGACATCTGCGAGGTAGGCCTGCGGATCGAGGCCGTTCATCTTTGCCGTCTCGATGACGGTCATGGCGCGGGCGAGCGTTTCACCGCCGGTATCCGAACCCGCGAATAGCCAGTTCCGCCTGCCAACGCCAATGGGCCGCAGCGCGCGCTCGACGGGATTGTTGTCGATGGCCACGCGCCCGTCCTCCAGAAACAGCGTGAATGAAGCCCAGCGACTCAGCCCGTAGCGGAACGCCTTGGCCAGATCACTCTTACCGGGAATACGGGTGAGCTGCCTTTCGGCCCAGTCCCGGAACGCATCAACCTTGGGCTTGCTTTCCTTTTGGCGCACGGCCAGCCGCAGTTCGGCAGGCTTGCCGCTGATTTCCCGTTCGATGTCGTAGAGCTTGCCGATACGGTCGAGCGCCTCGCGCGCGATTGCGGATTTCGTCGCGGTCCAGACATCGTGAAAGTCACGGCGAAGATGCGCCCAGCACGCGGCCTCCCGGAACTGGCTCTTGCCGTCCAGGTCCGCGGCATAGAGCTTGGCATACCCCTTGTAGCCATCAGCCTGGAGAATGCCGCTGGTCTCGCCAAGATGGGCGAGGACATGCTCTTCCTTCCAGTCCGGGGCAAAGTGATAGACCGCACCGGGCGGGGCCGTGCCCGCCCATGGGCGCTGATCCCGGACATAGGCCCAGATCCGGCCTTTCTTGACGCCCTTTCCGAGCCCCTTGTCGCGGCGGCCGCGATCGAGAACCCGGATGGGCGTGTCATCTGCGTGCAGAAGATTGCTGGCCATGATCTCGGCCTCGATCTTCTCGATCAGCGGCGCCAGCGTCTTCATTGCCCCGCCGCACCAGTCGACCAGGGTCGTGTCCGGGATGTCTGCCCCCATGCGGGCGAAGATCTCGTTCTGACGATACAACGGCACGTGGTCGTCGAACTTCGAGGTCAGCACATAAGCCAGAAGGTTCGGGCCCGCCATGCTCCGTGGGATCGGACGGCTGGGTGCCGGGCTTTGAACCATACGCTCGCAGCGCCGGCAGGATTTCTTGATACGCGCGATCTCGATGACCTTCAGCTGGGCTGCAATCATGTCGATCAGCTCGCTGACATCCTCCCCGACCACACGCAGATCGCCCCCGCAATCCGGGCAACTGTCGCCGGGGTCAAGCTCGCGGCGTTCGCGCGGCGTGTCCTGCGACACCTTCGGACGGCGGCGCCTCGACTCCCCCGGTTCGGCTGGTTCCGGGGTCTGGTTGTCCGTCTCCGGCTCATCGTCGCCCTCCGGCGGCAGTTCATCCGCCTCGGCGAGCGCAACCTGCAGGTCCTCCAGCGCCAGTTCCAGTTGCTCGATCTCCCGCTCGATCTTTTCCGAACTGGAGCCGAATTTCTGCTTCTGCAATCTGGCAATCCGGACGCGCAGCGCCTGAACCAGCAGATCATGCGCCCGCAAACTGGCGGACATCTTCTGGTTTTCCGCCTGCAACGCGGCGATCATCGCCTTCAGAACGGCGGGATCATTGGGGAGAGGCGTGGCTTCTACGGACATGGTGGTGGATACCATTCTCCCAGATAGGACGCCATAAAAACAAACGATTCCAGAGAGATAAATCAGCCCGTCCGGGCTGGTGGCGCGCCCCAATCCGGCCTGCGCCAGTCGATCCCCTCCCAGAGCATGGCCAATTGAGCGGCGGTCAGACGCACGCTGCCATCCGTCGCCGCAGGCCATGGGAAACGACCCTTCTCCAGGACTTTGTAATACAGGCAAAAGCCCTGGCCATCCCAATACAAAAGCTTCACCCTGTCGCCGCGGCGCCCTCGAAACGCGAACACGGCACCGTTCGATGGCCGCTGCCTCAAGACATCCTGCGCGATCGCTGAAAGACGCGTTCACCAGCCTCGGATTTGACGTTGTTCCCTTCTGAATTTCGAATTTTTATGTAGTTGATGCCGTTCTGAGAGCCAAAATCCTTGGGGCCAAGCTGCAAAGCTTCCTCGCTTCGAACACCTTGCAGAAAGCCCATGATAGGCACCCAAAACAGAGGGTCCGCTTCGTTCCTCGTTTGCCCCTGAAAAACCGGCGTCTGAAACAGCAGCGCCTTCCGATCGTCCCAACGTTGGCGGACGATTTTTTCTTCTGTGGCACTGATGCGTTTTTCTTCTTTGTTGGTGAACGTGCAGCCAACAAACGGGTTGCTGGGGATCACACCAAACGAAAGGAGCATCTTCCCGATACGGTTGACTGCGCGCACGTGCTTGAAGAAGGTTTGGCCTCTGATCCTCGCTATGCGCTTTTCGAGCTTGGCCATTTCGATCTCGACTTGATCGGTGACTCCTTTGCGTTCCAGATCCCTCTCCACCCGATCCATTGCAATTCTTTCCTTTGTGTTTGCGTGTTTCACCAGGGCGCGATAGCCCTCATCAGCGGTTAGATCGGCCTGTTTCCCATGCAGCGTGGGGAGTTCGCGGATGATTGGGATTTGTTCGAGAACTGTTTCCTCAGAGAGGGCCCCAACGGGTGAGTGTTCCAGCAGATCAGTCCAGATATTCTTGGCGACCAGCATCGCTGGTAGCGTAGAATTCTCCCACTTCTCCCCTGTTATTTTGTCAGGCTTCTGAAGCTTGTCCCACTCCTCGCCGTAGCCCTGGAGTTTCAATTCGAAGTAGACGTCAAACGCCTCATCAATCGTAATATTTTCCCCCTTGTTCAGCGCGGTGACTGTCTTGTCAGAGCAATTCTTCAACAAAACCCGCTTGGACGCGAAATGTGTCTCGGGAGGCTGATTGTCGCTTGAAGTGCTTTGGGCGGCGCTGTCCACGACCGAGACCGAACCCTCTGCCGGGCTCCCCGCTTGCTCAGGAACAACGAAATTCTTTGGAGAAACGGAAACCGTTTGTGCCATTGGCGAAACGGGATCTCCTCCAGAATACGCAGGGCTTTGACCATTGGCAAAAGCCTGCATGGCCAAAGCCGGTTGCCCAATCCCAACAGAAACGGCAGCAGAATGCGCGATCCCCTGGACCGCCTGTCCAATACCTTGACTGAAATACGGGCTCGGCTCGTGAAAGAGCCCACGTTCACGCCTTTCGCGCTCCTCGCTGACGTTCAGTAGAACCCGCGTGGCCTCATAGGCCAGCGACTTCCAGTCATCCCCGTCTTCCGGCAAGGTGATGCCGAGATGTTGAGAGACAGCTTGCAAGGGGCGCCGGGCAACCTCGTGGTTGCGCAGCTGCAATGCTTGTCGAAGTGTTTCTTGCAATGCGCGCTCACGGCGCAGGGCAAATTCTGCTGCTTCAGGTGTGCGTTGATCACCCTGGATGCGAATACGGTCAGCCGCTTCGATTTCGAAGCGGACGAGAGTCGTCAAGACGTGCGTGACGACAGCTGGAGTCAGTGTCATGGTGCTCGCGATGTAATGGAATGTCAGATTGCTCAGAGCCGTCAGTCGAATGGACAGCTCCTGTGCCTCTGAAAATGCATGAGTTTTCAATGAGAAGACAAGAGAGGGAATACCCCCATTCGAGCGGCTTGATGCTGCCCCGGATTTGCTGGGGTTTTCGATCGCTGCCCCTCGAAACGCCAATTTCGAGTAGGGGTTTTCCCCTATAGGTCCCGATTCTCGTCTGGAGGATTTGAAGACCAGAGGATTCGGTTCGATTGCAGATTCAGATGGTTCTGAATCCGGCCATCTCTCGGACAGACTCTTGGGCCATCTGCGGCGCCAAACGTATCCGGAGCGGCGATATTCGAGGTGGGGAATTCTGCGTGAACGAGGCATGACTGTCTCTCCCATGTGCCACAATGTGCCACGCGGTGTGCCATTCGCAGTGCCAGAAACGAGAAAAGCGACCCTGTTAGGGGTCGCTTCTTCTTTGAAATCAATCCCTTAAGGGAAGATTGGCTCCGGCGGTAGGGATCGAACCTACGACCAATTGATTAACAGTCAACTGCTCTACCGCTGAGCTACGCCGGAACTGTGGAGCGGGATATAGCGTTGCTGTTCGGGGGCGTCCAGAGCTTTTTTCAACTTTTTTGCTTCAGGTCAGAGAAAAATCTGCCGCCTCCGAAAGGCCGGGTTCGGCGCGGGTCAGGCCGCGGGTTGTGAGGTCGATCAGATGGGCGAAGACGTTGCGGCGCGCGGCGGGGATCAGGGCGGCGGGGGTGTCGGTATAGATCGCCTTGGTGAGGCTGGAGACGGTGCCCGGACCCAGGGCCAGCGTGTCCAGGATCTGTGTTTCGCGGCCAAGGCGGTGGGTGATCAGCCAGGTGATCCGGGCGGCGGGGTCCGCCACCGGGGTGCCGTGGCCCGGGTAGTAGATACGGTCGCTGCGCGCGGCCAGTTTGCGGCAGGAGGCCATGAAGGCGGTCAGGTCGCCGTCGGGGGGCGAGACCAGCGAGCTTGCCCAGCCCATCACGTGATCGGCGGTGAAGACCGCGTCAGCGAAGGCAAAGCAGAGGTGATTGGCGAAATGGCCCGGCGTCCAGATCGTGTCGAGCTGCCATCCGTCGCCGTGGATCCGCTCGCCATCGGCCAGGGTTTCGTCGGGCCGGAACCCCGCGTCCACGCCTTCGCCGCCGCTGGTCAGCCCGCCGGCGACCAGGTCTGTCATGACCTCGGAGCGGCCGGCCAGGGCATCGCCATAGGCCAGCACGGGGGCTCCGGTGGCCTCGGACAGGGGGCGGGCCAGGGGGGAGTGGTCCAGATGTGCGTGGGTCACAAGGATGTGGCTGACCTCCTCCCCGGGGAGAAGCCCGTCCAGGATCGCCTGAAGGTGCGCAGGTTCGTCCGGGCCGGGGTCGATCACTGCGACCTGCCCCTCGCCGACAACATAGGTATTCGTGCCCCAATAGGTCATGGGCGAGGGATTCGGTGCGAGGATGCGGCGAATGCCGGGCTCAAGCTGCTCCAATACCCCGACCGGCGGGGCGCCCTTCATCATGTGTTCGAGCTGTTCGGCGGACAGGGCCATGCGATTCTCCTCCCGGGTCTTGGGTTCGGACATTGACGCGGGGCAGGGAGGCATTGGCAAGCGGAACCCCGCGTCCTACTGTCGCCACATGTTCTTCGACTGGCTCAAACAATTCATGCCGCGCGGGCTTTATGGGCGGGCCGCCCTGATCCTGATTGTTCCGGTGGTGTCGATCCAACTGGTCGTATCGGTCGCCTTCATTCAGCGCCATTTCAACCGCATCACCGTGCAGATGACCGAGGCGGTGGTGGTCGAACTCGACTACCTTGCGCGACAGGTCGACGCGGCCCGGACTGCCGAGGCAGCCCGCGAGGCGATTGCACCGTTGCTGGAACCTCTGGCCCTGACGGTCGACCTGCCGGGGGTGGCGCCGGTCGAGGACAGTCGGCAGTGGCGTGACCTGACGGGCGGGCGGGTGACGCAGACCCTTCGTGCCGGGATCGGCGGGCTGACCGGGGTGGCCCTGGACAAGGATCAGCGCCGCGTGGTCCTGGGCATCGACACGCTGCACGGGCCGATGCGGGTCAGTTTCGACCGCCTCCGGGTATCGGCGACCAACCCGCATCAGCTTTTGGTGCTGATGCTGCTGACCGGGCTCTTGATGACCGTCATCGCCTATGTCTTTCTGCGCAATCAGCTGCGGCCGATACGCCGTCTGGCCCGGGCCGCCGAAGCGTTCGGCAAGGGACGCAACGAGCCCTACCGTCTGGCGGGCTCGACCGAGGTGCGCGCGGCCGGCAAGGCTTTCCTGGACATGCGGGCGCGGATCGAACGGCAGATGGAGCAGCGCACGATGATGCTGTCGGGCGTCAGTCACGACCTGCGCACGCCGCTTACCCGGATGCGGCTGGAACTGTCCCTGATGGAGGACGCCGGCGCGCGCGCGGCGCTTGAGAAGGACGTCGAGGACATGGAGCGGCTGGTGAACGAGTTCCTCAGCTTTGCCCGGTCGGACGCGCTGGAGGGCACACCGGAGCCCGTTAACCCGGTGACGCTGGCGCGCGAACTGGCCGAGAATGCCGCGCGGGCGGGGCTGGTGGTCGAACTGGGGGAGCTTGAGGACGTGGGCGAGATGCCGATGCGCCCGGTGCCGATCCGCCGCGCGCTGGAAAACCTTCTGGCCAATGCCAACCGCTACGGGGAATTGGCGCGGCTGTCAGTGGTGACTGGACGGCGCGACGTGCGCTTCGTGGTCGAGGATGACGGGCCGGGCATTGCGCCGGGGGATCGCGAGCAGGCGCTGAAACCCTTTGCGCGGCTCGATGCGGCGCGCAATCAGGATCGCGGCTCCGGCGTGGGACTGGGGCTTGCCATTGCCGACGACATCGCCCGCGGCCATGGCGGGCGGCTGCGCCTGGGCGACAGCGCGGAGCTGGGGGGGCTCAAGGTCGAGCTTATCCTGGCCGGCTGAGGCGCGGTTGCGGCATTTCGCCGGGCCCATGGCCCGCACCTCGGGGAAAAAACGAGGCGGGGGGATCAGACGGGCAGGGGGATCAGGCGGCGACCGCTTCGGCGGCCAGTTTGCGGATGCGTTCCACCATGGCCCGCAACCCGTTTGAACGCTGCGAGGACAGCGCCTCGTCCAGGCCCAGCCGGCCCAGTTCGGCGGGCGCATCCACCGCCAGCACCTCGTCCAGTCGCAACCCGTCATAGAGCGCACCCAGAACCGCGATCAGCCCGCGTACGATCAGCGCATCGCTGTCGCCGCGGAAACGGAAAGTGCCAGCGGAAATCTCGGGCAGGAGCCAGACCTGGCTGGCGCACCCGTCGACCTTGGTGGCGGGCACCTTGAAGGCGTCCTCCAGCGCGGGCATGGCCTTGCCCAGGTCAATCACATGGGCATAGCGGGCTTCCCAGTCTTCCAGGAACTCGAAATCCTCGACGATCTCTTCAAAGGCGGCACTGGCCATGCGGGTCTCCTTTCGGCTTGCCTTGACCTAGGCGCTCGGGCGTCAAAGGTCCAGACCCGACAGGAATGGCTTTTCAATTCCGTTTCCATGGGCTAACCCGAAAAGCAGGTTTAGAGGGGGAAGTCATGCTTGCACGATTGTTTCTGTCCGCTGCGGCGATTTCGGTGTTGGGGGGCTGTGGCAATTTTGGCTTCGGCAACTTCAGCCTTGGCAACAACAGCGAGCTGGTGGCGCTTCATCCGCGCGAAGGCTATGCCGAGGACCGGGAGTGGCGTGAGTCCGTCGCGCAGGTGACTGCGCTGCGGATCGAACGGACAGCGTTGGGTGCGATCGTGCATGCCCGGGGCCTGCCCCCGCGCCAGGGGTATTGGGACGCCGAACTGGTGGCCGATAGCGGTTCCGACAACGACGCCGACGCGGCGGCCGGGATAAAGTCCTATGTGTTCCGCATCGCCCCGTCGGTGCCCGGCACCCGAAGCGGCCCTGAGCGTTCGCGCGAGGTGTATGTGGCGACGTTCCTGTCGACCGCGGCACTGGACGATATCACCCGGATCCGCGTTGTGGGGACCAACAACTCCATGGTCGTACGCCGCTGATCCGGTAACGCACATCCAAAACGATCAAGGGGCGGTCGAACCGCCCCTCTTCGTGTCTGTTCGCCGGGGCCGGTGATCAGACCTCGATCACCTTTACATGCTGTCCCTTGGCCGCCAGCGCCAGCTTGCCGTCGCAGAGCCGCACTGCATCCTCGCCGAACACTTCCGCGCGCCACCCCTTCAGCGCCGCGACGTCGCGCTTGCCAGCGGCCAGCGCGTCCAGATCGGCTGCCGAGGCGATGAGCTTCTGTGCCACCTTCTCCTGCTCGCAACGCGCCTTCAACAGTACGCGCAGCAGGTCGGCCAGCGCGGGATTGACCTGCAGCTTTTCCTTGCCGCCGTTCTGCGGCTTGGGAACCTGGTCGTTGGGCAGTTCGGTCCCGGCGGTGACGGCGGCCAGGATGCCTTCGGCGATCTCGCCCTTGCGCGCCTCGCGCAGAAGCAGGCGCGAGCGGCCCAGCTCCTGTATGGAGCGCGGCTTGGTCGAGGCGAGCTCCAGCAGCGCGTCGTCCTTCATCACCCGGTTGCGCGGGATGTTGCGGGCCTGGGCATAGCCCTCGCGGAACCGCGCCAACTCGCGCGCCACGGCCAGGAAGCGGCCGGAATTGGTTCGGGTTTTCAGGCGCTTCCAGGCCTCGCCCGGCTCGATCGTATAGGTCGCCGGGTTGGTCAGAACACGGAGTTCCTCCCTGACCCATTTGGCGCGGCCGGATTTCTCCAGCTCGGCTGCCAGCCATTCGTAGATCACCCGCAGATGGGTCACGTCCCCGATGGCATAATGCTTTTGCGCGGGTGTCAGCGGGCGGCGTGACCAATCGGTGAACCGGCTGGACTTGTCCAGCTGCGCGCGGGCGATCTTGCGCACCAGCGTCTCGTATCCGACCTGATCACCGAAGCCGCAGACCATCGCGGCGACCTGGGTGTCGAACAGCGGGGTCGGGAAGACGTCGGCCTCGACAAAGAAAATCTCCAGATCCTGGCGCGCGGCGTGGAACACCTTGACCACGTCCTCGTTGCGGAAAAGCCTGTACATCGGCTCCAGCGACAGGCCCTCGACCAGCGGGTCCACAAGCACCGCGTCCTCGTCGTCATCCTCGCCGGGCACCGCCAGTTGCACCAGGCACAGCTTGGAGTAATAAGTGCGTTCGCGCAGGAATTCGGTATCGACGGTAACGTAGGGATACGAGGCCGCGCGGGTACAGAATTCCTCGAGCGCCTCGGTGGTGGTGATGGTCTTCATGCGGTGCCTTCTGCTCGCGCCGTTCGTCGGCGTTTGTCCGGTTTACGCCGAATTCCCCGGAAAGGGAAGGCTTGGGCGCCGGGTTGCCCCGGGCGCCGGTTTCCGGAGCTCGTTTCCGACGTCAGGGCAGCATCACCGGGGTCCGATCGCCGGCCGCAAAGCGGCGCAAAACGGCGGGGTAGAGCTGGTGCTCAAACTTCAGAACCCGTGCCGCAAGCGCCTCCGGTGTGTCCCCCGCCCGGATCGGTACCCGCGCCTGTCCCAGGACCGGGCCGCCATCAAGCTCCGAGGTCACTTCGTGCACCGAACAGCCTGCTTCGGCATCACCCGCCCCGATGGCGCGCGCATGGGTGTTCAGCCCCTTGTATTTCGGCAAGAGGGACGGGTGGATGTTCAGCATCCTGCCGGCCCATTTGCGCGTGAAGCCTTCGGTCAGCACACGCATGAAACCGGCCAGGCAGATGATGTCGGGCCGGGCGGCGTCCAGAACCTCGTTCAACGCCGCCTCGAAGGCTTCGCGATCCTTGCCGAAGGGCCTGTGATCCACCACGGCCGTGTCCACCCCGCGCGCGCGGGCCTTGTCCAGCCCGCCCGCGTCCGCCACGTTCGACAGCACCAGGCAGGGGCGCGCCGGGTGGTCGCCCTGCATGCTGTCGACCAGCGTGACCATGTTGGACCCGCCGCCGGAGATCAGGATCGCGACGCGTTTCACGACAGGTTGCCGAGGTATTTCACCCCTTCGCCCTTGGTCACGGTGCCAAGTTGCGTCACGGTTTCACCGGCCTCTTCCAGCAGCGCACGGATGGATTTGACCTTGCCGGCATCCACGACCAGAACCATGCCCTGGCCCGCATTGAAGGTCTTCAGCATCTCGGCCTGGGACATGGCGCCGGCGTCCGACAGCCATTTGAACACCGGGGGCAGGGACCATTCGTCCAGGTCCACCATCACGCCCAGGCCCTCGGGCAACACGCGGGGCAGGTTTTCCGTCAGACCGCCGCCGGTAATATGAGCCAACGCATGGACACCGCCCGCGCGCACCGCTTCCAGCGCCTGTTTCACATAGAGGCGGGTGGGGGCCAGCAGCGCCTCGCCCAGGGTGGTCGAACCATCCCAGGGGCAGGGCGCATCCCAACTCAGGCCGGACACCTCGACCAGCTTGCGCACCAGCGAATAGCCGTTCGAATGCACCCCGTCCGAGGCCAGGCCCAGCAGCACGTCGCCTTCCTTGACGCCCTTGGGCAGGGTCTCGCCGCGTTCCAGCGCGCCCACGGCGAAGCCCGCGAGGTCGAAGTCGCCCGCGTCATACATGCCCGGCATTTCGGCGGTCTCGCCGCCGATCAGCGCGCAGCCCGAGCGCAGGCAGCCCTCGGCAATGCCCTCGACAATGCGCGCGGCCTTGTCGGTCTCCAGTTTGCCGGTGGCGAAATAGTCGAGGAAAAACAGCGGTTCAGCGCCCTGGCAGACCAGGTCGTTCACGCACATGGCCACCAGGTCGATGCCGATCGTGTCCACGTTGCCGGTGTCGATCGCGATGCGCAGCTTGGTGCCGACCCCGTCGGTGGCGCCCACAAGGATCGGATCTTCGTAACCCGCGGCCTTCAGGTCAAACAGCGCGCCGAACCCGCCCAGACCGGCCATGACGCCGGGGCGGTTGGTGCGCTTGGCGGCGGGTTTGATACGCTCCACCAACTCGTTGCCCGCGTCGATATCCACGCCCGCATCCGCATAGGTGATGCCGTTCTTGCCGTCCGTCATGATGTCCCCCGAAATGGCCCGCAAATTGCTTGCGCCTCCGATAGACCAAGGGGGCGGCATTTGCAACGGAGATGGCTTGACAGGGTCGGGTCTCGTTTTTCACACCGGGGCAGGGGGGGGCGCCTTGCGCCTGTCCTGCCCGATGCCCAAGGTCGAACTGCACGGATCAGACCCCGTCAGTACGGGGCGGGGCGGCGCCTGCTTCTGACGCACGCCCCGGACTTGTCGCAGAGCCCGGCCCTGTTCCCGGCAATCGCGCGGTTCCCATTGGGTCAATTGGCGTTGAAAATCGGTGCCGGTCAAGTCGTCGCCGGTGCTATCGGGCTTGACCCGGGCGCAGAGACTGGTAATTCGGACCCAGGGCGGGCCTGTAGCTCAACGGTTAGAGCAGAGCGCTCATAACGCTTTGGTTGCAGGTTCGAATCCTGCCGGGCCTACCACCCCCCCTGCCTGTCGCCTGCGGTCTCAGTCCCTGGCGACCGCGCGCAGCGAGGTTTCCAGGTCGCCATAGCCGGTAAAACGCCGTTCATAGGCAAGGCCAAGGCGGTCGGCGGCGGCGCGGGCCATCGCGTCCAGTTTCGGATTGTCGGTCTGTGCCTGATAGACCAGCCGTGTGTAATGGCCGAAATACATGTCCCGCAGCTCGGGGTGCCGATCCAGGCCCAGCGGCTTGATCACGAATGTCTCGAACTGGCGGGTCAGGAAATCGGTCAGGTAGAAAACGTCGATCTCGCCGTCGCCATGTTCGGCAAAGCGGTCGTTGCCCTCGAAGAAGCTGTAGCAATGGGGCCCCTCGATCATTTCAACCCCGAGCCTGTCGCAGGTCGCCTGCAACTGCCCGCCCGAGCCGCAATCGGCATAGGCCACGAAAATCGCCTCATAGCTGTCGCGGTGCCTGGCCACGGCCTCTTCCACCGCGGCGGGGATGCGTTCGGGGGTGTTGTGCCAAATCGCCGGCAGGCAGGTCAGGTCCAGGTGATCCCATCCGTTCACACGGATCAGGGCAAGGATCTCATGGGCCAGCGCGCCACAGGCCAGCACCAGGATGCGACCGTCCTTGCGCGGGGCCAGCCCCTCGCGGGTGAGGGCGGCATCTTCGGGGGCGCCGTGAATGGTGTCGGTCATGAGGGGCCTCTTTGCGTCTGACCCAAGGATAGGCCGCGCCCGGGGCGAAGGCGAGGGTCGGGGGCGACTCCGACGGGTCCGTTCGCGACGGGGAAGGCGCGGATCAGTCCTTGTTGCGTTCGCTGAGGCCGCGCCAGGCAATCGCGGCGAGCAGCAGAAGCGGCGTCAGCACCAAGGCGACCTGACCATCCAGCTTGCCCGACATGGCGGCCATGGAGCCGATCCAGACGGTCAGCCCGGCACTGGCGATCACAAGCGTGATCAGGAGGAAGAAGCGAGTTTTTGACATGAGAGAAATGTGGGGGTTTTGGGTGGAAAAGGGAAGGGGGATCATCTTGCGTCCGTGCAGGCGGAGGTTTCCCCCGGCCTGCCAACTCCCGGGCCGACACCCCCGCAAAAGAAAAGGCCCCGCCGAAGCAGGGCCCATCAGGAGGAGGTAACTTCTGCACGTTACAGCGCGTTGTGCCTGCGCGACATGAAGTCCTTGGCCATTTCCACTGCCACGGCGGCATCGCGGCAGTAGCCATCGGCACCGATCGCCTTGCCGAACTCTTCGTTCAGCGGCGCGCCGCCGACCAGCACCACATAGTCGTCGCGCTTGCCCTGTTCGACCATCGTATCGATCACGACCTTCATGTAGGGCATGGTGGTGGTCAGCAGGGCGGACATGCCCAGAATGTCCGGAGCTTCGGATTCCAGCGCTTCCAGGTAATTCTCGACCGGGTTGTTGATGCCCAGGTCGACCACTTCGAAGCCCGCGCCTTCCATCATCATCGACACCAGGTTCTTGCCGATGTCGTGGATGTCGCCCTTGACGGTGCCGATCACCATCTTGCCCATGCGCGGCGCGCCGGTTTCCGCCAGCAGCGGCTTCAGGATCGCCATGCCCGCCTTCATCGCATTGGCGGCCAGCAGCACTTCCGGAACGAACAGGATGCCGTCTCGGAAGTCCTTGCCGACGATGGTCATGCCGGCCACCAGGGCTTCGGTCAGGATGTTGTAGGGCTGCCAGCCACGCTCCAGCAGAATATTGACCGCTTCTTCGATCTCTTCCTTCAGACCGTCATAGAGGTCGTCATGCATCTGCAACGTCAGCTCTTCGTCGTTGAGCTCGCTGAGGATGATATCGTCTTCTTGGTCGGACATGTATTAGCTCCGGGCTGTGGCGTCGTGACGCGATTGTTCTTGAACCTTGATGAAGCGAAAGCGCCTGTGAGTATAGGCGAATTGCGACACCGGGATTTCCGCAACCGACCCATGAGTCGATTGTGACTGGCAAATGTTCTTCTTATGTTCTAGCGTGGCGGCATGACGCAGAGCGACCTGACACTTTCGCGAAAACTGGTGACTCGCCGCGGGCGCGCCGCCCTGTCGAATCGGGTGGGGCGATTCGAACCCTATGTGGTGGAGGCGGTGGAGGATGGGTGGCAGCCGCCGGAGGAGGAGCCGCTGCGCACCGAGGTCTCGGTGGAAAGCCCGCGCAAGGTGATCACCCGCAATGCTTCGCCGGATCTCAACTTCGACCGCTCGGTGAACCCCTACCGGGGCTGCGAACATGGGTGCATCTACTGTTTCGCCCGGCCCACCCATGCCTGGCTGGGCTATTCTGCGGGGCTGGATTTCGAAACCCGGCTGATCGCCCGGCCGATTGCGCCGGACCGTTTGCGGGCCGAGCTTCTGCGCCCGTCCTACGAGGTCGCGCCGATTGCCATTGGCACCAATACCGATCCCTACCAGCCGATCGAACGCCGTTACCGCGTGATGCGCGGGCTGCTGGACGTGCTGTCGGAGTTCCGCCACCCGGTCGGTGTTGTCACCAAGGGCACGCTGATCGAACGTGATCTTGATATTCTGGGCGAGATGGGGCGCGCCGGTCTGGCCGGGGTGGGCGTGTCCGTCACGACGCTCGACAATGCCGTATCCCGCGCGATGGAGCCGCGCGTGCCCGCACCGGCGCGCCGCCTGAAGATGATCGAACGGCTGGCCGAAGCCGGTGTGCCCGTCCGCGTCATGGTTTCGCCGGTGGTGCCCGGCCTGACCGATCATGAGCTTGAGGCGATCCTGGGCGCGGCGCGCGACGCGGGCGCCGTGGCGGCAAGCTATATCCTTCTGCGCCTGCCCGGCGAGGTCGGGCCGCTGTTTCGCGAATGGATCGAACAGGCGTTCCCGGATCGCGCCGCCCGTGTCATGGGCCGGATGCGCCAGATGCGCGGCGGCGAGGATTACGATGCCGCCTTCGGCACCCGCATGGTGGGCGAGGGCGAGTTTGCCCGGCTGCTCGCGCATCGCTTCGACCTGGCCGCGCGGCGCCTGGGCCTCAGGCGCGACCTGCCCCAACTCCGGCACGACCTGTTCAAGCGCCCCGCGCAACCTGGCGATCAACTGAGTCTGTTCTGACGTCTCTTTCATTTTTCCACCAAATATCCTTGCCGAAGGCAACCGGGCCTGCGCAGCAGGACCGGCCATGCCCAACAGGCGCGGGCGCATCCTCGATGCGCCCCCGTCTGGCGGGAGCCCCGTCGCTAGGGACGGGGAGGGTCAAATCGGATGCGGCTCAGCCGCGGCGGCGGCGGGTGCGGCGGCCCTGCGGCTCGTCGTCGCCGGTGCCATCCGTGGCCGAGGAGAACCCGCCAAGCTTCTCGGCGATCTCGTCCAGGGTCGGGCGGCCGTCAGCCGGCGGGCGGGTTTCCAGCGCCTCGCGCATGGCGGCCAGATGCTCGGCGGTGGTGCCGCAGCAGCCGCCGATGATCCTGGCGCCACAGTCGCGCGCCAGCACGGCATAATCCGCCATCAGCTCCGGCGTGCCGTCATAGTGGATGTGGCCGTGAACGTATTTCGGGATGCCCGCGTTGCCCTTGGCGACGATCGGACGCTCGGTGCCCTGGGCGGCGAAGCCCAGCACCGTGCGCAGCAGGTCCGCCGCGCCCACGCCGCAGTTGGCCCCGAAGGCAAGCGGCGGGTGGGCCAGGCCTTCGACCAGCTGGGCCAGGTCCGCGCTGGTCACGCCCATCATGGTGCGCCCGGCGGTGTCAAAGCTCATCGTGCCGACCCAGGGCATGTCCGCCAGGGCGGCGGCCTCGGCGGCGGCCTTGTATTCGTCGGGGGCCGAGATCGTTTCGACCCAGAGCACATCCGCGCCGCCTTCCTTCAGCCCTTCGGCCTGTTCGTGGAACATCTCTACCGCGCCCTGGTAGGTCAGGCTGCCCATCGGTTCCATGATTTCGCCGGTCGGCCCGACGGAGCCGGCCACCACGACCGTGCGGCCCGACGCCTCGGCCACCTCGCGGCCCAGCTCGGCGGCGGCCTTGTTCAGCTCGCGTACGCGGCCTTCGGCACCGTGCAGTTTCAGGCGCGAGGCATTGCCGCCGAAGCTGTTGGTCAGGAAGATGTCGCTGCCCGCGTCAACCGCCCCCCGGTAGAGCGCGCGGATCTTGTCCTGTTCGTCCACGTTCCACAATTCGGGCGCATCTCCCGAGGTGAGACCCATGTTGAACAGCGTGGTTCCGGTCGCGCCGTCGGCCATCAGCCAGGCATTTTCGGTCAGCATGCGGGTCAGGGCGTCGCTCATCTTGGCACCTTCTGGTTGAAGCGTTTCTGGCGCGGTGATTGCCATGGATCGGAGCCATGTGCAATTCGGAACCGTGCATGAAGATCATGAGGCGCGGATGCGCCGCGCCCGTCAAGCCTGTCTGTGCCCAGTGAGGCCGCGAAGCGGCGTTTTTCGCATCGCTGTCCCGCGTTTGGCCGAGATTTCGCGCATCACGTCCACCGCACCCAGCAGCAGACCGGCGCGCGACGGGGCGGCAATGTAGAGCACTTCCCAGTTCGGGCCGAAACAGCTCTTGAACTGGCGCAGCCCCTCGGCGCCCGAGATCCGGTCGATCCGGTCGCGCAACCGGTGAAACAGCTCCGGCTCTCGCGCCTGTTTGCCCAGCGGCACCGCGGCGAGCGACAGGCGGGGTACAGCGGCCGCGCGCGCTGCGGCGATCGCCTCCGCCAGCAGCAGATGCATGGTGCCGTCCGGCGCGTCGGGCCGTTGGCGCATCAGGTCGAGGGTCCATTCGGCATCATTGGCGTGTAGGGTCAAAAAGCCGATCAGCTTGCCCTCGCGCCGGGCCAGAAAGACCCGGGACCAGGGCAGGGTGGCCGGATCCCAGGTGCCCATGGAAAAGCCGCGTTCGCCGCCGCGTACCTCGGCCCAGGCCCGGGCGACCGCATCCATCTCGGCCAGCGGCATGGCCTGCGCCTCGGCCACCAGTACACCCGCGTTCTCCGCCTTGCGCAGCTTGCGGCGCAGCTGGCGGCGGGAGGGTCCGTCCGTGGTGAACCCGGCCGGGTCCAGCCAGGCCTCGCGCGCAAGCGGCAGGGTGGCCCATCCCGCGCGGCGGGCGGCGGCGGCGATACGCGCGCCGGACTTGTACAGAAGCGGCGTCAGGAAACGCGCCCTGGCGGCCTCACCGGCGTCCGAAATAAAGCGCGCCTCGTCGATCTCGCGCGACAGCGGATCGGACAGGAGCACCAGGCTCTGCCCCACAGGGGCCGTCAGGGCAGCGGGCAAGGCGCCCGGCGAGGCAAAGAGCGACAGGCAGCCATGGCGCAGCAGGCCCGCCTCGGCACGCGGCGCCTCGGCCAGGACGCGATCCAGGTTCGGGGTAAGCGCCGGGGCCTCGACCTTGCGAACCGCATCGAGCGCCGGGTCGGGCGCGTTTTCGCCCCTGCGCGGACCTCGGGCCACCATCGCGGCGCCGATCAGGGCCGGTGCCGCGTAATAGACCGCGCGGAAGGCCAGGACGGCGGCCAGCAGCGGCTCTTCGGGCACATGCGGCAAAAGCGCAAGCAGGGTCATTTCAAACGGACCGACCCCGCCCGGCGTGCCGCAGACAAGGCCGGCACCAAGCGCGACGATGAAGGCGGCAATCATGATCATCGGCGCGATCTGCGTGCCCTCGGGCAGCAGCACCCACAGGGCGGCGCCAGCAAAGGCCGTGTCGATTAAGGTCAGGGCAACGATGGCGCCCATGGCCTTCAGCGGCGGAAACTGGATGCGGGCCAGCACACCCGGACGCCAGATCGACAGGATGACGACAAGGGCGGCGCCAACCAGGGCCAGAAGCGCCATGGCGGTGCCCCCCGGAAGGTGCAGCGGCACGACAAGGATCACCAGCGCGGCGACGACGGCCCAGCCGGCCAGAAAGGTCACGGCCACGGTCATAGACAGGCGGAACGCCTGCACCAGCGTAAGTTCCGGCAGCATGCGCCAGCGCACGAAGGCGCCGGAGATCACGCCGAATCCCACCGTCTGGGCCACGGCGATCGACGCAACCCCGGTGCGCAGCGCGGCGCGGGCGGGGGTGGGCGATCCGATCAGCCGGTGGCCGACCGCGTCATAGCGGCCCACGGCCCAGAAGCTGACCACGGTGAACCCGGCGGCAGCAAGCCATTGCAGCGGGCCGACCGTGCGGAACCCGGCCGTGATCTGGCGGACATCCAGCCCCTGCACCCGGTCCCACATGAGCATGACCAGCAGAACGGCAATGCCCATCGGCAGGATCTGCCGGGCAGCCAGTTTGCGCAGGTCGATGCCCGAGGCCTGCCCGGACGCCTTGATGAAACCGGTCTTGTTGCTGTGGCCCATGTGTTCCCCCCCGCCTTTCGTCTGCCCCGGCGATAGTCTTGCCCCCGGGGTTCCAAGGGCGGGTTAACGTTTCGAATTCGAGCGAAAATAAGAGGCCGGCCGTGGCTGCTCACGTTTTCGTGAGCCGTGTCATAAAGGATCGGGTGAAAAATTCCACCTGTTTGCGCCAACGACACATGGTCGCAGAGGGGCGCAATGAAAAAGGGCGCCCGAAGGCGCCCCATCCTATCGTCTGATGGGGGGCTTACCCCTCGCCCAGCAGCTCTTCCTTGGCCTGGGACAGGCATTCGGCGCGACGGGCGCGCACGGTGTCGGCATCCGACTTGTCGCCCAGATCGGCAGTCACCTTGCGCAGCACGTCCTCGTGGCCGGCTTCCTCGAAGTCCGACTTGATCACTTCGACCACATAGGCTTCCATCTCGGCTTCGGATTTGCCCAGGATGGCGCCGGCCCATTCGGCCAGTTTCTTGTTGGCGCGGGCCTCGGCCTTGAACTTCATTTCCTCGTCATGGGCAAACTTGTTCTCAAAGGCGTTTTCGCGGTCGTCAAAGGTGGTCATGGGCATCCCTTGTGTCTGTCAGTTGGGCTGGAACTCGCATTCCGTTATCCCCGATATGCCTTCCCTTGGGGCGCAGGGCAACCCCGCTAGCGCAAGCATTGTTCCCGCACCGCGATATTCTTGCCCCCCACGGGCCTTTCCCTTATAGGCGGGGCAACGGCGGGGCCGCAGATGGCCCCCGCGAACTGGTGGAGACCCCATGGCACGTCGCAAGAAGCTATATGAAGGCAAGGCAAAAGTTCTGTATGAAGGGCCCGAGCCCGGCACCCTGGTGCAGTATTTCAAGGACGATGCCACCGCCTTCAACGCCGAGAAGAAGGACGTGATCGAGGGCAAGGGCGTTCTCAACAACCGCCTGAGCGAGTTCTTCATGAAGGGGCTGACCCAGATCGGCGTGCCGAACCACTTCATCAAGCGGCTGAACATGCGCGAGCAGCTCATTCGCGCGGTCGAGATCGTGCCGCTGGAAGTGATCGTGCGCAACTATGCCGCCGGATCCATGGCGAAACGTCTGGGCATGGAAGAGGGCACGCCGCTGCCGCGCCCGATCGTCGAGTTCTCCTACAAGGATGACGCGCTGGGCGACCCGCTGGTGCCCGAGGAATACATTATCGCCTTCGGCTGGGCCTCGCAGCAGGACATGGATGACATCGTGGCCCTGGCGCTCAGGGTGAACGACTACATGTCGGGCGTCATGTATGGCGTGGGCATCAAGCTGATCGACTTCAAGATCGAGGTCGGCCGCGTCTTCGAGGGGGATTATCAGCGTCTGATCGTCGCTGATGAAATCAGCCCGGACAGCTGCCGCCTGTGGGATATCGAAACCGGCCAGAAGCTGGACAAGGACGTGTTCCGCCGCGACCTGGGCAGCCTGGCCGACGCCTATACCGAAGTGGCGAAACGCCTGGGCGTGCTGCCCTCGAACGTGACCCACGCGCCAAAACCGACCCTGATCAACTGAGCGGGCCCGGAAGCTCGAATTTTCCGGGCCGTTTTCCGCGAAGAAAACGGATCCCGCCGCACCGGATATGAAAGAGGAAGACCCCATGAAAGTCCGCGTCGATGTCATGCTGAAAACCGGAGTTCTGGACCCGCAGGGCGAGGCCGTGCGCCACGCGCTGGGCAACCTGGGCTTTGACGGTGTCGAAACCGTGCGCCAGGGCAAGGTGATCGAGCTGGAGGTCGCCCCGGGCACCTCGGAAGACACGATCAAGGAGATGTGCGAGAAGCTGCTTGCCAACACCGTGATCGAAAACTACGCGATTCAGGTTCTCTGAGCCATGCGCGCGGCTCTGCTGACGACCTACCGGCAACCGCTTGAAATCACGACCATCCCGGACCCGGACTGCCCGGCGGACGGGGTGGTCCTGCGCCTTCTGGCCTGTGGCGTCTGCCGGTCGGACTGGCACAGCTGGCGCGGCTCGGACCCTGACGTCGAGCTGCCCCTGGTCCCGGGCCATGAATACTGCGGCGTGGTCGAGTCCATCGGGCCAGATTGCCGCCATTGGCGGGTCGGCGACCGCGTTATTGCCCCCTTCATTCTTGCCTGCGGCACCTGTTCGGATTGCGCCGGTGGTCATCAGACCATCTGCGCCACGCAGGCCGTGCCCGGGTTCACCCAGCACGGTGCCTTTGCTGAACTGATCGCGGTGCCCCATGCGGATGCCAACCTGACACGCCTGCCCGAGGGGATGGACCCGGCGCTGGCCGCTTCTCTGGGCTGTCGCGTGACCACCGCCTGGCAGGCGCTGACCGATCGCGCCGCCCTGGCGCCGGGCGAATGGCTTGCCGTTTGGGGTGGGGGCGGCGTCGGCCTCTCCGCGCTCCTGCTGGGGCGGGCGCTTGGCGCGCGGGTGGCAGTCATGGACGTGGTGCCGGAAAAACTGAACTTCGCGCGCAGCCTCGGCGCCGACCTGGCGCTGGATGCCTCTGGCCCCGATGTGTTGGAGCAGCTCAAATCCGCCACCGGCGGTGGAGCGCACGTGGCGGTCGAGGCGCTGGGGATCGAGGCCACGACCGTCTCCGCCATGCGCTCCCTGCGCAAACTGGGACGCATGGTGCAGATCGGCATGCCGGCCGGTGACAACGCCACCATGAGCCTGCCCTGGGACGTGGTCTATTCCGGGCAACTGGCCATTTTCGGCACCCGAGGCATGCCCGGACACCGTTATCCGGGGCTTTTGAGCCTGATAGACGGGGGGCATGTGGACCTGACCCCCTTGATTGCCCGGCGAATTCCTTTAAGTCAGGCGACCAAAGAACTTGCTGCCTTCGATGGCCCGACTCCACCCGGGGTCGCTGTCATCACCGACTTCACACGCTGAAAGGATCAGTGCCCATGAAAGCCGCCGTCATCGTCTTCCCCGGCTCCAACTGCGACCGCGATCTGGCTGTGGCCTTCGAACGCGCAGGCGCCGATGTCACCATGGTCTGGCACAAGGACACGCACCTGCCCGAGGGGCTGGACATCGTTGGCGTGCCCGGTGGCTTTTCCTTCGGCGACTACCTGCGCTGCGGCGCCATCGCCGCGCAGTCGCCGATTACCCGGTCGCTGATCCGCCACACCGAACGCGGCGGCTATGCCCTGGGCATCTGCAACGGGTTCCAGGTGCTGACCGAAACCGGCATCCTGCCCGGCGCGCTGATGCGCAATGCGAACCTCAAGTTCATCTGCAAGCCGGTCGGCCTGAAGGTCGCCTCGACCGAGACGCCCTTCACCTCGGGCTACGATCTGGGGCAGGAGATCACCGTGCCCGTCGCCCATCACGACGGCAACTACACCGTGACCGACGAGAAACTCGCCCAGCTGCGCGACGAGGGCCGCATTGCCTTCACCTATACCGACAACCCGAACGGCTCGACCGGTGACATCGCCGGGGTGATTTCCAAAAACCACCGCGTGCTGGGCATGATGCCCCACCCGGAACGTGCCGTGGACGCGCTGCACGGCGGCACCGACGGGCAGGCGATGTTCCGCTCGCTGCTGGACAGCTTCGTCTCGGCCTGACTTGAGGCCCATGGCCTACAGGCGTATCCTTGAGGCATGGGTGACACCGACATCACAGACCCGCTCCCGATCAACAGGGGGCTGACCTGGCGCCAGCGTCTGATGCTTCTGGCGCTGATCAGCGTGGCCGTGGTCACGATCTGGGTCACAAATGTCTGGCTGACCCAGCGCTTTACCGAAACCACGCGCAACCGGGCCGAGCTGCGCGTAGCGCTCTATTCGGGCAACCTGATTTCGGAATTGCAGCGCAATTCGGTCGTGCCGCTCCTGCTGTCGCGCGACCCGGCGCTGATCAATGCGTTGAATTCCGATGATTACAGCCAGTCGACCGCGCGTCTGATCACCTATCGCGACGAGATCGGCGCGGCCTCTCTGCTGCTGCTGGATGAAAGCGGCCGGGCCGTTGCGGTGACGGACCGCGAGCGCCTGGGCACCACCCACCGGGCCGAGCACTATTTCGTCAATGCGCTGCGCAGTTCGGAAACGGTGTTCACCACCGTGCAGACCGAAGCGGGCGGTTACGAATTCACCTACAGCCGCAAGATCGAAGCGAATGGCGAACTGATTGGCGTGATCGTGGTCGAGGTCGATCTGCAGAAGTTTGAAAGTGGCTGGGCAGGGATTTCCGATGCGGTGCTGGTGTCCGACAGCGAGGGGCTTATCATCCTGTCGACCGAACCGCGCTGGCGTGGCCTGACCGAGGCCGAGGCGCTTGCGACGATCTCGGCCCCGTCGGCGATTCGCCGGGCGATCCAGGCCACGACGGATTGGGCGACCCTGCGGTCCGACGCCTTCCTGGGCTCCACCGTGATGCGGCAGGAGGCGCGCATTCCGTTCCAGGGCTGGCGCATGGCCTCTTTCACCACCCATGCGAGCGTGCGCGAGAAGGTGAACGGCTTCCTGGCGCTTGAAATCATGGGTTTTGCCATCCTGCTGGCGTTCACCTTTTACGTGATCAGCCGCCGCGCCACGTCGCGTTCGGTGCTGTTCCAGTTGGAATCGGCAGAGCTTCGCCAGTTGAATACCGCCTTGCAGCGGGAAATCGCCGAGCGCCAGAAGGCGGAAAAGAGCCTCCAGGTGGCTGAACAGACCCTCGCGCAAAGCTCGAAACTGGCCGCGCTTGGCGAGATGTCGGCAGCGGTCAGTCACGAGTTGAATCAACCGCTTGCGGCAATGAAGACCTATCTGGCCGGCGCCAAGCTGCTCTTGCAGCGCAAGCGCCCCGACGAGGCCCTGTCGAGCTTCCAGCGCATCGACGACCTGATCGAGCGCATGGGTGCGATCACGCGGCAGTTGAAAAGCTATGCGCGCAAGGGCGGGGAAGCTTTCGAGCCCTTGGATACAAGGCTCTGCGTCTCTGCGGCGCTGTCGATGATGGAACCGCAGTTGAAAAGCCGCCACGTGCGCATCACCCGCAATATCCCCCAGGATCCGGTGATGGTGATGGGCGATCGGCTGCGCCTGGAACAGGTGCTGATCAACCTCCTGCGCAATGCCATCGACGCGACAAAATCGGTCGAGGATCCGCAGGTCGATATCATCCTGTCAGGCGGCGACATGGCGCATATCACCGTGCGCGACAATGGCGGCGGGGTCGAGGATCTCGAAAACCTGTTCGAGCCCTTCTACACGACCAAGGCCCCGGGTGACGGGGTCGGGTTGGGGCTTGCGATCTCCTCGGGCATCGTGAACGATTTTGGCGGCCGCCTCACGGCCCGCAACGGTCAGGACGGGGGGGCTGCATTCGAGGTGGAACTTCCTATCTTGAAGGAAGACGACGGAAAGACGGAGGCCGCAGAGTAGAACGCGGCAGATAAAAGGGTGAGCAAAGGAACACCATGGCACAGGCAATGAAGATCGCGATCGTCGATGACGAACAGGACATGCGTCAGTCCATATCCCAATGGCTGGCCCTGTCAGGGTTCGAGACCGAGACCTTTGCCAGCGCCGAAGAGGCGCTCAAGGTCGTGGGGGCGGAATACCCCGGCGTCGTCGTGACCGACATCCGCATGCCCGGCATGGACGGGATGCAGTTCCTGAAGAAGCTGATGAGCCTCGACAGCTCGCTGCCGGTGATCATGATCACCGGCCATGGCGATGTGCCGATGGCGGTGGAGGCGATGCGCGTGGGCGCCTTCGATTTCCTGGAAAAACCCTTCAACCCGGACCGCATGACCGAACTGGCCAAGAAGGCGACCGTGCGCCGCCGCATGGCTCTGGACGCGCGCGCGCTGCGCCGCGAGCTGGGTGATGGCACCACGATCATGAAAAAGCTGATCGGTGCTTCGCCCGTGATGGAACGGCTGCGCGAGGATATTCTGGATCTGGGCCAATCCGACGGCCATGTGCTGATCGACGGAGAAACCGGCACCGGCAAGACCCTGGTCGCCCATGCGCTGCACGCGGTGGGGGCCAAGGCCGGGCGCAAGTTCGTCGTCGCCTCCTGCGCGGGTCAGGAAGAGGATGACCTGGGGCGTCGCCTGTTCGGTCCGATGGAGGATGGCGGCACCCAGCCGCTCGTGGAAGAGGCGCGCGGCGGCACGCTGGTGCTGGAAGACATCGAGGCGCTGCCCGACAAGCTGCAGGCCAAGCTCCTGGCCTGGATCAACGACCAGGGCACCCCCGCCGAGACCCGCGTGGTCGCGGTGTCGAACCTGCAGGAGCAGGGCAAGACCTGCGAGGACTGCATGCGGCCGGACCTCTATTACCGGCTGGCGGCGATGAAGATCACCCTGCCGCCGCTTCGGCAGCGCGGCGAGGACATCCTGATGCTGTTCACCCGGCTCGCCGACCAGTTTGCCGATGAATACGGTTGCCCGGCGCCCACCGTGTCGGCGCAGGAAGCCGCGCAGCTGCTGCAGGCGCCCTGGCCCGGCAATATCCGCCAGCTCACCAACATAGCCGAACGCGCGGTACTGCAAAGCCGCCGCGGCTCGGGCACGATCTCCAGCCTGCTGATGAACGATCACGACGAGGTGCAGCCGGTGATGACCACCGAGGGCAAGCCGCTGAAGGAATATGTGGAAGCCTTCGAACGCATGTTGATCGACAACACGATGCGCCGCCACAAGGGCTCGATCGTGGGGGTGATGGACGAACTCTGCCTGCCGCGCCGCACCCTGAACGAGAAGATGGCCAAATATGGCTTGCAGAGGGCCGATTACCTGTAACGCCCCGGCCGGGTGGCCGCGCCGGGAGCGGGTGTGAGTGGCGCTCCCCGAAACGGGGGCGCTTTTCTTTTGACGCGGTGCCCATGGACCGTTAGGCATTTGGTAATTCACATGTTAACAAAGGAGGCGGAGCCATGGGAAACCGGTTGAAAGAGGCGCTGGCCGCGCAACAGATGCAGATCGGCCTCTGGCTGAACCTGGGCGATGCCTCGGCGGCCGAGATCGCGGGCCAGGCGGGATATGACTGGTGCCTGATCGACGGTGAACACGGGCCCTACAATCCAACCGCCATCCTGGGCCAGCTGCGTGCGCTGGCCCCCTTCGGGGTGGAACCGGTTGTCCGTGTGCCCATCGGCGAGGATTGGGTGATCAAGCAGGTGATGGACCTGGGTGTGCGCTCGTTGCTGGTGCCGATGGTTGACACGCCGCAGCAGGCCGCCCACCTGGTGCGCGCCACCCGCTATGCGCCCGAAGGACACCGGGGGCTTGGCGCCGCAGTGGCCCGGGCATCGGGGTATGGCGCCGATACGGGCTATGTCGACCGCGCCAATGACGAGGTCTGCCTGCTGCTCCAGGCCGAGACCCGCGTGGCACTCGACAATATCGACGCCATTGCCACGACAGAAGGGGTCGATGCGGTTTTCATCGGCCCGGCGGACCTGTCGGCGGACATGGGTCATCGGGGCAACCCGGGCCATCCCGAGGTACGCGAGGCCATCGCCAGGGCCGTGTCCCGTATCCGTGCGGCGGGCAAGGCGGCAGGCATCATCCACTATGACACCGCGGATTTCGCCCACTACCGCGACCTCGGCATTACCTTCCTGGGAACCGGCGCCGACGCCTCGCTCCTGCGGGCAGCCTTGCATGCGAATGTCAAAGCAGCGCGAGAGGCGATCGAAGGCTGATCCTTCTTTCATCTTTCCCAAAATATCCCGGGGGCGCGGGGGCTGGCCCCCGCTGGCGCAACATCCGCGACAAAAGGGCAGGGGCGGGCTTTGCCTCTTTCCTTACATAGCAAAAACGCGATACATCCGGGGCTGGACAGACAGATCCGCGCGCACAGGAGACAGACATGGCCAAAGCCCCGCATTTCCCGCCCCCCAGGCCGATCCCGCCCAGATCGCGCCTGTTCCAGCGCACGCCCCCGGCGGTGTTCCCGCCGATTTTCGGCCTGTTTGGCCTGGGTCTGGCCTGGCGCCGGGCCAGCGAGACCTTCGGTGTCCCGGGCGGAGCGGCCGACATGCTTCTGGGCGCGGTCACGTTGCTCTACCTCTTCGCGGTGGTGGCTTACCTAGCCAAGGTGGTCCAGCGCCCCGGCGTGTTCCACGAGGATCTGCGCGTGCTGCCCGGTCGGGCGGGGCTTGCGTCAATGATGCTGGCGGGCATGTTGCTGGCCTCCACGCTGGCACCGCTTGGTGAAAACTGGCAGCCTGCGGCCCAGGTGGTGCTGGCCCTCGCCGTGGCGGGTCACGTGCTTCTGGCCGTAACCATTGCGCGTGATCTGATCACCGGCCCGGAGGAATCCCGCGTGGTCACGCCGGTCTGGCATCTGAGCTTCGTCGGGTTCATCGTGTCGCCGCTGGCGGCCTTGCCGCTGGGCTGGGGTGTCTACAACTCTGTGGTCCTGTGGGCGACCTTCGCGCTGGCCGTGGCGATCTGGGTCATTTCGATCCGCCAGTTCATCCGCAAGGACGTGCCGGCGCCGTTGCGCCCGCTGCTTGCCATCCACCTGTCTCCGGCGGCGCTGTTGGGGACCGTGGCGATGATGACGGGCCATCCGCAGCTGGCGCTGGGCTTCGGCCTGCTGTCCATCGTGATCCTGGCCGGGCTGGGTGGCACGGCGCGCTGGCTGACCGCCGCCGGGTTCAGCCCGCTCTGGGGGGCCTTTACCTTCCCGCTGGCGGCCTTTTCGACGCTGATGCAACTGCTGGCCCTGGCGGGCTATGGCGAGGTCTTCCGTATCCTGGGAGGTCTGTCCCTGGTGGCCGCCACGCTGATCATCCCGCCGATCGCCTGGAAGGTGGTGCAGATGTGGATGAAGGGCGTACTGGCGGCCAAGACCAACGCCGCGCAGGCCTGAGGACGGCCCCCGGCTGACGTCGCGCGAACCGGTGGCAACGGCGCTCCTCCCCGGGGCAGTCCCGAAGCAGGCGATCCGATTGCCGCCACCTCCGGCCGCGGGCAATTCTCTTGGTCTGTGCCGGGATCCCTGCTATCACCGCGTCATGAAGACGCAAAAGACCATCATTATCTGCTGCATTCACCACTGACATCGTCAGGCGGGCCGTTCTTCTGTTCCATCTCAGTCATGAAGTTGCTAAGCCCGCCACGGACCACGTGTGCGCGAGGACAAGATGACCGAAATCAAGCTCTATAACACCAAGGCGCGGGCGAAGCAGGACTTTACCCCGATCGACCCGGACAATGTGCGCATGTATGTCTGCGGGCCGACCGTCTATGACCGCGCCCATCTGGGCAACGCGCGCCCGGTGGTGGTGTTCGACGTGCTCTACCGGCTACTGCGCCAAATCTACGGGGCCGACCACGTGACCTATGTGCGCAACTTCACCGACGTGGATGACAAGATCAACGCAACGGCGCTGGCCCGAAAGGAGGCCGGGGCGAAAGGCAGCCTTGAACAGCTGGTGCATGAACGGTCGAACGAGACCATCGACTGGTACCTGCACGACATGGGCGCGCTGGGGGCGCTGAAGCCCGACCGGATGCCGCGCGCGACCGAGT
>NZ_JASBTN010000015.1 GCF_030148435.1 Aliiroseovarius sp.
ATGATCCGCCCAACGTTCCATCAATACGCGACGTTGCTCAAGATAATCCGTCCGACGGTACGAGCGTTCAACTGCGCTACCTGTCACATGCGCCAGGGCCGTTTCCGCCACCTCACGCGGCGTGTCGGTCGCCTCGGCGCACCAGGTGCGAAAACTGGACCGGAAGCCGTGGGGGCGTTCCTTCATGCCCCTACGCTCCATTAGGCGGGACATGGTGGCGTCTGAAATCACACCCTTACGCACACTTGGAAACAGGAACCCAGCGCGCGCCAGCGGCTTGACTTGTTCGATGACGGCTAATGCTTCCTGAGAAAATGGCACCCTGAAATCCTGCGCCTTGTCTTTCGTGCCCTTCATGTTCTCAGCGGGGATGGTCCAAACGTCGTCTTCAATTTCATCTAGGCGGGCGAAGCGGATCGGCTTCGACCGTACCGCTGTCAGGATCAAAAAGCGCAGCGCGAGATGAGTCACAGTGCCATCGTTCAGGCTTTCATAAAATGCAGGCACTTCTTTCCAAGGGAGGGCGGGCGTGTGGGACGCCTGATGGCGTGTCTTGCCGAGCAGCGCCTTTGCCTTCGATATGGCTTGCAGGTCCACATCCAACCCCATGGCTGCGCCGTGGTTCAAAACAATGTTCAGCCTGTTCATCGCCTTTCGGGCCGTATCCGCCTTGGTGTGCCAGATTGGATCTAGGGTGTTCTTGATGTCTTGCTGGTCGATGTCCTCAACGGGCACTTTGCCCAGCTTGGGAAGAACATGCAGTTCGAGCGGTGAAAACCAGCGCCCGGCCTTCCCATTGCCTTTCAGCTCAGCCTTTCGAGCCTCGAAAGCTTCGTGTGCGACAACGTTCAGAGTATGGTCAGACCGCATCGTTTCCCTGCGTTGCTTCTCGCGTACTTTGATGGGGTCCTGGCCCTGACGCGCCAAGGCTTGCCACTGCTGGGCCTCCAGCCGCGCCATCTTGAGCGAGACGCCATACTTGCCACTGGAGTCGTATCCCCCAAGGCCCATTTCCCGTCTCCGGCCATGAACGGACACGCGGAGAATCCACTGTGCGCCTCCGTCTTCGCGCTTGTGAATCCAGAGGCCTGCACCATCGGAGTACTTGCCAGGAGGGGCGTTCTTGATTTTCGCTGCCGTAAGCTTGTTCAATTCCATCAAAATTACGCCCCCCTAAATATCCACCCTCTATATATAGTATAGAAAGGTACAGGATGAAACAGCATGAAACGGACATTACATGGAACTAGCTGGAATTTCGTGGAATTCGGAACAGCATGGAACCACATGATATAGGTATTCAATGCCTATCATCGGCACCATTTTTCCCCGGTAAGATCACGAAAGCACCGCTCTGGCGGCGTCCCCCCTTGTTTCTTCACCCGCGACGCAGCAAAAGGGTGCGGTCTATTCAAATATGCCAGGTGGAACCATGCCAGCTTATCGCTCCAGAACTTCGACCCACGGCCGCAACATGGCGGGCGCGCGTGGCCTTTGGCGCGCGACAGGGATGACCGACAGCGACTTCGGCAAGCCGATCATCGCCATCGTGAACTCGTTTACCCAATTCGTGCCCGGCCACGTGCACCTGAAAGATCTGGGCCAGATGGTGGCGCGCGAGGTCGAGGCCGCCGGGGGTGTGGCCAAGGAGTTCAACACGATCGCCGTGGATGACGGGATCGCCATGGGTCATGACGGTATGCTCTATTCGCTGCCCTCGCGCGAGCTGATCGCGGACAGTGTCGAATACATGGTCAACGCCCATTGCGCCGATGCGATGGTCTGCATCTCGAACTGCGACAAGATTACGCCCGGCATGATGATGGCCGCCATGCGCCTGAACATTCCGGTGATCTTCGTCTCGGGCGGGCCGATGGAAGCGGGCAAGATCGATGTCGAGGGGCTGGACATGGACAAGATCGACCTGGTCGACGCCATGGTCGCCGCCGCCAGCGAGGACCTGACCGACGAGCAGGTCCAGCATATCGAGGAAAACGCCTGCCCGACCTGCGGCTCGTGTTCGGGCATGTTCACCGCGAACTCGATGAACTGCCTGGCCGAGGCGCTGGGCCTCGCGTTGCCGGGCAATGGCTCGACCCTGGCCACCCACGCCGACCGCAAGGCGCTGTTTCTGGAGGCCGGGCGCAAGATCGTCGAGATCACCAAGCGGCATTATCAGGACGAGGAAAAGGGCCTTCTGCCGCGTGAGATCGCCACCTATCAAGCGTTCGAGAACGCCATGTCGCTGGACATTGCCATGGGCGGATCGACCAACACGGTGCTGCACCTCTTGGCCATCGCCCAGGAAGGCGAGGTCGATTTCGACATGACCGACATGGACCGGCTCAGCCGAAAGGTGCCCTGCCTGTGCAAGGTCGCACCGAATATTCACAATGTGCATATGGAAGACGTGCACCGCGCCGGGGGTATTTTCTCGATTCTGGGCGAACTCAGCCGCGCGGGTCTGCTGCACAACGATGTGTCCACCGTGCACAGCTCGACCATGGGCGAGGCAATTGCCAAGTGGGACATCAAGGTCGCCAACAACCCCGAGGCCGAAAGCCTGTTCAAGGCGGCACCCGGTGGCGTGCGCACCACGCAGGCGTTCAGCCAGGCGAACCGGTTCAAGGAGCTGGACACGGACCGCGACAATGGCGTGATCCGCTCGGTCGAAAGCGCGTTTTCCAAGGACGGTGGTCTGGCGGTTCTGTTCGGCAATATCGCCGAGGATGGCTGCATCGTGAAAACGGCCGGTGTGGATGAAAGCATTCTGAAATTCACCGGCACAGCGCATGTCTGCGAAAGCCAGGACGCCGCCGTGAACAACATCCTGACCGGTAAGGTCAAGGAAGGCGACGTGGTCGTCATTCGTTACGAAGGGCCGCGTGGTGGGCCGGGGATGCAGGAGATGCTCTACCCGACCAGCTACCTGAAATCGAAGGGGCTGGGCAAAGCCTGTGCGCTCTTGACGGATGGCCGTTTCTCGGGCGGGACGTCCGGCCTGTCGATTGGTCACGCTTCGCCGGAAGCCGCCGAAGGTGGCGCGATCGGTCTGGTGCAGGACGGTGACAAGATCGAAATCGACATCCCCAACCGTACCATCAACCTGGCGGTGTCGGAGGAGGAGCTTGCCGCGCGCCGCAAGGTGCAGGACGAGAAGGGCTGGCATCCCGCCGAGCCGCGCAAGCGCAAGGTCTCGACCGCGCTCAGGGCCTATGCGGCCATGGCCACATCGGCGGCCAAGGGCGCGGTGCGCAAGGTCTGACCGGACCCGGATGGAATGACAAAAGCCCCGGAGGAGACTCCGGGGCTTTTTGTTTGCGCGACGCAGGCAAGAACCCTGCCTTCTGCAAACCCCTAGCGCGCGTCCTCGCGGATCATCGCCGAGGCTTTCTCGCCGATCATGATGGTTGGGGAATTGGTATTGCCCGACACGATGTTCGGCATGATCGAGGCATCCACCACGCGAAGCCCGTCCACCCCGCGCAGGCGCAGCCGTTCGTCCAGCACTGCGTGTTCGTCCTGCCCCATGCGCGCGGTGCAGGTCGGGTGGAAGATCGTGGTGCCGATGTTGCCCGCCGCCTCGACCAGCTCATCGTCCGTGTTATAGGCGGGGCCGGGGCGCATCTCTTCGGGCTTGAACTGCGCCAGCGGGGCCTGGGAGACGATCTCGCGGGTGCGCCGGATCGCGCGCATCGCGGTCAGCCGGTCGCTTTCGGTGGACAGGTAGTTGGGCGCGATCAGCGGGGCGTCCGCTGCGCGGGCCGAGGCCAGCCGGATCGTGCCGCGGCTGTCGGGCCTGAGGTTGCACACGCTGGCGGTAAAGCCCGGGAACGGGTCCAGATCGCCACCGAAACTGCCCAGCGACAGCGGCTGCACGTGATATTCCAGGTCCGGGGTCTCGACGCTTTCATGTGAGCGGATGAAGGCACCCAGCTGGCTGGGAGCCATGGACATCGGGCCGGAGCGGGTCAGCAGGTACTGCAACCCGATCCCGGCCTTGCCCCAAAGCGTGGAGGCCTGCTGGTTCAGGGTCTTGACCCCCTCGACCCTGTAGCTCAGCCGCAGTTGCAGGTGATCCTGCAGGTTGCCGCCCACGTCGCGCGCGTCGTGCAAAACCTCGATTCCATGCGCCTTCAGGTGATCTGCCGGGCCGATCCCTGACAGCATAAGAAGCTGCGGCGAGTTTACCGCGCCCGCCGACAGGATCACCTCGGCATTGGCATGGGCCTCGACCGGGCCGCCGTTTTGGATGAAACGCACGCCGGTCGCGCGTTTGCCGTCGAAGATCAGCCGTTCGACCTGAGCACCGGTCTCGACCACCAGATTGGTGCGTCCCCTGGCGGGGCGCAGGAAGCCCTTGGCCGTGCTCCAGCGCCAGCCCTTGCGCTGGTTGACCTGGAAATAGCTCACGCCCTCGTTCGTGCCGGTGTTGAAGTCATCAGTGCGGGGAATGCCGGCGGCCTCGCAGGCATCGGCAAACCGGTCCAGCAGCTCCCAGCTCAGGCGCTGCCTGTTGACCTTCCACTCGCCACCCTCGCCGTGCATCGGTGTCCGGCCGTCGAAGTGATCCTCGGATTTCAGGAAATGGGGCAGCACATCGTCCCAGCCCCAGCCGGTATTGCCCGCCTGGCGCCACATATCATAGTCCCGCGCCTGGCCGCGCAGATAGAGCATTCCGTTGATCGAGCTGCAGCCACCCAGCAACTTGCCGCGCGGATAGAGGATCTCGCGCCCGTTCAGCCCCGGCTCGGCCTGGGTCGAATACATCCAGTCGGTGCGCGGGTTGCCGATGCAGTAGAGATAGCCCACGGGAATGTGGACCCAGTGGTAATTGTCGCTGCCCCCGGCCTCCAAAAGCAGCACCCGCTTGGCGCCATCCTCGGACAGGCGATTGGCCAGTACGCAGCCCGCCGAGCCCGCGCCGACGATGATGTAGTCGAAATTGCCCAGCTGTTTCATGCACGGCCTCCTTGATCCGCCACAGGATCGGGGCAAGAGTGGCGTCAGGCAATGAACGATTCTGCACAGGTGTCGTTCGAAAGGGTTCAGTTGCTCTATCACTGGGATGACATACGGTTTTTTCTCGAGGCGCACCGGGCCGGCAGCCTGACCGGGGCTGCGCGGCGGCTCGGGGTCAGCCACACCACCGTGGCCCGGCATCTTGCCCGGCTGACCGACAGCCTGTCGGTGGAGCTGTTCGAACGTGGAGAAGGCTTCCGCCTGACCGAGGCCGGGGTCGAAATCCTGGCGCTGGCACAACGGATGGAGGATGCGGGCACCGCGATCGGCGACCGGCTGGCGGGGCAGGGCGACGTTTCAGGCACCGTGCGCATCGGCGCGCCGGACGGGTTTGGCAATGCCTTTCTGTCGCGTGAACTGCCGCGGCTGGCGGTGGCGCAGCCTTCGATGGCGTTTGAGCTGGTTCCGGTGCCCCGCGCCCACAAGCTGTGGAAACGCGACGTGGATATCGCGATCAGCCTGGAGCGGCCCGAGACCGGTCGCGTGGTGCGGCGCAAGCTGGTGGATTACGACCTGCGGCTCTACGGCGCGCCTGCGCTGCTGGACCGGATGGGGCGACCCGGATCCACCGGGGGCCTGCCGCGATTTCCCTTTGTCGGGTACATTGGCGATCTTCTCTACACCGACGAGCTCGATTTCAACCGTGCGATCCATCCGGGGCTTGTCGAGACCTACCGCGCCGCGACGGTCCAGGCGCAGCTGGATGCGGTGCGCGGTGGGGCGGGGCTGGGCGTGCTGCCCAGTTATATGGCGCGGGGGCAGGGGGTGGAGGCGGTGCTGCCCGACCGGGTCGGGTTTCAGCGTGCCTATTGGCTGCTCATTCGCGAGGACATCCGCGACCAACCCCGCATTCGAACCACTGCGGATTTCATCGTCGGAGCCGTGCGCAACGCCGGGCCCCTGTTCCGATTTCAGCCGGGCTGAGGGGGCGGGGCTGGTGCGGGAAGCTGACCAAACGTCAAGCGGCAAACCCGGTGAAGTTCAGTCTGTCAGAGAGGCGAACGGGCGGTGGCTGACCCAGGAAATGTGGTTAAATCTGTATAGTTTGGCGTGCAATTGCTACGGCATGATGGAGCGGCCATGTGGTAGTAGTAATACCTAATGGTTTCTACGCCGTGCGTTTATTATTAAGGGGTTATACGCTACCGTACCGGTGTTTGGTAAAGATATCTTACCAGTTCAGGAAAAATCCATTTGAAATCTGCCGCTACTTCCGTAGTAATTGGCGTGCAGCCCCTGCCAAGCCAACTGGCGGGGCATGTTGTGACAAGAATACTGTCCAAACTCGGAGGAGAAGAATTTAAATGGAACGTCGTAAATTTCTGAAGGGCGCAGCCCTTGGCGCCGGTGCAACCGCACTGGCGACCCCGGCACTTGCCCAAGGCGGCAAGACCATGACCATCGTTTCGACCTGGCCGCGCGACTTCCCCGGTCTGGGGACCTCGGCCCAGCGCCTGGCCGCCCGTATCGGCCAGCTGTCGGACGGTGCGATCAACGTCGAATATTTTGCCGCCGGGGAACGCGTCGGTGCGTTCGACACGTTTGACGAAGTCGCTTCGGGCAACTCGCAGGCTTATATCGCCGCGGATTACTACTGGGTCGGCAAGCACCCGGCCTTTGCCTATTTCACCACCGTGCCCTTCGGCATGACCGTTGTGGAATGGAACGCATGGGTCAAGTTCGGCGGCGGTCAGGCCCTGTGGGACAAGGTCTCGGGCGAATTCGGTCTGAAACCGCTGGTCTGCGGTGCCACCGGTACCCAGGCGGGCGGCTGGTTCAACAAGGAAATCAACAGCCCCGAAGACCTGAAGGGCCTGAAGATGCGTATTCCGGGTCTGGGCGGCAACGTGATGTCGAAACTGGGCGTGTCGACCGTGTCGCTGCCGGGTGGCCAGATCTATGAAAACCTGGTGTCGGGCGCCATTGACGCGACCGAATGGGTGGGTCCGTACAACGACTACTTCATGAAGTTCTACGAAGCGGCCAAGTACTACTACACCGCCGGCATGCACGAGCCGAACGCCAACCTGGCGCTGGGCATGAACAAAGCCTGGTGGGAAAGCCTGTCGGATTGGGAGCGCGCCGTGATCGAGGCCGCCTCGGCCGAAGAGACCGCCAACATGTACGAAGAGGCGATGGCGCTGAACGGCCAGTACCTGAACAAGCTGATCAACGAACAGGGCGTGGAAGTGCGAGAGTTCGGCGAAGACGTCTGGGATGCCTTCGGCGAAGCCGCGGCGGAAGTGTTCGAAGAGACCCGCGATCACTCGGACCTGGCCGTGGAAGTCGACGACGCCTTCCAGGCCGCGCTGCGCGAAATCGGTGGCGCCATGGCGCTGTTCGAAACCAAGTTCGTGAACGAGCGTAACCGCGTTCTGGGCCTGGGTGAATAAACCCACGCCGCTTGCAAAACACTCAGAGCGGGGCTTCGGTCCCGCTCTTTTGCCAGTGGGCGGAGGTGCAAACCCGCCCGCACTGCCAGTTGAGGGGACCAATGGCCAGCTCACCCATCGAAATTCCGCGTACCGGCGATCCCGCCATCCTTGCCCGCCTGTTCGGCTGGTGCATGTTGGCGGTTCTGTTCGCTTTTCAGGTCAACAATGTGCTTACCGTCGGGTTCGGCATCGCGCCGGTCACTTCGATCGCCTCGGGCGGAGCCACCGCCGGAACCTGGCTTGAGCTCGCCATCTACGGCGCGGCCATCGCTGTTGCGGTGCTCTACGTGATGCGTTCGGCAACAACCGCGCTGCGCTGGGATGCGCACCTGATCCACCGGTTCAACGTCTACCTGATCCGCGCGCTGTTCTGGTCGGTGTTCCTGGTTGGCATCGTCGATGCGACGGTGGCCTTCATGCGGGTCGAAAAGATCTTCGATGTGCTGGTTGGCGAAGAAACCGCTCGCCTGTTCGGCAAGGCGCGCTGGGTTGGTCCCTATATCCACATGCCGCTGATCGTCGCCGGGTTCATCCTGGCCTTCTTTACCCGCACGCTTGGCTTTACCTGGCTGGCGCTGATGGTTGTAGTCGCCGAGCTGCTGATCGTGATCTCGCGCTTCGTCTTTTCCTATGAACAGGCGCTGATGGGCGACCTTGTGCGGTATTGGTACGCCGCGCTGTTCCTGTTCGCCTCGGCCTATACATTGTTCGAGGAAGGCCATGTGCGCGTCGATGTTCTCTATGCCGGTTTCGGTCCCACGACCCGCGGCTTCGTCAATGCGATCGGCGCGATTGCCCTGGGCATGAGCACCTGCTGGGTGATCATCGGCATCGGCTTCAACGGCGCCCGGTCGATCATCAACAGCCCGGTTGCCAATTTCGAAGTCTCGCAGACCGGTTCGGTCGGAATGTTCATCAAATACCAGATGGCCGCCTTCCTGGGCCTCTTCGCCATTACCATGCTGATCCAGTTCGTCAGCTATTTCTTCGACGCGGTCGCGGACAAACGGGACGAGCCCGGCCACCGCGATGTCACCCCTGCGGCGCACTGAGATCGGATAGGACACACACATGGAACTCTTTTTCCTCGCCCTTCTCATCCTGATCATGGCCATGGCGCTGGGCTCGGGTTTTCCCGTTGCCTTCGCGCTGCCGGGCGCTGCGATCATCACCATCGGCCTTGCCGCCGGGACCGGGTATATCTTTGCAGGCTCGACAGATGCCTTCTTTCACTCCGGCGGACCGCAGCAATGGCTGTCGGCGGGGGTAACGAACCTGCGAGGGGTCTTTTGGGAGGTCGAGAGGGATACGCTCATCGCCATCCCACTGTTCATCTTCATGGGCATCATGCTGCAGCGCTCGAAGATCGCCGAGGACCTTCTGGTCACGATGGCGCGCCTGTTCGGCCCGGTGCCGGGCGGGTTGGGCATCTCGGTCGTCTTCGTCGGCGCGCTTCTGGCTGCCACGACCGGCATCGTCGGCGCCACCGTGGTGGCGATGGGCCTGATCAGCTTGCCTGCGATGCTGCGCAACAATTATTCGCCGTCGCTGGCGACCGGCACGATTGCCGCCTCGGGCACCTTGGGGCAGATCATCCCGCCCTCGATCGTGCTGATCATCCTGGCCGACCAGCTGGCCTCGGCCACCGACCAGGCGTCATCCCTGCGCAAGGCGCTGCACAAGAATGCGACCGGAGAGCTGTCGATGCCGTCGACCTTCGATGTGGCTTCGACCTCGGCCGGCGAGATGTTCCTGGGCGCATTCGTGCCGGGCCTGCTGCTGGTCGGGATCTACATGGTCTACATCCTTGTCTTCGCGATCCTGCGGCCGAAACACGCTCCCGCCGTGCCCTATGAGGGCAAGTATGACGGCGCGTTTCTGAAGAATGTGCTGATCACGCTCGTGCCGCCGCTCGCGCTGATCTTCCTCGTGCTGGGCTCGATCATCGCCGGGGTCGCCACGGTGAACCAGGCCGGTGCCATCGGCGCGGCCGGTGCGATGATCATGGCGGGCTATCGCCTGCCGGAACAGTCCAAGGGGCTCTATGCGCCTGCGCTTCTGGCCATTGCCTCGCTGGTGCTGGTCGGCTTTGCGCTGGCCAATTTCGAGATGAACGTCAAAGCCGCCAACGACGGCAGCGATCGCCTGGGCATCCTGCTGGGCGTGATCGCGACGCTGATGTTCCTGACCGCGCTGATCTGGTCGGGCTGGCGGGTGTTCAAGCTCGAATCCACCCTGCAGGGGGTGATGCTGGAGACCGCCAAGACCACTGCGCTGGTCTTCATCATCCTGCTGGGGGCCGCAATGCTGACCGCCGCCTTCCGCGCTTTCGGGGGCGAGGAACTGGTGCGCGAGTTCCTGAACTCGCTTCCGGGTGGCTTCTGGACCCAGTTCGTCATCGTCATGCTGGTGATCTTCATCCTGGGCTTCTTCCTGGACTTCATCGAGATCGCCGTGGTCGTGGTGCCGATCGTCGCCCCGATCCTGCTGGCCGATCCGCAGGCGAACATTACCGCCGTGTGGCTGGGTGTGATGATCGGGCTGAACATCCAGACCAGCTTCCTGACCCCGCCCTTCGGCTTCGCGCTGTTCTATCTGCGTGGTGTGGCCCCGGCGGTTGTCAAGACGGTGCAGATGTACAAGGGCGTCATCGCCTTCATCACGCTGCAGCTGATGGCGCTGGCCATTGTGGGGCTCTATCCGCCGCTGGTGAACTACCTGCCAAACCGGGTGAGCTTCCTGTCGGAAAGCTCGCCGCCGCCGCGCAACCCGAAACTGCAGCTCTGCCTCGAGGACTATATCGGGCAGAAACTGGCCGAGGAGGCGGCGACCGTGCAGGCGATCGAAGCCGCGCGTGGTCTGGATCTGTCCGCCCTGCCAAAGGGTCTGGCGGGTGACTTCGAGGATACGCTGGACAATGCCGACAAGGCGATCGAGCAGATCAAGGCTGTCTTTGTCGCGGCCGAGGCGGTTGAAGAGGCGGCTGATGTCTACCGTCCGCAGCTGACTCTGGTGCGCGGGATCGAAAAGCAGATCCGCCGTCTGGAGGCCGAGGCCAAGGCAATGTCGACCACGGCCGGGCGCATGCGCGACGAGGCCCAGGCCGAGGCCCGTGCCGAGCTGGAAGCCGAGGTGGCCGTGCTGCAAGCCGAGGTCGAGCATCTGGAAACCACGATCCCGGCCTCCTGGGAGGAGGAGCACAAGACCTTCGCCCTGCTGACCAATGCCGAGACCAAGGCGCGCAACACCTATCGTCGCGCCGCCGATGGTGCCTGGGAAGGGGCGGTCGAGGTGCTGGCGGTGATCTCGGCGAACGAGGCCTTTGCCGCGCTCGAAACCCCGCTGCGCGAGATGCGTGGCCAGATCGAGGCCCTGTCCGAGGACGAAAGCCAGGAGCTGGTCAAGGATCTGGCGCGCGAGTTCGGCTCGGTCGATGGGGCAAGCGACGTCAAGAAGGCGCTGGACAAGGCCCGCAAGGCGCTGCGCGCCAGGACGCCGGACCGCGAGAAGGCTCTGGAGGAGTTCGACAAGGCTGTCACCGCCTTCGAGGAACAGCTTGTCTGGCGCGCCGAAGCAGAAGCCCTGGTCCCGGGGATCCAAACCTACATGGACGGGATTCGCGGTACGCTGGGTGTCCGCCTGCAGGACCGCTTTACCCGCGAGCAGGCGTTGGAGATGGCAAGCTGTTCGTCCTATCACCGCGATATCTCGCTGAACTTCTGATCGGCAGAAAAACGACACCGATCGGGGCGCCTTGTCACTTGACGGGGCGCCCTTTTCCTTTCCCCATGGGCGCATGACCCTGCATGACATCATCGAGCTGCCCGACGAGGGCATCATCCTGTCCGACGGCACCCGCCTGTCGGCCCGTATCTGGCGCCCGGCGGACGGAACACCCGTTCCGGCGATCCTGGAATACCTGCCCTATCGCAAACGCGACGGCACCTGCGCCCGCGATGCGCTGACCCACCCGTATTTTGCTGCGCGCGGATACGCCTGCATCCGTGTCGACATGCGCGGGAACGGGGACAGCGAAGGGCTGATGACGGATGAATACGCGCCGCAGGAACAGGCGGATGCTCTGGAGGTGATCGACTGGCTCGCCGCGCAGCCCTGGTGCGACGGCAATGTTGGCATGATGGGGATCAGCTGGGGAGGATTCAACGCGCTGCAAGTCGCGGCCCTGGACCCGAAACCCCTGAAGGCGATTGTTACACTCTGTTCCACCGTGGACCGCTTTGCCGACGACATCCATTACAAGGGCGGCTGCCTGCTGAACGAGAACCTTGGCTGGGGCGGTACGATGTGGAGCTACAGCTCTCGCCCGCCCGACCCGGCGCTGGTCGGTGACAAGTGGCGCGAGATGTGGCTGGAACGGCTTGAGAACCTGCCCTTCCTCGCCGCCAGGTGGCTGGAGCATCAATCGCGCGATGCGTACTGGCAGCATGGGTCGGTCTGCGAGGACTATTCGGCGATCACGGCGGCGACCCTTGCCGTGGGCGGTTGGGGCGATGCCTACAAGAACGCGGTGCCTGCTCTGGTGCGCAACCTTCATGCCCCCGTGAAAGGCATTATCGGCCCCTGGGTGCACAAATACCCGCATTTCGCCGTGCCCGAACCGCGCATCGGTTTCCTTCAGGAGGCGCTCAGGTGGTGGGACAGATGGCTGAAGGGCGTGGATACGGGCGTCGAGGAGGATCCGGACCTGCGCTACTACCTGATGGACGGGGTGCGGCCGGCAACCTGGTACGAACACCGTCCGGGGCGCTGGATTGCCATGTCTAGGGACCCGGCCGAGGTGCCGGTGCAGCGCCTGCCCTTTGGGCGCGGGCGACGCCTGGGGGATGGCGGGGCGGAGCTCTGCGAGATCATCGCGTCGGTCCAGACCACCGGTTACGCGGGCGGCGAATACTGCGCCATCTGGCTGGGGCCGGAGTTGCCGGGGGACCAGCGGCGGGACGACAGCCTGTCGGTCTGTTTCGACAGTGAACCGGCAGAGACGGACATGGATATCGTCGGCGCCCCGGCGGTGCGGCTCAGGTTGCGGGCGAATGCGCCCCAGGGCCAGATCGCGGTGCGCCTGTGCCATGTGCATCCCGACGGGGCCTCGACCCGGATTACCTGGGGCGTGCTGAACCTGGCGCATCGCGACGGCGCCGCCGAACCTCGACCGCTGCCGATCGGGCAGGAAATCGGCCTGACGCTGCAACTCGACCAGATCGCCTATCGCCTGCCTGCCGGTCATCGTCTGCGGGTGTCGATCTCCAACGCCTATTGGCCGATGGTCTGGCCGGCGCCGATGAAGGGCACCTTGACCCTGACTGCGGGTTATCTGGATCTGCCGATGCGCGCCACGGCGGATCACGACGAATGGCAGTTCGAACCGCCGGACGCCGCGGACCCCTGGGCCACCCGCATCCTGCGCGCGGCGGCCAACAGCCGAGTGACCAAGACCGATCACGGCACCGGCTACATGACCTTGATGATCGAGGATGATTTCGGCGAGGTCGAGGATGCCGACCATGGGCTGATAAACGGAACCATAGCCCGCGAACGCTGGGTGATTCACCCGGATGACCCAACATCTGCCGTCGGGGAAACCAATTGGACCCAGACTTTGCGGCGGGGCGATTGGTCGGTGCGCACCGAGGCTTCGACCCGGATGTGGGCGGATGCGACCCATTTCCACCTCAGGGCGCGAATCGAGGCCTATGAGGGGGACAGCCTGCTCCATGCCCGCGACGAAGAAGCGCAGATAATTCGCAAATGCCTATGAGTCTGTCGCTTTCAGGCCATCTGAAAACGACAGAACCCTTGCCCGATGCGAAATATTGGGCAAAGCTTCACCGGTACAAAGAATGACAAGGGCCCCGAAGGGCCCGCCAATCAGGGAGCTCTCAATGTCCAAAGAACTCGACTATCTCGCGTCTCGCGTGATCCAGCGCAAGATGAACCGCCGGTCTTTCCTGGGCCGCGCCTCGGCACTGGGCCTCAGCGCCACCGCTGCCGGGACCTTTCTGTCGAACGCAGCCCATGCCGCCGAGCCGGTCAAAGGTGGCACGATCAAGGTTGCGCTGTCTGGCGGGTCGGCCACGGACAGTCTTGATCCGGCGCTGTCCACAAACACCACCATGTCCAGCATTACGCGTTTGTGGGGCCAGCCGTTGTTGGAACTGGGCGAAACTGGCGGTCTGGATCCAATCATCGCCGAGGAATTCTCGTCCTCGCCGGACGCGCGCGTCTGGACGTTCAAGATCCGCAAGGGCATCAGCTTCTCGAACGGTCAGCCGCTGACCGCCGAAGACGTGCTGGCGACGATGGAGCGTCACGCGGGCGAAGAATCGAAGTCGGGCGCGCTGGGCCTCCTGCGTGGCATCAAGGACATGCGGGTGGAAGACGGTGCCTTCGTCGTCGAGCTGGACGGGCCGAACGCCGACCTTCCCTACCTGCTGACCGATTACCACCTGATGATCCAGCCCAATGGCGGCAAGGACAACCCCACCGCCGCAATCGGCACCGGACCCTATGTGATCAAGGATCACGAAGCCGGGGTGCGCACCGTATTCGAGCGCAACCCGCACGCCTGGCTGGACACGATGGGTCATGCCGACACGATCGAGATTCTGGCGATCAACGACGATACCGCGCGCATGTCCGCGATCCAGTCGGGTCAGGTGCATATCGCCAACCGCGTTCCGCCGAAGATCGCCGGTCTGATCTCGCGTGCGCCGGGTGTCGAGGTTCGCTCGACCGCCGGTCCGGGCCATTACGTGTTCATCATGCACGCCAACACCGCGCCTTTCGACAACAAGGATCTGCGGATGGCGCTGAAATATGGCATCAACCGCCAGGAAATGGTCGACAAGATTCTGTTCGGCTATGGCTCGGTTGGCAATGACACGCCGATCAACGCCTCCTACCCGCTGTTCACACCCACCGAACAGCGTGAATACGATCCAGAAAAGGCTGCGGCTTTCTTCAAGGCCTCGGGTCACGAGGGTCCGATCCTGCTGCGCACCTCGGACAACTCCTTCCCGGGCGCACCGGATGCCTCGGCCCTGTTCCAGCAGTCTCTGAAAGGTGCCGGCATCGACCTGGAGATCAAGCGCGAGCCGAATGATGGCTACTGGTCCGAAGTGTGGAACAACAAGCCGTTCTCGACCAGCTACTGGTCGGGCCGCGCTACCCAGGACGCCATGTTCTCGACCGCTTACCTGTCGACGGCGGACTGGAACGATACCCGCTTCTTCAACGAACAGTTCGACCAGCTGCTGTTTGCGGCCCGCGCCGAACTGAACGAAGCAACCCGCACCCAGATGTATGCCGACATGTCGACCATCCTGCGTGACGAAGGCGGTCTGATTGGCCCGATGTTCAATGACTTCATCGATGCCACTTCGGACAAGGTTGCCGGATGGCGCGACACCAAGGGCTTCGACGTCATGAACAACTACGCCCCCGCCAAGATGTGGCTCGTGGGTTAAAATGGGTCTTGCAACTCGATTGGTGGTCCAGCGCCTTGCGCTGGGCCTCCTCCTTCTGCTCGCCGTCTCGGTTCTGATCTTCGCCGGCACCCAAATCCTTCCGGGTGACGTGGCGCAGTCGATCCTGGGACAATCCGCAACCCCCGAGGCGCTGGAGAACCTGCGCCGCGACATGGGGCTGAACGAACCTGCCGTCACCCGCTATTTCACGTGGCTGGGTGGAGCGCTGACCGGGGACCTGGGCACCGCCCTGACCTCTGGCGCCGACATTTCCGAGGCCATTGGCGCGCGTCTGGGCAACACCCTGTTCTTGGCCGGGGTCGCGGCGGTGATCGCCATCCCGCTGGCCATTCTTTTGGGTCTGATCGCCGTGCGCTTTCGCGAGCGTTGGCCGGACAAGCTGATTTCCGGCGTGACGCTTGCCTCGATCTCGCTGCCGGAGTTCTTCATCGGCTATGTGCTGATCCTGATCTTCGCGGTGAAACTCCGCTGGCTTCCACCACTGGCGACTGTCTATGACGGCATGCCTTTCGGCGAGCGCCTGACCCTGGTGCTGCTGCCAGCGATCACGCTGACCATGGTGGTGCTGGCGCATATGATGCGCATGACCCGTGCCGCGATCCTGAACGTGATGCAGTCGGCCTATATCGAAACCGCCGAACTGAAGGGCCTTTCGGGCTTTCAGGTCATTGCCAGGCACGCCTTCCCGAATGCCATCGCACCGATCGTGAACGTGGTGATGCTGAACCTGGCCTATCTGATTGTCGGCGTTGTCGTGGTCGAGGTCGTTTTTGCCTATCCCGGTATGGGACAGTATCTGGTCGATCACGTGTCCAAACGGGACGTACCCGTGGTGCAGGCCTCCGGCCTGATCTTCGCCGCGGTCTACATCGGTCTGAACATGGTGGCCGACATCGTGTCGATCCTGGCCAACCCGCGTCTGAGGCATCCGAAATGATGAAAATCCCGCTGGCCGCAATGATTGGCCTGATCTTCACGGCGTCCTATTTCCTGGTCGCCATCTTCGCTCCGTTTCTTGCTCCCTATGGCATGGCCGAGGTCGTTGGCGGCGTGTGGGAGCCGATGAGCGCCAAGCACTGGCTGGGCACCGACAATATCGGCCGTGACCTGCTGAGCCGCATGATCTATGGCGGGCGCACCACGATCTTTATCGCCACGGCGGCGACATTGGTGAGCTTTACCACCGGGTCGGTGCTGGGCTTTACCGCAGCCGTGATCGGCGGCTGGGTCGATCAGGCGATGAGCCGGTTCGTCGACCTGATCATGTCGATCCCGACACTGATCTTCGCCCTCGTGGTGCTGTCGGTCATGCCGGTGACTATTCCGATGCTGATCATTGTCATGGGCCTTCTGGACGCCACCCGCGTCTATCGCCTGTCGCGCGCCGTTGCGGTGGATATCAACGTGATGGACTTCGTCGAGGCCGCCAAGCTGCGCGGTGAGGGCCGTGCCTGGATCATCTTCCGCGAGATCCTGCCAAACGCCCTGTCGCCGCTGGTCGCCGAAATGGGCCTGCGCTTCATCTTCATGGTGCTCTTTGTTTCGACCCTGTCCTTCCTGGGCCTGGGTGTACAACCGCCCGAGGCTGACTGGGGCGGGATCGTGAAGGAGAACAAGGACGGCATCGTCTGGGGCATTGGCGCGGCGCTCTGGCCCGCCGTGGCGATCGCCACGCTGGCGATCTCGGTCAACCTTGTCGCCGACTGGGTTCTGAACCGCACCACCAGCCTGAAAGGGGGTCGGGGATGACCGATAGCCTTGTAAAGATTCGTGGCCTGAAGATCGGTGCAACGGTCTATCCGCCCGGCGAAAAGCCGCATGACATCGAAATTGTGCACGGGGTCGATTTCGATCTGGAGAAGGGCAAGGTCCTTGGCCTGATCGGCGAGAGCGGCGCGGGCAAGTCCACCATCGGCCTGGCCACCATGGCCTATGGCCGTGGCGGGGTCGAGCTGACCGGAGGAGAAGTCTGGGTCAATGGTCGGGACATCCTGAAAACCTCTGTGAAGGATCTGCGAAGGCTTCGTGGGACCGAAGTGACCTATGTGTCGCAGTCCGCTGCCGCCAGCTTCAACCCGGCCAAGAAGATCATGGACCAGGTCATTGAAGCCGCAATCAGCCAGGGCAAGTTCTCGAAGAAGGACGCCGAAGCCCGCGCGGTGGAGCTGTTCAGGAAACTGGGTCTGCCGGATCCGGATAACATTGGCTCTCGCTACCCGCACCAGGTCTCGGGCGGGCAGTTGCAACGCTGCATGACGGCCCTGGCCCTGTGTCCGGAACCCGATCTGGTGGTGTTCGATGAACCCACCACGGCGCTGGACGTGACCACGCAGATCGACGTTCTGATGGCCATCAAGGAAGCGATCCGGGACACCGGCGTCGCGGCGCTCTACATTACCCATGACCTTGCGGTCGTGGCGCAGGTGTCCGACGACATCATGGTGCTGAAAATGGGCGATACGGTGGAGTATGGCTCGGTCGACCAGATCATCAACAATCCGCAGGAGGACTATACCAAGGCGCTGGTCTCGGTCCGCTCCAGCGAGCACCCTGAAAAGCCGCCGACCACGGAACCGGTGCTGAAATGCGAGCATATCACCGCGCGCTACAAGGGCACCAACTTCGACGTGCTGCATGATGTCAATGTCGAGCTCAGGCCGGGGCAAACCCTGGCGGTCGTGGGTGAATCCGGGTCCGGCAAGTCAACGCTGGCTCGCGTGATTACCGGCCTTCTGCCGCCGCGTGACGGGCGGATCGAGTTCGATGGGCGCGAGCTGAGCCGCGACATGGCCAGCCGGTCGCGTGAGGATTTGCGCGAGCTGCAGATGATCTACCAGATGGCCGATGTGGCGATGAACCCGCGCCAGACCGTGGGCACGATCATCGGCCGTCCGCTGGAATTCTATTTCGGCCTGAAAGGGGCGGAAAAGCGCAAGCGGATCATCGAGCTACTGGACGAGATCGAGATGGGGGTCGAATTCATCGACCGTTATCCGGCAGAGCTGTCGGGGGGGCAGAAGCAGCGTGTCTGCATTGCCCGCGCCCTGGCGGCAAAACCCAAGCTGATCATCTGCGACGAAGTGACCTCGGCGCTGGATCCACTGGTGGCCGAAGAAATCCTGAACCTTCTGCTGAACCTGCAGGAGATCGAGGATGTCGCCTATCTGTTCATCACCCATGACCTGGCGACGGTAAAGGCAATCGCGGACAGCATTGCCGTGATGTACCAGGGCAACCTGGTGCGCTACGGCACCAAGACCGAGGTTCTGAGCCCGCCGTTTGACGATTATACCGACCTGCTGTTGTCCTCGGTGCCGGAAATGCGGCTGGGTTGGCTGGAAGAGGTGATCGCCAACCGCAAGATGGAAAGCGCGGGGAACTGAGACCGGCGAATTTTTCCGGGGGCTGCCATCGGCGGCCCCTATTGCTGTTTGAACCCTGTCGCAAAGAGGCAACCCATGGCGCGACTGGGTATAACCCTGTGACCCCATCGGGTTAGGGTGATCCAAACCGAAGCGCTCAAGGGAGAATGCGCAATGGACCGGAAACTTTTGCTGATCATTCTGGACGGGGTGCCCTGGCGCAACTGGCGGCGCCTGTTCGGTAACATGGAAGGCTGGGTGGACAGTGGCGATGCGCAGCGCTGGAAAATGCGGTCGGTGCTGCCCTCGACCTCGGCCAGTTGCTATGCCTCGATCCACACCGGCGTGAACCCGCAGGAACATGGCTGCACCGGCAATGGCAATGTATTCCGCCTGTCCCATCCCGATATCTTTTCCGAAGTGCGCAAGGCGGGCGGTGTGACCGGGGCGGTGACGCATTCCTTCTGGTCCGAGTTCTTCAACCGTTCGCCCTTCGACTACGTGCGCGATATCGAGTATGACGAGCCCGAAAGCAAGACGATCAACCACGGCCGGTTCCATTCGATGACCGGCTATGGCCATGCCAACCAGATGACGCCCTCGGACGTGGACCTCTTTGCCACACTGACCAGCCTGTGCCAGCGCCATGGGCTGAACTACGGCATTCTGCACAGCTGTACGCTGGACAGCATGGGGCACAGGTTCCACCATGACTGCCCGGAAATGGACCACGCCTGTTTCGTCGCCGACGAAATGCTGGCGCCGTTCATCCGCAGGTGGCGCGAGGCCGGGTACGAGGTGATCGTCACCGCCGATCATGGCCAGGACGAGCGCGGCCACCACGGCGGGCACAGTGAACTGCAGCAGGATTTCGCGCTCTATTATTTCGGAGAAGCCGAAGGACCGGATTACGACGAACGGCTGGACCAGCTTCAGCTGGCTCCGACCATACTGAAGCGTCTGGGCGTGCCGATCCCCGAGACGATGCGGGCCGCGCCCTTCCTGTAAGAAACGGCCCCGGTGGAGAAGATCATCGCTCCGGGGCGGCTTGGGGCACCTTCCGACTGGCTGACGTCAGCGCTTACGGGCCCAACTTGGGCGATGGATGGCCTGAATCTGCACAGCCCGTTTCCGCAGTGCGCCGAGTGGTGCGCGCGTCCGGTTGGTTCCTGGGAAACAGCGGCCCGACCGCTGCCCGTGCTCGACCCGAAAGCCAAAACTCACCTGCCATTGTTCCGTTCCTGTTCAATTTTTCAGAAGTGAATCAGTAGGATCAATGGAAACTTATAGTTTGGTTGGGTTTGGGCCCCAGGCCTTGAAACAGGTAAGCTCAGCCCCGCGCATACACATCCTCATAGCGGATAATGTCGTCTTCCCCGAGATAGGACCCTGTCTGCACTTCGATCAAAACCATTGGCACCTTGCCCGGGTTTTCCATTCTGTGAATGGCCCCCAGGGGGATGTAGACCGACTGGTTCTCGGACACCAACTGCTCCCGATCATCAATCGTGACCTTGGCGGTGCCTTCGACCACGATCCAGTGCTCGGCTCTGTGGTGGTGGCTTTGCAGGCTCAGGGCCGCGCCGGGGTGAACGACGATGCGTTTCACCTGAAACCGGTCTCCGATGGCAAGGCTCTCAAACCACCCCCAGGGACGGTGATCTTTCGGGAAAGTTTCAGCCTGTTTAGCCCGTTTTTCCTTTAGGGCTGAGACCGCTTTTCTAACATCCTGCGCACGGTTTGCATCGGCGACCAGAACCGCATCGGGCATGGCCACGGTGATGATGTCTTTAAGACCTATCCCAACGACCTCGAGCCCTTCGTCTTCGGAACGAAGAAGTGTGTCTTCGCAATCTATTGCGGTTGCATGGCCGTTGGTACCAACGCCCCGTTCATCGCGTGTCCCCTCACGCCAGACCGTATCCCAGCCACCCAGATCAGACCAGCCGGCGGAAAAGGGTACGACCGAGAGATTGCTCGCGTGTTCCATCACCGCATAATCGATCGAGATCTCCTGAACACTGCCCCATGCAGCAGGATCCAGTCTAAGGAAACCAAGATCGGGTTTGCTGTCATCCAATGCCGCTTGCACCGGCGCAATCAAGTCGGGTGCATGTTCGCGGAACGCCTCCAGAATGGTCCTGACCGAAAACAGGAATATGCCGGCATTCCAGAGGTGACGGCCATCGGCCAGCATTGCTTCAGCACGGGGCGTATCAGGTTTTTCGACGAACCGCTTCAGGGGCAGCGGTGACAACCCGTCAATCCGGGCCCCGAGCTCCAGATAGCCATAGCCCGTTTCCGCATGATCAGGGGTAATACCAAACGTCACCAACTGACCGGCATTGGCAGCTTCAGCGCCGGCTTCGACCGCCTCCCGGAATGCTGCAGGATCGGGCACCACGTGGTCAGACGGTGCGACCAGCATCAACGCCTCCGGGTCCGTCTTTTCCAGCAAGAGAGCAGCAGCCAGAACGGCCGGTGCCGTGTTGCGCCCTTGCGGTTCAATCAGGATAGCACCTGGATCAATGCCAATTTCGGCTAGCTGCTCGGTGACGATGAAGCGGAAATCCGAGTTGGTCAGCACCAGTGGGGCAGAAAACCCGTCTCCTGATAGTCTTTGTGCCGACGCCTGGAACAGGGATGTGTCTCCGATCAGCGGGGAAAACTGTTTTGGATAGCTTTTGCGACTGAGGGGCCAAAGCCGCGTTCCGGAACCTCCACAGAGTAGGATAGGAGTAATCATTTCATACTCTCCCTAAACCATCTCGAAGACTTTTCTGGGCTTGATTTCGAAACCAACCGCATATGTGTCGAATGTTGTAAAAGAAAATCTTTTTATGGGTCAAGTTATTCTCTCCAGGGCAATAATTTCAGTTTGATTTCGCGGTTTTTCATCCAAGCCAAATGGGTCAGGTGCCCGCCTTTCATTCACTTTTGTTTAGGCTTTGGACCTGATGGAGGAGCGCTGCTGAGTTGATCATCTCCTCGTGCTTAATCCGTAGAAAGATTTTCAACTTTTACAGAGACTGTACAGGTTTTTGTCTCTGACGTGTTTTCTTACGTCATTGAAAACAGGCCCGGCCAGACCAGGTCCCCGGATGAGATCCCGGCAGCAGCCCGGCCTGTCGGGCGTCTCAATCGCCCGGCGCCCAGCCGCCTTGAACGACCGTGACGCCTCAGGAGGGGAACGCCGGGAAGAGAGGGAAGGTCCGGGCTGTGGCCCTCAACACCCCGCAGGTCGAGGGGATGACGGCCTCGACACCGCCATCGGCCAGGGCATCCGCAAATGGTTGGCGTCGTATCCCTTGTCCGCGATCAGGCGGGACGGGAGGGGGCGGGCATTGCCGCCGGGGCCACAAGCTCGGCAAAGATGCAGCCCCAGTTACCTTTCCAGTTCCAGCGGTTGAACCGGTTATAGATCGTCGTCGGCGGGCCGTAGACAGACGGGCAGCCCTTGCATCGACATCCCGGTTTCAACGCATGGACGATACCTCTGATCACCCTGCGGTCATCCACCCTGCGCGCGCCTGGCTGGTTCCTGGGCAGCGGCGGCCCGACCGCTGCCCATGCCCGATCCGAAAGCCAAAACTCACCTGCCATTGTTCCGTTCCTGTTCAACTTTCAGAAGTGAAAACAGTACGACCAATTGAAACCAATGGTTTGCTTGGGTTTGGACCCTGGAGGGGAAAAAAGGAGGCTGGCACAACTTATTCGGTCTTGTGTTGACGTTTCCAAGATTACCCCATTGATGATCGGGTTGAGCTTGCCGTCTGAACCTAAAGCCCAGTTCGGATATTCGGACACCAGCAGACCGTCTATCAATTTGCTCCGGAACGCCTTAAGCATTGACTTGTAGAATAACGGTAGTGGAGCAGAAATGACGTACAATCTGAGGCGAATACTGGTGACGGGGGGTGCTGGATTCCTGGGCTCCCATTTGTGCGAACGTTTGCTGAAAGAAGGTCACGAGGTTCTTTGCGTCGACAACTTCTTTACCGGCAGGCGCTCCAATGTGGGGCATTTGTTGAGCGAGCCCCGGTTTGAACTGCTGCGCCACGACGTTACTTTTCCGCTCTATGTCGAGGTTGACGAAATCTACAACCTCGCCTGTCCCGCCTCCCCCGTCCACTATCAGCACGACCCTGTGCAAACCACCAAGACCTCTGTTCATGGTGCGATCAACATGCTGGGATTGGCAAAACGGCTCGGGTGCAAAATTCTCCAAGCGTCAACAAGCGAGATTTACGGCGATCCGACCCAGCATCCGCAACATGAGGAGTACTGGGGGAACACCAACCCCATTGGGCAGCGCTCTTGTTATGATGAAGGCAAACGCTGTGCCGAAACACTGTTCTTTGATTATTACCGCCAGCACGGAGTAAGGATCAAAGTCGCCCGGATCTTTAACACCTACGGGCCGCGCATGTTGCCTGATGACGGTCGGGTGGTCTCGAACTTTATCGTTCAGGCTCTTTCCGGGGATCAGATCACGATTTTCGGGGATGGCAAACAAACCCGTTCGTTCTGCTTTGTTTCGGAGCTGATCGACGGACTCATGCGATTGATGGCGTCATCTGACGATGTGACCGGGCCGGTAAACCTGGGCAATCCGCGCGAGCTGACCATTCTTCAACTTGCTGAAATGGTACTTGCCAAAACCGGCAGCACTGCACCGCTTGTTCTGAAACCCCTGCCGATGGATGATCCGGTTCAGCGCCAGCCTGACATAACCCGTGCCAAAGAGCTTCTGGATTGGGAACCGCAGATCAGTCTGGAACAGGGCCTCGATGCAACGATCAGCTATTTCGCAGATGCCCTCCAAAAGTCAGGAAATGCTGCACAAGCGCAGCGCAGCGGGAGGGCCTGAAGGAATGAGTTCTGTCTGGGGACGGGTAGGAACGGGCACGTTTGCAATCGTATTTTCCTTGCTTCTTTCACTGTGGGTGTTTCTGGCCAACGGCGGGGCAACCTTTTACTATGATACCATCTTCTATCTTGATCGCGGTCATCAGGTGTTGTCCCTGGTCGGTCTGGATCTGGCCCCGCTGCGGGAGGTGTCAGCAGCGTCGTCTGGGACGCCTCAGGAAATTGCGGCAGGTGGCTCGGTCGAAACGGTCGATGGCTCACGGTCGATGATCTATTCGCTGCTTCTGGGCGCATTTTTCTGGATCGGGGCCGTTGACGGCATGGTTGCGATGAATGCGGCGCTTGGCGTCGGCATTGTCTGGTTGGCCAGCCGTTTGTCTGTGCGTGGCCTTTCGCATGCGCCGCGATCTTTAAGTATCTCTCTTGCCGCCGTGGGGTTGGCAGCCGTTGGATCCTTGTCGTTCTACGTCGCTTTTCTGATGCCCGACATGCTGGCACCGGTCCTGCTGATGTCAGCCGCGCTGTTGGCAGCATATGCCCCAAGGATGCGGATATGGGAGCTTTGTCTTGTCACGGCACTGGGTATTCTTGCCATTACAGCCAGCCCATCACACCTCGCTATCGGGTTGATCCTGATGCCGATCCTCTTGCTGAGGTCCGTTTTGAGTCGAAGCCCGCGCCGCTGGTTGGGTTCCGTGCTGTTCCTGGTGGTGCTTCTTGCAGGGGTTGGCGAGCAGATGGTTCTGCGCCTCGCCGCCAAGCAGGTGGAAAGCGCCGAGGTCATCTATCGGCCATTTTTGACGGCAAGACTGATTCAGGACGGGCCGGGGTATTCCTATCTGTTGGACATGTGTCCGGTAGACCCCGAACCTAGCTGTGCCCTTCTGAAAGCCCTGTCTGCCTCGGATGACCCGACCCGGTTCACCGCCACGAATATTTCATTTTCAATAAGCCCGACGACCGGGTCGTTCCAACTGATGTCGGCGGATGATCAGCGTAGGGTTGCCCAGCAGCAGTTCCGGTTTTTCCTGGATGTTCTAGTTGACCGACCGCTCGAAACTTCATGGGCGATTATAGGCAACGTATACCGCCAGTTGACCCTGAATAGCGTGAATATGACGCTTCAGACCGATGAGATCGTGGAACAGGCAACCGGGATGGCTGGAATGGCCTGGGGGGAATTTGCGGCAGGTCGGCTGACGGCCGATACCGGATGGCTGGCCATCGCCAACCCTGCGCAGTCTGTTCTGTACCTGCTTGCGGCACTTTTTGTGCTGGGCTTTCTTTTCAGCGGCCGCTTGCCGCCTGCGGTGGCAACATTCCTGGTAATGATCCTGATTGGCGTGGTGGCCAATGCGATTGTCTGTGGTGTGCTGTCGCAACCCGCCAACCGATATGGAGCGCGTGTGATCTGGCTTTTGCCCGTTGCTGCCGTGATCGGCGGCGCCGTCCTTTTCGCTCGTCGCAGGGAAGAACGTTCCGATCCCTTAAAACGCATTGCAACTGAGTAACGGAGTTCCCGATGACCGCCCCTCCCCAAAGCATCAGTGTTATTGTGCCCGCCTACAACGCGGCCCATCTGTTGCCAGATGTGCTTGCACCGCTTCTGGCGATGCAGAAGTCCGGAGAGGTGGCCGAGGTGCTGGTCATCGACGATTGCTCACCTGATGATACTGCCCAGGTTGCGCGCGACCTTGGCGCCCGGGTACTGGCGACGCCCCAAAACGGGGGGCCTGGCGCCGCGCGCAACCTGGCTGCGGCTACGGCCGTGGGCGATATTCTGTGGCTGGTGGACAGCGATGTAATCGCCCGGGAAGGGGGCGGTGCCATCATTCGCCGCGCCTTTGAGGAACCGGACGTCAAAGCTGTTTTCGGATCCTACGATGATGCACCGGCAGGGACGCCCTGGTTCTCACGTTACAAGAACCTGATGCACCGCTTCTATCACCAGCGTGCCAACCGCGAAGCACAGACGTTTTGGGCCGGATGTGGTGCCATTGACCGCGAGATGTTTCTCAAGGTTGGCGGATTTGATGTCGAAACCTACGCGGTTCCTTCGATTGAGGATATCGAGCTTGGTTATCGCATTCGAAATGCCGGTGGGCGCATCCTGCTGCTGCCGGATCTGGAGGCCAAACACCTTAAGGTCTGGACCATCCGCAATGCAATGTTCACCGACATTTTCCGTCGCGCACTGCCTTGGTCACGCTTGATGATTTCCCGCGAAGGTCTAACGAACGATTTGAATACGGGGTGGGCTGAGCGGGTAAAGGCCGTCGTCGCTTTGGCCTTGCTTTTGCAACCGGCGATTTTGCTGATCAGACCTGATCTGTGGCCGCTTGCCGTACTGATCGCGCTCTTGGCGCTGTTCATGAACGGGGCTTTCGCACGGTTCCTGTTCAGGAAAGGCGGGCTGCGGCTTGCCGTCGGGGGCATGCTGTATCACCAGGTATATTACGTCTATTCCGCAACAGCCTATGTGTGGTGCCTGTTTGAGTATCATGTTCTGCGCAGGCGCAACCGTCTGCACGTGCCATGATGGGTGGCACGGTCGACATCCTGATGTACCACTCTATTGCCGAGGCGCCTGGCCCCACTTCGATCGCGCCAGAGCTGTTCGAAGCACAGATGATGGCGCTTGCGACCTCGGGCCTGCCGGTTCTTCGGATGGACGATGTGCCGGCGCATCTGAGCGGAGGTCAGGGCCGGGCTGTCGCAATCACTTTTGATGACGGGTTTCGCGACTTTGCAGAGGTCGCATGGCCTGTTTTGCGTCGGTTGGATTTGTCGGCGATGGTCTATCTGCCAACGGATTGCATGGACGGCACAGAACGCTGGGACGGTGCCCATGATCCACCGCGACCCCTGATGACATGGAACGAGGTTCGTCAATTGGCGTCTGATGGCGTGGATTTCGGCAACCACACGGCCACCCATTCGGATCTGTCTGCATTGGATGAAGCGGCCATAGCCAATGAACTGGGTACGGCAGACGCGCGCATGCAGCGCGAGCTTGGGCGCCGTCCGTTGCACTGTGCCCCCCCCTATGGCCGCAGTTCTGACGCGGCACGGCGTATCATGGCACGGGATCGACTGACATCCGTGGGAACGCGACTTGCCACCGCGGGGCCGTCAAGTGATCTGCACGATCTGCCAAGATTGGAAATGTACTACTTCACCAATCTAATCCGATGGCGGGCTCATCTCGAGGGCCGGGGTGGCCTGTACCTTCAACTAAGACGTGCATTTCGACAAATTCGTTCACAAATTTCATGAAGTAGCTCTGAAATGTGGTTATTGTTAACCAAACTTAACGAAACAAGTGAAAAAATTGACCCGCCCGGGGCTCACATGGTAAAACCGGTAACGTCTTTTTTTGGAGATCTCTTTGACCCGTTCCCCTACAAGCAATAAAGTTGTCGCTGTCATCGGTGCTGGTCCGGCAGGGCTGACTGCTGCCTATGAGTTGCAGCGCCGCAGCGACACCCACAAACCTGTCGTTTTTGAAGCCAGCGATTCAGTTGGCGGAATTTCCAGGACAGAGTCTCATAACGGCTATCGGTTTGATATCGGAGGCCATCGCTTCTTCACCAAAGTGGAAGAAGTCGAACAGATGTGGCACGAAGTGCTGGGGACTGATTTCATCACGGTTCCACGTCTCAGCCGAATTTACTATCGTGGAAAGTTCTTCGATTACCCACTTAAGATATTTAATGCGTTGAAGAATATCGGTGTGTACGAAACTTTCCGTATCATCATTTCGTTCACGAAATGGAAGGTGCGCCCCTATCGCACTGAGCGGACGTTCGAAGAGTGGGTGATCAACCGATTTGGCGGTCGTCTCTATATGCACTTTTTCCGCAGTTACACGCAGAAGGTATGGGGCATCGACCCCAAGCTGATCAGTGCCGATTGGGCCGCGCAGCGGATCAAGAACCTGTCCCTTCCCAAGGCGGTCTGGAACGCCCTGACCGGGTCGAATGATACCGCAAGTCTGATCGAAGAATTTCAGTACCCGCGGCTTGGCCCCGGAATGATGTGGGAGCGCTGCACCGAAAAGGTCATCGAAAATGGCGGTGAAGTCCAGATGAACACAAAGGTTGTGCAGGTCAATCGGGAGGGCAATCGCGTCACATCCGTTGATCTTGAGTCCTGGGACCCCGATTCAGATCCCGCCGATAAGACAGGCAACAAGATCACCAGATTTGAAGCCGATGAATTTGTGAACTCCATGGCCATGCGTGATTTGCTGCACTGCATGCAACCGCCGCCGCCACAGGAGGTGCTCGATGCCGCTGACAAGCTGAGCTATCGTGATTTCATGATCGTGACGCTGGTTCTGGATGAAAAGGATCCGTTCCCGGACAACTGGATTTACATCCATAGCTCTCACATCAAATGTGGTCGCATCCAGAACTTCCGTGCCTGGTCGCCGGAAATGCTGCCTGATCAGAACACAGCGTCAATTGGTATGGAGTACTTCTGCCAGGAGGGCGACGGTCTATGGACCATGGAAGATGATGATCTGACGGCGCTCGCGTCGCAAGAGCTCGAGGAGTTGGGCCTGGGGTCGGCAAGCAGCGTCATCGGATCTGCCATTATCCGTCAACCCAAGGCCTATCCGGTATACGACGACGAGTATCAGGGTGCCTTGGAGGTGATCCGGAAATGGATGGAAAATCTGGAGAACTTCCAGACCGTCGGGCGCAACGGCTTGCATCGCTACAACAATCAGGATCACTCCATGTTGTCTGCGATGCTGGCGGCGCGCAACATTGTGGGCGAAAACCACAATGTCTGGGACGTCAACGTAGAGCGTTCCTACCACGAGGAATTCCAGATCAGTTCTGACAAATCAAACACGGACGCGCGCCTTTCGACAGCCTGACGTACTTTGATCGAAGGGATTGCAGATGACCAATCTGCTCGGGATAGCCGTTGTCGGACTGGGTGCTGCCGCACGCAGGATTCACCTGCCTGCGATTGCAAAGACGCCGGGCCTCAGGATTGTGGGCGGCGTGGACCCCGTCGCCGATGCCAGTGCATTCAAATTTCCGGTTTATCGTGACTTCAGCCGTCTTCTGGCCGAGTGCCAGCCTGATGTCGTCGCAATCGTCACTCCACCAGACAGCCATGGCAGGATTGCCATGGACGCGCTGAAAGCGGGGGCGCATGTATTTTGCGAGAAGCCTTTTGTGCTGTCGATGGAAGAAGGTCACGAGGTGATCAAGGTCGCCCGGGCAGTAGATCGCCATGTTGTTGTAAACAATGAATTCCGCTTCATGAATGTACATGAGGCAGCCCAGAAAGCGATCGGTAGCGAGAGGTTTGGGGATCTGCTCTTTGTTTCCATGCACCAGACGTTTTTTGTGACGGAAGAAACCGAAAAAGGATGGCGCGGCGAAAGCAAGCAGCGAACCTGCTTTGAATTCGGCACCCACGCGCTGGACCTGTGCCGGTTCTTCTTCGGTGAAGAGCCGCATGCCATCTCGGCGCGAATGCCAAAGCCGAACAACCCGGAGGGTGCGGATTACCTCAATCTCATTCAGCTGGAATTCTCTGGCGACCGGGTTGCCCATATCACGCTGGACCGGCTGTCGCGCGGGCCGCATCGGTACCTCGACATCCGTCTTGACGGCAGCAACGCCTGTATCGAAACCCACATTGGCGGCAAGGCGGAAGCCAGTTTCGGGTTGCGGAGCGGGTCGAAAAAGCCTTTTGCCCGCCTGGACCTGGCCGCCAGCGCATCTGCTGACCTCTATCAGGGGGAGCGCCGCAGCCGGATCGCAACCGACCCGCTGGATCTTTTTGCCAATTCAACAGCCAATCTTTTGCGCGCGATGTTGCAGTCGATCCGTGACGGCGAAAAGCCTCCGTGCAGCGCTGAGGATAACCTCAATACGCTGGCGCTGATGTTGTCCGCGTATCAGTCAAGCGAGGCCGGTGGTGCGTTTCTCAAGCTGACAGACCAATCGGTCTAGGATATTCTTTTCTCGGACGGGCCGATGCGGAGTGCGTTTATGGAAGTAATTGTTGTGCCCCGTAACCGGCAAGCCCCGGCTGGCCCATCACCGCACCTTGGCAAGCGCGTTGCCTCCCCCGAACCAGAAGCCCGCCGCTTCGCCCAAACCCCAGGAGATGCAGAACGGCACCAACATCGGCAGCGAGGCGACCAGATGCGCGTTGTAGGGCGATTTGCCCCGCACCCGCGCCACCGTTCGGATGAACATCAAAGGGGGCAGAACAACAAGCGCCGCGGCCCCGGCCGCCAGCCGCTTGAGAAACGGCATCTGCGCGCCGCGGACGCTGGCAAAGCTGCGCGAGTAATAGTATCGCTGCGACAGGTACAGGCCCATCGTGTAATGCATCTTGTGGCCAACGATGATATCCGGGCGCATCGCCAGAGGATTGCCTCCTTCAAGAATGGCATCATGCAATGCCCCTTCCCACGCATTGCGGTCCAGCACCGCGTCATGTTTTCGCAGAATTTCTGTTGGATAGATGACGTTGTTGCCCGGCAACCAAGTGGCGCTGCCTGCGGGCAGAGGTGGCAGGGTGGAACTGTATTCACACAGGAAAGCGGCCCAGTCGACGCGGTTTTCGGTGGCGGCATTGTCCACCGGACCGCCCACAGCGCCAATCTGGTCCCCCGCGTCGTGCAACGCGTCAAGCATGGCTTTCGCCCAGCCTTCAGGGACAATCACATGGTCTTCGATCACCGCAGTCGCCGGGCTGCTGGCCTGTCGAATCCCCAAGGCACGCATCTGCGGGATGGTCGTCTCGGGGGGCACGGCGCGCACGGTAACACCAGGATGCTCCCGTCGAATGAAGTGGCGGACATGCTCGCCAAGCCGGTCAATGACGATGATTTCAAGTTGCGCGCCCTGTGCGGCCTCAAGCGCGCGAAGGCAGCCATCAACGTCATCAAAGCTGTTGACCGAGGGGATCACGACAGAAAGGTCGGGCAGGGACGTTTGCTGGGATTTGCTATCGGATTTCAAGCTGAGTGTCCTTTGAATGGGCGTCAGTCGGCTGCGATCCTAGAATGGCATTTGCCGATCGCTGATATGAAAGACGCAGATGCAAGACATTGCCCTGCCCTTCTTCAGGACGTGCCTACGAATTCCTCCGATTCCGGTCAATGCAGTTGACCCCGCGCACCAGAATATCTGCGCCCAGGGTCGCTGTTCTGGGAGCCGGCCTGATGGGCCGATGGCATGCACATGCTGCGCGACGTCTGGGTGCGCAGATCATTGCTGTAGGGGATACCGATCCGGATCGCGCGCGGGCGGTGGCGGGCCCAGACGTGCCTGTTTTTACCAGTCCGCAAGCTCTGTTCGAGTCCGTTGATCCTGATGTTGTGCACCTTTGTACCCCCAGCGGCAGTCATGGTGAGATCATCCGCGCCGCCATCGCGCATGGCATCCATGTGTTTGCCGAAAAGCCCTTGGCCACGGACGCCACGGAAACACGGGATCTTTGCGAACAGGCTGATAAGGCGCAGGTGTTGCTGTGCCCGGTGCATCAATATGCGTTTCAGCCAGCGCTGGAACGGATTCGCGCGCAGCGCGACAGAGTTGGTCGGCCGGAACTGATCGACATGCGGTTTTTTTCTGCAGGCGCTGTGGGTGCGGATGCCCGCGACCTGCCTCGCATCGCCGGAGATATCCTGCCCCACCCAATCGCCATCGCGCAAAGGTTTTGGCCCGAGCGTCCGCTGGATCTGGTTGACTGGACAATAGCACCGGTCGGGTCCGCCGGATGGCAGGTGAGCGCGAACATAGACACCGTCGCGCTGCGTATTACGCTCAGTCTTGCCGCGCGCCCGAGCGAGGCGTCGCTTGCTCTATACGGTAACAAAGGGGCCTGGGAGGCGGACCTTTTCCATGGCTATGCCCGGTTTCGTGACGGGACAGCCAGTCGCCGCTCCAAGACCCTGCGCCCGTTCAGCGATGCGGGCTCCATTCTGCGGCATGCGGCGGTCAATCTGACAGGGCGCGCCCTGCGCCGGGAGCCGGCCTATCCGGGATTGCGCACGCTACTGGCGGCATTCTACACCGCGACTGCCAGGCATGGGCAGTCACCCATTGGCGCCGAAGAGGCCATAGCGGTGGCCGTCATCCGGGACCATTTTCTTTCACGGACCGTTCAACCAGAGGCGCGGGAAGCATGACCGCAGCGTTGAACGCGAACCAAAGGAAAGGCATTGATGGGCCCGTCACCTGTGACGCGGTCGTCATCGAGCTGCTGGGGCCGGCGGAGGCCAAGAGGAATGCGGCAGATCTGGAAACAGAGGCCCGGTCGGCAGCGGGCGTTTCGGTTCGGACAGTCCTGAGGGGAGCAAATGCGGATAACGTGCCGCTGCGCCGACGCCGCGCAACCGATAGTGCGACGGCGCCCGTCGCCTTCCTGATCGAGGACACGACAGTTTTGCAATCCGGCTGGGCCACCGTGCTTTGTGAGATTTTTGCGGATGCAGCTGTGGGGGCTGCCTGCGGGCCGGTCAAAGTGGCGCCTGACCTGCCCCCGCGCTATCGCGCGCTGGGTCGGCTGGAATATGGTCGTTTCGACGGGAGCACAGCGACAGGGTCATTGCCCGGAAACGCATTTGCAATCCGGCTGACGGACCTAGAGCAGACCCATGATCCCCAAGAGGGCATTATCGAACACGATCTGGAAAGGCGTCTTTTGGCGGCGGGCCGCAAGATAAGCTGTATTGCGGCGCTCACGGCGGTGTATGCAAAGCCCGATGTAGCAGGCGCACGGCTGTCCACGCGGTTCGGGCACGGTCGCCTTTATGGGGCTGATCGGGGGGGGAATCCGTTCATTGGTATCATAAAGGCTGCGCTCGCGATGCCGGTACTCAGCCTGCGGGCTTTGCGGGCGGCGCGCCGTGCTGGCCCCGCCCGGCAATGGGTGCCCGAAATGCCCTGGATCATCTTGATGGCAACTGCCTGGGCGCTTGGCGAACTGACAGGGCAGATTGCCGGCAAAGGCAACAGCGAACGGAGTTGGAACTGATGCGCATCGTCATAGACGCCTCTTGCTGGCTCAATAATCGCGGGTTTGGCCGGTTCACACGTGAACTGGTCAGCGCGATGCTGCGCCGTGACACGGTGAACGACTATATCTTGCTGACGGATGATGATCTGACACTGGGGGACTTGAGCGCATCCGCAGAGCTGCTGCAGGTCGAAACGGCACGGCGGGTCATCGACTCCGCCACCGCGGACGCCCGGCGCGGTATTCGCGATGTGCTGGCCTTTCGCCGTGCGGCCGCGGCTGCCCGGCCCGACGCGCTGTTTTATCCGGCGGTCTATTCTTGGTTTCCCCCGCCAAGAGGTGTGCCCAATCTGGTAACGTTTCATGACGCCATTGCCGAACATTTCCCCGAGCTGGTCTTTCCCAATTGGCGCCAGCGTCTGCCCTGGACGGTCAAGACATGGTTGGCCCAGAATGCCGCCGACCGGATCCTGACTGTTTCTCAAAGCGCCAAGCGGGAAATCATCGAGTATCTGAACATAAACAGCGACCGGATTGACGTGATCTGCGAAGGGTCTGCGCCGGTATTTGCCCCGGTGAGTGACAAGGGACACCGCAGTAGAACCCGACAGACCGTCGGTTTGGAACCTGAGGCGCGGTTCCTGACCTATGTCGGGGGGTTTGCGCCGCATAAAAACCTGGTGCGCCTGTTTGAGGCCTTTGACCGCGTGCTCCAGGAGCCTGAATTTCCAGACCTGGTCCTCGTAATGGTCGGAGACCCGAAAGGTGGCGGGTTTCATTCGATCTATGACGAGCTGTGCGGTCTGATGGCGGCATCTCCGCGCCTGGCAAAACAGGTCAGGTTTCCCGGTTACGTGTCCGACGCTGATCTGGCCGCGCTCTATTCTGAAACTCTCGCGATGGTGCTGCCTTCGTTGTCCGAAGGATTTGGGTTGCCTGCGCTTGAGGCCATGTCTTGCGGGGCCCCGGTTCTGGGGGCCAGGGATGGAGCGGTCATGGAGGTTGCCGGGTCGGCGGGCCTAGGGTTTGATCCCTATGATGTGGAGGATATGGCCAGCGCGATGAAGCGAGTCGCACGGGATGACGCATTTGCTGCGACCCTGCGGGGCAATGCGATCCCTGAAACGTCACGCAATACCTGGGATCAGGCGGCAGAGCTGACAATCGCGGCGCTCGAGAACCTCAAGACAGGGATCGACAGCCGATGAATCACTCCTCCGACAAGGCTGCGTCCGACATCGTGCTGAGTCTTGCGGTTGGCGTTCAGGGCGCGCAATCTGATGTGGGTGCATTTCTGGACATCCTCCCCCCCGAAACGGGGGTCGAGATCCTGATTTGCCATGCGTCGGATGACCCCCAGGTCTCTGCCTTCGAACGGCTTGCCGAGACCAGGGCAGACCTGCGTCTGGTCGCCGGTGCGCCGGGGGCGCTTATTCCGGAAATGTGGCGGGACGGTTTCCTGGCGGCACAGGGCATGTGGGTGGCAACATTGACCAGCCATTGTCCCCCCAGCACGGGATGGCTGGCGCGCGCGCTATTGCTGGTTGGCACGGAAGCCGGAAAACAGCATGCCGCTTTCGGCGGAACGATCCTCGCGGATCCTGACGCGGACCCTGTCGGGCGCGGGGTGCATTTGCTGCGCTACGCTGATGCAGGCCCCGAGCGCGCGCGCGCGCATGTCAGTGATTTATCTGCGGACAACGCCCTTTATCGCCGTGACGCGGTGGTGGCCTGTTCCGACCTGTTGCCCGATGGGTTTTGGGAACCCAACTACCACCGTCGTTTTCTGTCTGCCGGGTTTGTCATGGAGCACATCCCGGACCTGACCGTTGTTCACAAGAACCGCTACACGGCTGCTGAATTCCGCCAACAGCGGCGGTGGCATGGTCGTGTCTTTGGGCGTCACCGCAGCGCGGGCCGCCCTCGCTGGATGCAATGGGTCATGGTCCTTGCCGCGCCGGCTGCCTTTCCTGTTTTTGCCTTCAAACAAACCCGAAAAGTGCTGTCGCACCCGGAGCTTCGATCTGGTTTTCTGGGTGCCGCTCTGCCCTTTTACGGCTTCCTGGCCAGTTGGTGCCTTGGTGAGGCTTGTGGCTACGGCGATGCCCTTCGCGCGCCCAGGGGCAAAAATCCATGACGGCACCACATGCAAAATCAGAGCACATGCGACAGCCCGGTGACTATGTCTGCCCGCAATGCCGCCTGCCAGTCGTGCCGGAAGATGAAAGCTATGTCTGCAAAGGCTGTGATATGCGGTTTCCGGTTCTGTGTGGTATTCCCGACTTCCGCCTGTCATCTGACCGTTATCTGACCATTGCAGAAGAGCGCGCCAAGGCCACCCGCCTGCACGTTTATGCGCAGACCCACAGCTTTGCTGAAACGGTCGCCGAGTATTATCGCATCACCGATGATGTGCCGCCCCCCATGGCCACCCGGTTTGCCGATTACGTCCTTGCCGGAGAGGCACGGGGCCGTTCGATGCTCGACAGCTTTCCCCCCGCTGATGGCAATCGACCTGCGGTGCTGGATGTGGGCTGTGGCGCCGGAGGAGTAGTCGTTGCGGCCGCGCGGGCCGGTCAGTCTGTCAGTGGCATCGACATTGCACTGCGCTGGCTGGTGATCGCACAAAAACATCTGTCCGAAGAGGGGCTGAGCGCGGAATTGGTCTGCGCTGACATTGCCAATCCGCCGCTCCCGGATGCCGCTTTTGAGCGTATTGTAGCGGCCGACCTTTTTGAACATCTGCCGGACACCGGTGCCGGGGCGCGGGCGATCAGTTCATTGCTGGCGCCCGGCGGGTGTCTTCATGTGACCGGCGCGAACCGGTTTACACTTGCCCCCTACCCACCCGCAGGCCTTTGGGGTGTCGGGTTTCTGCCGGCGGCCATTCGACGACGCTACGTGGTTTGGCGAAGGGGTCTTGACACATTGCGATTTCAGAACATGCAGTCTCCTGCTGGGCTGGGCCGGGCGCTGACCAAGGCGGGGTTTGAATGTACCCGGATTGCCCCGATGACGGTATCGGTGGACCGGGTTCGTGCGTCCGAAGGTGCGAAACGGATTGCTTTGACCCTTTATCGTCTGCTTTGTTCCAATGCGCTGACCCGCAAGGCCTTGCTTCACATTGGCCCAGTCTTTGAAATCACCGCACGGCGTACGCCCGGCATGCCCTCAAGCAAAAGGACCTGAATATGAAATTTGCGATCGTTGGTGCAGGCGCTATTGCCCAGCTGCGTAAAGCGGCCATTGATCTTCTGGAAGGCAGCAACCTTGCCGGTGTCTTTGACATGCTGCCCGAGCGCGCGACAGCGCTGGCGGGCGGCGCGCGGACTTATGCGACATTTGATGAGTTGCTCGCCGATGCCGGGGTCGAAACGGTGATCCTGTGCACCCCGCCAGACAGCCATGCGGACATGGCCATAGCTGCGGCTGAGGCAGGCAAACATGTGATCGTGGAAAAACCCATGGCCCCGACCACCAAAGACTGCAAACGCATGATCGCTGCCGCCAAGAAAAATGACCGTGTGCTGACCGTCGGGTTCAATCACCGTTACTTCCCGGCGGTGAAGGAAATCCGCGCCAGCATCGCCTCGGGGCGGTTGGGAGAGATTTCGCACGTACGTGGCTATTCCGGGCACACCGGCCTGTCAGAGTTCAAGGCCGAATGGATGTATTCCAAGGACGTGATGGGCGGCGGCGCATTGCTGGACAACGGGATTCACATGATCGACCTGGTTCACCACCTGATGGGCCCGGTCAAGGATGTCTACGGGCTGACGCAGAACAAGACCTGGGAGCTGGACCGTGTCGAAGACAACGGGTTTGCGCTTCTCCGGGGCCCCACCGGAACAATCGGCAGCGCCGGAGCAAGCTGGACGGAATGGAAAGGGTATCATTTCTACGTCGAAGTCTATGGCACACGCGGCATGGCGCGGGCCTATTACGCGCCGATGTTCTTTTCCGAGGTGACGATGGACCGCCCCGGCGGCGCGCGTACAAAGCGGCGAAAACTCTATCTGCCGCTGATTTTTACCGAGAAATTCAAGGGTTGGCAGTCTACAGCGATCCAGACTTTCGTTGAGGAAATGCAGGATTTCATTGCCCTGACGAAAGGGCGCAGCACCGGGACTGCCATTGCCACGGGGCAGGACGGGTTTCGCTCGGTCGAAATTGCCCAGGCGGTCTACAGCGCTTCTGAAACAGGTAAGCCGGTTGTCTTGGAAACGCTTGAATGAGCCTCTCGCCAACAGCCAGGGCTCCTGTCCTTTCGGTGGTGCTGATCGTGCGCCACCCGCAGGAAACCCCGGATTCGGTGTTGGCGGCGTTGGCGTCCGAAACGGCGGGTTTGGCGGAACCTTTCCAATGGGAAGTCATCCTGGCAGATGGGCGGCCCACAGCCGGTGCGTTACCCGATACAGTGCCGGATCCATTGCTCCGCCTCCTGCGGCCCGGACTGAACATGCCCCTGCTCAAGGCCGAAGGGCTGGCACGTGCCCGGGGTCAGCATGTGGCCTTTCTCGAACCCAAGGCGGTGCCAGTCACAGGATGGCTGCGTGCCGCGCTGGCCGCACTGGATGCGCATCCCGGCGCAGCCTTGGGTGGCGCGGTCACACTGGCACCGGGCGGGGCCGCCGACAGGGCCGCTTACGCGTTCGAGTATTTGGCGTTTGCCCCCGCGAGGGTATCGCAGGCCCCTCCTGCGGACCTGCCGGGAAACAACATGATCCTGCCCGCAGAGGCCCTTCGCCACCACTGCAAGGACATCCTCAGCAGCGAAGGTCTGAACAAACCGTTCTGTCAGGCGCGACTGAAGGACAACGGCGTACCAGTCGTCATGATCCCTGACATGGCGGTGCAAATCCGCACACGATACAATCTGCGATCGCTGCTTGCCAGCCGGTATCGCTATGCCCGCTGCTTTGGCGGGACCCGCGCCGCATTGGCCGCCAAGGGCAAACGCTGGACCTACAGGCTGGGCGCCCCGATCGTGCCGGCTCTCTTGCTATATCGCCACCTCGGCGCAAGTTTCCGCGCCCAAAGTGTAGAACGTCTGGGCCTGAGCGGGGCGGCGGCGCTGTCCGCGCTTTGTCTTGCCTGGTCCGCGGGCGAAGCCACGGGATCATGGTTTGGCACAGGAACGTCCTGTGATAGTTTGTATTAAATTTCTGGATCGAGTGGCATGAAGATAGATGAACAGGCAGCAGCGTCGCCCATGAAACAGCTCAGGCTAAGCTGGGCGTGCCCGGCCTGTCATGGCGAACTTGACGCCAATCCTGACACATTGGTCTGCAAAGAATGCGCCCGCCGCTATCCACTTGTCGCGGAAATTCCTGACTTCAGAGTTGAAGCCCCGGCCTGGATTGATTTTGATCACGACCGGGATCGCGCCCTGCACATTGATACGGTCGCCCGCGAACAGGGTTTGTCCGAAGCGATCATTGATATCTTCCGCAATTCAAGAAAGTTTGACGAAAAAAAGAGCCGCTATCGTCTGAAACAAGTCCTGTTTGGCATCGAGAAATGCAGCCGGGAGATGTCGGGCTGGCTGGCCCCTCTGACCCGCGACCCGGTGCTGGACCTTGGCGTTGGACCAGGCCAGTTTGTGGCGGCGGCGGCCCGAGAAGGCCGGGTGATGCAGGGCATTGACGTGTCTCTGGAGTGGCTGATGATCGCCAAGCACTGGTCGCGGTCCTTTGGGGTGGAGCCAATGCTTGCAGGCGCCCTGGCAGAGCATTTGCCGCTGCGAGCGGGTGCGCTTGGATCGGTCATTTCCTATGATGTGATTGAACACGTGGGCAACCAAAAGCGCTATGCGTCCGAGATAGGGCGAGTGCTTGCCCCTGGTGGGACGGTCGCCATGGTGACACCAAACCGCTACAGCCTGTCTCCTGAACCGCACGCCCATGTCTGGGGGGTTGGATATCTGCCTGTCCGCTGGCAGGCCCCGTGGGTCAAATTGATGTCGGGACGGGAGTATGCCTATTGCCGGTTGCTGAGCACTGGCGAGATCAGGCGCCTGTTCCGGCGCGAGGCGGGACTGGACCTTGACGTTGTATTCCCGCCGATCAGCCCCGAAGAGATCCTGCAGTTTTCCAAGCTGAAGACAGGTATGGCCCACGCCTATAACACGATAACGCAATCTGCGCTGGCCAGACCGGTGATGCCCCTTGTCGGGGCCTATTATCGAGCAAGCGGGACAAAGCCTAAGGCGCGCTGAGGCGGTCAGCGCCTGCGCCTGTTGCGCACCCAGCCCAATGCCGCCGCCGGGGACAGGTAGGAGGGCATGGTGCTCCAGATCAGCACAAACCCACCTATCGCGTAAATCAGCCGCAGTTCCATGCCCGCCATATCTGGTAGCACGCGGGTTGGATCAAACAACAAGCCTGCCCCCAATATTGCGAGGGCAGCGGCGACAGACCGCGCCACGACCGCCCAAGGGATCGGCATCGCCACCGCAGTACGCAATCGGACAAGCATAAGCGCAACCGCCGCAATATCTCCCAGTATCAACCCTATCGGTGCCGCCAGTATTCCAAATGTCGCGATCAACATCATCGTAACCCCCACGGCCACGCTGAATGCTGAAACCATGGCAAGTGCGCCGGAAAGCGGGTGGTCTGTCCCGATCAAAAGCTGCAGGAGTGTGACCCGGAATTGATGGGCCAGTTGCCAGACCAAGCAGAGAACCAGGGCCATGCCTGCGGGCACAAATTCCGATGTGAACAGGATTGTCAGCCCCAGCCCGGGCAACAACGCCAGCGGAACCGCCCCTGCCATCGCCAGCAGGACGACGCGATTGACAAAATCCTCCGCGCGCTGAAACCGCTCAGTGTTGGGCTGGTCACGGTTCATGCTGGGTGCAAGCTGCAGCGAATTGATGGCCGCCAGAACGGAGCCAAGGCTCAGCGCCAACGCGAGAGCGGCCTGCAGATACCCTGTCGGTTCTTCTCCCATGCGAACAATGACAATATAGCGGACCAACAGCATTGTGAGGGAAAACGAGACCAACGAAATCGATGCCGTCAGCGCGGTGCCAAACAGCTTTGGGCGCAGGGTCAGTTGGTCCCGGATCGAAACACCCTTTCGCAGGACTGAAAGCCCCAGTCGTCGCCAAAGCCACGCGAGACCAAGCACCACAACAATGGATCCAGAAATTGCGGTGCCATAGTAGAAGCCGGGGATCCCGCCTAACCAAGCCCCCGTCAACCCGGATATTGCGACCCCGGACAGGAAACACAAATTGTAAAGCGCCGCCCGGCGTGCCAGTTGAGCAGCGGCCAATGTATGCGCGATCAGAATGGTCAGCATCATGGGCGGTACGTTTAACAGCGCGGCGACCCAAACCCAGTTTTGGGATGTTAACGGGCTGACCAGCGTGTGCACGACCAGAAGAAGGCACAAGCCAATGACGAATGCAAAAAATGCCAGCCCGAGAATGACACGGACAAAGGCCGCAAAGCTGTCGCGAAAGGCCGTGTCGCTGACGGAATGCGCAGCGGACATGAATTTCATCGCAGCGACTGGTATGCCAAAGGCGGCGACCTGCGTGACGGTAACGATGAACTGGTCCATCGTGCCGATTACACCGACACCCTCCGGCCCCATCAGGATGGCAAGCCCCTTGGCCCGGAGCAGGAAAGCCAGCAGGATCGCAATCTGTATGAGACCGATGACGATCATCGCATGCCATTGGCGCGCCGGCTGTTGCCAGACGCGCTTTCAAATGTTGCGAAGTTGGTTGCCGTTCCCGACAGGTATGAAAGGCGGTCTTGGTTCATGGCCCTGCCCTCGCACTTTCAGTGCGGCTTGCGGCCGCTGATCACGGCGGCCCCTACGCTGTAGGTCAGTTTGCCGTTAGCCTGCAGCACCGCATCACATTCAGCGCGAAACGCCTCTTTCAGCGTTGCGTTTTGTGCAGGGGTCGCCGCTGCGATATGCTTGCGGGCAAATGTCGAAATCGTCGATTGCAGCGTCCAGAAAGCGTCAGCATCCGGTACGCTGTGATCGGTGCCAACCCAGTCGCGCCGACAGTCAACAAGACCTGCGGCCTGAAACAGGCCCTCAAGCAATCCGACAACATCTCGCTGGCCTGACGCCCAGTCTGCAACCTTGCCTTCCGCGATTGGCGGAAGGTGCTTGCGGACCAGACGGTCAATCTGATCACAGGCTGTTACCTCACGCCCGCGCATCTGCCTCCATTTTCGCCGTATGGCGGCTGCGGCACGCCCTGTGCCGGCGCGTGTCATCAGCTGCGGACCACTGCCGATGGCAACCGCCAGCCGCCCGCCGGGCGACAGCACCCGGAGTGCTTCGTGCGCAGCCTTGTCCGGATGCGGAAAATGGCTGAAAGCGTACAGCGAAACAAACCCGTCAGCATAGTCATCCGGCAAGTCCAGTGCCTCTGCATCGCCGGCCTGAAATGTGACCCGTTCTGACAGGAGGTTCTGTTCCGCCTTCGCCTTTGCTTGCGTTAACATCCCCTGAGACAGGTCGATGCCGGTGATCGTGGTCTGGTGGCTTGATGTAGCGGCAGCCTCGAAGGAGACAAGCCCTGTGCCACATCCCATATCAATCACGTGTTTCCGTGACGCGATATCGATTGCCTGCGTCAGATAACGCGCCTGTGGACCAGCATAAAGCTGTGCCAGTTCGTCGAACTTGTCCGCAACCTCATCGTAGCTTTCGGCGTCTTTGGCTTTGAAATCTGAGGAAACGGTCATGGGGGTCCTGATATTGCCGGGTTCAAGCGATTGAATGCCCAAATGAATGAGGCTGATCCCCGTCATGGTACAGAGGGTCAAGTCTGAATGCGACTGAAAGCTGAATGATATCGCTGGTTATTGTATCGTCCACCACATTGCCGCGACCAAACTCGCCAGTCCAATCCACTTTCCCGGCCCCATTCCGAACCATATATGCCCAAATCGTGTCCGTCGCTGGTATTTATCCCCACGTTTTGACATGAATATCAGCCGCTCTGCATAGATCAGCGCTCCTGCTGCCGCGAGCACGGACAGCCCCAGACCCAAAACCAGCCAGAGGAGGCGACTTGTCAGGCCCGCGAAGCTGCCATAGTGGATGACGCGCATCGCTTCAAAAAACCACAAGTGTATGCCGCTTGTCTCAGCCCGATATGCGCCTCTCAGTTCAAGTGTGGCAGGGTCGAAAATGACGGAATTTGCGGAGGGACGCACAAGTTTGGCCGTCAAGTCGCCCCGGATCGCCAGAGCTTCGCCGTTCCGTGAGGGCAAGACAATGTCGGAAACCATCAGACCCGGATATTTTTCGACCGCCAGCGCGACTGATCTGTCCAGATCGGCGCCGGAAAACCCTTCGGGCAGTGGTGGTTCAGTGTCTTTTGCCGGTTCCGCGTAGAAGGGATAGTAATTCGGACCAAGCCCAACGGATTCGATCATGAATTCCGCCGAGGTCAGCACCACAACAATGATGAACACCATCGACCAGGCGCCAATGAACCGATGCAGATCGCTCAATTGTGCACGTAGTCGCGCGCCGCGTTTTGGCAGGCGGAAAAATCCGCGATAAAATTTGGGATACAACATCAGGCTGGTGATCAGCATCGCGGCCAGCGGGATCGTCATGAACGTTATGAGGATCTGAACCGGTCGGCGTTCTGAAGACAATCCGCGATGGAGTTCCCGCAGCGTCCGCCAAAGGTTGTTAAACGGGGCATCCCCCTGCACCAAAGCACGGTAGGGATCCACATAGACAATCAGCTTGCCCCGCGTGGTGTCCTGTATCGTGACCTGATCCGCGAAACGCGCGCCCGGCAATCGCAGAATGGACAGCGACCGGGCGCCAGGATGGCTTGCCGAAACAGCATCATAGATGGCCCCAAAGGATTGCTTTCCCTCCGCTTGGACCGCAACCCGCTGTTCAGGGGTAAAGAGCCAGTCAATCTCGCGGCCAAAAACAGACAGGGTCCCAGTCACAAAGAGGAACAACAAGACCAGCAGAAAAACCATGCCAACCAGTGAATGCCAGTCCCGCGCGGTGACAGGAATGTGCAGCTTCCGTAAAAACGACTTCATCAATTTCCGCCCCTTCAATCGCCGGGTTTCGGTTTGTCTGACTCTCCAGCGTTCGGGGGACCCTTCACGGGAAATCTCTCCATTTGAGCATTGCAATTTCATCCCCTGACCCGTCAACTGTTTTCATTCACCGAAAGCAGCTCAATGGCTTCACTGCGTATCCTGATGTTGACAACTTTCTATCCGCCATACTCCTTTGGCGGCGATGGCGTGAGTGTCGAGCGCATGGCGCGGGCCTTGGTCGCGCGCGGTCACAGGGTGACGGTTGTCCACGATGAAAACGCCTATCTGACCCTTGGCGGTGAGCTCAGGGGGGATGCACCCGAGGTCCCTCGGAACGGCATTGAGGTGATTGGGTTGCGCAGCCGCTTTGGCCCGGTGTCCAACCTTCTGGTGCAGCAGACCGGGCGTGCCGTTCTTCATGCAAACCGATTGCGCCAGATTGTGGCAGACACCCGCCCCGATATCATCTGGCACAACAATGTCTCCCTCATGGGGGCCCCCGGAATTCTGGGGATCGAGGCACCTCTGCGGGTTTATGAGGCCCACGAACATTGGTTGGTTTGCCCGACGCATGTGTTGTGGCGACACAATCAGAAGCCCTGTGAATCGCGCCAATGCCTGCGCTGTGTCCTTGCCCATCGACGTCCGCCGCAGTTGTGGCGGGCCACTGGCATGCTGAACAAGAGCCTGGACAAAATGGACCTTATCATCGCCAAAAGCCGGTTCAGCCGCGACAAGCATCGCGCCTACGGTCTGAAGCAGGACATGGAGGTGCTGCCACTGTTCCTGCCACCTCTGGCTGCACCCTCGGCGACAGAGAGCAACGAGACCCGCAGCGGCGCGCCTCCCGTGCACCCCCGGCCCTATTTTCTGTTTGTTGGCCGTCTCGAAATGATCAAAGGCGTTCAGGATCTGTTACCGGCGATACAGCGCCATGGACAGGCCGATCTTTTGATCGCAGGGGACGGTGAGTTTGCGCAAACATTAAAGGAAAAGGCGGCAGGGAACCCGCATGTGCATTTCCTGGGCCGCCTGCCGCCTGAAAAGCTGACAGCCTATTACAAGTCCGCGATTGCCAGCCTTGTGCCTTCGCTGTGCTATGAAACTTTTGGCGCCATCCTGATCGAGAGCTTCCGGATGGGCACGCCGGTGATCGCCAGACGGCTAGGGCCGTTTCCCGAAATCGTTGGCGCTGCCGGGGGCGGCCTGCTGTTTGAAACCCAGGAAGAGCTTGTTGCGGCGATGGCGCAACTGCAGAACGACAAGGCAACACGCGCCCGCCTTGCCGCCGGGGCCCAAAGCGGGTTCGATGCGCTGTGGCGCGAAGACCGTGTGTTAGCTGCTTATGGTGCCGCTTTCGCCGGGGCCGCACGCCGGAAGGGAAACCCGGCCCTTGCGCAAAGCATTGAGGGATCGTTCATCGCATCGTAGGTGGCGTGTACCCCTGGCAGGGCGCTGGAAAGTCGGTTCTCGACGCTGCAATAGGAACACGGATCACCGTCAACACAAGATCGACGTGGTCGGGATTTCCACCGTTCTTGAAGTGACGCAGGAAGGTGCCCATCAGCGAAGTGAGGTTGTCCACCACCCCGACCTCGGCCACACGATCGTAAATCTCGATGTCTGGGATCAGCCGTATCCTTGACCCGCAGAGCAACGCTTTCAGTATTCTCTTCAACGGCTCTCGGGACGACGCAACTATGTCTGACCTTGATGCAGATACATGGTTTGATGTGCCTGGGGCTGATCGTATCGAAATCGGAGAGCAGTCATTTCGAGTGCACGACGATCTTGTCATGGCGCTCCTTGTCGCACGCAGCGAGCGAATGCTGGCCGATTGAGCTCGCAAAGACGTCCTTGGGCGAGTTCTTTGTTTTCCTCAAGCGCCGCTCCAGCTTCACACCGAGCTTGCTTCCCATGACGAACGGCGGGCGATATGCCATCAGGTAGATGTCGGGTGGCTTCCCTGTAGCCACTTTTCGATTTGAACAGGCCCGCCTGCAAGGCAGGATGGCCGATGCGATGACGACACGCCAACGCCGAGCCGCCCGTTCAAAACCAACCACCCAACCCGCAGAACTATGGGCGGATTCCGCAAAACTATGGGGTATCCGCAGTGCTATGGGGAATCCTACAAACTGATCAGAAGTCCAGGTTCTCGACCGACAGGGCGTTTTGCTGGATGAATTCGCGGCGTGGTTCGACCACGTCGCCCATCAGCTTTGTAAATATGTCATCGGCCTCGCCCAGGTCATCGACCTTGACCTGCAACAGGGTGCGGGCCTCGTGGTCGAGGGTGGTTTCCCACAGTTGGTCCGGGTTCATTTCGCCCAAACCCTTGTAGCGCTGAAGGGTCAGGCCCTTTTCGCCTTCGGCCAGGATCGCGCCAAGCAGGTCGACCGGGCCGTGGATGATGACCTCACGCTCCTTGCGTGACAGGCGGGCGGGATCGGCATAGATGTCGCGCGTGTCCATCGAGACCTCGGACAGGCGCCGTGCTTCGCCAGACCGCAGGACGGCGCCGTCCAGGGTGCGGATTTCCTCGACCCCGCGCAGGATGCGCGACAGGCGGATGCCGTGGTCCTGGGTGATGCGCCCGTTCCAACCACGTTCATATTCCACCGCGACCTGGTCCAGACGGTTGGCCACGTCATTGGCCACGGCCTGCAGGTCCGCATCCGCCTTGCCCGGGTCGAAGGCACCCGCAAGGGCGGCCTGCTCCAGGATGTTGCGCGGATAGTGGGTCGGGAAGGCATCCAGGATGCGCTTGAAGGTGCGCGCGCCCTCGACCACGCGGGTCAGGTCGGCACCGGCGATTTCCTCACCGCTAGCAAGGCGCAGAACGGTGCCCTCGATGCCCTGGGCCACCAGGTAATCTTCGAGCGCGGTCTGGTCCTTCACATAAACCTCGGACTTGCCGCGGCTGACCTTATAAAGCGGCGGCTGCGCGATATAGAGGTAGCCGCCCTCGATCAGCTCCGGCATCTGGCGGAAGAAGAAGGTCAAAAGCAGCGTACGGATGTGGGCGCCATCGACGTCGGCATCGGTCATGATGATGACCTTGTGATAGCGCAGCTTCGAAATGTCGAACTCGTCGCGGCCGATGCCCGTGCCCAGCGCGGTGATCAGCGTGCCGATCTCCTGGCTTGACAGCATCCGGTCAAAACGCGCGCGTTCCACGTTCAGGATCTTGCCGCGCAGGGGCAGAACCGCCTGGTCGTGCCGCGAGCGGCCCTGTTTGGCGGACCCGCCGGCCGAATCCCCCTCGACAAGGAACAGTTCGCGCTTGGCCGGGTCCTTTTCCTGGCAATCGGCCAGTTTCCCGGGCAGCGAGGCCACGTCCAGCGAGGATTTCTTGCGCGTCATCTCGCGCGCCTTGCGGGCGGCTTCGCGGGCCAGTGCCGCTTCGATGATCTTGCCGACGATCAGCCTGGCCAGCTGCGGGTTCTCGTCAAACCACTCCTGCAGCTTCTCGTTCATCAGCCCTTCGACCGCGGGGCGCACTTCGGACGACACCAGCTTGTCCTTGGTCTGAGAGCTGAATTTCGGGTCCGGCACTTTCACCGACAGCACACAGGTAAGACCCTCGCGCGCGTCGTCGCCGGTAAATGACACCTTTTCCTTCTTCGCCAGACCCGAGCTGTTGGCATAGAGGTTGATTGTCCGCGTCAGCGCACCGCGAAAGCCCGCCAGGTGCGTGCCGCCATCGCGCTGCGGGATGTTGTTGGTAAAGGGCAGCACGGTCTCGTGGTAGCTGTCGTTCCACCACATCGCGACCTCGACGGTGATGCCGTCCCTTTCGCCGATGATGAAGATCGGCTCTTCGACCATCGGGGTCTTGTGCCGGTCCAGATATTTGACGAACTCCTTCACGCCACCTTCATAATGCAGGTCGGTGGAAAGCTTTTCGGCCGGTCGTTCATCTTCCAGAATAATGCGCACACCGGAGTTCAGGAAGGCCAGTTCGCGCAGGCGGTTTTCCAGTGTCTTGAACTGGTAGTCGAGGTCCGAGAAAGTCTCGGTAGAGGCCAGGAAACGCACTTCGGTCCCGGTGCGGTCGCCGCAGTCGCCGACCACTTTCAGGTGCTCGACCGTCTCGCCGTGGGCGAACTTGGCATAGTGTTCCTTGCCGTTGCGCCAGATGCGCAGCTCCAGCCAGACCGACAGCGCGTTCACGACCGACACACCCACGCCGTGCAGACCGCCCGACACCTTGTAGGAGTTCGAGTCGAACTTCCCGCCCGCGTGCAGCTGGGTCATGATGACCTCGGCTGCGGACACGCCTTCTTCGGGGTGGATGTCCACCGGAATGCCGCGCCCGTTGTCATAGACGGAAACAGAGGAATCCGCGTGAATCGTAACCGTCACCGCATCCGCGTGACCGGCCAGCGCCTCGTCGATGCCGTTATCCACCACCTCATAGACCATGTGGTGCAGGCCCGAGCCGTCATCGGTATCGCCGATATACATGCCCGGGCGCTTGCGCACCGCTTCCAAGCCTTTGAGAACCTTGATGGATTCGGCGCCGTAGTCGGCGCCCTTCTGTGCGTCATCCGCCATTCGGAATGTCCTGTTCTGCCTTCCCGTTTTTATATGGGTTCCAGGGGGGGATGTCACGCGGATGGCACAAGATTTTGTGTTACAGGAAGGGGATCGCCAGACCCACGGTGACGAGCAGGACGCCGGCGGTCAGGTTCATGCGTCGGACTGCCTTGGGTGAGGCCAGAACCCGCCGCACCCGGTCGACAAACCAGGCCAGGCAGAGGTTGCCCACCAACGGCACGGCAAAGGAGGCGGTGGCGATGGCTGCAATGTCCGGCATCGTCAGTCGTGAAAGGTCAAAGAACCCGGGCAGCACCCCCATGTAGAACAGGATCGCCTTGGGGTTTCCCAAGATCACGATCAGCCCGGCAACAAACCCCGCCCACATGCCGGGGCGGGTGAGGCGGCTGTCGCGTTCCAGGCTGTCACCCGCGTGGCGCAGGATTGTGATCCCGAGGTAAAGGAAGAAGCCAAAGGCGACCCATCTGAGCGCCTCCATCGCGCCGCCCCAGGTGGTGGTGATCCAGCCCACCCCCAGCACCGCCAGCACCGACCAGAGCACATCGCCGATTGCCACCCCCATGGTCACTGGCCAGGCCTGCCGGAACCCGCCCGCCAGCGCGCGGGCAACCAGCGCGACCCAGACCGGGCCGGGGGTCAGGAACAGGATGAACAGGCCGACGATGTAAAGGCCAAGTTCGAAGGGCGCGATGGTCACGTGAGGTGCCCGTCCTCATCCATCTCCCAGAACGGGTTCATGGCATATTCCCACAGATGCCCGTCCGGATCGGCGATATAGCCGGAATAGCCACCCCAGAAGACCTTTTCGGGTCGCGCCACCTCGGTCGCGCCGGCGGCGAGCGCCCTGTCGAAGGCCGCGTCCACCTCGGCCTCGGTCGGAAAGCACTGCGCCAGGGTCATGGCGCCGGTCTTCAGATCCTCGACCTTGCGCCGCGTGTCCTTGGCCAGGCCCTCGAGCGTGTAGAAGCCGAATTTCATGCCGTTCATGTCATAGAAGACGACCTCGTCCAGCACATTGGACGGCTGCCAGCCCAGCGCCTCGTAGAAGGCGCGGGCGCGGTCCAGATCCTTGACCCCCAGTGTGATCAGCGTGACGCGATTGGCTTTCATGGGTTCACCCTTTCCACGTGCGAGGTGCCTCCCGTTTCGCGCACCTCGAAAGACATTGCCCGGTCGCCCAGCGCCTCGAACAGTTCCGGCCCGGTGCCGGTCATGAAGGCCTGCGCGCCAAGGGCACAGATTTCATCATAGAGCGCCGCGCGGCGACCGGCGTCAAGATGGGCGGCGACCTCATCCAACAGCAGGATCGGAGGGGCGCCGAATTCATGGGCAAGCGCGCGGCCATTGGCCAGGATCAGGCTGACCAGCAGCGCCTTCTGCTCACCGGTTGAACAGTCCCGCGCGGCCACGCCCTTGGCGGCGTAGACGGCCGCCATGTCTGCACGATGCGGACCCACCAGGGTCCGCCCGGCCAGCAAGTCGCGCGGGCGGCTTTCGGCAAGGGCGTCGACCAGGTCGTCGGGTTCGTGCGGCAGGGCGAACCCATCGGCGTGAAACAGGGTCAGGTCGGCCACCGGAAAGGCGGTGCCGGCCTCGGCCTGCGCTGCGGTGAGCTGCCCCAGGGCGGCCAGCCGTCCCGCGTGGATTCGCGCCCCGGCCTGGGCCATCTGCACCTCCAGCGCGTGATACCAATGGGCGTCGCTCTGCCCGTCCTTCAACAGCCGGTTCCGCTCCCGCATTGCCTTTTCATAGGTCAGAACGGCATCCGCGTGCGCGGGCTCGAAACTCATCGTCATGCGGTCCAGGAACCTGCGCCGCCCCTCGGCCCCTTCGGTCCAGAGCCGGTCCATCGAAGGCACCAGCCAAAGCACCCGTGCAATACGGCCCAGCGCCACCTGCGGGGCGGGCTTGTCGTCAATCCTGACCTGCCGCGGTGCGCCCGCTTCGGACCATGTTTCGACCTCGTGCAGCTGATGCAGACTTTGCAGGACGGCGCGAACCTTCCAGCCCAGCGCCTCGGGCCTGCGGGCCATTTCGTCCGGTTTGGCGCCCCGCAGACCGCGGCCTGGCGACAGCAGGCTCACCGCCTCCAGCACGTTGGTCTTGCCCGCGCCATTCTTCCCATGGATCGCCACCGGCCGCCCGTCCAGAGACAGGCGCGCCGCCTTGTGGCTGCGAAAGTGGCTGAGGGTCAGCTCGGAGAGGGCCAGTTTGCTCACCGTCCCGCTTTCATCTTTCCACAAATATCCCCGCCGGAGGCCAAGCGACCGTTTGCGGGCGCGCAGACCCGGCGGCACATTCGCGCAATGTGCGAGAGGGGAGGAATGTCAGGACCGCAGCGCCCGGTCACACGCGCATCGGCATGACGACGTAGACGGCGGAGGTATCCCCCCCTTCGCGCATCAGGGTCGGATCGCCCGAGTTGTTGAACAGGAAGACGGCGTTTTCGCGATCGACCTGGCTGGCGATCTCCAGCAGGTATTTGGCGTTGAAGCCGATCTCCAGCCGCTCGTCGCCGTAGGCGACGGCCAGCTCCTCCTCGGCCGCACCCGCATCAGGGGCGTTCACCGACAGGACCAGGCGGTCCTCGTCCAGCGCGAGTTTCACCGCGCGCGAGCGTTCCGACGATACGGTCGCGACACGGTCCACGGCCTGGGCAAACTCGGTCGCGTCCACTTCCATCTTGCGGGTGTTGCCCACCGGAATGACGCGGGTGTAGTCCGGGAAGGTCCCGTCGATGACCTTGGAGGTCAGGGTGATCTCGGGCGTCGCAAAGCGCACCTTGGTTTCGGAGACCGACACGGCGATGGTGGCATCGTCATCATCCAGGAGCTTGTGCAGCTCGCCCACTGTCTTGCGCGGCACAATCACACCGGGCAACTCCTCGGCGCCCATGGGCAGGTCCGCGTCGATGCGGGCCAGACGGTGCCCATCGGTGGCGACACAGCGCAGCACCCTACCATCCTCGCCATCGGCCACATGCATGTAGACGCCGTTCAGGTAGTACCGGGTTTCTTCGGTCGAGATGGCGAATTTCGACTTGTCGAACAGCCGGCGCAGCACCGGCGCGGGGGCCGAGAAATTGGCGGAGTAATCCGAGCTCGCCATGACCGGGAAATCTTCCTTGGGCAGGGTGGCGAGCGAGAAGTTCGAGCGGCCTGCCTCGACCGTCAGGCGACCGGCGGCGCCATCGTCTGTCAGCTGCACCAGCGCCCCGTCGGGCAGCTTGCGCACGATCTCGTGCAGGGTAACGGCCGACACGGTGGTGGACCCGGCCCGTTCGACCATTGCGTTGGTCTTGTCCACGACCTCGATATCCAGGTCGGTGGCGCGGAAGGACACGGTGTCGCCCTCGGCTTCGATCAGCACGTTGGCGAGGATCGGGATCGTGTTGCGGCGCTCGACAACCGATTGCGCTTGGCCGACGGCTTTCAGCAGCGTGCCGCGTTCGATACTGATCTTCATGTCCCACTCCTGACGACGACCGGGGCGGAGGAAGGCTCCCCCACCCGGCTTTTGGTTTTGTTGGAATGTCCAATGGTTTGCCGGGGCCGTCAAGGCCCCGAAGGGTCGCGCGCGTGTTATGCTTCGAGAGCGCGGCGCAAAAGCTCCAGATCCTCGGCGATCTGGTTGTCCGTGGCCTTCAGTTCGTCGATCCGTTTGACCCCGTGCATGACCGTGGTGTGGTCACGCCCGCCAAAGCGACGCCCGATCTCGGGCAGCGAACGCGAGGTCAGGTGCTTGGCAAGGTACATGGCGACCTGGCGCGGACGGGCAATGGTGCGCACCCGCTTGGGGCCGATCATGTCGGACAGGCGGATGTTGTAGTGCTCTGAAACCTTGCGCTGGATCTCTTCCACCGTGACCTTGCGGTCCGAGGCGCGCAGGATGTCGGCCAGACAGTCCTGGGTCAGCTCCAGCGTGATCTCGCGCCCCACCAGCGAGGCAAAGGCGAAAAGGCGCATCAAGGCCCCTTCCAGCACACGCACATTGGTCGAAATGCGATGGGCCAGGAATTCCAGCACGCCCTCGGCGATCACCAGATCCTTGTACTGCTCGCGGTACTGTTTGACCTTGGTCTGGAGCACGCCCAGACGCAGTTCGTAATCGGTCGGGTGAAGGTCGACGACCAGGCCGCATTGCAGGCGCGATTTGATGCGATCCTCAAGGTCTTTGATCTCGCCCGGCGCACGGTCGGCCGAGATGATGATCTGCTTGTTCTGGTCCACCAGCGCGTTGAACGTGTGGAAGAACTCTTCCTGGGTCGAATCCTTGCCGGCGATGAACTGCACGTCATCCACCATCAGCACATCGACCGAGCGGAACAGGCTCTTGAAATCCATCATCTGCTTGTCGCGCAGGGCCTGCACGAAACGGTACATGAACTGTTCGGCCGAGAGGTAGACAACCTTCAGCTCGGGGTTGCGCGCCTGGATTTCCCAGGCGATGGCGTGCATCAGGTGCGTTTTGCCCAGGCCGACGCCGCCGTACAGGAACAGCGGGTTGAACGTGACAGGGCCGCCTTCGGCCACGCGGCGCGCGGCGGCATGGGCCAGCTCGTTCGGCTTTCCGACGACAAAGCTGTCGAAGGTAAAGCGCGTGTCCAGGGCGGCGCCAGGCAGGTCGTCCCTGTCCTCGGCCGCCGAGGGGCCGGCGGGCACGGCCCCGGACGCGTTGGCGCTGTTGGCCGCAGAGGCAGCACCGGGTTTGCGCACGACCGGTTTGGCGGGCACCACAAACTCCAGGCGCGATACGTTCACGCCCTGGCCCACCATCTGTTTCAGGATCTTGTCACCGAAGTTCCGGTCGACCCAGTTCCCCATGAAATTCGTCGGCACAAGGAAGGTGGCCACGCCGTCCTCCAACTGTGCGAACTCCAGAGGTTCGATCCAGTTTGTATAATTGTTCTGCCCCACAGTGTGTTGCAGTTTTCCCCGGACCTGTCCCCATTCTTCGTTCTTCATCTCTCTCCGACCCGCAAAGATATCCCGTCCGGACCCCGCGGATGCGTGGTCCAGTGACATTCGCCAAATTTCCCGTTTACGACTGCCGCCAGGGCAGCCCTGCAACCTTCCAGCCATTCACACAGCCGCGGTGCGCATCTTTGTCCAGGTCCCCTTCGAACCCCCCCAAGACGTTCACGCATTCGGCGTTTTGACCCATGGCCATCAGATGCGCCTTGACCGCGCGGGCCCCGGCGTCTGATCGCACCCCGCTGCGGCACAGGAACAGGAACACCGAGGGCACACGATCACCCAGCTGCTCCAGCACCTCGCCCACGAAACGCGGGTTCTGGGACATGTTCGGCAACTGGGCCCATTCCACCTGCAGAAGGTGGTGGCCCAGAGATGACAGGTCGGGCACGCCGACGAAGGCCCATTCGGACTTCGTGCGTACATCGACCAGTACGGCGGTTGGATCTCCCTCCAGGATCTCCCACGCAGCGTTGGGCAAAACCTCTGATATAACCGGTTCTGCCACCGCGTTCATGCCTTCTGTCCCCAAGTCAACGATGTGAATCGCTAAGGCAAGCTAGCGTGTCGGCGGCGGGCCACGCAACAGAACTTCACGCTTGACTCTGTCTTTGTCGAAACGAATCCCGAACCGGTTTGGAAAGTGCTTTTTTTCCAAGGGAAAACAAAAAAGGGTGTGCCTTGGCACACCCTCTCTCTGGTCCCGGAAGGGGCCGAATCCGGTTATCCCAGCGCCTTCACACGCGACGCCAGGCGCGACATTTTGCGCGCAGCGGTGTTCTTGTGCAACACACCCTTGGTGACACCGCGCATCAGTTCCGGCTGGGCCTCTTTCAGAGCGGCGGTGGCAGCGGCCTGGTCGCCCGAAGCGATGGCTTCTTCCACTTTGCGCAGGTAGGTGCGGATGCGCGAACGGCGGGCTTTGTTGACTTGAAAGCGGGCTTCGTTCTGACGGGCGCGCTTCTTGGCTTGGGGCGAATTGGCCATGGTGTGGTCCTTTGGGTCGGGTCGATTACGTTTCTTCTGCGCGAAAGCCCGACCGGGTTCTGAACCGGCTGATTCTGGCCAAGGCGGGCCTCACACGCATGTATGACGGCTGCCTATAAGGGAAAGCAGCCGTCATGAAAAGGCTTATTTGTCGCGGAACTGCGCTTCGCGCTTCTCGGCGAAGGCGTCCATGCCTTCCTTTTGGTCCTCGGTCGCAAAGAGCGAATGGAACACGCGGCGTTCGAACAGGATGCCTTCGGTCAGCGGCAGTTGCTCGGCGCGGTTCACCGCCTCCTTGATTGCCATCACGGTGATCATCGATTTTTCGGCGATCTTGCCGGCGGCGGACAGGGCTTCCTTCATCAGGTCCTTGGTTGGCACGACGCGGCTGACCAGACCGGACCGTTCGGCTTCCTCGGCGTCCATGAAGCGGCCGGTCAGGTTCATGTCCATCGACTTGGCACGACCGATAAGCTTGGTCAGGCGCTGGGTGCCGCCCATGCCGGCCATGACGCCCAGGTTCACCTCGGGCTGGCCGAACTTCGCGGTGTCCGAAGCGATGATGAAGTCGCACATCATCGCCAGTTCGCAGCCGCCGCCCAGCGCATAGCCCGATACGGCCGCGATGATCGGCTTGCGGATGCGCATGATGGCGTCTTCCTCCGGGGTGAAAAGATCCCCGGCAAAGACGTCGACAAAGCTCTGGCTGGCCATCATCTTGATGTCGGCGCCGGCGGCAAAGGCCTTTTCCGAGCCGGTGATGACGAAGCAGCGTACTTTTTCGTTCTTTTGACCTTCGGCCAGGGCCTGGCCCAGTTCACCCAGCAGTTCAAGGTTCAGCGCATTGAGCGCCTTGGGCCGGTTGAGCTGGACAAGGCCGACGCGGCCGCGGGTTTCGATGATGATGGTCTCGTAAGCCATGGCGGTCCCCTGAAATCTGATCTGCGATCATGATCGCGACTGAGAGTCTTGCGCTAATGCCTAGTCGCAGCGAGC
>NZ_JASBTN010000027.1 GCF_030148435.1 Aliiroseovarius sp.
CTGTTACAACAGGATGCCAAACGTCCGACACAGGAACTGGCGGAGGCGGCGGGCATGTCCACCTCTCCCGCCTGGCGTCGCATAAGGCGGTTGGAGAAGGCCGGGATCATCGAACGGGTGGTTGCCCTTCTGAACCCGAAGAAACTGGGGCTGAACACGCGCGCCTATGTGCATGTCTCGCTGATCGACCACACCGAACCCACGATCCGCGCCTTTGACGATTTCGTCGCCACCGAGGACCAGATCATCGAATGCTGTTCGATCACCGGGGCCGACGACTACCTGCTCAAGGTCGTGGCGACAGACCCCGAGGCGCTGGAGCATTTCCTGATGCGAAAGGTGCTGGGCCTGGGCATCGTGCGCAGCTCGACCACCCATTTCGTGCTGCGACAAAAGAAACATGCGACCGCCCTGCCTCTGGACCTCGGCTGAGCTATTCCCTATATGTTCGCTCAGGTTTATCTGAGGACGCGCGATGAATACCGAAACGCCTGAGCACCTCGAGGGGGAGCCGCTGATCAAGCCCTCGACCCACGAACACCCGCTCTATGACGCGGTGATCGAGGCCTGCCGAACGGTCTATGACCCGGAAATCCCGGTGAATATCTTCGATCTGGGCCTGATCTACACGATCGAGATTAGCGATGACAATATTGTCCGCGTGATCATGACCCTGACCGCACCGGGCTGCCCGGTGGCCGGCGATATGCCCGGCTGGATCCAGGAGGCGGTCGAGCCGGTGGCGGGCGTGCAGCAGGTCACTGTCGAGCTGACCTGGGAACCACCCTGGGGTATGGAAATGATGTCGGATGAGGCGCGGCTGGAACTGGGCTTCATGTAAACTCCGCAAGGGGGTGACAAAACGAACATGGCCGGGGCTCTCCCGGCCTGTTTTTTTCCTGCAGGCAAAGACAGGGCGCCAGAACGGCCCGCCTCGCATTCCCCGTCTTGAGATCAGCGGCCGGCGGCCTTAGATTGAGGTCAAGCGAAAAGGATCATCCGAATGTTCTCCATCCCCGGCAAACAAGCCGTGACCATGACCGAAAAGGCCGCTGCCCAGATCGCCAGGCTGATGGGCAAACAGGGCCACAAGGGCCTGCGCATCGGCGTCAAGAAGGGCGGATGCGCAGGCATGGAATACACCATGGAATACGTCGACGACGTCGATCCCCTTGACGAGGTCGTCGAACAGGACGGCGCGCGGGTGATGATCGCCCCCATGGCGCAGATGTTCCTGTTCGGCACCCAGATCGACTTTGAGGTCGGACTGCTGGAAAGCGGGTTCAAATTCAACAACCCCAACGTGACCGAGGCCTGCGGCTGCGGCGAATCGATCAAGTTCGACGAAGACCTGGCGGCGAAGTGAGCCTCTCCGAGGGGGATATTGCCTTCGCGCTCGAACTCTTCGAAGGGCTCGGCCCGCTGACCACCCGCAAGATGATGGGCGGGCTCTGCCTCTATGCGGATGGCACGATCTTCGCCATGGTGCATTCCGATGGCGCAATTCTTCTGAAAGGCGCAAACGGGTTCGACGATGAGCTGAACGCGGCTGGCTGGCGCCACTGGAGCTACACCCGCAAAGACGGTGCCCCCTCCTCCATGCCCTACTGGTACCTGCCCGAAGATCTGCTGGACGACCCGAACGAGGCCTGCACCTGGGCGCGAAAGGCGCTGTCTGCGCTCACCTGACCCCTTTGCCTTGCGCGGTGTTTGCGCTATCCCTGCCCCCAAACGAATTGGAGGCACGGACATGCGGCGCAAACTGGCAGCAGGCAATTGGAAGATGAACGGGACCGGGGACGACCTCGCCCAGATCGCGGCGCTGAAAGAGGCCCACCGCGCCCCGGGCGTCGATATCCTGATCTGCCCCCCCGCCACGCTGTTGTCGCGTGTCAGCGACGCCGCCGGAGACGCCATCGCCACCGGCGGGCAGGATTGCCACGCAGCGGGCAGCGGCGCCCATACCGGCGACATCTCGGCCATGATGCTGAAGGACGCGGGCGCCAGCCACGTGATCCTGGGGCACTCCGAACGCCGCGAGGACCATGGCGAAAGCGACCAGGACGTGCGCGACAAGGCCAACGCGGCCATTGCCGCCGGCCTGACCGCCGTCATCTGCGTCGGTGAAAGCCTGGCCGAACGCGAGGCCACCAATACGCTCGCCATCGTCGGCGGGCAGCTGGCGGGCTCGATCCCGGATGGCGTGAATGCCCGGAACATGGTCGTGGCCTATGAACCGATCTGGGCGATCGGCACCGGCAAGATCCCGACGCTGGAGCAGATCGGCGAGGTGCATGACTTCATCCGCGACGAGCTGGAGCGCCGGTTCGGCACCGGTATCGGCCGCTCCACCCGCCTCCTCTATGGCGGCTCGGTGAAACCGTCCAATGCCGAAGAGATCTTTGCCGTGTCGAATGTGGACGGTGCCCTGGTCGGCGGCGCAAGCCTGAAGGCCGAGGACTTCGGCCCGATCATCACCGCGCTGGAGAACGCCTGAGCGGGCCTCCCCGCGCAACCCGCTCAACTCGGACGCCTATCGGCACAGGGCCAGGGCCCCGCGCCTCGTCACGCGGTGCGTCAGCGGCGGTGCCGGGCAACGCCCGCACTTGACACCCTCCTGTATATTTAACATGTTCAGCAAAATGCAGACCGGAGCCCTTCCATGAACCACGACGAGCTGAACCACTGGTCCAAACGCGCTGCCGACTGGGCCCGCGACTACCACGCCTCGCTGCGTGACCAACCGGTGCGCCCGAACCTCGGCCCCGGTGAGTTCCGCGCCCGGATCGAAGGCCCGGCCCCGGAGCACCCCGAACCGATCGACCGCATCTTCAAGGATTTCACCCGCCTCGTGCCCGATGCCATGACCCATTGGCAGCACCCGCGCTTCTTCGCCTATTTCCCGGCCAATGCCGCGCCGGTGTCGATGCTGGCCGAACAGCTGGCCAATGCCATGGCCGCCCAGGCGATGCTCTGGCAGACCGCCCCCGCAGCCAACGAGATGGAGGCGCTGACCATCGACTGGCTGCGCGACGCGCTCGGCCTGCCCGGCGACCTGACCGGCACGATCCACGATTCCGCCACCACCGCCACCCTGTCGGCTGTCCTGACCATGCGCGAACAGGCCCTGGGGCATGACGGGCTGACCAGGGGCCTTGCCGGCGGGCCGGTGCTGCGCCTCTATGCCAGCGCCCAGACCCACAGCTCGGTCGACAAGGCGGTGCGGCTTGCGGGCATCGGCCAGGACAACCTGGTCAAGGTGCCGGGCCTTGAGGGGCACGAGACCTTCTCGATGGACCCCGAGGCGCTCGACTCCCTGATCGAACAGGACAAGCTGGCCGGTGTGAAACCGGCGGGCGTGGTGCTCTGTACCGGTGGCACCTCGATTGGCGCCTGCGACCTGATCGGCGCCTGTATCGACGTGGCCCATGCCCACGGCCTGCCCGTGCATGTGGATGCCGCCTGGGCCGGGTCCGCAATGATCTGCCCGGAATTCCGCTTGCTCTGGGCGGGGATCGAGAAAGCCGACAGCGTGGTCTTCAACCCGCACAAATGGCTGGGCGCGCAATTCGACTGCGCGGTGCAGTTCCTGCGCGATCCGCGCCCGCAGATTGCCACCCTCGGACTTCGCCCGCATTACCTGGAAACCCAGGGCGCGGACGAAGTGGTGAACTACAACGAATGGACCGTGCCGCTGGGCCGCCGCTTCCGCGCGCTGAAAATCTGGTTCCTGATCCGCGCCGAGGGGCTTTCCGGCCTGCGCAGCCGCATCCGCAACCATGTTTCCTGGGCACAGGAGGCCTGCGATGCCATCGCCGCCCTGCCCGGGTTCCGGATTACCACCGACCCGATCCTGTCGCTCTTTACCTTTCGCTTTCACGACGACGCGCGCACCGCCGCGCTATTGGAACGGGTCAATAATGACGGGCGTATCTACCTGACCCAGACCACCCATGAAGGCAGTTTCGTCATCCGCGTCCAGGTCGGACAGTTTGACTGCACCCGCGAAGATGTCATGATGATCCCCACTGTTTTGAAGGATCTTTCAGGGGATCTTTGATGTTCCGAATTCTTGCTGTTCTTGTCCTGCTCCTGCCCGATCTGGCCGCCGCGCAGAGCTACCCGTCTTATGACAACCCCTACGTGAACGACCGGGCGGAGGTGCTGGACACCGCTACCGAGCTGACCCTGCGCGCACGCCTCACCGAGCTGCGCGAGGCGACCGGGGTCGACATGACCGTGCTCACTCTCGACACCCGCGAGACCTGGGTGCCCGGCAGTCGGTTGGAGGATTTCGCAACAGGCCTCTTCAACGACTGGGGCATCGGCAATGCCAATCGCAACGACGGCATCCTGATCCTGATCCTGACCCGGGACCGCGACATGCGCATCGAACTGGGCGAGGGCTATGGGCGCGATTACAATATCGCTGCCGAATATATCATCGGCCTCGACATGTTGCCGCATTTCAAGCAGGGCGACTATGCCACCGGCATCCTGAACGGGACGGACCGGGTGATCGAATGGATCGTCCAGCCCTTTGCCGAAGGACGCGAGCCCCCGGCAGAGGCCCTGTCGGGACCGCAGGCCGACAACGTCAATGTCGGGCTGTTCGTTGCCATTGCAGGGGCCGTCCTGGCGCTGTTCCTGTTTGGTCAGCGCATCCTGGACCGGTTTCGCAGATGCCCAAGCTGTGGATTGCGCGGCATGCGCACGCAAAAGGAAACCGTCCAGCCCGCGTCGACCCTTCATCCGGGCCAGGGGCGCAAGACTGTGACCTGCCGCCATTGCGACCACGAAACCGTCACGACCTACCTGATTTCGCGGCTCTCGTCCTCCTCCTCGCGCTCCGGCGGAGGCGGTGGAACGAGCGGTGGTTTTGGTGGCGGGCGCAGTTCGGGCGGCGGTGCCTCGGGACGTTGGTAGAGAAACCCGAGTCGCAAAGTTGTGACCGCGCCTACGCCACGTCATCCTCGCCTTGACCGTTTCCCGGCCTAGAATGGGGACGGGAGGCAACATGAAGAAATACGGTCTGGATCACAGCTTTGGCGAACACCTGGCAGACGGGATCGTGCATGGGCTGGGGGTGGCGGCGGCGCTGATCGGCGCGATCGCGCTGGTGATCTGGGCGGCCATGACCGCGCCGGGCGGCCATATCCCTGCGCTGATCATCTACGCCATCGGCCTCATCGCCACCTTCGCCTTTTCGGCCGCCTACAACATGTGCCTGCACCCGGGCGCCCGCGCGGTGCTGCGCCGTTTCGACCACGCGGCAATCTTCATCATGATCGCGGGCACCTACACGCCAATGGCGCTGATCGGCATCGGCGGGGCCAAAGGCGTGGCCCTGGCTTCGGCGGCCTGGGGCATCGCCGTTGTCGGCGTGTTCCTGAAGCTCTTCTTCTTCCACCGGTTCTATCGCACGACCCACGTGCTTTACCTTGTGCAGGGCTGGCTGGCGCTCATCGCCGTCGTCCCGATGGTGAAGGCGTTGCCGGTGGCAGCCTCGGTGCTGATCGTTGTGGGAGGTCTGACCTATACGCTGGGCACCCTGTTTCACCACCGCGACGACTGGCCGTTCAACCGGGCGATCTGGCACGGAATGGTGCTGGCGGCGGCCTCGACCCACTATGCGGCGGTCGTCACCGTGGCCGCAGCCTGACGGCTTTTCCAAAAAATGCGTGCCCCGGCACGAATGACGCAAACAGACCAGACCTGTCGCATTTCCTTCGCCAAGCTGAAAGTCCGGAGGAGCGCATGGATCGCATGTTGTGGAAAATCGCCCTGGTCGTCGTGACCATCGGGGCCGAGCGGGGCCGTGCCGCACGGGGGCGACCGGGCGTGGCGTAAGCCCACCCTTTCCCCAATTCCCAAATCACGGACCAAATCATGACCTCAATGAAACCCTCCCGCCGTTCCGGCGGTCGTGCCGCCCGTAAGGCCCTGCGGGCCGCCCCCATCTCGAAAGATCAACGCCCCATTCGTGCGGGCCTGGAAGGTGGCCAGTACCAGCCCCTGACCCAGGCCGGCATGGAGCGCATCCACCAGGCCGCCCTGGACGCGCTGGAACAGATCGGCCTGGGCGACGCGCCCGAAAGCGGTGTCGAGATTCTGACCAAGGCCGGTTGCGACTACCGCGAGGGGCGGCTCTATTTCCCCCGTGCCATGGTCGAGGACATGCTGGCCAAGGCAGCCAAGGACATCACCCTTCACAGCCGCGACGGCCAACATGACCTGGACCTGAGCGGCGCGCGTGTGCATTACGGTACCGCCGGGGCCGCAGTGCACCTGGTCGACGCCCATGGCCGCGAATACCGCGACAGCACGGTGCAGGACCTGCATGACGCCGCCCGCATCGTGAACAAGTTGGACAATATCCACTTCCTGCAGCGCCCGATGGTCTGCCGCGACATTCCCGACAACCGCGAGATGGACCTGAACTCGATCTACGCCTCGGTCTCGGGCACCACCAAACATGTCGGCACTTCCTTCACCGAGCCCGATTTCGTTGATGACGGCATCGAACTTCTGCACATGATCGCAGGCGGCGAGGACAAGTGGCGCGAGCGTCCCTTCGTGTCGAATTCGAACTGTTTCGTCGTGCCACCGATGAAGTTTGCCACCGAAAGCTGCAAGGTGATGGAGAAGGTCATCGCCGCCGGTATGCCCGTATTGCTGCTGTCGGCGGGCATGGCCACCGCCACCGCCCCGCCGACGCTGGCGGGCGCCATCGTGCAGGCCGTGGCGGAATGCCTGGCCGGAGTGTGCTACGTGAACGCGATCAAACCGGGTCATCCCGCGATCTTCGGCACCTGGCCCTTCGTCGTCGACCTGCGCACCGGCTCGATGTCCGGTGGCTCGGGCGAACAGGCGCTGCTGACCGCGGGCTGCGCCCAGATGCACCGGTTCTACGGCCTGCCCGGCGGGGCCGCGGCGGGGTTCTCGGACGCGAAACTGCCCGACATGCAGGCCGGGTGGGAGCAGATGTGCTCGAACGTCATGGCGGGTCTGTCCGGTCTCAACATGGTGTACGAGGCGGCGGGCATGCACGCCTCCCTGCTGGGCTTCTGCCACGAAAGCCTGATCCTGGGGGACGACATCATCGGCCAGGCACTGCGCTGCGTGCGCGGGATCGAAGTGACCGAGGACAGCGTCGACATCGAGCTGATGAAATCGGTCTGCCTGGACGGGCCGGGCCACTATCTGGGCGCAGACAAGACGCTGCGCCTGATGGAGACCGAATTCGCCTATCCCGCCCTGGGAAGCCGCACCTCGCCCAAGGAATGGGCCGAGTTAGGCAAACCGGACCTGCTGGACCTGGCCACCGCCCGCAAGGAGGCAATCCTGTCAGAACCCTCCGCCGCCCGGCTGAACCCGGTTCTGGACGCCGAGATTCGCAAGCGGTTCAACATCCACCTGCCGGGCTGAGCCCGGGACGGTCCCCTGCGGCAGTTTGCTGCTGCAGGGGGGCATGGTGATGGATACCGCAGCGGTTTCCCGGCCCCTACCCCTCGGCCTTCTCCGCCAGTTCCAGCCATTCCTCTTCCGACGCGGCCAGCTTCTGCTGCCGTTCGACCAGCCCTTCCGACGCTTTTTGGAATTTCACCGGTTCCTTGGTGAACAGCTCCGGGTCGGCCAGGAACTGTTCCAGCCTGGCTATCTCCGCCTCCAGGCGTTCCAGTTCCGCGGGAAGCGCTTCCAGGCGGTGTTGTTCGACATAGGACAGCCCTGCCTTGGGGGGCGTGGGCGCGGCGGGTTTGGCCTCTTTCTTCGGGGCTTTCGCGGGCTTGGAGACTTTCGCCGCGGCCGTTTCGCCCCTCTGCGCCCGGTAGTCCGTCCAGCCGCCCGCATAAACCGTCGCGCGCCCGTCGCCCTCCATGGCGATGGTTGTCGCCGCCACGCGATCCAGAAAGTCCCGGTCGTGGCTGACCAGAATGACCGTGCCGTCATAGTCGCCCAACAGCTCCTGCAGCAGGTCCAGAGTTTCCACATCCAGGTCGTTGGTCGGTTCGTCCAGCACCAGCAGGTTCGATGACCGCGCCATGATCTTGGCGAGGATCAGCCGCGCCTTTTCCCCGCCCGAGAGGCTGCGCACAGGCGCGCGGGCCTGGGCCTCGTCGAACAGGAATTCCTTCAGATAGCCCACCACATGTTTCGGATTTCCACGCACCATGATCTGGTCCGAGCGGCCCGAGATTCCCATGGTCGGGTCATGGGTCAGGTTCTCCCACAGGCTGGCGTCGTCATCCAGGGTCGCGCGGTTCTGGTCGAAGACCGCCATTTCGATCCCCGTGCCCAGAGTGACCGTGCCCGCGTCCGGCGCCTCCTGCCCGATGAGCATCTTCAGAAGCGTCGTCTTTCCCGCACCATTGGGGCCGACCAGGGCCACCCGGTCGCCGCGCATGATGCGCAGGTCGAAGGATTTAAGGATGAGCTTCTCGCCATAAGTCTTTGAAATTCCTTTTGCCTCAATCACTCGACGGCCCGATTTCGGCCCCGACTCCAGCGCCATTTCGGCGCTTCCCTGCCGTTTGATCTGCGCGGCCCGGTCAGCCTTCATCGCATGTAGCGCGCGTAGGCGGCCCTGGTTGCGGGTGCGTCGGGCCGAGATGCCTTCGACGGCCCAGCGGGCCTCGGCCTTGATCTTGCGGTCGAGCTTGTGGCGCTGCTGGTCTTCTTCGTCCCAGGTCTTGTCGCGCCAGGCTTCAAAAGCCTCGAATCCCTTCTCCTGCCGGCGCACCTGTCCGCGGTCGATCCACAGCGTGGCGCGGGTCAGCGCGCGCAGGAAGGCGCGGTCGTGCGAGATCAGCACGAAACCCGCGCGGGTCGAGCTGAGTTCGCGTTCCAGCCAGGTGATCGCCTCGATATCAAGGTGGTTGGTCGGCTCGTCCAGCAGCATCAGCTCGGGCGCTTCGGCCAGCAGCTTGGCCAGCGCCGCGCGGCGGCGTTCCCCGCCCGAGGCGGTGGACACATCCGTGTCGGGTTCGAACTTCAGCCCCTCGGCCACACGTTCGACCAGGTATTCGCTGCCCGGCTCAAGATCGGAAGCCGCGAAATCGCCAAGGGTGGCAAAACCGGACAGATCCGGGTGCTGCTGCATGTAGCCGGTGGTGATGCCCGGCGGCAGGATGCGTTCGCCGCGATCCGGTTCGACCAGCCCCGCCATGACTTTCATCAGGGTGGACTTGCCTGACCCGTTGCGCCCGACCAGCGCCACGCGGTCGCCGGGCTGCACCACAAGGTCGAGCCCGTCGAACACGGGATCGCCGCCGAAGGTCAGGGAAATGTCGGTGAGCTGAAGAAGGGGTATACGTGCCATGGGGGCGAGGTAGGCTGTTGTGCCGCCTTCGTCAACGCCGCAGGCCCGCCTGACCGGCCACGGCGCGCAACAAACGGGCGCGGGCCGGCGGCACGGCGGCAATCTCGAGCCCGGTAAAGACATGCAGCGTGTTCAGCTCCGTATCCACCACCGCGTGATCGCTGACCCAGCCGCCCATCAGCAGATAGGTGCGCAGAAGCGGCGGCATGGTCCGCATGGCCCGTTGCGCGTCGGGCTTGCGCCGAAGCGTCTGGGCAAAGCGAATGACACGCGGCGCCTTGACCCGCGGCAACCAGCAATTCGGCGCCAGGTGACGATGCTTGAGCAAGGCGAAGGCGTCCAGATAGGCGGCTTCGTCCGTGCCGCTGAAGCTGGAGCAACCGAACAGCATCTCGATGCCCCGGTCATCCACGAACCGGGTCATGGCGCCCCAGGCGACGCGCAGGATATCGGGGTCGCGGGCCTCGGGGGCGATGCAGAAACGGCCCATTTCGACCATGCGGCCGGTAAACGCCTCCAGCGCGCCAAGATCATAGAACTGGGCCGAGTAGCTGCCTCCGATCGCTGCCCCGCTGTCGAGCGGCATGAGGCGGAAACAGCAGACAAGGGCGCCGGATTGGCCCTCTTCGACCAGCACATGGGCGCAGACCCCGTCAAAGCCGTCGGCATCCAGCCCCGCGCCCTGCGGGTCGACAAAACAGCGATGGCGCAGGGCCTGGGCCACTGCGACGTCGGTCTGCGTTTCCGCCAGACGGGCGACATAGCGCCCCTTGGTCAATGTCGGCATCGTGATCTCCGGGCCTCTGCCGGCCCCTTGGCGCATTCCCGCCACCGGCCTAAATATGTCCTCACACCCATGTACGCACAAGATGCGACAGGTGTGTGCCACGCGAATCGACCGAAAGGGGGACGGCATGAACGACAAGGTGACGAAGTCTGCGGCCGAATGGCGCGCGCAGTTGAATGATCTGACTTATCGCGTAACCCGAGAGGCGGCCACGGAACGCCCCTTTTCGCATCCCGGGTTCGCCGAGGGTCCGGGCGCGTTCACCTGCACCTGCTGCGGGGCGCCCCTGTTCACCAAGGACGAGAAATTCGAAAGTGGCTGCGGCTGGCCCTCCTTCACCGCCCCGGCCGAAGGCGCCGGCATCGACGAGCATCGCGACACCAGCCATGGCATGGTCCGCACCGAAGTCACCTGTGCCCGCTGCGACGCGCACCTGGGACATGTCTTTCCGGACGGCCCGCCCGATCGTGGCGGCATGCGCTATTGCATCAACGGGGTGGCGCTGGATTTCAAACCGGACGAGCCGGAGGGCTGAGCCCGCGCCCGGAGGGCGCCTGGCCCCTGCTTCCGGAGGGCGCCTGGCCCCCCCGCGTCCGAAGGTGGCAGGTTACAGCAGGTCTTCGGCGTTCACACGGCCGATCGAGCCCAACAGCTGGCGGATGAAGCTCACACCCTTGATGTTGCTGTCGGTCACGCGGCGCGACAGGACCACGACCCGGCCGTCCTCAAGCCCGAATCGTTCGATATTCTCCACCACACCGTCCTCGTCGAAACTGACGGCCAGCAGTTCGCGCTCGATCTCTTCGGGTTTGCGCGGCCCGAAAGACTTGAACCGGCTCTGCACATAGTACCAGCCACCTTCGGTCAGCAGCCCTGCCGTGCCGGGCTTGCCGAACGCGGCGGCCACGGTATCGCGGGTATCAACGCCAACCACCACGAATGACAGCTCTTCTTCACTGGGGGCATAGCCGTGGTTGCGGTAGGTGGCGGAACAGGCGGACAGCACCGCGATGATGGCCAAACCCGTCAATCCTTTGACAATGCTGCGCTGTATGGACATGTCGCCCCCTTGCGAAGTAATCCCTGTATCCCTATCCGCTTACCCAAGGATCATGCAAGCCGCAAGGAACGAAAACCAGATGAGCCAGTCTTCCCCGCCTTCTGCCCCGCAAAACCCCGCTTCGCTGAGCCACCCGATCCGGCCCTCCGACCTGCCGCAGGGCCGGGTGGTCGAGATCGAACTGGTGCCAGATACATCTACCCTGGCCGCCATCGCCGCCGAACTGGGGCTCGACGGGCTGCGCAAGATGCGCCTGACCGGCAAGCTCGCACCCCTTGGAAAACATGACTGGCGCTTTACCGGGCGCATGGGCGCCACGGTGATCCAACCCTGCGTGATCACTCTGGAACCTGTCACCACGCGCCTTGAGGAAGACATTGAGCGCAGCTGGCGGGCCGCGCTGGAGCCCGAAACCGCAAGCGAGGCCGAGATGCCCGAGGATCCCGGCGAGGAACCGCTTGGAGAGGTGATCGACCTGGGCATGGTCGCGCTGGAGGCGCTGGCGCTGGCCATCCCGCTCTATCCGCAGGCCGAAGGGGCGAGCCTGAAACAGGTGAATTTCACCGAACCGGGCAAACAGGCGATGACCGACGAGGACACCAAACCCTTCGCCGGCCTGGCCGCGCTGAAGGCGGCGCTGGGGTCGGGAAGTGATTCCGATGAGGGGGGCGAGGACGAGGGCTGACAAGCCCGCCAAGGCGTCCCGCCCCCGGGCATGCGGTGACTTGACCCGATAATTCGCTTGCCAAACCGGCAATTCGCTGTATTTTCGCGGCCTTCATGAACAAACCGGGTTGCGGCGCGCCACACGATGGGCGTATACGCGCCGGAAACCGACGAGACACACGACAAAACCGGGCCCCGGGGCCCCCGAACGAATGGGTTGAGACATGGCTGTCCAACAGAACAAAGTATCCAAGTCGCGCCGCAACAACCGCCGCTCGCACCACGCCCTGGAAGGCGCGAACCCGAACGAATGTTCGAACTGCGGCGAGCTGAAGCGCCCCCACCACGTGTGCCCGTCCTGCGGCCACTATGACGACAAGGAAGTCGTTGCCATGGTGGACGAGGCCGAGTTCGACGACGAGGACGCGGCGTAAGCCGCCCCTTGTCGCCGCCCGTGCGGCATGTCAGTACAGAACCTGAACAGGGCAAAAAAGCCCGAACAGGGTAAGGTATGACCGTGACCGGCACGAGCAGCAGCACGAAACGCACCATCATTTCGGTCGACGCCATGGGTGGCGACCGCGGACCGGCGGCAGTAGTCGCCGGTCTTGCCTTGTCGGCAGACAAGAACCCCGACATCGGGTTCATCCTGCATGGCGACAAACCTCATCTCGAAAAACTTTTGGCCAAGCGCCGCGACCTCGCCGAGGTCTGCGAGATCCGTCATTGCGACGAGGTCGTGACCATGGACGCCAAACCCAGCCAGGTGATGCGCAAGGGGCAGCAGACCTCGATGTGGTCCACCGTGGACGCGGTAAAACAGGGCGAGGCCGACGTGGCTGTCTCCTGCGGCAATACCGGCGCGCTGATGGCCCTGTCGATGGTGCGTCTGCGCAAGCTGCCCGGGGTGAACCGCCCGGCCATCGCCTGCCTCTGGCCCTCGCGCAACCCGGGCGGCTTCAATGTCATGCTGGACGTCGGCGCCGATGTGCGCGCCGATGAAGGCGACCTGCTGCAATATGCGCTGATGGGGGCGTCCTACGCGCGCAACGGTCTGGGCCTGCCCCGTCCCCGCATCGGGCTGCTGAACGTCGGCACCGAGGAGCACAAGGGCCGGGCCGAGCTGAAGGCGGCGCATGAGATGATTGACGCCGCTGCCCCCGGCGCCAATTTCGACTTCGTCGGTTTCGTCGAAGGGGGCGACATCCCCGGCGCGAATGTGGACGTGATCGTGACCGACGGCTTTACTGGCAACATCGCCCTGAAAACCGGCGAAGGCACCGCTACCCTGGTGGGCGACCTGCTGCGCGAGGCGTTCAAGGCAACGCCGCTGTCCCGAATCGCGGCCCTTCTGGCGATGACCTCGCTGCGCCGCCTGTCGAAACGCATCGACCCGCGCCGGGTCAACGGCGGCGTATTCCTGGGGTTGAACGGCACGGTGGTGAAAAGCCACGGTTCGGCCGACGCAACCGGTGTCTCGGCCGCCGTGAAACTGGCCTTCCGCCTGGCCGAAGGCGGCTTCACGCAGAAACTGGCGGCACGGGTTGCATCCGCCTCCGCTCCGCGTCAGGATGCCGTGATGCCGGGGCATGAGACCCCGAGGCGACAACAAAGCCCAGTGGGCCAAGAGGGTAAGCAGGCGGAATGACGATACGCGCCGTTGTAACCGGGGTTGGGCATTACCTGCCCGAACGGGTGGTTCCGAATTCCCATTTCGAAGAGCTTGTGGACACGTCGGATGAATGGATCCGCACGCGCTCGGGCATCGAACGGCGCCATTTCGCAGCCGAAGGCGAAACCACCTCGCACATGGGCACCTCAGCCGCCAAGGCCGCCCTGAAGGACGCCGGGCTCGAGCCTGACGACATCGATCTGGTGATCGTCGCCACCTCGACCCCGGACCTCACCTTCCCCTCGGTTGCCACGATGGTCCAGAACCAGCTGGGCATGAGCCGCGGTTTCGGCTTCGACGTTCAGGCGGTCTGCGCCGGTTTCGTCTTTGCCCTGACCAATGCCAACGCGCTGATCGCCTCGGGCCAGGTCAAACGCGCCCTGGTGATCGGGGCCGAAACCTTCTCGCGCATTCTGGACATGACCGACCGCGCCACCTGCGTGCTGTTCGGCGACGGCGCCGGGGCACTGGTGATCGAGGCGCAGGAGGGCACGGGCAAGAATTCAGATCGTGGCATTCTGTCCGCCGACCTGAACTCCGATGGCCGCCTGCGCGACATGCTCTATGTCGATGGCGGCGTCTCGACCACCCAGAAATCGGGCCACCTGCGCATGCAGGGCAACCAGCTGTTCCGCCAGGCGGTGGGCAAGCTGACCGAAACCGCTGAAACCGCGCTGGAGAAAGCCGGTCTGACCGACGACGATGTCGACTGGATCGTGCCGCACCAGGCCAATATCCGCATCATCCAGGGCACGGCCAAGAAGATGGGTGTACCGATGGATCGCGTCATCGTCACGGTGCAGGATCATGGCAACACCTCTGCCGCATCGATTCCCCTGGCGCTCTCCGTGGGCAAGGCCGAGGGCAAGATCAATGAGGGCGATTTGCTGGTGACAGAGGCAATCGGCGGCGGTCTGGCCTGGGGAGCCGTGGTTCTGCGCTGGTAATTCGGCCTCACCCCCCCCTCAATCGGCGCATGAACCGGGTTTCACAACCCGTTGATATTGACTCGGAAAACCGATCCCCGCATTCTTCCCTGCAACACGCCATCAGGAATTTCCGGGGGATAGAATGACCAAGACATTGACACGCATGGATCTGAGCGAAGCCGTTTTCCGCGAAGTCGGCCTGTCGCGCAACGAAAGCGCGCAGCTGGTGGAAAGCGTTCTGAACCACATGTCCGATGCGTTGGCGGATGGCGAAAGCGTCAAGATCAGCTCCTTCGGCACCTTTTCGGTCCGCGACAAGGCCGCCCGCGTGGGCCGCAACCCCAAGACCGGCCAGGAAGTCCCGATCCTGCCGCGCCGGGTTCTGACGTTCCGCCCCTCGCACCTGATGAAGGACCGCGTGGCGGACGGCAACAAGGGCTGATGCACCCCCGGGGGCGGGACGTTCGCCCCGAAGGCATCGTGTGAAGAACGAGCAGCACCAACGATACGGTCAGGATCATGGAAAAGAAGTCTCCCGATGCCTTTCGGACCATCAGCGAGGTGGCCGAATGGCTTGGCGTGCCCACCCATGTTCTGCGCTTCTGGGAAAGCCGCTTTGCCCAGGTGAAGCCGGTGAAACGGGCCGGAGGGAGGCGCTATTATCGCCCGGCGGACATGGAGCTTCTGGGCGGGATCCGCAAGCTTCTGCATGATGACGGCATCACCATCCGCGGGGTGCAGAAACTCTTGCGCGAAGAGGGCGTGAAACATGTCGCCGCCATGTCACCGCCGCTGGACAAGGGGCCGGTCGTGGATATGGCCCCTTCCAATGTGGTCGAACTGCGCAAACCCGCCGCGGAACAGGAAGCGTCACCCGATCCGACATCCCAACCGACACCCGACACACCGACCGAACCGTCTACCACCGCTGAGGACAAACTCGCCGCTACGCCGCCCGGAACGGCAGACGAGCAACCGGCCGACACGCCGCCGCATGCGGAACCGAGCCCGGGCGCCGAGGCGCCCGCCGTGCCGGCGCAACCGGGCTTCGATTTCGGTGCCCACACCGCACCCGCCTCACAGGATCTGAGCCGCGACGAAGTGTTGGAAAGCTCCGACGCGGTCGAATTCCACTCGCATGGCGCCGGGTTCACCGCGCCCCCGGCCTCCGGCGACACGCCGCACCAAACCGGCGCCGAAGACGCCGCGGTCCCGTCGTCGGATCTTGCTGAAACTCCACGTGCCACACCGGCAGAGGGTGAGGCGGATACCGCTGATGCAGAAGGGCCCGTGGCCGCTGCCTCCCCGAAGGCAACCGACATGCCCCCCCCCGGGCAGCCGGACCCCGGCACGGTCACGAATCGCGTCTCCGAAATCGTGGCGGATACGGTCGCGGACGCGGTTGCAGACCTGGCATCGGACGCCGTGCGGGAACAGGCGGAACAGCAATCAGCCCCCCCGGAAGAAGACAGCGTTCAGACCCGGGAGGATCCAGACAGCCCGGACGAGGCAGAGATCGCCCCCTCCCCGCCCCCCTCCGCCGCCGTGGATATCTCGCATATCCCGGCGGACCCTGACGAGGGTGACATCTCCCCCGCCGGTCCTTCGCTGGCCGCCCGGATGCGTCGGCTGGCAACCCGTTCGCCGCAAGGATCGCCCGCCCAGATGCGCGCGCTTGGCGACCGGTTGCAGGAGCTGTCGGGCCGTATGAAACGCGAGGCCCCGCGCCGCGGAATGCAATAGGCGAAAAGGTGAAAAACTTGCGTTTTGCTGCTTGCCCTGCCCGCGAAAAACGCTATGAAGAGCCTCACGTCGGGCTATGGCGCAGCCTGGTAGCGCGTCCGTCTGGGGGACGGAAGGTCGCAGGTTCGAGTCCTGCTAGCCCGACCAACAAAACCGCCCGCCGGGTTCTCCGGCGGGTGTTTTTGTATCCGCAGGAGGGACGTATATGGGTGCCACGTTGAAGACCGGCGTTCTGGCCGATCACCAGATCCGCCAGATGATCACCGAAGGTGCGATTGCCGCCTCTTCCCCGATCCTGAACGAACAGATTCAACCCGCCAGCCTTGATCTGCGCCTGGGCGACACCGCCTATCGCGTGCGTGCCTCCTTCCTGCCGGGCAAGGGATCGACCGTGACCGATCGGCTGGACGAACTCACCATGCACGAGATCACCCTGACCGGTGGTGCGGTGCTGGAAAAGGGCTGTGTCTATGTGGTGCCGCTGATGGAACGCCTGGCGCTCCCCGAAGGCATGACGGCAGCGGCTTCGGCCAAAAGCTCGATCGGCCGCGTCGACCTGATGACCCGCGTCATTACCGACAACGGCATTGAATTCGACCGTGTGCAGGAGGGCTATGACGGGCCGCTCTACGCCGAGATCTGCCCGCAGAGCTTCTCCGTGGTGGCCCAGCCCGGGCAGCTCCTGAACCAGGTGATCTTCCGGAAGGGCAAGACCGTGCTCGCGGATGGCGAACTGCACCAGGTGCACGCCCGCAGCCCGATTGTCTCTGGCGAACCGGTGATCTCCGAGGGGCTGGGCTTTTCCGTCGACCTGCGCCCGCAAGGCGGCGATCTTGTCGGCTACCGCGCCAAGCGCCACACCGGCGTGGTGGACCTGTCGAAACTGGCCCATTACGACCCTGCGGACTACTGGGAGGAGGTCCGCACCTCCGACGGGCGGATCATCCTCGACCCCGGCGCCTTCTATATCCTGGTCTCGCGCGAGGCGATTGCCATCCCGCCCGACTGCGCCGCCGAAATGGCGCCCTACCTGGCCATGGTGGGTGAATTCCGCGTGCACTACGCAGGGTTCTTCGATCCCGGTTTCGGCTATGACGCCGCCGGGGGCGCCGGATCACGCGGGGTTCTGGAAGTCCGCTGCCACGAGGCTCCGTTCGTCCTGGAACACGGCCAGGTGGTCGGACGGCTGGTCTACGAACGCATGAGCGCGGTTCCCGAGGCGCTCTATGGCCAGGACATCAAGTCGAACTACCAGGGTCAGGGGCTGAAGCTGTCCAAGCATTTCCGCATGTGACCGGCCCGCCTCACGGCCCCGTCCGGAACAGGCGGTTTCCATTGCCCCATGAGAAGGTCAGTTACCGCCGCATCACCCCCGCACCCCGAACGCATTGGGCCCGACACGCACCCGTGTCTCGGAACAGGAACCCGATATTCGCCCGGCAAAGCAAGACACCGCACAGGTTTGATCGTCGGTTAGGCCGATCAAGGGAAATGAATGCCGGCAAACCTCCTGCGGTCTGCTCCGATCCTCGCATGACCCGGGTACGGGCGCCCCGCACCACGTCACTTTCCCCGAGGGCTCAACGCATGCGCCGCGCCAGACGGGCGGCCCGCTTGGCCTTGCGCGCGGTTTCCTTCGCGGCCCGGGCGCGTTTGCGTTCCTCGGGCGTCATGTCATCCCCGCTTCGCGCGCTCCGCCCACCCGCGGCCATGCCGATGCCCTTGTCGACACCCTTGCGGATCAGCTGCCGCATTACCCGGCGCAGGATCATGTTGACGATCTGATTGAGGTTCATGCCACCTCTCCTCGCTCTGCTCTGCCTGCTCTTATACCACGAAATGGGCGTTTTCGAGGAAAACCCGGGGCGCCGGTCGCGCACCGGGGATGCCACCCCCGCCCTTTCATCTTTCCACAAATATCCTGGGGGGAGGCCGTCAGGCCGTCGGGGGCAAAGCCCCCGGTCGAACGCAGCGGGCAAATGACACCCTCGCGACGGGCGCACCCCTGGCAGCACCACGTGTGGCCGCGCCAGCGGCCATCGCCGCGCCTCCGAAAACTATTTCATAATTTTGAGCTCTTGAGACACGGCATCCGCGTCAGTCCTCGAACAGTTCCGACTGGCCTTCCCCCGTCTCGTCTTCCTCCTCCAGCTCGGGCCCGGGCATCATCCCCGGCGGCGGGCGGCTTTCCAGAAGCCCCGCCGAGCGCAGTTCCTTCAGCCCCGGCAGGTCGCGCGCGCTTTCCAGGCCGAAGTGGTCCAGGAAGTCGGGCGTCACCACGAAAGTGACCGGGCGGCCCGGCGTCATGCGGCGGCGCCCGAAGCGAATCCACTCCATCTCGATCAGTTGGTCGATGGTGCCGCGCGACACCGACACGCCGCGGATTTCCTCGATTTCAGCCCGCGTCACCGGCTGGTGGTAGGCAATGATCGCCAGTGTTTCGATCGCCGCCCGGCTGAGCTTGCGCGTCTCGACCGTTTCCTTCTGCATGAGATAGCCAAGGTCGGTCGCCGTGCGTATGGCCCAGGCGTCACCGACGCGCACCAGGTTCACACCCCGCCCCTCATAACGCTTGCGCAGGTGAACCAGGGCCTCGGCGGGGTCGGACCCATGGGGCATGCGCGCCTCCATGTCGGCAACGCTGACCGGTTCGGCCGAGGCAAACAGGATCGCCTCCACCATGCGCTCCTGTTCGCCCATCGGCGGGGCTTCGAACAGGCTTTCTTCCTGGTCCAGCTCGGTCTCGCTCATTCGGGTTTCCTACGGATTTGAATGGGGGCGAAGGTCTCGCCCTGCCGGATTTCGATTGCACCCGCCTTGGCCAGCTCCAGCGAGGCGGCAAAGCTGGCAGCGGTGGCCGAGCGGCGTTTCTTCGGGTCCATCTCCCAGCCTTCGGGCAGGTATGAGGTCAGGTCGGTCCAGTCGCCCGCAAAGCCGATCAGCCCGCGCATGCGTTCCAGCGCCTGTTCCATGGTCAGGATCGCCTCGCGGTCCATGACGAAGGGGCGGAATTCATCCTTGGTGCGAATGCGCGCATAGCCCTGCATCAGGTCCAGAAGCGTCGCGGTATAGGTCACGCGGCGCACCCGGGTGACGTCCTCGGGAATGCCCCGGGCAAAGAAGTCGCGCCCCAGCTGGTCGCGCGCCATCAGCTTGGCGGCACTGTCACGCATCGCCTGCAGGCGTTCCAGCTGAAAGGCCAGATGGGCGGCCAGTTCCTCGCCCGATGGCCCTTCTTCCGTCGGATCCGGGGGCAACAGCAGGCGGGATTTCAGAAAGGCCAGCCAGGCCGCCATGACCAGGTAATCGGCAGCCAGTTCCAGCCGCAGCTTGCGGGCGCGGTCCACGAATTGCAGATACTGCTCGGCCAGTTGCAGCACCGAGATCTTGCGCAGGTCGACCTTCTGGGTGCGCGACAGGGTCAGGAGCAGGTCGAGCGGTCCTTCGAACCCGTCCACGTCGACGATCAGTGCCTCGGCCGCCATGCGTTCCGAAACACTCATCACATCCGGTTCAAACGCATCCTGCTGTTCTTCAGCCATCCAAAGCCCGACCACCCATCATCAGGCTCTGAAATTCGGCTTCCAGCGCGGCAATGTCAATGGGCTCCGGCGGGCGGCGCCAGGTCAGGGCCTTCTCTGCCCGTTCCAGCGCCTCACCACCGAGCCAGCCGGAGGCATCGACGACCTCCGCCATCTCTTCCATCTGGCCATTGCAATGCAGGATCAGGTCGCAGCCCGCCCGCAGCGCGGCACGGGATCTGAGCGACAGGGGCCCGTCCAGTGCCTGCATCGAGATATCATCGGACATCAGGCAGCCGGCAAAGCCGATCTGGCTGCGGATCACCTCCATCATCGCCGGACTGACAGTGGCGCAGTGTTCCGGGTCTATCGCGTCAAACACCACATGGGCGGTCATGCCCAGGGGCAGCCAGTTCAGCGGTTCGAACGCCATGAAATCTGACCATTTCAGCTCCCGCGCCGGGGTGTTCACACGTGGCAGTTCAAGATGGCTGTCGGCGGTTGCCCGGCCATGGCCGGGAATGTGTTTCAGCACCGGCAGAACGCCGCCATCGACCAGACCCTGGGCCACCGATCCGGCGATCTCGGCCACCTTGATCACATCCTCGCCGTAACAGCGGTTCATCAGGATCGGATGGGTGTCGGGGTTGGCGATGTCCGCAAGCGGCGCGCAATTGCCGTCGATGCCGATGCTGCGCAGCTCCTCGGCGATAAGCCGGTAGCGCAGATACATCGACCGCACGGCACCACGCCTGTTCTGTGTCACCTGGTCCAGCGCAGGCAGCCACTCGCGCCAATAGGGCGCCCCCAGACGGGCCACGCGCCCGCCCTCCTGGTCGATGAAGATCGGGGCATTTCGCCCGACCGCGCCGCGCAGTTCGGCGGTCAGTCCACGCAGCTGGTCGGGATCGGCCACATTGCGGGCAAAGAGGATGAAGCCCCAGGGCTGCACCCGTTCGAAGAAATCCCGCTCTTCGCGCGACAGCCTCAGCCCCTCGCAGCCCAGGATATAGGCGCCGATCCGGGCCATGTTACCGGGTCATTACCGGGATGCAGGCGGCTTTCTCGGCCAACAGGGCCGAGCAGAAGCGGCGTGCGTCCGACAGGTCGGCAAAGCCGTGGGCGCGCAGGCGGTAGAAGGTCTTGCCACCCGATTGCGCCTCTTCGATCACCCGGGTCTTGCCGCCCATGTAGTCTTCGAACCGGGCAGCCAGCCTGACCCATTCCGAGCGCGCGACCTGCGGGCTGTCAAACGCCCCCAACTGCACCAGGCGCGTGCCCGCGGGCAGGCTGGTCGGGTCGATTTCGTCCATCGCGGCAGCGTTGGCCACGGGGGCGGTGGAAGGGCTTGTACCGCCGCGGGCCGACACCGAGACGGAGGCCGCGATGGCCAGCGCGGCGGGGCGGCGGATGGGACGTGGCGACCGGCGCACACCGGGCACATCGTCGGCGATACGTCCGTTTTGGGCATCGGGCATCGCGGGGGACGTGGCCTCTGGCGCGACCGCGACAGCCTCGGTGGACGAAGGCGCCGTCGTGGTTTCGCGCGACGCTGCTGTCGTTTCGGACAGGCTGTCAGCCAGGGTGCCGGCCAGCGCCTGGGTGGCCCCCTCGGTGCCATCGGTTTCCAGTGCCGCCAGCACGGCAAGATCGCTTGCAGAGGCCAGGTTTTCGGGCCCGGCGCCCCGCCCGGGCATGGGCGCCGCGGCAACCGCAGCGGCGGCGTTCGGGTTGGCCGGACTGTCCTCGGCCGTCAGCTCGGCGGCCTGTGGGGCCAGGGTCAGGGTATCGGCCGGGCGCGCGGCCCCTCCTTCGGCGGCAACGGCGTTCACCGCCAACCCCTGATGTTCGGCGGCGGTTCCACCGGGATCCGCAGGCTGAACCCGCATCGGTCCTTCCAGCGCCCGCACAACCGGCACACCGGTAACGTCGCGCATCGCGAGCTCATATCCCCAGACGCCAACGCCCGCCAGCAGCCCCACCGACAGCACCGCACCGGCAAGTGATGTGAGCGGTACGCGCCCTCGCCGCGGGTTCCCGTCCTGATGATGTGCCTGCGGGTCCGGGTGGATCCCACCCGGCTGCATCTGCGCGTCCCAATCGACCTGTGCCATGCCTGCCTTACCTCCGGCGCCGGATGCACGCATCCCGCCGGCTCACTGCTTCGCCTCTGCTCTTCCCCGAGGCCGCAGCGCCTGTTTGGTCAGCGCATTTCTTCGGCCGGGGTCACGCCAAGAATACCAAGACCGGCGGAAATGACAACGGCCACGGCACGCGGCAGCGCGATTTTCGCCGCTGTTGCAACAGGATCACCCTCCTGCACGAACATCAGGCCGGGGTTCGACTTGCCCATGTGATAGAGGCCGTGGAACTCGGACGCGAGGTCGTAGAGGTAGAACGCGATGCGATGCGGCTCATGGGTGCGCGCGGCGATCTCGACGAGGCGCGGCCATTCGCCGATCTTGCGCGCCACCGCCAGTTCGGCCTCGTGCGACACCGATGCCAGATCGGCCGCCGTCAGCGTCGCATCATCGGCCGCGATCCCCGCCTCGCCCGCCTTGCGCAGCACCGAGCAGACCCGCGCATGGGCGTACTGAACATAGAAAACCGGGTTCTCGCGCGACTGCTCCAGCACGCGCGCGAAATCGAAATCCAGCGGCGCGTCGTTCTTGCGCGTGAGCATCACGAAGCGGGTCACGTCGGGGCCGACCTGATCGA
>NZ_JASBTN010000046.1 GCF_030148435.1 Aliiroseovarius sp.
GTCGAGGTCATCCATGGGGTTTGGATAGTCGAAAGTGGATGTCGCGAAAAGCACGCGTAACGAGGGAAATGGAGCGCGTACGGGTGGTTAAAAGGGTGGATGAAAAAACACCCGCACTCCCTAAATTGTTGAATATATTTAGAAATTTAAGGAGAGATGGTGCCGGTGATAGGACTCGAACCTACGACCCCATCATTACGAATGACGTGCTCTACCAGCTGAGCTACACCGGCATCCTTCTCTCGTTTGGCCCTACTATGGCCCTACTAGTTACTGTGTGCCTTCTCTAACTCATTGGCTTCAAACGTCAATCACGAGCGGACCCGCTACTTACGAATGCGTTGCTCTACCAGCTGAGCTACATCGGCACGCGCGGGGTCTTTAGCATCCCCGCGAGGGATTGGATAGCCCCAAAATTGGGGCCATCCTCAGTGTTTCACTTCCACTTCCGGGGCCAGGATTTCACCGTCCACGGGCGCGTCGGGTTCGACGTAATCGGCGTGCGGAGGTTCGGGCGTCGGCTCGGTCGCGCGCTCCGGATCCGACTTTGCCGCCTCGGTCTGTTCCGCCCCATCCACCACGTCGACGTCCGCCTCCGTCGGATCGGAAGTCGGTGCAGCTACGATCAGGGGCAACATGTCCGAACCCGCCATGACAGAAGCTTCGCTTTCCGGCGGGGTCTTCCAGGACAGCGTGTCGAAACCGCCGCAGTTGTCACAGACCGGCACCCAGGTGCCGTGGATGTGATTGCAGTTGTCGCAGACCCATTGCGGGCCGCGCGGGGCGGTCACGGCCTTGGCAAGCCAGGCGCGGATCACCGCATCATCGGCCCCTTCACCACGTTCGATTGCAGCCATCAGGGTCAGCGACCGCTGGGTCGGCTGGCTTTCGGCCAGGTCGCCCAGGGCCGTACGCGCGGCGGAGAAATCCTCGGCAGCGATATGCAGCTCGGCCAGCAGCATGCGGGTGTCCGCATCGCCCTCGCGGTGTTTGGTCAGGGCACGGAAGCGCTTGAGCCGCGCGGCGGGCACCTCGTCGGGTTCAATCGCGGCAAAAGCGGCGGCCAGGTCCGGGTGGGGCTGCGCGATCCAGGCCTTGGTGATCACCTTGACGGCCTGACGTTTCTTGCCCTGTTCGACAAGGGCGCGGGCAGCCAGGGCTGCGGCAGGCACCAGATCGGGGCTCTGCTTGTTGGCCTCGATGGCGGCGAGCTGTTCACCCTCTCCGGCCTCGCCGTTCAAAAGCACACCCGCTTCGGACAGGGCCAGCACCGCATCCCGGCGCTTGTGCACATCACGCGGCAGGGCGCCGTATTTCAGCTTGGCACCCAGGGTCTGGCGCGCGCCGGTCCAGTCGCCATTGTCGGCCTGCAACTTCAGCAGCGTGTCCTGCGTGTCTACATGGCGCGGCTGCAGGGCGAAGGCCTTTTCGGCCAGTTTCATCGCCACGTCGGTATTGCCCTTGGCCAGTTCGGCCTTCATCAGCCCGCGCACGCCGACGAAACGGGTCCGGTTGTCACCGAGCAATTTCTTGTAGGCCTGATCGGCGCGGATCTTGTCACCCTGCATCTCTGCAGCCTGGGCGACCAGCAGGGTGGTCAGCTCGGGCTTCTGCAGGTGGCGTTCGGCCTTGGTGGCCTTGGACAGAGCAGCCGCCCCGTCGCCCGAGGCCAGCGCCATCATTGCCTCGCCCACCTCGCGATAGCCCTTCTGCTCGCGGTTGCGATCGAAATAGCGCGAAATGGCGGTTTCATCGCCGTTCAGGAACTTGAACACCGCATGCAGGAAGCCCAGCACCATCAGGCCGAGCCAGACGACGACAACCAGCAGCACCGCACCAATTGCCGCCTGGAGCACGCCCAGTGACAGCTCCCACCCTCCAAACTGGATGAGCAGCCCGCCGTCGCTTTCCATCAGCCATTCGGCCCCGATGGTCAGCGCGGCAACGGCAACCACGAAAAGGATGATCTTGAACAGGGACCACAGCATCGTCGTTACCTCACTTGTTCACTTGGGTGGCGAGCACCTGGCCCGCATCCAGGGCCGCCGCGCGGGCCTGGGCAGTGGAAATCCAATCGGCCAGCGCCGGTTGCGCGGCCTTGGACAGAGCGGAAAGCTCGCTCAGAGCGACCGTTATCTGCCCGTGGCGCAGGGCCTCTTCTGCGCGCGAGAGCACGGCGTCGGCATCGTCGCCCTCCTTCGGTTCCAACGAGCGCACACCCAACTGGGTACGCAGGAACGCCTGGGTACGGCCCATGGACCCATCTTCGACCGCCGCGCGAATGGCGATGTCGAGCGCGGCCCGCGCCGCTTCCGGGAAACTCTCCTGCAGCGTGGCAAGCGTCGGCACACCATCGGCGGCCATTTCGGGCAACGGGTCCGGCAGGGGCGCGCCGATAACATCGGAAAGCTCCTTGGCGGCCTCGTCAAAGGGCGCGCCACTGTCCAGCGCGGCCAGGACATTGGCAAGGGCGGCACGCGTTGCCGCGCTGGCCGAAAGGGCCTGAGCGTCCTGCTGTACCGCACTGACCTTGGCGAGTTCGGCTTCGAACATCGCGCGCAGCTCGCTCAGTTCGCGCTGATAGGCGGCGGCGGCCGCTTCAGCCGCCTCGGTGCCATCGCCGGTCGGCAGTTTCTCGACCGCGGTCAGCCGGGTGTCCAGATCGGCCAGCGATGCGGTCACACCCGCAAGTGTTTCGGTCAACCGATCCACCGCATCATCGCCCTGCAACACGGCAATTGCCGCCGCAGCGTCGCCATTCGCCGCATCCAGCGCGTCCAGCCGGGCCGACTGCGCCTCAACCGCCGCGGCCAGGGGGTTCGGTTGCTCGGCAGCCTCCGGAAAGGGCCATTGATCCGGGTACTGCGCCCCGACAAAACCCAGACCGGCGGCAATCACGCCACCCAGAACCATCGGTGCGAACCCGCCCCGGCGCGCGGCGGGTTCGGCGACCGTCGGGACTGGCTCCACATGGGATTCAATGGCCGGTTCGGAGGGCGCGGACGTTTCTTCTGCAATCTCTTCGGGGCTGTCCTGCCCAGTGTCGGTCCCATCACCGGCCTCCTCGGCCCGAGGGTCATCTTCCGCCTCGACGGGATCCTCTTCGTTCAGGACAATTTCAGGCAGGTCTTCGGCCGTTTCCGCCTCGGGCGCATCCGCACCTACAACCGTGTCCGGCTGACTGTCCTGCGGTACATCCTTGGATGCGGTCTGGTCCGGGATCACGGCGCCCTCAACCGGATCCTGCACTTCTTCCTTCGGGGTTTTCGGGGACTTGGCCACGTGTCTGAAACCTCTCGAATCTATCCGGCGAGTTTCCTCGCCCTCGGTTCTCAACCCTATATGTGCGCCGGTGGCGCCTCAAGCAATCTTGCCGCGCAGGGCTGCGGCAATCCGCTCAACCATGACCGGGCCCTCCGGACTGGCGCAAATCTCGACATCCCGTCCGGTCACAGCCGCATATTCCTGCGCCACGGCCGGCGACAGGGCAATGACATGCACCTGTGGCCCCGGCCGCGCCGCCTGTGCAACCAACCGGGCCGATCGTGGAGAATAAAGGGGAAGAACCAGCGGCCCGTCCCCTTCGATCAGCCGAATCGCATCGCGGGTCATCTCCACCGTCTGCTGCGCATAGACCACCGCCTCATGCGTCTCGATCCCGGCCGAGCTGAGCATCCGGGCGATTTCGCCCCGCGCGTGTTCTCCACGCATGTGCAAAAGCGGCGCGGCCACGCCGGTTTCCAGGATTCGCTCCACCAGCCGCGCGGCGTCCAGCGCCACGACACCCAGGTCGGCACCACGCTCCTGTGCCGCTTCCCCGGTGCGCGCCCCGACACAATGTACCCGACGCCCGGTTAGATCCGGCGCCGCCGCAACTCCGTTGACCGAGGTCAGGATCAAACCGGCATACCCCTCCGGCCTGACCGCGACCTCGCGTTTTTCGATCTCCAGCACAGGGGAAATCAGACAGGCGATATCGGCGCCCAAAACCTCATGCACATCCGCCAACACGCGGCGCGATTGTGCCTCGGGTCGGGTGAGAAGAAGAATGGATTGGCTCATGAAACCAGTGGGATTGTCTGAAACACCCTCAGGTGTTACCCCGGCAGAACCCTTTGCGCAATGGCGGTGAGATGACTGATAGCGTAACCATCCTGGGGCTCGAAAGCTCCTGCGACGATACCGGCGCGGCGGTGGTGCGCCATGTGGCCGGTCACGCGCCCGAGATCCTGTCCAACGTGGTGGCCGGGCAGACCGAACTGCACGAGGCATTCGGGGGCGTCGTGCCCGAAATCGCAGCCCGCGCGCATACGGAAAAACTGGACCTTTGTGTCGAACAGGCGTTGGCGCAGGCCGGTCTGCGGCTGGCCGATCTGGACGCCATAGCGGTCACTGCCGGGCCCGGGCTGATCGGCGGCGTGCTGGCCGGGGTCCTGTGCGCCAAGGGGCTGGCTGCGGGCACCGGGCTGCCGCTGATCGGGGTCAACCACCTGGCGGGCCACGCCCTGACGCCGCGCCTGACGGATCAGGCCGCTTTTCCCTATCTGATGCTGCTGGTTTCGGGCGGGCATTGCCAGTTCCTGGTCGCCAGGGGGCCGGATGACTTCACCCGTCTGGGCGGCACGATCGACGACGCCCCGGGCGAGGCTTTCGACAAGGCCGCCAAGCTGCTGGGCCTGCCGCAACCGGGCGGGCCGTCGGTGGAACGCGAGGCCTGTGTCGGCAATGCAAAACGCTTCAAGCTTCCCCGCCCGCTGCTGGATCGCCCCGGCTGCGACATGAGCTTTTCGGGTCTGAAAACCGCTTTGTTGCGCGAACGGGACCGGCAGGTTGCCGAACATGGCGGGCTGCGTGTGCCGGACCGCGCCGATCTTTGCGCCGGGTTTCAGGCCGCCGTGACAGATGTCCTGGCGGAAAAGGCGCGTCGCGCCCTGCGCGAATACGTGACCCTGGCGCCTTCCGAACCGGTTCTGGCCGTTGCCGGAGGCGTGGCTGCAAACCAGGCCATTCGGGGCGGGTTAGAGACTGTTTGCGCCGAATTTGACACGCGGTTTCTGGCCCCGCCCATTGCGCTTTGCACCGACAACGCCGCCATGATCGCCTGGGCGGGGATCGAACGCTTTCGCACCGGCCATCGCGACGGGTTCGACCTGGCAGCACGACCCAGATGGCCGCTGGACCGCAGGGCTCCCGCCATGCTTGGATCGGGAAAGAAAGGGGCAAAGGCATGAGCATATCCATCCTTGGTGCCGGCGCTTTCGGCACGGCGCTAGCGATTTCCATGGCCCGCGACGGGCGACCGGTCACGCTCTGGGGCCGGGATGTCACGGATATGGGTCGTGAGAACACCCGCCGCCTGCCCGGCCATGGCTTTCCCGACAGCCTGCGCGTGACTTCGGACCTTGCCGAAGCGGCGCTATCGGAAATCCTGCTTCTTGCCACGCCAATGCAGCAACTGACCGGGTTCCTTGAAGCAAACGAGACCCTGTTTCACCGGAAAGTACTGGTTGCGACCTGCAAGGGCATCGACATGCAATCCGGCCTCGGCCCGGCCGAAATCATCGCGCGGACCGTGCCGGACGCCAGGCCCGCCATCCTCTCCGGCCCCAGCTTCGCCGTGGACATCGCCGCTGGCCTGCCCACCGCGCTGACCTTGGCGGTCCGGGATGGCGGGGCAATCCAGGCGGGCCTGTCCACCGACAACCTGCGGCTGTACCGCTCCTCCGATCTGATCGGGGTCGAGTTGGGCGGCGCGCTGAAGAATGTCATCGCCATCGCCTGCGGGATTGCCATGGGCGCGGGTCTGGGCGAAAGCGCCCGCGCGGCTCTGATCACCCGCGGCTTTGCCGAAATGCAGCGGTTCGCCGCCCTCAAGGGCGCCGAGCCGGAAACCCTCGCGGGCCTGTCCGGCTTCGGCGACCTTGTCCTGACCTGCACCAGCCCCAAATCCCGAAACTATGCTTTCGGGCAGATGCTGGGCCGGGGCGAAACACCCCCGGACAACACCACCGTCGAAGGGCGCTGGACCGCGAAAGCCGTCTCTAACCTGGCCCAAAACGCCGAAATAGACATGCCGATCACCGATGTGGTTGTCGGTATCGTCGATCAACACATCACCATCCGGGAGGGAGTGGACATGCTGCTCTCCCGTCCCTTGAAGGAGGAATGAATGCTCATTGCCGTGATCTGCACCGACAAGCCCGGCGCGCTGGAAACCCGTCTGTCCAACCGGGACGCCCATGTGGCCTATCTGAAGGAGACCGGCGCCGTGCAGGCCGGACCCTTCCTGAATGACAAGGGCGAGATGTATGGCTCTCTGGTGATCCTGGACATGGAAAGCGTCGACGACGCCCGGGCGTGGGCGGCGGATGATCCCTATGCCAGGGCCGGGCTGTTTTCGGACGTGCGTATCGAGGAATGGAAGCGGGTGATCGGATGAATTTCTGGCTGTTCAAATCCGAGGTCTCGACCTGGAGTTGGGACCAGCAGGTCGCCAGGGGGGATGCCGGCGAGGAATGGGATGGCGTGCGCAACTACCAGGCCCGCAACCACATGCGGTCCATGAAACTGGGCGATCTGGGTTTCTTCTATCATTCGCAGAAAGAAAAAGAGATCGTCGGCATTGTCGAGGTGATCGCCGAAAGCCACCCCGACAGCACAACCGATGACGACCGCTGGGACTGCGTCGACATCAAGGCTGTGCGGAGCCTGCCCAAACCCGTGACGCTGGCCATGTGCAAGGAGAATCCGCGCCTCGCGGACATGGTGCTGGTCAACAACACCCGCCTGTCGGTGCAACCCGTGACCGAAGACGAATGGCAGATCGTTCTGGAATTGGCAGGCGACACGGACTGAGTTCCCGCCCATACTGTCTCGCATAACGCGAACAGGGAGAGATACATGGGAATTGTCAGCGTGTTCGTGGCCGCCATCGCGGCCTATGCTTTCGGCGCCATCTGGTACATGGCGCTTTCGAAACCCTGGATGGAGGCCGCCGGGGTGGAGACCGGCGCGGACGGCAGGCCGGTCAATGCCTCGGATCCGAAACCTTATGTCGTGGCCTTCCTGATGGCCCTTCTGGTCGCTGGCATGATGCGCCACATCTTCGTGACGGCGGGGATCGACACATTGGCCAAGGGCTTCATGACCGGGTTGGGCCTGGGCCTGTTCATCGCCGCGCCCTGGATCGTCAACAACGTGATGTTCAGCAACCGGTCGAAACGCCTGATCTGGATCGACGGCGGCTACGCCACTGGGGGCTGTGCGGTGGCCGGTCTGGTTCTGTCGCTGTTCTGAAAAAAGAAGGGGTCCGACCCCTCGGACCCCTTCTCCACCCCACGTGCTCCCTCAGCACCGCACGTGTCTCTGAAATCTAGGGTCCGACCGTCCTGGCCTTCGAGTTGAACTTAAGCAAATGCCGCGAGTCGGGCAAGCTTGCTATCTCAAAAAATTCATTCAAATTCAGTCGGTTACGGGTAAGTCCCTGTTAACCAAACGAAAGGGGCGCGCGGATACCGCACGCCCCTGAAACCCTTGGGAAATCACCCCCACCGGGACGGCTCAACCGTAAACGGCTTCCTTGCCGAAATGCTTGACCAGCATGTAATAGACCACGGCGCGGTACTTGTTGCGCTCGGACCGGCCATAGGTGTCGATCACCGCGTTGATCGCTTCCATCAGCTGCGGACCGTCGCTCAGGTCCAGTTTCTTGATCAGAAAGTTCTCCTTGACGGTCTCCAGCTCGCTGTCCTGCGTCGCGGCGACGGTCGAGGCATCGTCATTGTAGATCGCCGGACCGCAGCCGATCGTCACCTTGGTCAGCAGGTCCATGTCCGGGGTCATCCCGCACTTGTTCTTCAGATCATCCGCATATTTGGCGATCAGATCGTCACGTTTTCCCATGTCAAACTCCTGAGTTGCAAAAATTCGGGCCCATCAAGCACGCCGAGCCCCACCGACGACAGGTTAGGGGCATCGCTGGCGATCACAAAGGGAAAGATTGCCACGCTTTTCCCCTTCACCCACCTGACCCAACGTCAAGAGGAGCGCAAGATTCTTGCAAAACCGGCCGGCCGGTCGAAATTTTCCGCTTGAGCCTTGTGCGTAAACCTTGTCAGATCGCCCGGAAAATAAGCAGAGGACGGACCGGCATGGGCTATTTGAAATCCACCCCGAACAAGGACGGCTTTTTTGGTGACTACGGCGGCGCAATGCTGCCGCCACCACTGGAGCCGCATTTCAAGGAAATCCGCGAGGCGTATGAGCGGATCTCGAAATCAGCCGATTACATTGCCGAGCTGCGCCACATTCGCAAGCATTTCCAGGGCCGCCCGACGCCGGTCTCCTACTTCAAGAACCTGTCCGACCTGGTCGGCGGTGCGCGTATCTATGCCAAGCGCGAAGACCTGAACCACACCGGCGCGCACAAGCTGAACCACTGCATGGCCGAGGGTCTGCTGGCCAAGTTCATGGGCAAGAAGAAGCTGATGGCGGAAACCGGCGCCGGCCAGCACGGCGTGGCCCTGGCCACCGCAGCGGCCTATTTCGGCCTGGAATGCGAGATTCACATGGGCGAGATCGACATCGCCAAGGAAGCCCCGAACGTGACCCGCATGAAGCTGCTGGGTGCCCAAGTGGTGCCGGTCGGTTTCGGGGGCCGCTCGCTGAAGGAAGCCGTGGACAGCTGTTTCGGCAGCTACATGGAACAGGCCGACACCGCGCTTTTCGCAATCGGCTCGGTCGTGGGGCCGCACCCGTTCCCGATGATGGTGCGAGACTTCCAGCACGTGGTCGGCGTCGAAGCGCGCGAGCAGTTCCTGGAAATGACCGGCGAGCTGCCCGACATGGTTGCCGCCTGTGTCGGCGGGGGGTCGAATGCGATGGGCCTGTTCTCGGGCTTCATCGACGACGAGGACGTGTCGCTCCATGGTGTGGAGCCGATGGGCACCTCGTCGAAACTGGGCGAACATGCCGCGACGATCACCTTCGGCGAGGATGGCGACATCCACGGCTTCCGCACCATGGTGCTGAAGGACGAAAAAGGTGAACCGGCCCCGGTCCACACGGTTGCCTCGGGCCTGGATTACCCGGGCGTGGGCCCGGAACACGCGCACCTCTATCGCACCGGAAAGGCGAACTATACCGCCTGCGATGACAAGGAGGCCCTGAACGCCTTCTTCGCGCTCTCGCGCCACGAAGGGATCATCCCCGCGCTGGAAAGCGCCCATGCGGTGGCTTTCGCCATGCGCGAGGCGCCCAAACATCCCGGCAAGTCGATCCTGATCAACCTGTCGGGCCGTGGTGACAAGGACATCGACTACGTGACCGAGAACTTCGGCTTCGGCGAGGACCTGTAACCGCCGGGGCACCAAAAATACGAAGGGGGCCTTGGTGGCCCTCTTTTTTTTGCGCGGATTTCCCCGCTGTTACGAAAAAACGCCGCCCGTCACGGAAACGGGCGGCGTTTCATTTCATCCCGCTCCCGAGGTCAGTAGCGGTAGTGTTCCGGCTTGTAGGGCCCCTCAGGGGTCACGCCGATATAGGACGCCTGGTCTTCGCTCAGCGTGGTCAGCTTCACGCCGATCCGCTCCAGATGCAGGCGCGCGACCTTTTCATCCAGGTGTTTGGGCAGGATGTAGACGTCGTTGTTGTATTCGTCGCCCTTGGTCCACAGCTCGATCTGGGCCAGCACCTGGTTGGTAAAACTGGCCGACATCACGAAGGACGGGTGGCCGGTGGCGTTGCCCAGGTTCAGCAGGCGCCCTTCGGACAGAAGGATGATGCGGTTGCCCGAGGGCATCTCGATCACGAAACAAAATATGCCTTATGCCGCCATTGTACTCTTGGAGC
>NZ_JASBTN010000066.1 GCF_030148435.1 Aliiroseovarius sp.
GGGCGACGCCTAAAACCAGAACCAATCCGAAAATCAATCGCATGTCCTGTCCTTTCGCTTACGTGACCGGCCGGGCCGATCGATACACTCGTCGTCCCGACCAGCGTGGTGCCAGATTGCGGCAGAATTGGGGACAAAGAAGGAAAACTGGAAGAATTTGTCTGATCGCCGCAACAGGGCGGCGGAGAATGGCAAGGGGCGCGCCGATGTCCGGTGCGCCCCTTGTTTTACTTACTGGCCAGCGCCGGCTTACGAGCCGCTGTGGTCCAGGATGGTGGTCGTGCCCAGCTCGGTCGAGATGGTGTCGGCCAGGGTGGTGGTACCGCCCGAAACCGAAGTCAGCACGGCGATGCCGAGGCCGACGATGGCAGCAGTCAGCACGACCCAGTCAACCGTCACGGCGCCGGATTCGTCTTTGAAGAATTTGTTGAACAGTTTCATGGTGGTGTCTCCGTCAAGAGTTTAGCGTATTTGGTGTTTTCAGCTGGATCAGCCGGTTTACGAGCCGCTCTGGTCCAGGATGGTGGTCGTGCCCAGCTCGGTCGAGATGGTGTCGGCCAGGGTGGTGGTACCGCCCGAAACCGAGGTCAGCACGGCGATGCCGAGGCCGACGATGGCAGCGGTCAGCACGACCCAGTCAACGGTCACGGCGCCGGATTCGTCTTTGAAAAATTTGTTGAACAGTTTCATGGTGTGTCCCTCCGATGGGTGTTCAGTCTGTGTCAGTTTGACCGAGCTCTTCTTGAACCGCCTGAGATCCGGTCCGTTCGCTGCTTGGTTTGGGTACATAAAGCCCATTGATTGGGGCAGGATTTGGGCGGCTTTCGTACGTTTTTGCGTAAGAAGTCATTGCGCGGCAAATTCATAGTAAGTAGCTGAAAACAAACAAAATAAAAGTTAACAAAATTTAATTAGTATTACTTTTTGCCGGATTTCCCGACCAATTCCGGCGCGGAAAAAGCAGGAAAAACTGGCCCTTTTATCTCGAGTCTGCGATGTTTTTCCAAAATGATAGGCCCGGGGCAGACGAGTGAGGCGCGCATGCGTCGTTTTCTTCATATGTGTATGATATTTTCCACTTTCGGCGTGGCTCCAGCCTTGGCAGAGGGGCCGGAGCCCTGGCCGGACTTCACCTTCAAGCGGGTGGGGATCCCCGAGCCGGGGCAGCGCGGGCCGCGTATCACCGTTCAGGTGGATCCGGTCGCGCCCGCGCCCGAAGCGCCGGCCGTGCCCCGGGCGGAGGGTCCGGCCTTGCCCGCCTCCGGGTGGGATTGGTTCTGGTCCACTGTACAGACCGAAAGCACCCAGGGCGGGGCCCAGAACATGGCGCGCGCGCTGGCCGCTCTTGATGGGCGCGAGGCACTGCCGCAGCCGCGCCTGCAACACCTGCAGGACATTGCCGCCGCTCACGGCGCCGCGATCCTGCGCGCCACGGTGGGCACCGATGTCAGCCCGGCCCTGGTCGTGGCGGTGATCGCGGTGGAAAGCTCGGGCCATTCCGGCGCACAAAGCGACAAGGGCGCGCAGGGGCTGATGCAGCTCATCCCCGCAACCGCCGCGCGTTTCGGGGTCGAGGATGCCACCGACCCGGCGCAGAACATCGCGGGTGGGGTGAAATACCTGTCCTGGCTGCTGGGACATTTCGATCGCGACGTGATCCTGGCGCTGGCGGGCTACAACGCCGGCGAGAACGCTGTCCGGAAATATGCCGGCGTTCCCCCCTATCCCGAAACGCGCGCCTATGTGCCCAGGGTGCTGGCCGCCTGGCAGGTGGCGCGCGGCCTCTGCCTGACCCGGCCGGAACTGATTACCGACGGTTGCGTCTTCGCGGTGCGGGAGGCCTCGAATGGCTGACGGAAAACCGCTGGTTCTGGATGTCGACGGCACCTTTCTGCGCACCGACATGTTGGTCGAAAGCTTCTGGGCGGGCATGGGAAAGCGCCCGCTGGCCACGCTTGCCGCATCGCTGCGCAATCTGGGAAACCGGCCCCGGCTGAAGGCCGAACTGGCCCGGATCGGTCAGCCGCGCACGGATCTGATGCCAGTGAAACCCGAAATTGCCGAACTGGCCCGGGTGGCCCGGGGGGAAGGGCGCGAGGTTGTCTTTGCTTCGGCCTCGGACCGGGGGTTGGTGGAACAGTTGGCCGCCGATCACGGGCTGGAGGGGCGGGTGTTCGGCTCCGAAGCCGGCGTGAACCTCAAAGGCGTGGCCAAGGCCGAAGCCCTGGTCGCCGCCTATGGCGAGGGAGGGTTCGACTATGCGGGCAACGAAGCCGCCGACCGCGCGGTCTGGGAGCGCGCCGATACCGCCATCGTTGTCGGCGACGCGGGCTCCGCCCGGGCGCTGGCTGCCGCGGGCAAACCGGTGCAAAGCTACGATGGTGCCTGGCGCTGGAGCGATCTGGCCCGCGCCCTTCGCCCCCATCAATGGGTCAAGAACATCCTGCTTCTGCTGCCGATGGTGGCCGCGCATGACTTTACCTGGGCCACGCTGGGCATGGTGATCCTGGGCATGATCTGTTTCTCGGCCGCCGCCTCGTCCATCTACGTGGCCAATGATCTGCTGGACCTGGAAGCCGACCGGCTGCACGAGAGCAAGTGCCGCCGCCCCTTTGCGGGCGGATCGGTGCCCCTGATCGTGGGCATGGCGGCAGGGGCTGGCGCGGGGACGGTGGCCTTGGCGGGCTCGGCGTTGCTGGGCCCCGGGATGCTGTCGATCACCGGATTCTACATGCTGCTGTCGCTGGCCTATTCGCTGCGTCTCAAGCGGTTTCGCTGGATCGATATCGTAATCCTGGCGGGGCTGTACACTCTGCGCGTGGTGGCTGGCGCGGCCGTGACGGGCCTGAGCGTTTCGGGCTTTCTGATCGGGGTCATCTTCCCCGCATTTGTAGCTCTTGGCGCGGTGAAACGCCTGACCGAAGTGACGAGGGCCGAGACCGACGAGCGCCTGCCCGGTCGCGGCTATGCGCGCGGGGACCGGTCGAAACTTCTGAACCTGGCGCTCGCAGGCGTGGCAGGGGCGGTGCTGTCCTTTCTGGCCTACGGGTTCTCCCCCCAGGCGATCGGGCTTTATCCCGACCGTGTGTTTCTCTGGCTGGCGGCGCTGCCGATGCTCCTGTGGCTGATCCGCATGGTGCGGCTGGGCTACGAAGGGCGGCAGGATTACGACCCGATCCTTTTTGCCATGCGCGACAAACGCGGCATCGGGCTGTTGTTGATCTGCCTGGCCTCGCTATTCTTTGCCTCGGGCCTGTGGGAAGGCGTGTTCTGAGGCGCGCGCCTGTTCAGATCGACAGTTTCTTGAACACCGGTTCCGGGATCAGGCGGATGATCAGCATGATCCAGCGCCAGAAGAAGGGGGTGTAGATTACGTTGCGCCCCTTGGCGGCCGCCCTGAGAATGTCCCGCGCCACCGCGTCGGGCGAGGCGACCAGGAACATGCCTTCGATGCCCCAGGTCATCGCCGTATCGACAAAGCCGGGTTTCACCGTGATCACATGGCCGCCCGCGCGGTTAAGGCGGTTTCGCAGCCCCGAAAGGTAAGTCGCAAACCCCGCCTTGGCCGCGCCATAGACATAGTTGCCGACCCGCCCGCGATCTCCGGCGACCGAGCCCACGCCGACGATCGTGCCCGCGCCGCGCGCTTCGATCTCCGGGGCCAGCATGTGCAACAGGTGGGCAGGGCCGGTGAAATTGTCGCGCACGGTGCCGTCGATCAGGCCGGGATCCGCGTCGATTGCAGATTGCTCCGGCATGGAGCCCACGAAAACGGCCGCGTTCAGCACACCGGGCTCCGTGCGGCCGCGTTCGACAAGGGCGTCGAACCCGGACGGGGTGCGCGCGTCGAAGGGCAGGGCCTCGGCCCGGCCGCCGCGTGCCACCAGATCGGCGGCGGTCTTGCGCATGTCCTCCATGTCCCGCCCCGCAAGCAGCACGGTCGCGCCTTCGGCGCTGACCCGCCGGGCAAAGGCGCGGGCCATAGAACTGGTGGCGCCCAGGATGATCCAGGTGTGGCTGTCGCTCATCTCGCGCTCCTCAGGGTCAGGCGGCGGGTCATGTCGGTCTCATAGGCGCCGTCGGGGTCGGCCTTGGCGGTCTCGGCCACCCAATCGCCATGTTCGGAATACATCGCCTTGATCGCCTCGCCATGGGCCAGCGCATCCTTGGCCAGGTAAAGCCGCCCACCCGCCTGGCGGCAAAGCTGTTCAAGCTGGTCGATCAGCGCCTCAATCCCGTCGCGGGCGGGGAAATCGACAGCGAGCGTATAGCCCTCCATCGGGAAGGACATATGCCCGGCACGCCCCGGACCCAGCCGTTTCAGCACGGCAAGGGGCGAGGCCAGGTGGGCCTCGGCGATCTCGACCAGTATCTCGCGCAATGCCGCCACCTGATCCAGCGGCACGACACATTGGAACTGGTGAAAACCGCGCTTGCCATAAAGCCGGTTCCAGTCGTGGATCTTGTCCAGCGGGAAGAAGAAATCGTCGATCCGGCGGGTGCGTGCGCGCCCCTCGCCGGGCGGAATGCGCCCGTAATAGGCGGCGTTGAACAGCCGCACCACGGGGGGCGAAAGGGCAAAGCCGGGCGCGTCCATCGGCACTTTGCGGCTGTGCGATCTGGGGGGCGTGTCGCCGCGGGTCAACTGCGCCTCTTCCAGAACACCGCGGCCCAGGTGGGCGCCGGTGGCGGCGGCGTCGATCCAGCCGACCACGTAGTCGGCCTGACTGCCGTCCAGCGCGCGGATGAAATCCTCGAAACATTCGATACGGCGTTCCCTGACCTCGAGCACGGTGCCGGGGCAGGGTTTCAGCTGCAGTTTCAGCTGCGCAATCACGCCGGTCTGACCAAGACCGCCCATGGTGGCACGAAACAGGGATTTGTTGCGGTTCGGCGTGGCCACAACGCGCCTGTCGCCCTGCATCAGCGTCACGGACAGCACATGCTGGCCGAAACTGCCCGCCACATGGTGGTTCTTGCCGTGCACATCCATTGCCGCGCAGCCGCCCAGCGTGGCCCGGCCGGTGCCCGGCATCACCGCGGGCAGCCAGCCCTGCGGCGCGGTCACGTGGGCCAGCGCGCCGATGGTCAGCCCTGCCTCGGCCTCGAGGACGCCGGTCTGTCTGTCGAAACTCAGGATGCGGTCCATCCGGGTCATGTCCACGGCGTGGCCATCTCCGTTCAGGCAGGCATCGCCATACGAGCGGCGGTTGCCGACCCCGGGGGCGGGCGTGTCGGCAAGCGTTGCCGACAGTGTCGAGAGCCGTTCCGGGCGGGCCACCTGGCTGGTTGCCCTGTGTACGCGGCCCCAGCCGGTGCATTCCACGGTGTTCCAACGCATCGGCGCGCCCCTCTCTTTTCGATTGTTGCCGGTCTAGCGACGGATTGGGGCAAGATTATGAAATTGGTTCGGGAATGGGAACGCTTTTGGACCAGGGACAATCTCCTGGCGTCGAGCGGGGGTGAAACTCGGGAACATGCAGCTGGAAACTGAAGCCAGGTGGCCGGTAAAGGCGCACCGGACAAAGGCCCGACAGAGGCTTTCGTTCAGGTGCAAACCCAAGATGCGGCCTTCCGTAATGGGTTGAGCCCGTGAAACAAAAAAGGCGAGCCCCGGTGAGGGCTCGCCCGTTTTCCGAGGTGTGTGACGATCAGTCCTGACCTTCTTCCTCCTCCGCTGCCAGTTGCTCGAAGATGCGCCGCGCGGTTTCGTTGACGCCCACCCGCCCGTCGACACGGACACTCTGGGTCGACACGATTTCAGCGCCGCCGCCGAGGATATGCCGTTCGAGGGTCTTGTCGTTGTCTTCCCGCGCCTTGGCCAGAAGGATGAGTTCATGGGTCGAGTACATGCCCGGCTCGACACCCAGGCTCCGGGCCAACTGATCGTTCCCAGGCATCATGTCGAAGCTCTGCGTCGACACAACTGCGGCGCCACCGCCAAGGACATGCCGTTCAAAGGTTCTGTCGTTGTCTTCCCGTGCCTTGGCCAGCAGGATGAGTTCGGAGGTCGAATACATGCCGGGCTCGACGCCCAGGCTTCTTGCCAATTGCTCATTGGCGAATGCCGGGGCCGCGAATGCCAGGATGAGGGCTGAAGTAAGTGCAAAGCGTTTCATTGGTCGATCCTTTCCAAATCGGTCAAAGTTGTCGAAAGGTCACGGCCGCTGTCGGGCGTGCCTCTGGGCATGAGTCTTAAAGGAAAGCTGGTAAACCCGAGCGCAAGAGCCTGTGAGCACACTCTCAGTTGTTGTCCGGTGATCAACAGGTGATCTCCCTTCCCCCGAGCGCCTGAAAACGGCGCGCGCGATTGGGTGTCACTTGCCCTGTCTGCTTCGCCGCGATCCCGGAAGTCGCGCGAAAACAAAAAAGGGCCCCCGGATGGGAGCCCTTTGCGAATGTGCGTCAGGGGGCCTCAGACGATGGCCGCTTCGGTCTTGGCAATCACCTCTTCGCGGGTCACGCCGGGGGCGAGTTCCACGATGTGCAACCCGTTGTGTTCCACCTGGAACACGCAGAGGTCGGTGATGATCATGTCGACCACGCCCTTGCCGGTCAGCGGCAGGGTGCATTCCTTCAGCACCTTGGTTTCACCGTGCTTGTTGCAATGGTCCATGACCACGATCACGCGGCCCACGCCAGCGACCAGGTCCATCGCGCCGCCCATGCCCTTGACCAGCTTGCCGGGGATCATCCAGTTCGCCAGGTCGCCGTTCTCGGCCACTTCCATCGCGCCCAGGATCGCCATGGCGATCTTGCCGCCGCGGATCATGCCGAAGCTCATCGAACTGTCGAAATAGGCGGTCTGGGGCAGTTCGGTAATGGTCTGCTTGCCGGCGTTGATCAGGTCGGCGTCAATCTCGTCCTCGGTCGGGAAGGGGCCCATGCCCAGCATGCCGTTTTCCGATTGCAGCGTGACGCTGACGCCCTCGGGGATGTGGTTGGACACCAGGGTCGGAATGCCGATCCCAAGGTTCACATACATGCCGTCTTCCAGCTCTTTTGCCGCGCGGGCGGCCATTTGGTTGCGATCCCATGCCATGGTCTCAGCCCTCCCGGATGGTGCGTTGTTCGATGCGCTTCTCGTGCTCGCCCTGGATGATGCGATGCACGTAGATGCCGGGCAGGTGGATCGCGTCGGGATCCAGCGAGCCGGTCGGCACGATCTCTTCGACCTCGACCACGCAGGTCTTGCCGCACATGGCGGCCGGCGGGTTGAAGTTGCGCGCGGTCTTGCGGAAGATCAGGTTGCCGGTTTCGTCGGCTTTCCAGGCTTTCACGATCGACAGGTCCGCGAAGATGCCTTCCTCGAGGATGTAGTCCTCGCCACCCCAGCTTTTTACTTCCTTGCCCTCGGCAATCACGGTGCCCACGCCGGTCTTGGTGTAGAAACCGGGGATGCCGTGACCTGCGGCGCGCATGCGCTCGGCCAGGGTGCCCTGCGGGTTGAATTCCAGCTCCAGTTCACCGGACAGATACTGGCGCATGAATTCGGCGTTTTCGCCCACGTAGGACGAGATCATCTTCTTTACCTGCCGCGTCTGCAAGAGGATGCCGATGCCGAAATCATCCACGCCCGCGTTGTTCGAGGCAAAAGTCAGATCCTTTGTGCCCGCGTCGCGAATGGCGCCCAGCAGAAGCTCGGGGATGCCGCAGAGGCCAAAGCCCCCGGCGGCGATCAGCATGCCGTCCTGCAAAAGCCCGTCGAGGGCCTCGGCGGCGGAGCCGTATACCTTGTTCATGAAAGTGTCCTCACGTCAGTTCCGCGCCATTTCTGGCGGCTGGCAGGACGCGAGTCAATGAAATGGGCCCCTCTGACGGTTGGGAGGGTATTTCTACCTATCCGGCACCAGGGTAGCCTGCGTGATCGGCAGAGGGGCGACGAACACCGGGCGCGGAGGTGCCGCGGCCAGGGTCAGCTCGCGCCAGTCAGGGATCAGGTTCAGCATCGCGGGCAGGCCGATCCCGGCGGGGTAGGTTGCCTGGTGCCAGGTGATCAGCCCCATGAGTGCGAGCGCCAGGTTCAGCCGCCGCGCCGGGTGCCATCGCCAGGCCAGCGTCAGGTGGGCCAGTATCGGAAGGGTGAGCATCAGGAAATGCGGCGTCGGCACCGTGTTGCCCGGGGCGGACAGCATGACCCGCCGTCCCAGCGGGGTTTCATGAGACCAGACCACGTAGAAGGTCATCAGCGCGGCAAAACCCACCGTGATCGTCGCCGCCCAGAGCCAGGGGCGCAGGTCACGTGAGGGGAGGGGCGGGGCATCGGCCATGCCTCCACCCTGTCACGCCGATCTTAAAAGCCGGTTAAGCCTTCTTGGCCACCGCTTTCTTCTTCGGCGCCGCCTTCTTTCGCGCGGGCTTCTTCTTGGCGGCCTTCTCGGCGATCCAGCCCACGGCCATCTCCATGGTCACGTCCTCGGGCTTCACGTCCTTCGGGATGGTCGCATTGACCTTTTCCCATTTCACGTAGGGTCCGTAACGCCCTTCCATGACATTGACCGGCCCGCCGCTGTCCGGGTGATCACCCAGTTCCTTCAGCGGTTTGGCCGCCGCGGATCGGCCCCGTCCCGGGTTGGCGCGTTTCTCGGCCAGCATTTCGACCGCGCGGTTCATGCCGATCTCGAACACATCCGTCTGGTCCTTGAGGTTCACATAGACCGGTTTCGCCTCGCCTTCCGCCTGGTGCATGATATAGGGACCGAAGCGGCCGAAGTTCGATTTCACCTCGCCGCCTTCCGGGTGCATGCCCACGATACGCGGCAGCGACAGCAGGGTCAGCGCCTTTTCCAGCGTCATGTCATCCTTGTCCCAACCCTTGGGCAGGGAGGCGCGCGGCGGTTTCTTGTTCTCGGGCGTGGGTTCGCCGCGCTGCACATAGGGGCCGAAACGGCCGGATTTCAGCCAGATCTCGTCGCCCGCATCCTCGCCCAGCACGCGTTCGTCGCCTTCCGCGCCTTCCCCGGCGATTGGACGGGTGTAGTTGCATTCCGGGTAATTGCCGCAGCCGACGAAGCCGCCGGTGCGCGAGGTCTTCAGGTGCAGTTGGCCGGTGCCGCATTTCGGGCAGATGCGCGGGTCCGACCCGTCCTCGCGCGGCGGGTAGAGCTGTGGGGCCAGCGCTTCGTCGAGCTTTGACAGCACTTCGGAAATCCGCAGCTCGGAGGTCTCGCCGATCGCCGCCGAGAAATCCCGCCAGAACCGGCTGAGCACATCCTTGTAGCCCATGTCGCCGGCCGAGATCTCGTCCAGCTCCTCTTCCAGGTTGGCGGTGAACTCGTACCCAACGTATTTGCGGAAAAAGTTCATCAGGAAGATGGTGACGATACGCCCCTTGTCCTCGGGGAACAGGCGGTTCTTGTCCTTGCGGACATATTCGCGGTCCTGGATCGTGGTAATCACGCTGGCATAGGTCGAGGGACGGCCGATGCCCAGCTCTTCCATTCGCTTGACCAGGGTCGCCTCGGTGTAACGCGGCGGCGGCTGGGTGAAATGCTGTTCGGGGCTGACCACGCGTTTCTCGGCCGCCTCGCCCTCCGTCAGCTGGGGCAGGCGTTTGTCGTCGTCATCAACCACGGAGTCGTCGCGGCCTTCCTCGTAGACCTTCAGGAAGCCTTCGAACAGCACCACCTGGCCGGTGGCGCGCAGCACGACTTCACCGTCATCCGAGGCGATATCCACAGAAGTGCGTTCCAGCCGCGCCGAGGCCATCTGGCTTGCCAGGGTGCGTTTCCAGATCAGGTCGTAGAGCTTGCGTTGATCGGGCTCCAGCCGGGCCAGATCGGTTGCCGCGACGGTCATGTCCGTGGGGCGGATACATTCGTGCGCTTCCTGCGCGTTCTTCGCCTTGTTCTTGTAGATGCGCGGGCTGTCAGGCACGAATTCCGCGCCATAACGATCCTTGATCGCATCGCGCGCGGCGGTCACGGCTTCGGGGGCCATGTCGATCCCGTCGGTCCGCATATAGGTGATGTAGCCGGCCTCATAGAGGCGCTGGGCGGTCGACATCGTCTGACGCGCGCCGAAGCCGAACTTGCGGCTGGCTTCCTGTTGCAGGGTCGAGGTCATGAAGGGCGGCGAGGGGTTGCGTGCTGCCGGTTTCGCCTCGACCGATCTGACGGTCAGGTCGCGCGACCTGATCGCCTGCACTGCCATTTCGGCGGCGGTGGAGTTCTCAAGGTCGTAGCGTTCCAGCTTCTTGCCGGCCAGATGGGTCAGTCGCGCCTCGTATTCCTGGCCGCGCGGCGAGGTCAGAGCTGCCTTCACCGACCAGTATTCGCGGGCGTTGAAGGCTTCGATCTCCTGTTCACGTTCGACGATCAGGCGCAGGCAGACCGACTGCACACGACCGGCCGAGCGCGCGCCGGGCAGTTTGCGCCACAGAACCGGGCTCAGGTTGAAGCCGACCAGATAGTCCAGCGCACGGCGTGCCAGATAGGCGTCAACCAGATCCTGATCCACGCCGCGCGGGTTTTGCATCGCTTCGGTGACGGCGGATTTGGTGATCGCGTTGAAGACCACGCGGCTGACCGGCGTGTCCTTCTTCACCGCGCGCCGCTTGCGCAGCGCTTCCTCCAGGTGCCAGGAAATCGCTTCCCCCTCGCGGTCGGGGTCGGTGGCGAGGATCAGGTTGTTGTCGTCCTTCAGCGCGTCGGCGATGGCCTTGACGTGTTTGCGCGAGTCGTAGCCGACCTCCCAGGTCATGTCGAACCCGTTGTCGGTGTCGACGGATCCGTCCTTCGCAGGCAGGTCGCGCACGTGCCCATAAGAGGCCAGCACCGTATAGTCCTTGCCCAGGTACTTGTTGATGGTTTTGGCCTTGGCCGGGCTTTCGACGACAACGACGGGCATTCTTATCCTCTCGACTCACATCTGACCCGGTTCAAGGGCCGGGCGTTCTGACGGGCTAGATGTGTCGGGAGGGGGCGGCTTGTCAATGGCCGCACTCCTTATAATAGGGGGGCTTTGGCCGCGCCCCCGTAGGGGGCGGGAAAAAACGCGATTGTGCGGGCGGGGTGCGGAACATTCCCCGAACACCTCTTTTCACCCGGCCACCGGGTTGCTAAGGGTGGACCATGAGCAGCCCCGATGATGACGACCTGATCGATGCCGGCGATTCCCGCGTGCCCCTGTCGCAACGTGCGATGGGCATGGTGTCTGCGCGTGCGGATTTTCCCTATCTGGACGAGCTGAACCCGGCGCAACGCGAGGCGGTCGAGGCGCTGGACGGGCCGGTCCTGATGCTGGCCGGTGCGGGGACCGGCAAGACCAAGGCGCTAATGGCTAGGATTGCGCATCTCATTGAGACCAAAAAGGCTTGGTCGAGCCAAATATTGGCGGTTACTTTCACAAACAAAGCCGCGCGTGAGATGAAGGACCGGCTGGAAAAAACTCCTTACAACCAGAAAGAACCCATCAGGTGGATGGGCACTTTCCACGCGCTTTCCGCCAAACTTCTACGTCGACATGCTGAGCTTGTCGGCCTCAAATCAAACTTTACCATTCTCGACACTGATGACCAAATTCGGTTGCTGAAACAGCTTATTGTTGCGGAAAACATTGACGAAAAACGATGGCCCCCGCGCCTGTTGGCGGGCATTATTGATACATGGAAAAACCTTGCTTTAACACCAGACAAGGTTCCAGCCTCCGAAGCTGCCGCCTTCAATGAACGGGGCATCGAACTCTATGCCCAATATCAGGAGCGGCTGAAAAACCTTAACGCTACGGATTTTGGCGATCTCATTATGCATATGGTGTCGGTTTTTCAGAACAATGAAGATATTCTTCGAGGTTATCAACAGCGGTTCCGCTACATCCTTGTGGACGAATACCAGGACACAAACGTGGCCCAGTATATGTGGCTGCGCCTGCTGGCGGGCGGGCACAGGAACATCTGCTGCGTGGGCGATGACGACCAGTCGATCTATGGCTGGCGCGGCGCCGAAGTGGGCAATATCCTCAAGTTCGAAAAGGATTTTCCCGGCGCCAAGGTGGTGCGGCTTGAGCAGAACTACCGCTCGACCCCGCATATTCTGGGCGCGGCCTCGGGAGTCATTCGCGGCAACGAGAACCGGCTGGGCAAGGAACTCTGGACCGACAAGACCGACGGCGAAAAGGTCCGCCTGATCGGCCATTGGGACGGCGAAGAGGAAGCGCGCTGGGTTGGGGAAGAGATCGAGGCCCTGCAGCGCGGTACGCGCGGCATGGCGCCGAAATCATTGGACGATATGGCGATCCTCGTCCGCGCCAGCCACCAGATGCGCGCGTTTGAGGACCGGTTCCTGACCATCGGCCTGCCCTATCGCGTGATCGGCGGTCCGCGTTTCTATGAGCGGATGGAGATCCGCGATGCCATGGCCTATTTCCGCCTTGCGGTCAGCCAGGACGACGACCTGGCCTTCGAGCGTATCGTCAACACGCCCCGCCGGGGGCTCGGCGACAAGGCGGTGCAGACGATCCAGATGACCGCGCGCCAGAACGGTGTCTCGCTGGTCGAAGGCGCGCGAATCTGCGCCTCGGACGGGCTGATCAAGGGCAAGGGCGGCAAATCGCTTGGCCAACTGGTGGCGCAGCTGGATCGTTGGGCCGCCATCGTGCACCTGCACGCGCAGCCTGCGACCGACGATGATGCCGTGGTGGAGGACGACGGCACGCCGATGCTGAACCTCGGCGACCTGCCGGCCGACCTGCCCAAGACCCATATCGAACTGGCCGAGGTCATTCTGGACGAAAGCGGCTACACCGCCATGTGGCAGAACGACAAGACGCCTGAGGCGCCCGGACGGCTGGAGAACCTCAAGGAGCTGGTCAAGGCCCTGGAAAGCTTTGAGAATCTGCAAGGGTTCCTGGAGCACGTCAGTCTGATTATGGACAATGACTCCGAGGAGGCCGAGGAGAAGGTCACGATCATGACGCTCCACGCCGCCAAGGGTCTGGAATACCCCGCCGTCTTCCTGCCGGGCTGGGAGGACGGGCTGTTCCCGTCACAACGCTCGATGGATGAAACCGGCCTGAAGGGGCTCGAAGAGGAACGCCGGCTGGCCTATGTCGGCATTACCCGCGCCGAGGAGGTCTGCACCATTTCTTTCGCTCAGAACCGCCTGGTTTATGGCCAATGGCAGAGCCAGCTGCCCTCGCGTTTCATCGACGAACTGCCGGAGGAACACGTCGTGGTGGTTCCGTCCTCCTCGGGTCTCTACAGGAACATGTCAGGCGGGGGCGGCGGTCCTTCGCAACTGGAAGAACGCGCCCACCGCGCGGATGCCTACAATTCGCCGGGTTGGAAACGCATGTCCCGGAAAGGCGGCCTGCGTCGCAAATCTCCGCCGAACGAGGGGCGCAACGTGGTGATCGACCTGGAGGCGGTCAGCGCTTTTACCGCTGGCGACCGGGTGTTTCACACCAAGTTCGGTTATGGCACGGTGATGGAGATCGAAGGCGACAAGCTGGACATCGAGTTCGACAAGGCCGGGGCCAAGAAAGTCGTCGCGAAATTCATCGTGCCCGCGGCCAAGGCGGGCGACGTGCCCTTCTGACGCCGTGCCATGGGAGCGCCCCTTTCGAGATCCACATGAATTCGCAGGTGCGTAAACCTGTCCTTAGCTGTTTTTCGCCATCCTCCCTTTCAGCAAGTGTGGGGATGCGCGCATGGCAATCGAAGCTGCAGACAGCCAGTTCAGCGTTGCGACTGGCGGGAATGTGAATACCTCCGGCGGGTCCAGCGCCTTCGACGGGCCGCCATCGGACACGACCGGCCTGAACGTGACGCCGAACGCAGGCGATCCGAGCCCCTATCAGTTCACTCCCGGCGAAACCTACGACCTGGAATATACCGACCCTTCGGGAAAAACCGTGACCTTGGAGGATGCCGGGGTTTTGCGCTCGGACACCTACAGCGGTGGCGTGAATGTCGTTGTGTTCGAGGGCGAGGATCAGGATGGCAACACGGTGCAGGTCTGCTGGGCGCCGGACTATGACCTTCAGGGCTGGTATGACCAGGCGGAGGACCGGGGGACGCCGCGCTTCTACACGGCGGATCAGCTTGGCACGACCTATGGTCATGTCTGCCTTGCCGCCCGGACGTTGATCGAAACCCCGCGCGGGGCGGTGCAGATCGCGGATCTTCGGCGGGGTGACAGGGTTGTCACCCTGGATGGCCCCTCCGAGCCGGTGACATGGATCGGGCGCCGTCAGGTGGCCGGGATTGGCCCGGCGGCACCGATACGCTTTGCGCCGGGAGCGATCGGAAACCACCGCCCGCTGCGCCTGTCCGGTCAGCACCGGGTGCTGCTGGTCCATCCGCTGGCCGATCTGCTGTATGACAGTTCCGAAGTACTTGTCCCGGCGAAGTCCCTGATCAACGGCGATACGATCCGTTGCGAACCCTGCCCTCAAGTCACCTGGATGAATCTGGCGACATCCTCCCACGCGCTGATCCGCGCCGAAGGCGCCGCGGTGGAAACGCTCTGGCTGGGCGAGGTGGCGCGCAATGTGCTGGGGGAGGCCGGGCAGATCGCGGCCAACTATCCCGACCTGTCCGGCGCCGGGCGTCCCGACCAGCTGTCGGTGCGCCCGATGCTGCGCCACCGGGAGGCATTGGAGCTACTGTCCCTGATCCACGGGCGCGACCTGCGCCCGGCGCGGCAGCTCTCGTTGCTGTAACCCCACATCCGAAAACGAAAAAAAACGGCGACGCCCGGGAGGAGGTGGGCGCCGCCGTTCTTCATGTGCCGTGGCGCCCAGGGAGGAGGAGAGGGCGCTCCGGCGTCCCGCTTCGCCCCAGGGAGGAGGAGAGGGCCTTGCGGTATCTGTTGAGCGGCGGGCCAGGGAGGAGGAGAGGCCCGCCGCCAATCCGATCACCCCAGGGAGGAGGAGGGGCGTCGGTATCTGTTGAGCGGCGGGGCCAGGGTGGCGGAGCGGCCCCGCCGCCAATCCGAACGACCCAGGGAGGAGGAGAGGGCCTTCGGTATCCGGTACGGCGGGATCTGGGAGGAGGTAGATCCCGCCGCCAGTCTCAGACGCCCCAGGGAGGAGGAGGGGGCATCCGATCTTGGAATTCTGTGCGGCGGGACCAGGGAGGAGGAGAGGTCCCGCCGACAATCACGGGCGTGTCTGGGAGGAGGTAGAAACGCCCGATCCGTGTTCCTTACTTGCCGTAGGCGGCGTGCCAGGCGATATGCCGGATCTCGCTACGGGTGATGCCCAGGTCGGCCAGTTCGCGGCCGGACAGTTGGTTCCGTTCGCGTACGGTTCCGGTGAACAGCCTGCGCTGGGCGCGGGCCGCTTGCAGCTGCTTCCAAAGGGCGGTCAGCCGGTCGGCGACACGGGTTTCGGAAGTGTTGTATTCGGTTGCGTAAGCCATGGGCTCTCTCGTTCTCTTGTCGGGTGCGCACTGGGCGCAGAGGGTCTGGTAGCGCTAGCGTGTTGCGCTGTTGAGAAGAAAATGGGGGCTATGCTGCAGATGCACAATCCCGGAAAAGAGAAATGCTGCTATGCAGAAAATGCATGCCTTCATTTGACCCAAGGTCATGTGATTTCAGCGGGTTAACCTGTCGCTTTTCGCACGTGAAACGCCGCATATTCGGGCAGGGTGCCGCATGCTGTGGCATCTTGCCTCGGGCATTTGGTCGCGTGGGCTTGTTCTTGATGCAAAAGGCGGCAAGTAATGGCGCACGAACAGGCAGCTTGATATGGCACGGAGAAAATCATGACCCGCACAAAAGACTCGATCATGGATGTCCTGGCGACGGTGTCGTTGCCCGATGGGGGCGACCTGGCCTCGCGCGACATGATTCGAGCGCTGAAAGTCGAGGGCGGCGTGGTGAGTTTCGTGATCGAAGCGCCCAGCCCCGACCTGGCCGCCCGCATGGAACCGCAGCGTCATGCCGCCGAAGCCGCTGTGGCCGCGATGGACGGGGTCGAGAAGGTGACGGTGATCCTGACCGCTCATGGTGCGGCGCCGGCGAAACAGCCGCCGCAGCTGAAGGTGGGCGGCCATGCAAAGCCCCAGGCCGGCCCCGAAGCGGTGCAGGGCGTGAGCAACATCCTCGCCGTGGCCTCGGGCAAGGGCGGGGTGGGGAAATCGACGCTCAGCTCGAACCTGGCCGTTGCGCTGGCCAAACAGGGCCGCAAGGTCGGCATTCTTGACGCCGACATCCTGGGCCCGTCGCAGCCGCGCATGATGGGCAACGACACCAAGCCGCGCACCACGCCGGACGGCAAGGCGATGGTCCCGGTCGAGGCGCACGGGGTCAAGATGATCTCGATCGGCCTGTTGATCGACCCGGACCAGTCCGTGGTCTGGCGCGGCCCGATGCTGATCGGCGCGCTGCAGCAGCTGCTGTTCCAGGTCGACTGGGCGCCGCTTGACGTGCTGATCGTCGATCTGCCGCCGGGCACCGGCGATGTGCAACTGACCCTGAGCCAGAAAACCAGCCTGACCGGCGCGCTGGTGGTCTCGACCCCGCAGGACGTGGCGCTGCTGGACGCCAAGAAGGCGATCGACATGTTCGGCAAGGTGGGTGTGCCGGTGCTGGGTCTGATCGAGAACATGTCCACCTATGTCTGCCCCAGCTGCGGGCACGAAGCCCATCTGTTCGGCCATGGCGGCGTGCGCGCCGAGGCCGACGCGCTGGGCCTGCCCTTCCTGGGCGAGATTCCCCTGTCGCTGGATGTGCGTCTGGCCGGGGACGAGGGCACGCCGATCGCCGCAGGCGAGGGGGCCGAGGCGGAGGCCTATGCCAGGCTGGCTGCCGGGCTGGTGGCCCAGGGCGTCGCCTGACCTCTACTCTATATGAGCTCGGAAGCCCCGGTCCTTGCGCCGGGGTTTTTCAGTTCCACGGGAAAATATGGGACGGGCCATGGGAATCCATGGGCGCAAAGGTGTGTCCTACCCGAATCGGCGGTTGGGATCGCGAGGATCAGTGCAAAACCTCGTGAAATCCAGTGGGAAAGTCATGGGAAACACGTGCGGATTGCGAAACTCCGGGAAAAAGTGGGAATTTGTTGCACGGAGTTTGGCTGTCCATATCTGGTGTATGATTTCGACATACCCCCTAGATATTTCCATTCGTTCACAAAAGTTCCAGTAAAATCTTGCGTTTGCAGCGTGGGTTTGGCGGATGTGGGTAAGATTTTCCCATAAAAAGGTATTGCCTCCCATGAAATCCCAGAGTACTTCTTGAATACACGATGAGGACGGGAACGAAAAAGGGGCACCCCAAGACCCCAAAAAATGACACTCCCAAGTCAGGTTTCATACAGGCACCCGCCTTCATCGAACCAAGAGATCCGGCGCGTACGCGAGCAGACATCCCCCCAGGTGGCGCGCGCAGCTGGACACCCGGAAACGGGACGAGGGCGGCGGATTGGGCATGTGGCAGCAGCTCAATCCGTCGTTTTCGTTTCAGGGCTCCGAATGGGCCGGAATGAGGACAGAGCGAAGGAGCCGCGAAAGTGGCACGACGTTTCAGAGGTGAAAGCCACCACAAGGTGGACACGAAGGGCAGGGTCTCGATCCCCGCCCTGTTTCGCCGTGTGCTCGAGGCCGGGGATCCCGATCACCGCGAGGGGGACAACCCCAACCTGGTGATCGTCTATGGCGACCATCGCCGCAGCTACCTGGAATGCTACACGATCGAGGCGATCGACGAGGTGGACGAACAGATCGCCGCCCTGCCGCGTGGCTCGATCGAACGCCGCATGCTGGAGCGCCTGTTCAACGGTCAATCCTTCCCCACCACCGTGGACGAGACCGGCCGCCTGGTGCTGCCCGCGAAGCTGCGCCAGAAGATCGGGCTCGACAAGGAAGCCTTTTTCATCGCCACCGGCGACACCTTCCAGATCTGGAAGCCCGAGACCTATGACGAGGTCGAACTGAAACGGACCGAGGAATGGCTGGACGAAATGCCCGATGATTTCGACCCGCTGACCCTGCTGAACGGAGCAGGGGGCTGACATGGCGGGTGCGGCTGAGACCGGCGACCGTCCCCACATCCCCGTCTTGCTGCGCCCGCTTCTGAAAGCCGTGGAGCCCGTGTCCGGCATCTGGGCCGATGGCACCTTCGGCGCGGGCGGCTATACCCGCGGGCTGCTGGCCGAAGGCGCGGATGTGGTCGTGGGCATCGACCGCGACCCGCTGGTGTTCGAAATGGCGGCGGGTTGGGCAAGGGAATACGGCGACCGGCTGCGGCTGGAACAGGGCACCTTTTCCGATCTCGACAGGCTGGCGGGCGAACCGCTGGACGGTGTGGTGCTGGATCTGGGCGTCAGCTCGATGCAGCTCGATCTGGCCGAGCGCGGCTTTTCCTTCATGAAGGATGGCCCCCTGGACATGCGGATGAGCCAGACAGGCCCCTCGGCCGCCGATATTGTCAACGAGGCCACCGAGGCAGAGCTGGCCGATATCCTGTTTCAATATGGCGAAGAGCGCGCCTCGCGCCGGATCGCCAGGGCCATCGTCGCCGCGCGTGCCGAGCAACCGTTTGAAACCACGCTGCAACTGGCGGGGGTCATCGAAACATGCCTGCCCCGGTCGAAGCCCGGTCAAAGCCACCCGGCGACGCGCAGCTTTCAGGCCATCCGCATTGCGGTAAACGACGAGTTCGGGCAGCTGATCGCCGGGCTCGAGGCCGCCGAGCGCGCCCTGAAGCCGGGCGGCAAGCTCGCCGTGGTCACGTTCCACTCGATGGAGGATCGCGTGGTCAAACGCTTCCTGCAGGCGCGCTCCAGCGTCGGGGGTGGCGGCTCGCGCCATGCTCCGCAGGGGCAGGACGAGGTGCCCGCCTTCCGCCTGACGCCGAAGAAGGCGATCGGCCCGGATGAGCAGGAGCTTGAGGAAAACCCGCGGTCGCGCAGCTCACGCCTGCGCGTGGCGACCCGGACCGAAGCCCCGGCCGAGGCTACGGACCGCCAGAAACTGGGCCTTCCCGGCCTTGCTCTCAAGGGGACGAGATGATGCGTACCATATTGTATTTTACCTCTGCGCTGATCGTCATGGCCCTGGCCTACTGGGCCTATTCTGAAAACTACCGCACACAGGACAGCCTGACTGAAGTCGAGCGCCTGCAGCGCGAAATCGGCCAGATGCGCGAGGAACTGGCGGTTCTGCGCGCGGAATGGGCCTATCTGAACCGCCCCGACCGTTTGCGTGACCTGGTCGGGATGAACTTCGACCGGCTGGGCCTGCTGCCGCTGACGGCCGAGCAATTCGCCCGCGTGGATCAGATCTCCTTTCCCGGCGAGGGCAGCATCGACCTGTCCAAATCCATCGATGTGATCGGGGAGATTGCCCAATGACCCGGACCCCCCTGCGCCCCCTGGCCCGTATCCTCGACGCCCGCGAGAAGGGCGAGAACCCGGATGTCATCGAGCGCGAGAACCTGCGCCGCCGCCATGACGAGATGCGCGACAAGGCGCGTCTGCGTGCCGAGGGGCGGCTGCTGGTTCTGGCCGGTCTGTTCCTGTGCGCCTTTCTGGTGGTGGGCGCACGTATGGCCATATTGGCGGGCACGGACCCCACCGAACCCCGTGCCCATGCGCCCGGGGCGCGCATTGCGATGGCGCGCGCGGACATTGTGGACCGCAATGGCCGTGTGCTGGCCACGAACCTCGCCACCTATGCGCTTTACGCCCAGCCGCCGATGATGGTGGACCCGATCCGCGCGGCGACGGAACTTGCCTCGATCTTTCCGGACCTGAAAGCCGAAAAACTTCTGGAGGACTTCACCGGGTCGCGCAAGTTCCTGTGGATCAAGCGGAAAATCAGCCCGGAACAGAAACAGGCCGTGCATGATATAGGCGAGCCCGGCCTTCTGTTCGGCCCGCGTGAAATGCGGCTCTACCCGAATGGCCGGCTGGCGGCGCATGTGCTGGGCGGGGCCTCTTTCGGCAAGGAGGGCGTGAATGCCGCCGAGGTGATCGGCGTTGCCGGGATCGAGCGCCGTTTCGACGACTATCTGCGCGATCCGGCCAACGGGGACACGCCCCTGACGCTGTCGATCGACCTGACGGTGCAGGCCGCCGTAGAACGCGTGCTCGATGGCGGCATGCGCATGATGAACGCCAAGGGCGCCGCCGCCGTGCTGATGGATGTGAACACGGGCGAGGTGATTTCGATGGCGAGCCTGCCCGATTTCGACCCCAACAACCGCCCCCGTCCGCTGACCCGGGGCGACCAGTCCGATGACCCGCTGTTCAACCGCGCGGTGCAGGGGGTGTACGAACTGGGCTCGGTGTTCAAGATCTTTGCCGCCGCCCAGGCCTATGAACTGGGGTTGGTGGATCCCTCGACCGAGGTCGAGACCAAGGGTCCGATGCGCTGGGGCAAGTTCACCATTCGCGATTTCCGAAACTACGGTCCGCGCCTGTCGGTGACGGATGTGATCGTGAAAAGCTCCAACATCGGCACCGCGCGCATCGCTGTGCAGATCGGTGCGGAACGCCAGCGCGACTTCCTGGGCCGTCTGGGCCTGCTGGAAGCCACCCCGGTCGAACTGACCGAAGCGCCGGGCGCAAAACCGCTCCTGCCGAAAAACTGGTCGGAGCTTTCGACCATGACGATCTCCTATGGGCACGGGCTCAGCTCGTCGCCCCTGCACCTGGCTGCGGCCTACTCCAGCCTGTTGAACGGTGGCACCCGCGTGCGGCCGACCCTGATCCGCGCCGGTCGGGTGGAACGCGGCGAACGGGTCGTGCGGCCCGAAGTTTCGGAAGCCGCGCGCGACATGCTGCGCCAGGTCGTGACGCGTGGCACGGCCAGTTTCGGCGAGGTTCCGGGCTATGCCGTGGGGGGCAAGACCGGCACCGCCGACAAGCCGCGCCCGCAGGGGGGGTATTACGACAGCAAGGTGATCGCCACCTTCGCCAGCGTCTTCCCGGCAAATGATCCGAAATATGTGTTGATCGTCACGCTGGATGAGCCCGAAGAAACCTCGGGCACCGAACCGCGCCGCACCGCCGGCTGGACCGCTGTGCCGGTCGCCGCCGAGATCATTCGCCGCATCGCCCCGCTGATGGGACTGAAACCGGAGATTGCACCTCTCTCCCCGACCGGGGTAACACTCACCTCGAACTGATCGAGAGGGCGCGCATATGGCAGGACGAGACCCGAAATCCCTGGCCGACCTCGGGCTGAGCGCCCGGGGCGGGCAAGAGGCGCAGGTAACTGGCCTGTCGGTGGACAGCCGCGAGGTGAAGCCCGGCTACCTGTTTGCGGCCCTTCCCGGCGTGCGTGTGCACGGGGCCGAGTTCATCACCTTCGCCCTGCGCATGGGGGGCGGGGCCGTGCTGACCGACCTGGAAGGGGCCGAGATCGCCCGGGACGAGCTTGCCGGCACCGACGCCGCCGTGGTCATCACCGAAGACCCGCGCATGGCGCTGTCCTACGCCGCCGCGCTCTGGTACGGCGCCCAGCCCGATCTGATGGTCGCAGTCACCGGCACCAATGGCAAAACCTCCGTTGCCAGCTTTACCCGCCAGATCTGGACCCTGCTGGGCTTTGATGCCGCCAATATCGGCACCACCGGGGTCGAGGGCGCGTTCACCGCCCCGATGACCCACACGACGCCCGAACCGATCACCCTGCACCGGGTGCTGGCCGAGATGGCGGGCTCCGGCGTGACCCACGCGGCGATGGAGGCCTCCTCGCACGGGCTCGCGCAACGCCGACTGGACGGGGTGCGCCTGAATGCGGCCGCCTTTACCAACTTCTCCCAGGACCACCTGGATTACCATGCCACCTTCCAGGAATATTTCGAGGCCAAGGCGGGGCTGTTTACCCGTGTGCTGCCCGACGACGGCGTGGCGGTGATCAACATCGACGATCCGCGCGGGGTCGAACTGGTGGCGATGGCCGAAGCGCGCGGGCAGAACCTGATCCGTGTCGGAGGCGGCGAGGACGCCGAACTGCGCCTGCTGGGCCATCGCTATGACGCCACCGGGCAGGATCTGCGATTTTCCTGGCTGGGACAGACCCAGCTTGTACGGCTGAACCTGATCGGCGGCTTCCAGGCGCAGAACGTGCTGACGGCGGCCGGGCTGGCGATTGCCTGCGGGGCGGAACCGACACGCGTCTTCGGATGCCTGGAAGAGCTGCAGACCGTACGTGGCCGGATGGAGCTTGCCGCCACCCGCGACAATGGCGCGGCGGTGTTTGTCGACTATGCCCACACGCCCGATGCGGTGGAAACCGCGCTAAAGGCGATGCGCCCCCATGTGTTGGGCCGTCTGGTCGTGGTGCTGGGCGCCGGCGGGGATCGCGACACCTCGAAACGCCCGCTGATGGGCAAGGCGGCGGCGGAAAACGCCGATGTGGTCTTTGTCACCGACGACAACCCGCGCTCCGAAGACCCCGCCGCGATCCGGTCCATGGTGATGCAGGGCTGCCCCAATGCCAACAACGTGGGCGACCGGGCCGAGGCGATCCTGCGCGGCGTCGATGCCTTGGGGCCGGGGGATGCTCTGCTGATCGCCGGCAAGGGCCATGAGAGCGGGCAGGTGATCGGCGACGACGTACTGCCGTTTGACGATGTCGAACAGGCAAGCGTGGCCGTGGCCGCGCTGGAAGGGCGGCTGACATGAGCCCCGATACGCCCCTTTGGACGGCACCCGAGGCCGCCGCCGCCACCGGCGGCGAGGCCCGTGGTGACTGGGCCGTGCAGGGCGTGTCGATCGACACCCGCACGATCCGGCCCGGTGATCTCTTCGTTGCCCTGAAGGATGCGCGCGACGGGCATGATTTCGTCGCCCAGGCGCTAGAGAAAGGGGCGGGTGCCGCGATGGTCTCGCGCATTCCCCAGGGTGTGGCCGAGGATGCGCCGTTGCTGATCGTCGACGACGTGTTGCCCGCGCTGGAGCGGCTGGGCACGGCCGCGCGTGCCCGCACCGGGGCCCGTGTGGTGGCCGTGACAGGTTCGGTCGGCAAGACCTCGACCAAGGAAATGCTGCGCACGGTGCTGGCCGCGCAGGGGCGCTGCCATGCGGCCGAGGCCAGTTACAACAACCATTGGGGCGTGCCCCTGACGCTGGCAAGGATGCCCGCCGACACAAAGTTTGCGATCATTGAAATCGGCATGAACCATCCCGGCGAGATCGGCCCGCTGGCGCAGATGGCGCGGCCCCATGTCGGCATGGTAACAACCGTTGCGGCGGCTCATCTGGAAGCCTTTGACAACATTGCGGGAATTGCCCGCGAGAAGGGGGCCGTATTCGACGGGCTGACGCCCGGGGGCGTGGCGATCGTGAACGGCGACCTGGAAACCACGCCGATTCTGACCGAGGCCGCGGGCAGCGCCCGTCTGGTGCGTTTCGGCGAGGGGGAGGCCAATGACGCGCGGCTCACCCATGTTGAGCTGACCGACGAGGCCACGATCTGCAAGGCCGAAATGTGCGGCGAGAGCCACCTGTTTCGTATTGCCCCGCCCGGGCGGCATTTCGCGATGAACGCGCTGGCGGTGCTGGCCGCTGTCGGCGCCGTGGGGGCGGATGTGACCCTGGCCGCCCGCGACCTGGTGCTCTGGCACCCGCCGGGCGGGCGCGGCACGCGCGAGGAAGTCGTGCTGGATCCGGTCGAAGGCCTGTCGGTGCAGCTGATTGACGACGCGTTCAACGCCAACCCGACCTCGATGGCGGCCTCACTGGAGGTGCTGGCGGCGGCGACTCCGACGGACGCGGTCGGACGGGTGTCGAAGGGCCGGCGCATTGCCATTCTGGGGGACATGTTGGAGCTGGGCCCGGAGGAGGCGGCGCTGCATGCCGCGATTGCCGATCTGCCGCATGTCACCGCGCTGGATCGGGTGCATTGCGTCGGGCCGCGCATGAAGGCGCTGTGGGAGCGGCTCGATGCCGACCGGCAGGGCGACTGGGTCGAAACGGCGGACGAAGCCGTGGCCCGGGTGCATTCCTGGGTCGATGCCGGCGATATCGTGCTGGTCAAGGGTTCCAAGGGCTCAAAGGTCAGCCACGCGGTTGACGCCATCCGAAAACTGGGCCATGCGCGGGGCCTTCAACACGAGGGGCAAGAATAATGCTGTATTGGCTGGCCGAGCTTTCGGACGGCGGTGACGCCTTCAACCTGTTTCGCTATATCACCTTCCGGGCGGGCGGGGCATTTTTCACCGCGCTTATCTTCGGGTTCATCTTCGGCAAGCCCCTGATCAACATCCTGCGCAAGCGTCAGGGCAAGGGGCAGCCGATCCGCGAGGACGGGCCGCAGAGCCACATGGAGAAACAGGGCACCCCGACCATGGGAGGGCTGCTGATCCTGTCGGCGCTTCTGGTGGCGACGCTGCTCTGGGCCCGGCTGGACAACCCCTATGTGCTGATCACGCTCTTCGTGACCTACGCTTTCGGACTGATCGGATTCGCGGATGACTACGCGAAAGTATCGAAATCCTCGACCAACGGCGTGCCTGGGCGGGTGCGCTTTACCCTGGGGCTGGTGATTGCGGGCATTGCCGGCTACTGGGCCAGTATGGCCCATCCCGAGGGGCTGCAGTTCCAGCTGGCAATGCCGGTGTTCAAGGATACGCTTCTGAACTTCGGCCTGTTCTTCATCCCCTTCGTGATGATCGTTATCGTCGGGTCGGCCAATGCGGTGAACCTGACCGACGGTCTGGACGGGCTGGCGATCATGCCGGTGATGATCGCGGCGGGCACGCTGGGCGCGATTGCCTATGCGGTGGGGCGTGTCGACTTTACCGAATATCTGGAAGTGCATTACGTACCGGGCACCGGGGAGCTGTTCATCTTTACCTCGGCACTCATTGGCGGTGGGCTGGGCTTCCTGTGGTACAACGCCCCGCCGGCGGCGGTTTTCATGGGCGACACCGGGTCGCTGGCCCTGGGCGGCGCCCTGGGCGCCATTGCGGTCGCGACCAAACACGAGATCGTCCTGGCCATCGTCGGCGGATTGTTCGTAGTCGAAGCCCTGTCGGTGATCATCCAGGTGCTCTATTTCAAGAAAACCGGCAAACGCGTTTTCCTGATGGCGCCGATCCACCACCATTTCGAACACCTGGGCTGGAAAGAGCCGCAGATCGTCATCCGCTTCTGGATCATCTCGCTGATCCTCGCGCTGATCGGGCTGGCCACGCTGAAGGTGCGATAAGACACAGCGGGCTCCCGCCACTCGGCCGGCGCAGCGAAGCTGCTTGTCGAGGGTTGGGCAAGGCGCGTTTTGCAGGGCAAAACGCGCGGGGGGGCTCTGCCCCCCGCCTTCGGCGCCCCCCGGGATATTTCCGGCAAGATAAAGAAGCAGGCACCGTGGCTTTCCACCTGCGGTGATTTCGGCTAGCACCGTGGGGAACAGCAGGAGGTGCGCATGATCCCGGTGCAAGGTTTCGAAGGCTTGAAGGTGGCCGTGTTGGGCCTGGGGCGGTCCGGTCTGGCCGCCGCCAGGGCGTTGGAGGCCGGCGGGGCAGAGGCGCTGTGCTGGGATGAGGGGCAGGAGGCCCGGATCCGGGCCGAAGAGGCCGGGCTGACGCTGTTCGATCTGACCAGGGGCAGCGCATGGGACGGGGTCGCCGCGTTGATCGTCAGCCCGGGCATTCCACATCTTTACCCCGAGCCCAACAAGCTCATCGCCCGGGCCATGGCTGAGGGCGTACCGGTGGACAATGACATTGGTCTCTTCTTTCGCAGCTTCGCCACCCGGGATTGGGACGGGTTCGACACGCTTCCCCGCGTGGTGGCCGTGACCGGGTCGAACGGGAAATCGACCACCTCGGCGCTTATTCACCACGTGCTGGAACATGCGGGTCGCGCGACTCAGCTGGCGGGCAATATTGGCCGGGGCGTGCTGGACATCGAACCTGCCGTGGATGGCGAGGTGGTGGTGCTGGAACTGTCGAGCTACCAGACCGACCTGGCCCGTGCGTTGACGCCGGATGTGGCGGTCTTTACCAACCTCTCTGCCGATCACCTGGAGCGTCACGGCGGCATGGGCGGCTATTTCGCGGCCAAGCGGAGGCTCTTTTCCGAAGGTGGGCCGGACCGGGCGGTGATCGGCGTGGATGAACCCGAGGGGGTGTATCTGGCGGGCCAGCTGACCGAAGGCGCGTCGGATGACCGGGTGATCCGTGTTTCCGTCGACCGCAAGCTGACCGGGCCGGGCTGGCAGGTCTTTGCCCGCAAGGGCTTTTTGTCGGAATACCGCAAGGGGCGGCAGGTGGGCGTGATCGACCTGCGGGCCGTGAAGGGGCTGCCGGGCAGTCACAACCACCAGAACGCCTGCTGTGCCTATGCGGTCTGTCGCACGCTGGGTCTGGCGCCACGGGTGATCGAGGCGGCGTTTCACGACTTCAGGGGGCTGCCGCATCGGTCCCAGCTGGTGGGCGAGGCGGAGGGCGTGGCCTGGGTGAATGACAGCAAGGCGACCAATGTGGATGCCGCTGCTGCTGCTTTAGGCGCGTTTCGGAACATTCGCTGGATCGCGGGCGGGCTGGGCAAGGACGGCGGGATCGAGCCGCTGGCCGACAAGTTGAGCCATGTCGCCAAGGCCTATCTGATCGGCCATTCGGCGCGGGATTTCGCCTTGCAGCTGGGGAAGGTGCCCTATGAGATCTGCGAGACCATGGAGCGCGCGGTTGAACGCGCGGGGAACGAGGCCCAGGCCGGGGATACGGTGCTGCTGGCCCCGGCGGCAGCCTCCTTCGACCAGTACCCGGATTTCGAGAAGCGCGGCGAGGATTTTGTCCGGCTCGTGCTGGCGCGGATCGGGCAGGGGGGCTAGCCCCCCGCGCGTTCCGCGCTCCCCCCAGGATATTTCCGGAAAGCTGAAAGAGGGGATCATCTGCCACCGCGGCCAACTTTCGGAAACATCGGCCGCTTTCCCGTGGGGATTTGTCGCGATTGTTGGGGTTGATGCGATCCTTCCTGTCGTTAACCTTGCACCAAACAAGGAGCGCGCGATGCCCCAGATGCCTGACCATCCCCTGCGCTATGCGTTGGCCAACGAGCTGCATGCGCGGCCGTTCCCCTCGCTGAAGGCGCCGTGTTTTGCCGCCTATGTGGCCGTGAAACGGGAGCACGATGCCGCAGGGCGCGACCGCGAAGCCGATCGCATGCATCTTCTGGCGCTGCTTGACCGCCACGGGGCGCCCCATCCGCAGCCCGGTGCCACGCATTATTCCGGCAAGGTCGGGCGCTATCAGTTGAAATGGGAAAGCCACACGGAATTCGTGACCTATACGCTGTTTGGCGACGGGGTGACGGCGCGGGCCTTCGATCCGGCCGCATTTGATGCCTTTCCCGAAGACTGGCTGGCCGAGGCGCCCGGGGTTCGGGTGACATCCGCCCTGATCCGGGTTGAAGAACAGCGCGAAGAGGTGGACCTGCGCGCGCGGCTGTCCGAATGGTTCGTGCCGGAAAGCCTGGCGGCGTCCTGGGTTCTGGACCGCGAGGCGCTGGTGGCCGGAGATTTCCGCATCGACCAGGCCGGACACATGCGCTTTGCGGTCTTTACCGCGCCGGGGATCGGCAAGCGGCGGGTCGGGCGGATCGTGCAGCGCATCTGCGAGATCGAGACCTACAAGTCCATGTCCATGCTGGGGCTGGCGCGCGCGCGCAGCCTGTCGGGGCGCCTGGGCGAAGTGGACGGGGAACTCTGTCGTCTGGTAGGTGCCATGGGCGGGCAGGGGGCGGCGGATACCACGCTGGATGCGCTGCTGTCGATCAGCGCCGAGTTGGAGGATCTGATGGCCCGGTCCAGTTTCCGTTTCGGCGCTACCGGCGCCTATGAGGCGATCGTCAACCAGCGGATCGACGTCCTGCGCGAGGAACGGTTCGGCGGGCGCCAGACCTTTGCCGAATTCATGACCCGCCGTTTCGACCCCGCAATGCGCACGGTCAAGGCCGCCGAACGGCAGTTGGCCAGCATGTCGGAACGCGCCAAGCGCGCGGGCGATCTTCTTCGGACGCGGGTGGATGTCGAACGCTCGGCGCAGAACCAGGCGCTGTTGGAAAGCATGGACCGGCGCGCCGACCTGGCCCTGCGCCTGCAACAGACGGTCGAGGGCCTGTCGGTGGTCGCGATCAGTTATTACGCGCTGAACCTGGCGAGCTATTTCCTCTACCCGGCGGCGAAACTGGCGGGCGTATCGAAGGAAATCATGACCGCCGGGCTCACGGTGCCGGTCGTGGCGCTGGTCTGGCTGATGGTGCGACGGATCCGCAAGTCTATGGGGCACTGAGCCTCGGGTTTTCAGAGGCGCGCGCGTGCGAAAACGGCGCCCGGATGGGCGCTGTTCCTGGCCGATGCCGTCCTGTTTTCGAGGGTATTCCTCCGCGCCACTCAGGATGCGCGCGACCTGAGGCCAGACTGTAAATATGATGGCGAAGAGGATCGGCAGAGGTAGCGCCTGCAGCATCGCGGTGACGCCGAGCAGATGCGCTGCTCGCCCGCCCTGAAAAGCGGCGGGCGGGGCTGAATGCGCCTAAGGCAGGTTTGACAACTTTGCTGTTGCGGCGCTAGCGTACCGGGCAAATGGCACCCGGATCGCCTGCAAAAACATAAACACAGGGGAGAGGTGAACATGCTGGATCAGCCGATTGCCGCGATCCGAAATCTGTGCGTGGAATTCCAGACCGGGGACGGCCCGGGCAGCGGGGGCAGGGATCCTCGCGACAGCGACCGGGACGCGATGCGCAGGGGGCGCGGCTACGGGACAGGCAGACCTTTCAGGAGCCGAAGACGGTGCCGGACGTGTCGGTGCAGGCGCTGGCGCCTAATCTGATGATGGAGCCGCAGGCCGAGCTGAGCCTGAGCTACCTGTTCATCTCCCACAACATGGCGGTGGTCGAACCTGTCCGCCACGATGTGCGCGTTTTGCACCTGGAGCGCGTCGCCGGAATGGGTCCGTACCAAGCCCTGTCCGAGACCCCGCAGCCCCCCTGTCCCCAAGCCCCGAGGAGTCCCGTTCCGATCACTGACCCGACCCGGTGCAAGTCGGAAAAAGAACTTAATTTCAAGCCGGTCCCATCGCCCATTCACCTGCTGGGCCACAAGCCCGGCCCCTCCGAATACAAGGACGTCTCCCCGGGACAGTTCGCGATGACTTCGGACAGCGGGAATTGCGCATGACATGGCGCGCCGACCAACGCGACTGGCTCCGGTGAGCGGCGGGCGCGGGCCCCGGCGCGGTGTTGCCGCGTGCCTTGCAGGGCTGTCCTCTCTGCTCCTGGTGGCCTGCACCGTCCCTCGTGGCGACCCGGATGGACCCGGCCGGCCGTTGCCACCACATGTCGCCGATACGCTGCGTGTCGCCTCATACAACGTGCATTTCATCCGGGCCGACCGCGCCAATGGTCCCTGGTCGCGGTCGGATTGGGCGGCGCGCAAACACGGGCTCGATGCGGCGTTCAAGGCGCTGGATGCGGATCTTGTCGGGTTTCAGGAACTCGCCACGATCCCGGAACGGGGCCTGGCCGGGGAAAACCTGGCGCTGGCCTGGCTCCGGGCGCGCAACCCGAATTACGGCGTGGCCGCGGCCGGGGACGGGCCGGACTTCCCCTCCGGGCAGGCGGTTTTTTATCGCCGTGACCGGTTTCGCCTGCTGGATCAGGGCTGGTTTCACTGTGATGACCCCGGCGACGGCGCAGGCAGCACGATCGACCGGCTGTTGCGGGCGCGTGAAGGCTGGGCCTACTATTGCACCTGGGCGCGCTTCTCTACCCGCAACGGGCGGCAGTTCCAGGTCTTCAACGTGCATTTTCACAGCAATGACCAGCGGCGCCAACGTCAGGCCGCCCGCGACGTCGGCACCCGCGCCGCACCGTTGATGGAAAGAGGATTGCCGGTTTTTGTACTGGGGGACACCAACGCCCTTTCCGGCTGGCGCACGGTGCAGATTCTGCGGCGTGCGGGCCTGTCGATCCGCGAGGCAATCGGCGCCAGTTTCCATTTCAATTCCGGCCTGCACCTGTTCGGCGCAATTGACCGCATCGCGCGCAGCCCCCAGATTGAACAGGTCGGTGGCCCCTGGTTGATCGACCAGCAGTTCGACGGCATCTGGCCCTCTGACCACTATCCCCTGGTTGGCGATTTCCGCCTGCCGTGACGCCGAGAGACATCATATGAAACAAATGCCTGGCCCCCGTGATATCCTGGACAAACTGATCGGTTTTCCGACCGTGTCGGATGTGTCCAACCTGGAGCTTGTGGACTGGGTCGAGGACTATCTGGCCTCCCATGGCGTCCGCGCGCACCGGGTCTATTCCGATGACGGGACCAAGGCGAACCTCTATGCCAATGTCGGACCCGAGGTTGAAGGCGGAGTTGTCCTGTCGGGACATACCGACGTCGTGCCCGTCACCGGGCAGGCCTGGGACACCGACCCGTTCTCGGTGGTCGAGAAAGAGGGCAAGCTCTACGGTCGCGGCACCTGTGATATGAAGGGGTTCGACGCGCTGGTCCTGGCCGCCGTGCCGCTGGCGCTGGAGGCGGGGATCAGGCGGCCCCTGCAGATCGCGCTGAGCTATGACGAGGAAGTCGGCTGCGTCGGCGCGCCGCGCATGATCCGCGAGATGGCAACCCGTCTGCCGCGTGCCTCGGCCGCCATCATCGGCGAGCCCAGCGAGATGCAGGTCGTGACCGGCCACAAGGGCGGGCTGGGGCTGGAAACCCATGTGCGCGGGTTCGAGGTGCATAGCTCGATCATGCACACCGGGGTTTCGGCGGTGCACGAGGCCGCGCGGCTGATCGACTGGGCCAACCGCATGAATGACAAGGTGGCCCGTGCCGACAAGGATCCGATTGCCGCCATGTTCGATCCGCCCTGGACCACCTCGCATATCGGCACGGTCGAAGGGGGGACCGCCGACAATATCACCGCGAGGGATTGCCTTTTTACCATGGCCTTCCGCTGCGTGCCGACCGAGGATCCCGAGACCTGGCGCGCGCTCTACATGGAGGAAATACGCCGGGTCGAGGCGGCCATGCAGGCGGTACACCCGGACACGAGGATCGACGTGAATGATCGCTTCGCCGTACCCGGTCTGCGCCCCGAGGAAGAGGGCGCCGCCGAGCTTCTGGCGCGGCAGCTGACCGGGGATAATGGCTCCCACGTTGTCAGCTATGCTACCGAGGCCGGGCAGTTTCAGGACGAAGGTTATTCGGCGGTGGTCTGCGGGCCCGGCAATATCGAACAGGCCCATCAGCCCAACGAGTTCATCACGGTGAAGGAGTTCAACCGCGGCTGGGCCTTCATGCAGAAACTGGTGGACCAGTTGCGATGAAGCCGTTCCCGATCTCCATCGCGCAACCGGTTGAACATGCGGCGGAACTGCCGGACGCCTGCGATGTGGTGGTGATCGGCGGCGGGGTGATCGGGGTCAGCACTGCGCTTTATCTTGCCAGGGCCGGCAAGCGCGTGACCCTGCTGGAAAAGGGCCGTATTGCCGGGGAACAATCCGGCCGCAACTGGGGCTGGATCCGGGTGCAGGGCCGCGACCCGGCCGAAATCCCGATCATGTTGGAGGCGCGCGGACTATGGCGCGAGTTGTCGGATCAGGTGGATACGGACATCGGCCTGACCCGTGCGGGTGTGGCCTATCTGGCCGATCGTGATAGCGACATGGAGCGGTTCGAAGCCTGGATGCCCAATGCGCTGGCCCATGATCTGGATACGCGGATGCTGACCCGTGACGAGCTTGCCGGGCTGATGCCGGGGGCGGCGCGCGACTGGCCCGGGGCGCTCTGGACCGCGATGGACATGCGGGCGGAGCCCTTCGTCGCCGTGCCCGCTCTGGCGCGGCTGGCGGCGAAAGAGGGCGCCGTGATCCGCGAAGACTGCGCGGCGCGTGGGCTGGATGTCGAGGCCGGTCAGGTCGTTGGGGTGATCTCCGAGGCCGGGCGGGTTCGGGCCGATCAGGTGGTGCTGGCCGGTGGCGCCTGGTCGGCGCTGCTTCTGCGTCGTCATGGCGTGTCGATTCCGCAGCTTTCCGTCCGGGCGACCGTGGCGCAGACCGCCCCGATGGCAGAGGTGTTCCAGGGCGGCGCGGTGGACGGTCGCCTGGCGTTCCGGCGCCGGGCCAGCGGTGGCTACACCCTGGCGCCGTCAGGCTTTCACGAGCTGTTCCTGGGCCCCGATGCCTTTCGCGCCTTCGCGGGTTTCCTGCCGCAGCTCCTGGCTGATCCGCTGGGCACGAAATACCTGCCCTTTGCGCCGAAGGGCTTTCCCGATGCCTGGCGCACGCCGCGCCACTGGGCGCTGGACGGCCCCAGCCCGTTCGAGGCAATGCGGGTCCTGAACCCGGCGCCGAATCCACGCAAGCTCCGCCAGATTGCCCGGGATTTTTCCGCGACATTCCCCTCGCTTGGGCCAACCGAACTGGTCTGCACCTGGTCCGGCATGATCGACGTCATGCCGGACGTGGTGCCGGTCGTCGATCGGGTCGAGGCGCTGCCGGGCCTCATCGCCTGCACCGGCATGTGCGGCCACGGCTTCGGCATCGGCCCCGCCTTCGGCCGCATCACCGCAGATATCGCGCGCGGGCTCGACCCGCGCCATGACCTGAGCCGCTTCCGGCTGAGCCGTTTTCACGACGGGTCCAAGCTGGAACTCGGCCCCAATCTTTGACGAATTGGAGAAAGCAGATGCCGATCAGGAACCGTTTTGCCGAGCTGTTGCCGGAGATCACCGAATGGCGCCGTGACATCCACGCCCATCCTGAGCTGCTGTTCGAAACCCACCGGACCTCGGCCCTGGTCGAGGAAAAACTGCGCAGCTTTGGCGTGGACGAGGTCGTCACCGGCATCGGCCGCACCGGCGTGGTCGGGCTGATCAGGGGCAGGTCGAACAGGTCAGGCAAGGTGATCGGGCTGCGTGCCGACATGGATGCGCTGCCCATCTTTGAGGCGACAGGGGTGGACTATGCCTCGACCGAGCCGGGCAGGATGCATGCCTGCGGCCATGACGGGCATACCGCGATGCTGCTGGGGGCGGCGAAATACCTGAGCGAAACCAGAAATTTCGACGGCACCTGCGTTGTCATCTTCCAACCCGCAGAGGAAGGCGGCGGCGGCGGCAAGGAGATGGTCGATGACGGCATGATGGAGCGTTTCGGCATCCAGGAGGTCTATGGCATGCACAATATGCCCGGCCTGCCGCTGGGCGAATTCGCGATCCGCCCCGGCGCCTTCTTCGCCGCCGCCGATCAGTTCGAGATCCATGTCGAGGGCAAGGGCGGCCATGCCGCCAAGCCGCATGAGACGATCGACACCACGCTGGTCGCCGCCCATATCGTCATTGCGCTGCAGTCGATTGCCAGCCGCAACGTGGACCCTCTGCATCCGGTGGTGGTGTCGACCTGCACCTTCCGCACGGAAAGCGAAGCGCATAACGTGATCCCGCAGCATGTGCTGTTGAAGGGCACGGTGCGCAGCCATGACGCGGGCGTGCGCGACCTGGCCGAAGAGAACCTGAAAACGCTTGCGCAAAGCACGGCGGCGGCCTTCGGCGCCACTGCGCGGGTGGATTTCCAGCGTGGCTATCCGGTCATGGTAAACTCCGACGAACAGACCGCCTTTGCCGCAGATGTGGCCGCCAGGGTCACTGGCAAGCAAACCCGGCAAGCGCCGCCGATCATGGGCGGCGAGGACTTTGCCTATATGCTGGAAAGCCGCCCGGGGGCCTATATCCTGGTCGGCAATGGGGACACGGCGGCGGTGCACCATCCGGAGTACAATTTCGACGACAACGCCATCCCGACGGGCTGTTCCTGGTGGGCGGAGATCGTGGAGAGCCGCATGCCAGCGGAGTGAGGCGAGAAGGCGCATTGGGGGGCTAGCCCCCCAAACCCCCCAGGATATTTGGGGCAAGATAAAAAACGAAGTCGGTCAGGGGAGGGGGTCTGTGCGGTGGAGCGTGATCTTCAGCCCGCCATGGGCCACCGGGGGCGTCGTGGGCAGGAAGGGCAGGCCGGTTGCCTTGGCGAGGCCCCCGTCCGAGGTGACGATGCCGACGCGCCAGCCGGAGAAGCGCTCCATCAGGGTCTTGCCGAGCGAACCATAGAGGCCGAAGAGCAGTTTGCGGTTGCCGATCCGCGCGCCGTAGGGCGGGTTGACGATCACCAGGCCGGGTGGGCCGTCGGGCGGCACGATGTCTGATATGGCCTTTTCGGAAAAGCTGACCCAGTCCGACACGCCCGCGCGGGTGGCATTGTCGGTGGCCATTTTTACCGCGCCGGCGTTGCGGTCCGATCCGTAAAACCGGTGGGCCGGGGCGGCGGGCTGGGTGGAGGAGGTCATGGCCACCCAGGCGTCCGGGTCGAAAGTGGCCAGATCCTCGAAGGCAAAACGGCGGGCGCGGCCGGGCTCAAGGCCTGCGGCGATCTCGGCCGCTTCGATCACGAACGTGCCCGAGCCGCACATCGGGTCCAGCACGGGCTCGTCGCCGCGATAGCCGCATTGGCGCAGGAACAGGGCGGCGAGGGTCTCGCGCATCGGGGCCTTGCCCATCGCCTGTTTGTGGCCGCGTTTGTGCAGGCTTTCACCCGAGGCATCCACGGAAAAGGTGCAGAGGTCGTCCTCGATCCGAACCTTCAACTGCACGCGGGCCTTGTCGGCCTCCTTGACGATCGGGGCGCCCAGGGTTTCCGAAATCGCCTTTTCCACCCGCTGCACGGCGGCGCCGGCGTGGTAGATGCGCGAGCGTTTGCAGGTGGCTTCGACCTTTACCGGGACGTCCGGGCGCAGGATTTGGCCCCAGGGAAACTTGCGCGACCGCTTGTCCAGCTGCGCCGGGTGCATGGCGCGGAAGCTGCCCACGCGTACCAGCACGCGGGTGGCGCCGCGCAGGGTCAGATTGGCGCGCCAGACCTCGGACCAAGGCCCACGCACGGTGACGCCGCCGCGTGAGACCTCGGGCAGGGCAAACCCCTTTTCGCGCGCCTCTTCGGCCAGAAGCTGTTCCAGCCCCGGGGGCACGACCAGGAAGATGTCGAGTTCGGAGTTCTCCTGTTCGGCCAAGGTATCAGCCGCCGGTGTGGTTCATGTGACGGATGGTCTGGCCCTGTATTACCTGCCGCGAATAGTCGAAATCATGGCCCTTGGGCTTGATGCCGATGGCGGTGCGGATGGCGTCGGCCAGGTGGTCGTCGCTGTCGTTCTCGCGAAGGGGCGCGCGCAGGTCGGACATGCCATCGTGACCCAGACAGGTATAGAGCTGGCCGGTGCAGCTCAGGCGAACGCGGTTGCAGCTTTCACAGAAGTTATGGGTCATCGGGGTGATGAAACCGACCTTCTGCCCGCTTTCTTCGAGCCGAACGTAGCGGGCCGGGCCGCCGGTGCGCTCGGCCAGGTCAGTGAGCGTGAACCGTTCCCCAAGACGCGTACGCAGGTCGTTCAGCGACCAGAACTGGTCCAGCCGGTTTTCCTCGCCCATGTCGCCCATCGGCATGACCTCGATGAAGGTCAGGTCCATGTCGCGGGTGGCACACCAGTCGATGATCCGGTCGAGCTCTTCCTCGTTGAAGCCCTTCAGCGCCACGGCGTTGATCTTGACCCTGAGCCCGGCCTTCTGCGCGGCGTCGATGCCGCGCAGCACCTGGGGCAGGCGGCCCCAGCGGGTGATCCTGGCGAATTTCTCTTCGTCCAGCGTATCGAGCGAGACGTTCACCCGGCGCACCCCGGCGGCGTAGAGGTCATCAGAGAATCGATGCAGCTGGGAGCCATTGGTGGTCAGGGTCAGCTCACGCAGGGCGCCCGAGTCCAGATGACGCGACATGGCGTTGAAAAAGGTCATGATGCCCTTGCGGACCAGGGGTTCACCACCGGTGATGCGCAGTTTTTCCACGCCCAGTCCGATGAAAGTGGTGCAGAGACGGTCCAGCTCCTCAAGCGAGAGCAGGTCGCGCTTGGGCAGGAAAGTCATGTTTTCGGACATGCAATAGGTGCAGCGGAAATCGCAGCGATCCGTAACGGACAGCCGCAGATAAGTGACGGCCCGGTTGAACGGGTCGATGAGAGGCGCGTTTTCCATGGCGCGAATTTACGCCTGCGCGCGGGACACCGCAAGGGCTGCGACGACGTGCCACCGCCTTGTGAATATGCAGGTTTTGCTATGAAGCCGGACGCCGCGTGGTCAGGCCTCCGGCGCTTTCTTCCTGGGTGGAAAGATGTATTTCTCGGCTTCCTTGCGGGCAAAGGGTTTCAGCCTCTTGCCATGGGCCTTCAGGAAGGTACGCGCGCGGTCCGGGTCGTGTTTCGACAGGTCGCGCACCCACCAGGCGATGGCCTTCTGGATGAACCAGTCGCCGTCCTCGACGTAAGCCTCGGCCCAGCCCAGCACCCGGTCGCGCACCGCTTCTTCCTCGGGTTTGGGGAAATTCTGCTTGGTCCAGGGCAGGGTGATCACCAGGGCCGCGCGGCGGGTCCACATGTGGTCGCTTTTGGTCCAGGCCTCGACCTCGTCGATGCGGGTGGGGTCGGCGACCAGCCGTTTCTGCCCGGCCATGCTGACATGGTCGGCGATGGCCCAGCTGTCGAACTGGGGCACCCAGGAGGCGATCAGTGCCCAAACCCCAACGTCAGGGTGGATGCGGGCCTGGGTCAGCAGCTTGGCGGCGGCCAGCCGGGCTTCGAAGATATCGCTGCGCCAGAGCTGATCGGCGAGCGCCACGCGTTCCTCCACCGTCAGGGCGCTGCGCCAGGCCTTGGTCAGATCGTTGATTGCCGGGTTCGGGACGCCCAGAACCTCGCGGCTCTGCTTGTGATATTCGGCCTGGCCTTCGGCACGGCCGGGTACAATCTCGGCGCGCAGGGCGGCCAGAGCGTCTTCCAAGGTCATTGCGGTTGTCACGTCTTGTTCTCCGGTACGCCCCCGACAAGGGCAGTTATTCCACCGTCACCGACTTCGCCAGGTTGCGCGGCTGGTCCACGTCGGTGCCCTTGGCGATGGCGGTGTGATAGGCGATGAGCTGCGCGGGTACGGCGTAGACGATCGGCTGAACGAGCTCCGGCGCGTGGGGCAGGGTCAGCGTCTCCCACGCCCCTTCGGCAGCGCGGTCGCCCTTCTTGGCGTCCGACACCAGCAGCACCCGTCCGCCGCGCGCCATGACCTCCTGCATGTTGGACACGGTCTTGTCGAACAGCCCGTCGCGCGGTGCCATGACCACGGTGGGGGTTTCCTTGTCGACCAGCGCGATGGGGCCGTGTTTCAGCTCGCCCGATGCATAACCTTCGGCATGGATGTAGCTGATTTCCTTGAGTTTCAGCGCGCCTTCCAGGGCCAGGGGAAACATCTGGCCGCGACCCAGGAACAAGACGTCGCGGGCCAGCGCCAGCTTTCGTGCGACCTTGGCGACCGCCCCGTCGATGGTCAGGGCGTGGGACATGAGCCCCGGCAGCTGGCGCAGCTCCGCCAGGCGGGTGGCGAGTTCCGTGTCGTCCATGTGGCCCCGCTCATGCGCCGCCTTCAGCGCCATGATGGCGAAGGTGGTCAGCTGGCCGGTAAAGGCCTTTGTCGAGGCGACCGAGACCTCGATGCCCGCGTGGATTTCCACCGCCACGTCGCTTTCGCGTGCGATCGAGCTTTCGGGCACATTGATCAGTGCCACGGTGCGGTCGGCCTTGCCTGTCGCGTAGCGCAGAGCGGCCAATGTGTCGGCGGTTTCACCAGACTGGCTGACGAAAACACCCACGGTGCGCGGGGCAAACGGGGCCTCGCGGTAACGGAACTCGCTGGCCACGTCGATGTCGACGGGCAGGCGGGCATAGCGTTCGAACCAGTATTTCGCGGTCAGCCCGGCATAGAAGGCGGTGCCGCAGGCGACGATCGACAGGCGGTCGATGTCCGCGAAGTCGAACCCCAGGTCCATCGCGATCTCGCCATCACGAACATAGGCGTTCAGCACCTCGCCCGCCACGGTGGGCTGCTGCGCGATTTCCTTGGCCATGAAATGCTTGTGCCCGTCCTTCTCGATCCGGGCAAAATCCATCTTGACCCGTTTCACCGGACGGTTGGCCAGGCGGCCCTGCTTGTCGAAGATCTCGGCGCCCTGACGGGTGATCACGGCCCAGTCGCCTTCCTCCAGATAGGTGATCCGGTCGGTCATCGGGGCCAGCGCGATGGCATCCGAGCCCACGAACATCTGCCCATCGCCGTGCCCGATGGCCAGTGGCGAGCCCTTGCGGGCAGCGATCATCAGGTCGTTTTCGCCATCGAACAGGAAGCAGAGCGCAAAGGCCCCGTCGAGCCGCTTCAGTGTCTCTGCAACGGCTTCAGCCGGGCTCAGCCCCCGGTCCAGATGGTGGCTGGCCAGCAGCGCGACGGTTTCGGTGTCGGTTTCGGTGGCAAATTCGATGCCATCGGCGGCCAGCTCTTCCCGCAGTTCGCGGAAGTTCTCGATGATCCCGTTGTGCACCACGGACACACGGCCCGCACGGTGCGGGTGGGCATTGTCCGTGGTCGGCGCGCCATGGGTGGCCCAGCGGGTGTGCCCAATGCCTGCCTTGCCCTGCAGAGGGTCATGCACCAGAAGATCCGACAGGTTCACCAGCTTGCCCACGGCGCGGCGGCGCTCAAGGCGACCATCGCCATTGATGGTGGCAATCCCGGCACTGTCATAGCCACGATATTCCAGACGTTTCAGGCTTTCGACCAGGATGGGGGCAACTTCATGATTACCCAGAACTCCAACAATTCCGCACATTTACTTGCCTTTCTTCGCCTTGATCGCACGCAGGCGCGCAAAGAATTTCACCGCCAGTCCCGGCTTGTTCACCTGTTCGGCCCGGGCAATCGCCATGGCGCCAGCAGGCACGTCCCTGGTGATCACCGAGCCGGTGGTCGTCATTGCCTCGTCGCCCACGGTAACGGGCGCCACCAGCATCGTGTCCGAGCCGATGAAAGCCCGTGCGCCAATCGTCGTGCGGTGCTTCATCACCCCGTCATAGTTGCAGGTCACGGTGCCCGCGCCAAGGTTGGCCGCTTCGCCCACGGTCGCGTCGCCCACGTAGGAGAGGTGGTTGACCTTCGCCCCTTCGCCGATCTGCGCGTTCTTGATCTCGACGAAATTGCCGATCTTGGCACCGTTCGCGAGCTCCGTTCCCGGGCGCAGGCGGGCATAGGGGCCGACCACGGCGTCCCTGGAGACATGGCAGTCCTCCAGATGCGAAAAGGCCCGGATCCGCGCGCCGCTTTCCACCGTCACGCCGGGGGCAAAGACCACGTTGGGTTCGATAATCGCGTCGCGTCCGATCACCGTATCGGCCGAGAAATGCACCGTGTCGGGCGCTTGCAGCAGCGCACCGTTCGCCATCGCCTCGCGGCGGGCGCGGGCCTGGAAAATCCGTTCAGCCTCGGCCAGTTCCCCGCGGGTGTTGATGCCCAGGGTTTCGGCCTCGTCACAGGTGACGGCGGTGGCGGTGAGGCCGCGCATACTCGCCACCTCGATGATGTCGGTCAGATAGTATTCGCCCGAGGCATTGTCATTGCCCACCTCCGCGACCAGCTCGAGCAACGTGGCGGCCTCCGCACAAATAACGCCGCTGTTGCAAAGACTTATGGCGCGTTCTTCATCCGTTGCGTCCTTGAATTCGACGATGCGCGACAGGCGGTCTCCTTCCATCACCAACCGACCATAGCGGCCCGGGTCGGCGGCTTCGAACCCCAGCACGACCACATCCGCCGACTTGCGCGCCTCTACCAACCGCGCCAGCGTCTTTTCCCCGGTAAAGGGCGTGTCGCCATACAGCACCACGGCATCCCCGTCGAACCCCTCCAGGGCCGCGCGGGCCTGGGCGACGGCGTGACCGGTGCCAAGCTGGTCTTCCTGCACCACCACGGTGATCTCCGGGTCAATTTTGCGCGCGGCCGTTTCAACCAGCGCGGCGCCGTGACCGGCGACGATCACCGTGCGCGCGGGCTCCAGCGCGCGACCGTGGTTCCAGGCGTGTGCAAAGAGCGGTGCGCCGCCCAGTTCGTGCATGACCTTGGGAAGGTCGCTTTCCATGCGGGTACCCTTGCCTGCGGCAAGAATGATAAGGGCTATCGACATAATCGGCTCTTCAATTTCGTTCCGGGTCGTTTTAACTCTAGTGTACCCACCCGCAAGGGGCAGGGGATCAAATTCCCTTTCGATCTGTAACATGGGCGGCGGGGCTTTGCCGAGAGGGAAACAGCGCATGACCAAGCGAACGGTGATCTTCGATCTGGACGGCACGCTGGCCGATACCTCCGGGGATCTGATCGCGGCGGCCAACGCCTGTTTTCGCGGGCTGGGGCATGGCGATCTTCTGGACCCGGTGGCAGATGCCGCCACCGCCTTTCGCGGCGGGCGGGCCATGCTGCGGTTGGGGTTCGCCCGGCTGGGGGGCGGCGGCGAGGCGGCGGTGGATCGCGAGTTTCCCAACCTGCTGGCGGCCTATGAGGCGGATATCGACCGGCACACGATGCTCTACCCGGGCTGTGCCGATGCGGTCGAGCGCCTGCGGGTCGCGGGCTATGCGATCGGTATCTGCACCAACAAGCCCGAAGCCCTGGCCGAGATTCTGATGACCCGGCTGGGCGTGCGCGACATGTTCGCCAGCCTGGTGGGGGCGGACACGCTGCCCACGCGCAAGCCGGATCCGGCGCCCTATGTGGCGGCGGTCGAACGCGCCGGTGGCACGGTGGCGCGCTCGGTGCTGATCGGCGACACGGAAACCGACCGCAACACCTCGCGGGCCGTGGGCGTGCCGTCCGTCCTGGTAACTTTCGGTCCGGACGGGCGCGGGGTCGAGGCGCTGGCGCCCGAGGCCCTTCTGGATCACTATGACGAGCTGGACCTGGTGGTCTCCCGGCTTATTGGTTGATTGAGGAGGCGGGTCAGCGGCGCAAGCCCTTCGGTCGGCAGGGCCGAAACCGCGGCCTCGACCGGCTTGGCAAGATCGCCGGCCAACCTCCTGAACTTGCTTCGCAATTCTTTCTCGGAGGGTGGGGCGGAGGCGTCCCATTTCGGTTCCATCCAGTCACCCTGCAACACGGTGCCGTCCTTCAGCACCAGGCGGGTGCGCGACAGGCGCGTGTCGGGAAAGGCCGCGTTGGCGCGGTCGTGTTCCTCCATCACCATGGAGCGTGACAGGCGCAGCACCTCCGGGTGGTCAAGCGCCTCTTCCACAAGGTCTGCGGGGGTCACGTCGCCCCGGACAAGGGCCACCGCGCTGGGAAAGGAGGTGGAATATTGCGCCTCGTCGGTCAGCCGGGGTTCGGCGGTGGCCAGGCGCACGGATTGCGCAAAGGTTTCCACCCCGATGTGATCGACCTGATCGGCACTCACGCCGTGGCGCGCGCGCAGCTCCAGCACGCCGCCGATCGGGCCATGGGCCCAGCGGCAGACCGGCCAGGGCTTGTAATACTGTTCCAGCGTCAGCCAGCGCTGGCCCAGATCGTGCCAGGGGGCGTGGACCTCTTCGACCGTCAACGCGGGCGCACCGGTGAACCCGGCCTGCGCCAGCAGCGCGGCGGATACGCCCGACATTGCCCCCCAGCCCGACCCATCCTTGACCATGGTCGGGTGGTCGATGCAGCGCATCATCTGGCTGCGCGGGCCGTGATATTCGGCGATGCCCAGGGCGTGGCGGCTGGCCTCGCGTCCGAGGCCAAGATAGCGCGCGCCGATTCCGGCCGCCGCCACCGCGCCCCAGGCGCCCGAGGTGTGATACTCCGGAACCGAGCCATGCAGCGCGAGGGCCAGGCGGCAGCCCAGCTCATAGCCCAGCACGATCGCGGTCAGGAACGCGGTGCCGTCCATGTTGCCCGCCTCATGGGCCATGGCGAAGGCGGCGGGCAGGGCACAGGCGCCCGCATGGCCCTTGGCCGGGTTGAACCCGTCATGGCCGTCCAGCGCGTCGATGGTCACGGCTGCCGCATGGGCCACGCCGGGGGCGGAGGCGGTGCGGGCGTCGAACAGCATCGGGTGGGGGCCGGCGTTCTGAACACTCACGTAGCCGCAGGCGATCCGGCTGGCGCGCAGGGGCGCGGCGGCGATGCCGATGCCAGTCAGGTCCAGAAGGTTCAGCTCCGCCTGTTTTTGCACTTCGGCGGGCAGGTCCGACCATTGCAGGTCGTGAATGAAATCCAGTGTATCCATGGCTCCAGCCTCGGCTGTCAGCGTAAGCGCGGATTGCCTGTTTGCGACACGATCCCGGCTTTTTCTTTGACCTTCCCGCCCGGCCCGCCCAATCTCCGCCCCATGAACGAGCGATTCACAGGGTCTTTCACCCAGCAGGAGCCGATCCCCGACGAGGGAATCGAAGCGGCCCTCCGCGTCATGCGGAGCGGGCGGCTGCACCGGTACAATACGCTGGGCGACGAGCTGTCCGAGGCCGCGCTGCTGGAGCAGGAGTTCGCCGCGCTGATGGGCTCGACATATGCGCTCGCGGTGGCCTCGGGCGGCTATGCCATTGCCACCGCCCTGCGCGCGGTCGGGGTTAGGCCGGGCGACAGGGTGCTGACCAATGCCTTCACCCTGGCACCGGTGCCGGGGGCGATTGCCTCGGTCGGGGCGCAGCCGGTTTTCGTCGGCGTGACCGAGGCGCTGGTGATTGATCTGGACGATCTGGCCGCGAAGCTGGATCAGGCTGACGTACTGCTGCTGTCGCATATGCGTGGACATATCTGCGACATGGGCGCGCTGATGGCGCTCTGCGACGGGGCCGGGGTCAAGGTTATCGAGGATTGCGCCCACACGATGGGCGCGCGCTGGAACGGGGTGCCGTCCGGGCGCCATGGTGTCATGGCCGCCTATTCGACCCAGACCTACAAACACGCGAATTCCGGCGAGGGGGGCTTGCTGATCTCGGATGACGCGGAGCTGATGGCCCGCGCGGTAATGCTCTCGGGCAGCTACATGCTTTATGAACGCCACCTGGCCGCGCCGGGGCCGGAGGTGTTCGAGCGGGTGAAATATGTGACCCCGAATATCTCGGGCCGGATGGACAATCTGCGCGCGGCGGTGCTGCGCCCGCAGCTGGCGAGGCTCCGGGACCAATGCGCCGCCTGGAATGCGCGCTACCGCGTGGTCGAAGAGGGGCTTGCGGGCACACCCGGTCTGACGGTGATCGAACGGCCCGAAGCAGAGGACTATGTCATGTCCTCCTTTCAGTTCCTGCTGCTCGACTGGTCGGAGGAGGCGGTGAACCAGGTCGTGCAGCGCTGTGCGGATCGTGGCGTCGAACTGAAATGGTTCGGCGGGGCCGAGCCTGCCGGGTTCACCTCGCGCTATGACAGCTGGCGCTATGCGCCGAGCGAGCGGATGCCCGCGACCGACCGGGTGTTGAAAGGCATCCTTGACCTGCGCTTGCCGCTGACCTTCTCGCTTGAGGATTGCGCACTGATTGCACGGATCATCCGGGCCGAGGTCCGGTCGGTCCACAACCAGGCTTCGGGGTGACGCCGTTCTGCGGCCCCCGGTCAGACGACCCGGAAAACCTCCCACCGGGTTGAACCTGAAACGATCACTTCGCCCATGTCGCGCCCCCAGTCATCGTGCATTTTGACCGTGGCGATCTTGTCGAAGAATTTTTGCAGCTCATCCAGGCCTTCGATTTCGAATTCGGTTTCGACCAGGCCTTCGCTGACACCGACCGATCCGGTAATGATGCGTTCCCTTGTGACGTCGATATCGGTCTGTGAACCGATTTCTTCGTTCCATTTCTTGATCAGGTCGATGGCCTTCTGCTTGTAGCCGAACTTCGCGGTAAACTGCCAGCGTGCGATCATCATGTGAAAAACTCCCTCGTGGGTGCCTCGACCGCTCGATGGGGTTCCGGGAACTCGTACCGTCAAATGAACGGGCTCAGTTTAGCACAGTTTCTGCTGAAAATCCGCTTTTCTCCCCGGGCGCGCCGGGTTCGTGACGCTGCGTGCGTATTGACCCGAATCGTGCGTGCATCCTAATAAATGAACAAACGTTCAATAATGCCGGAAACACCTCGGCTGACTGCAATACCGCCCGGAGGAGAGGCCCATGTTCAATCACACGATGAATTTCGACCTTGGTGAAGACGTCAACGCCCTGCGTGAGATGGTGCACCGCTTCGCCCAGGACCGCATCAAACCCATCGCCGCCGAGGTGGATGAAAAGAACGAATTTCCCAACGAGCTGTGGAAGGAATTCGGCGACCTGGGCCTCTTGGGCGTCACCACGCCCGAGGAATATGGCGGCTCGGACATGTCCTATCTGGCCCATGTGGTGGCTGTTGAAGAGATCGCCCGCGCCTCGGCCTCGGTCTCGCTGTCCTACGGCGCGCATTCGAACCTCTGCGTGAACCAGATCCGCCGCAACGCGACCCCGGAACAGGCGGCGAAATACCTGCCGGGCCTGTGTTCGGGCGAAAAGATCGGCGCGCTGGCGATGTCCGAAGCTGGCGCGGGCTCCGACGTCGTGTCGATGAAGCTGAAGGCGGAAAAGCGCAACGGCTACTACGTGCTGAACGGCACCAAGTTCTGGATCACCAACGGCCCGGACGCCGACGTGCTGGTGGTCTATGCCAAGACCGACCCGGAGGCCGGTCCCAAGGGGATCACCACCTTCATCATCGAAAAGGAAATGGTCGGCTTCTCGACCTCGCCGCATTTCGACAAGCTGGGCATGCGCGGGTCGAACACTGCCGAGCTGATCTTCGAAGACGTCGAAGTTCCCTTCGAAAACGTGCTGGGCCAGGAAGGCAGGGGGGTTGCCGTGCTGATGTCGGGCCTCGACTATGAACGGGTGGTTCTGTCGGGCATCGGCACCGGCATCATGGCCGCCTGCCTGGACGAGATCATGCCCTATCTCGCGCAGCGCAAGCAGTTCGGCAAACCGATCGGGGATTTCCAGTTGATGCAGGCCAAGGTGGCGGACATGTACACCGCGATGAACTCGGCGCGGGCCTATGTCTACGAGGTTGCCAAGGCCTGTGACCGGGGCGAAGTGACCCGCCAGGATGCGGCGGCCTGTGTTCTGTACGCGTCCGAGGAAGCAATGAAATGCGCCCACCAGGCGGTGCAGGCGATGGGCGGCATGGGCTTCATGAACGAAACCCCCGTGAGCCGCATCTTCCGCGACGCCAAGCTGATGGAGATCGGCGCGGGCACGTCCGAAATCCGCCGCATGCTGATCGGCCGGGAACTGATGGGGGCGATGAAATGAAACTGCAATCCCAAGCCATGCCCGGATCGGACGCCTGGAAGGCGAATCGCGCGGGGCATCTGGACGCACTGGACACCATTCGCGCGGCGGCGGCCAAGGCGGCCGCTGGCGGGGGCGAACGGTCCCGTGAACGTCACCTCTCGCGCGGCAAGATGCTGCCACGTGACCGGGTCGCGAACCTGCTGGACCCGGGCAGCCCGTTCCTTGAGGTCGGCGCCACCGCCGCCCATGGCATGTATGACGATGCCGCCCCCTGCGCGGGTGTGATCGCGGGCATCGGGCAGGTGCATGGCCAAGAGGTCATGGTTGTCTGCAACGATGCCACCGTGAAGGGTGGCACCTATTACCCGATGACGGTCAAGAAACACCTGCGCGCACAAGAGATTGCCGAGGAAAACAACCTTCCCTGCATCTATCTGGTCGACAGTGGCGGGGCGAACCTGCCGAACCAGGACGAGGTCTTCCCCGACCGCGACCATTTCGGGCGCATCTTCTACAATCAGGCGCGCATGTCGGCGAAGGGCATCCCGCAGATTGCCGTGGTGATGGGATCGTGCACCGCCGGGGGTGCCTATGTGCCCGCCATGTCGGACGTGACCATCATCGTGAAGGAACAGGGCACGATCTTCCTGGCCGGCCCCCCTCTGGTAAAGGCCGCGACCGGCGAGGTCGTGTCCGCCGAAGACCTGGGCGGCGGCGACGTGCATACGCGCCTGTCCGGTGTGGCCGACTACCTGGCCGAGGATGACGGCCACGCGCTGGCGCTGGCGCGCCGGGCGGTTGAAAGCCTGAACCGCGAGAAGCCCTCTACGGTCAAATGGCAGGAGCCCGAAGAGCCGCTTTATGATCCCGAGGAGCTGCTGGGCGTCGTGCCCGCCGACCTGCGCACGCCCTATGACATCCGCGAGGTGATCATGCGCGTGGTGGATGGCTCGCGCTTCGACGAGTTCAAACCGCGCTTTGGCGAAACCATAGTGACCGGTTTCGCCCATCTGAAAGGCTGTCCGGTCGGCATCATCGCCAACAACGGCGTGATCTTCTCGGAGGCCGCCCAGAAGGGTGCGCATTTCGTGGAACTGTGCAGCCAGCGCAATATACCGCTGATTTTCCTGCAGAACATCACCGGTTTCATGGTTGGCCGCAAATACGAGAACGAAGGCATCGCCCGTCACGGCGCCAAGATGGTGACAGCGGTGGCCACCACCAACGTGCCCAAAGTGACCATGGTCGTGGGCGGATCCTACGGCGCGGGCAACTACGGCATGGCGGGGCGCGCCTATCAGCCGCGGTTCATGTGGTCCTGGCCGAATTCACGCATCTCCGTGATGGGCGGCGAACAGGCGGCCGGCGTGCTGGCGACGGTGAAACGCGACGCGATCGAACGGTCGGGCGGCGAATGGTCGGCCGAGGAAGAGGCCGCCTTCAAACAGCCCACCATCGACATGTTCGAGGAACAGTCGCACCCGCTCTACGCCTCCGCGCGGCTGTGGGACGACGGTGTTATCGACCCGCGCAAGACCCGCGACGTGCTGTTCCTGTCCCTGTCCGCCGCGCTGAATGCGCCGATCGAGCCGACGAAGTTCGGCGTGTTCCGCATGTGATGCAGAGGCAAGTGGTCATAGGCGGCGTGTACCTACGCAACACTCACCAAGCGTCAGCGAAGACGCCTGCCACGCACCGCGCAGCGGGGCGGCGCCCGACCCGCCCCACGGGAGGGCGCAATGCGACGTTTCACTCCGAACTGCCGGTTCGTGTTTTGCGCGCGGATTGCAACGCTCACCTGTTTACAAGCGCCCACCCAGGGTCGGGCGCCGCCCCGCGGAGCTTCTTCGAAAGGCATGCTCAATGCCCCGGATAGAGATCATCACCGGCGACATCACCACGCTGAACGTGGACGTGATCGTCAACGCTGCCAACAGCTCGCTGCTGGGCGGGGGCGGCGTGGATGGGGCGATACACCGCGCGGCGGGGCCAGAGCTTCTGGCCGAATGCCGCACGCTGGGCGGCTGCGATACCGGACAGGCCAAGGTCTCCGGTGGCTATAACCTGCCGGCCAAGCATGTGATCCACACCGTAGGGCCGGTCTGGAAGGGCGGCAACGCGAACGAGGCGGCGCTTCTGGCGGGCTGCTATGTGAACAGCCTGCGTCTGGCCGTCGAGGCGGGGGCTGACAGCATCGCCTTCCCGGCCATCTCGACCGGCGTCTACGGCTACCCGGTGGACGAGGCCGCGCGCATCGCCACCTGCACCGTGCTGGGCTGGGCGAAGGAAAACCCCACGCCCGCCCGCATCATCCTGTGCTGTTTTTCTCAAGCCTCGGCGGCCGCGCATCGCGCCGTGCTGGGCGGGGCCACCTGGCCTGACGACATGACAACCCCCCGAGGGGAGGAGGACTGAATGTTCAACAAGATCCTGATTGCAAACCGGGGCGAGATTGCCTGCCGGGTCATGGAAACCGCCCGCAAGTTGGGCGTGGCGACCGTGGCGGTCTATTCGGACGCCGATGCGCGGGCGAAACACGTGATGATGGCGGATGAGGCCATACACATCGGCCCGCCGCAACCTGCCGAAAGCTACCTGCGGGGCGATGCGATCATCGCCGCTGCCCTTGCCACCGGGGCGCAGGGCATTCACCCGGGATACGGCTTCCTGTCGGAAAACCCCGATTTCGTGGACGCGGTCGAGGCTGCGGGCCTGACCTTCATCGGCCCCTCGGCCAGCGCGATCCGCGCCATGGGCCTGAAGGACGCCGCCAAGAAGCTGATGGTCGAGGCGGGCGTGCCCGTTGTGCCCGGCTATCACGGTGACAACCAGGACCCTGCCTTCCTGGCCGCCGAGGCCGACAAGATGGGCTATCCGGTGCTGATCAAGGCGGTCGCGGGCGGCGGCGGCAAGGGGATGCGCCGCGTCGATGATCCCGCCGACTTCGCCGACGCTCTGGCCAGCGCGCAGGGCGAGGCACAGACTGCTTTCGGCAACCCGGACGTCCTGATCGAGAAATATATCCTCAGCCCCCGCCACATCGAGGTGCAGGTCTTTGGCGACGGCACCCATGCGGTGCACCTGTTCGAACGCGACTGTTCGCTGCAACGTCGTCACCAGAAGGTGATCGAGGAAGCCCCCGCGCCGGGCATGACCCGCGAGGTGCGCGAGGCCATGGGCAGCGCCGGTGTGCGCGCCGCCGAGGCGATCGGCTACAAGGGCGCGGGCACGGTCGAATTCATCGTGGATGGCGCGAACGGCCTGCGCCCCGACGGGTTCTGGTTCATGGAGATGAACACCCGTCTGCAGGTGGAACACCCGGTCACGGAAGAGATCACCGGGGTCGACTTGGTTGAATGGCAGCTGCGCGTTGCCTCGGGCGAAGGGCTGCCGGCGCGGCAGGAGGACCTGTCGATCAACGGCCATGCCTTCGAAGCCCGGCTCTATGCCGAAGACGTGCCGAAGGGTTTCCTGCCCGCCACCGGCACCCTGACCCACCTGCGGTTTCCCGAGGGTGCTCGCGCCGACAGCGGCGTGCGGGCAGGGGACACGATCAGCCCCTTCTATGACCCGATGATCGCCAAGCTGACCGTGCATGGCGCGACGCGGGCCGCAGCGCTGCAACGGCTGACGGCGGCACTGGAACATTGCGAGGTCGCCGGGTCTGTCACCAACCTGGGCTTCCTCGGCGCCCTGGCCCGGCACGAGGGCTTTTCGGCGGGCGATGTGGACACCGGGCTGATCGAACGCGACCTCGATGCCCTGATCGCCGAGGATGGTGCGACGATCAGCGACATCGGCGCGGCCGCCCTCTCCGCCTTGAACCTGCTGAAGCCGAAGGGGTCGGGATTTACCCTGTGGGGCGGGCTGAACCATTTCGTCACCCTGACCCATGGCGAGGAACAGTTCGACGTGGTGGTCACTTCGTACGGGGCCGATCACCACGTGATCACGGTCGGCGACAACCAGATTGAGGCGATTGCGATTGACGGCCAGTGGAAGCTGGGCGGCGACCGCGGTCCGCGGGTTGCCCGGGCCGGAAACGTGGTGACTGTGTTCACCGGCTCGGGGCTGGAGTTCCACGTGGCCGACCCGCTGGACCGCGACGCAGGGGTCGGGGCCGGGGCGGGCGTGATCAAGGCGCCGATGCCGGGCTTGGTCAAGGCGGTCTTTGCCGGGGCCGGACAGGAGGTCAAGCAGGGCGACCGGCTGGCGATCCTGGAAGCGATGAAGATGGAGCACTCGCTGGAAGCGGCGCGCGATGGCGTTGTGGCCGAGGTGCTCTGTTCGGATGGCGATCAGGTCGAGGCCGGCGCCCCCCTGATCCGTCTGGAGGACGAAGATGAGTGAGTTCAAGCTGCACCATGTGCAATACGGGCGCTCGGTCCGGGTGCTCTGGCTGATCGAGGAGGCCGGTCTGGAACAGAAGATTGGCCCGCTCGAGGTCATTGAATACCAGATCGGCACGCCCGAGATGCGTGAAGGTGGGCTGCCCAGGGTCTCGCCCGCCGCACGCATCCCGGCGATTGAAATCGGCGACATGGCGATGAGCGAAAGCCCGGCCATCGTCGAATACCTGGTGGAAACCTATGCGCCCGAACTGGGCGTGGCGGTGGGCGGAGCCGAACGCACCGATTACCTGCAATGGATCCACTATTCGGAAACCATGGCCAGCCTGATCGAGCAGTTGAACCTGCAGATGGTCTTCCTGCGTCCGCCCGCAAAACCCAGCCCGATCGTGATCAAGCTGAACGTGGCGCGGTTGCGCGCGACGCTGGCCGGTCTGGAGGCACGGCTGGAGGGGCGCGACTGGCTGCTGGACCGTGGGTTCACGGCGGCCGATATCATGATGGGGTTCAACCTGTTTGCCGCACCTTACTATGTGAAGCTGGACGAGTTCCCGAACATCCTGCGCTATGTGGCGCGCATCCAGGCGATGCCCTCGCACCAGCGCACGGTGGCGCGCGAGGGTGAACAGCGGTTCTATGCACAGGACTTCTACCCCGTACCGGAGGAATAAGATGGCGGAATATGTCGAAATCTTCGAAGTCGGCCCGCGTGACGGGTTGCAGAATGAAAAACGCCAGATCCCGACGGCAGAGAAGGTCGCCCTGGTCGACACCCTGTCCGCTGCGGGCTTCAAACGGATCGAGATCGCGAGCTTCGTAAGCCCCAAGTGGGTGCCGCAGATGGCGGACTCGGCTGACGTACTGGCCGGGATCACCCGGCGCGACGGCATCTCCTACGCGGCCCTGACGCCGAATCTGCGCGGGTTCGAAGGCGCGGTGGCCGCCAAGGCCGACGAGATCGCCATCTTCGGCTCGGCGTCCGAAGGGTTCTCCAAGGCCAATATCAACGCGACGATTGCCGAAAGCCTCGAACGCTTCGCCCCGGTGGCCGAGGCCGCCAAGGCGGCGGGCCTGCCGATCCGCGGCTATGTCTCCTGCGTGACCGATTGCCCCTATGACGGGGCCACCCCGCCGGAACAGGTTGCCTGGGTGGCCGAAAAGCTGATCGCGATGGGCTGCTATGAGGTCAGCCTGGGCGACACGATCGGACAGGCCACACCTGACAGCATCGGCGCCATGCTGGACGCGGTGCTGGGCGTGGCGGAGCCCGGGATGTTCGCGGGGCATTACCATGACACCAGCGGCAGGGCGCTGGCGAATATCGAGGTCTCGCTGGAAAAGGGCCTTCGCGTCTTTGACGCTGCCGTCGGCGGCCTGGGAGGCTGCCCTTATGCGCCGGGCGCTGCGGGCAATGTCGCGACCGAGGCGGTGCACGACCGCGTCACCGCGCTGGGCTATGACACCGGGCTGGATCGTGCCGTTCTGGAACAGGCCGCCGCGATGGCACGCCGGATGCGGCAGGAAGGACAAGACCATGTATGAAACGATAGAGATCAGGATTGATGACCGGGGCGTCGCCACGCTCACGCTGGACCGCGAGGACAAGCACAACGCCCTGTCGGCGCAGATGATCGCCGAGCTGACCGAGGCCGCCGAAAAGCTGGGCGCGGACCCGGCGGTGCGGGTGGTTATCCTGACCGGGGCGGGCAAGAGCTTCTGTGCAGGGGGCGACCTGCGCTGGATGCAGGACCAGATGGCGGCGGATGCGGACACCCGGTTCGTCGAGGCCAAGAAACTGGCCATGATGCTGAATGCACTGAATGAAATGCCGAAACCTTTGATCGGCCGGGTGCAGGGTCAGGCCTTTGGCGGCGGCGTCGGCATGGCCTCGGTCTGTGATGTGGCGATCGGCGTGGACAGCGCCAAGTTCGGCCTGACCGAGACCCGGTTGGGCCTGATCCCGGCCACCATAGGCCCCTATGTACTGGCCCGCCTGGGCGAGGCAATGGCGCGGCGCGTCTTCATGTCCGCGCGCATCTTCGGTGCCGAAGAGGCCGTGACCCTGGGGCTGCTGGCGAAAGCCGTGCCCGCCGAGGCGCTGGACGACGCGGTGGAGGCCGAGGTCAAACCCTATCTGACCTGCGCCCCGGGCGCGGTGGCCGAGGCCAAGCGATTCACCCGCTGGTTGGGCATGCCGATCAGCGAAGAGGTGATCGACCAGACCATTCGCGGCCTTGTCGAACGCTGGGAAAGCGACGAGGCGCAGGAGGGAATCGGCGCCTTCTTCGACAAGCGCAAACCCGGCTGGGTGGGCTGAGCGCCCGGCTTCGGACGAGGCGATTTGAGGCCCCGCTTCGGCGGGGTCTTTGCGTTTTGCCGGGTGAAACGGGACAGACAAAATGGCCGGCAGGCCGTGTCACGACACCGGGGGGCTGGACAGGGTGGCCCTCGCCGGGCGGCCATGACCTGTGGCAGGCTGTGACCTGCGCCGGTGTGAAGCCGCGCCTTGGTGAGTCTCCTGCGGATTTCAAGGGGCGTTGAGGAAATCCGTGGTCAGGGACGATTTTTCTGCGAAAAATAGATGCTTGCGACGGGCGGGTTGCAGCCCTGCGGGCCGCCATAAACGCAATTGTAAACAATGGTATACGACGCCAAACAAGTCATTGTGTCGCATAGTTATTTTAATATTGGAATGCTTGCTCCATTCGGTTGACCCTACGGGCCTGCGGGAGTAAACCGGCCAGAGCTAGCGACATGCGGCCCACCCGCATCAAAGGAGCCACACGTGGAAGAACTTCTTCGGGAATACCTCCCCATCATCGTTTTCATGGGACTGGCCATCCTGATTGGCCTCGTCTTCATCATCGCCGCCGCCCTTCTGGCCGTGCGCAACCCGGACCCCGAAAAGCTCAGCGCCTATGAATGCGGTTTCAACGCTTTCGATGATGCGCGCATGAAGTTCGACGTCCGCTTCTACCTTGTGTCGATCCTGTTCATCATCTTCGACCTGGAAATCGCCTTCCTGTTCCCCTGGGCCGTGGCCTTCAAGGACGTGGGCGTGATCGGCTTCTGGTCGATGATGGTGTTCCTTGCGGTCCTGACCATCGGGTTCGCTTATGAATGGAAGAAAGGGGCCCTGGAATGGGAGTGATGGCAGAAGGACTCCAAACCGGAGCCAACACCGCCGGCGGTGATCGCGAACACGCCACGCGGGTGCTGAACGACCAGTTGGCCGACAAGGGCTTCCTGCTGACCACCTCGGACGACCTGATCAACTGGGCGCGCACCGGGTCGCTGCACTGGATGACCTTCGGCCTGGCCTGTTGCGCGGTCGAGATGATGCATGCCTCGATGCCGCGCTATGATCTGGAACGCTACGGCATCGCGCCGCGCGCCTCTCCGCGCCAGTCGGACGTGATGATCGTCGCGGGCACGCTGACCAACAAGATGGCCCCGGCCCTGCGCAAGGTCTATGACCAGATGCCCGAGCCGCGCTACGTGATCTCGATGGGAAGCTGCGCCAATGGCGGCGGTTACTACCACTATTCCTACAGCGTCGTGCGCGGTTGCGACCGTGTCGTGCCCGTGGACATCTACGTGCCTGGCTGCCCGCCTTCCGCCGAGGCGCTGTGCTACGGCATCCTGCAGCTGCAACGCAAAATCCGCCGCACCGGCACGATCGTGAGGTAAGCGACCATGAGCGAAGCCCTACAAGAACTTGGCGCGCTGATCGAAGCGAAACGCCCCGACTGCGTGCTTTCGTGGGAGGTTGCCTTTGACGAGCTGACCGTGACCGCGCCGCTGGCCGCGCTGCCCGGTTTCATCGAGTTCCTGAAGACCGACAAGAGCTGCCGTTTCTCGACCCTTGTCGACATCACGGCGGTCGACTACCCGGAGCGCGAGGCGCGGTTCGACGTGGTCTATCACTTCCTGTCGATGTACCAGAACCACCGCATCCGTGTGAAGGTCGCAACGCAGGAAGAGGACATGGTGCCCTCGATCATCGACGTGCACCCCTCGGCCAACTGGTTCGAACGCGAGGTGTTCGACATGTTCGGCATCCTGTTCACCGGCCACCCGGACCTGCGCCGGATCCTGACCGACTACGGATTCCGCGGCCACCCGCTGCGCAAGGATTTCCCGACCACGGGCTATACCGAGGTGCGTTACGACGAGGTCGAAAAACGCATCGTCTATGAACCGGTGTCGCTGACCCAGGATTATCGCCAGTTCGACTTCATGTCGCCCTGGGAAGGGGCCGAATATATCCTGCCCGGCGATGACAAGGCCGCAGACAAGCCCGACGGGGCCAACGGCTGAAGCGACGATGGGGCAGCAAACTCTTCTCTTCTGCGTGGGTGCGACGAAGGCCGGCACGAGCTGGCTTTTCGACCATCTGCACGGCCATCGGGAGGTTCACCTTCCGGCGGTGAAGGAGCTGCACTATTTCGACGCGCTGGAGGCCGGCAACGGCGGCTGGCAGCGCAAGCAGTTCGAAGCACAGCTTTCGGACGCGCAGGGACGGCTGGCCACGGCGACCGAGCACAAGCCGAAACCCTGGCAGGCCAAACTGGCCGGAGAGCTGTCCGAGTGGCTGAATGTCTTTGACGGCAGGACGGCGAACCATGACGGCTACCTGGACTTCCTTGGCCGCGGCCGGGACGGGGTCCGGGTGATCGGTGACTTCACGCCGTCCTACGGGCTTCTGAAGGAAAAGACGCTGGCGACCATGGCCGGGCTGATGGAGCGGGTGCGTTTCGTCTACCTGCTGCGTGACCCGGTCGAACGGCTGTGGTCGAATATCCGCATGGTGGTCGGGTCCGATGACCCGAAGGAACTCGACCGCAAGGTCGATGGCGTGCTGGCCGGCACCGCCCGGAACATCCTTGACCGCTCGAACTACCGACGCACGCTGAACCGCTTGACTTCGGTCATTGCGAAGGACGCGCTGCATATCGAATATTATGAACGCCTGTTCTCGCCCGACGCGATCGCGCGGCTTTCGGCCTTCCTGGGGATCACCCCGACGCAGGCCGATTTCTCGCGCGTGGTGCATGGTGGCCTGCGCGCCGACCTGCCCCGTGAGCGTCGCGCGCAGCTCATGCAGGTGATGAAACCGCAATACAATTTCGTCGAACGCTACATGGGTGAGCTGCCGGCGGAATGGACCCAGAAGATGGTGAATGCATGATGGACGGCAACTTCGACGACACGCTGAGCGGCGAACAGAAGATCCGCAATTTCAACATCAACTTCGGGCCTCAGCACCCGGCGGCACACGGTGTGCTGCGCATGGTGCTGGAGCTGGATGGCGAGATCGTGGAGCGCGCCGACCCGCATATCGGCCTGCTGCACCGTGGCACCGAAAAGCTGATGGAAAGCCGCACCTACCTGCAGAACATCCCCTATTTCGACCGTCTCGACTATGTGGCGCCGATGAACCAGGAACATGCCTGGTGTCTGGCGATCGAAAAGCTGACCGGCACCGAAGTACCGCGTCGCGGGCAGCTGATCCGTGTGCTCTATTCGGAAATCGGACGCATCCTGAACCACCTTCTGAACGTCACCACCCAGGCGATGGACGTCGGCGCGCTGACCCCGCCGCTCTGGGGGTTCGAACAGCGTGAAGACCTGATGATCTTCTACGAACGGGCCTGTGGCGCGCGCCTGCACGCCAACTATTTCCGTCCCGGTGGCGTGCATCAGGACCTGCCGCCCGATCTGATCGACGACATCGAGGCCTGGGCGCACAAGTTCCCGGCCGCTCTGGACGATATCGACGACCTGCTGACGGAAAACCGGATTTTCAAGCAGCGCAACGCGGATATCGGCATCGTGACCGAGGAAGACATCCTGAACTGGGGCTTCTCGGGCGTGATGGTGCGCGGCTCGGGCCTGGCCTGGGACCTGCGTCGCAGCCAGCCCTACGAGTGCTATGACGAGTTCGATTTCCAGATCGCCATCGGCAAGAACGGCGACTGCTACGACCGCTACCTCGTGCGCATGGCCGAGATGCGCGAGTCGACCAAAATCATCCTTCAGGCGATCGAAAAACTGCGTGCCCCCGAGGGGCAGGGCGACGTTCTGGCGCGGGGCAAACTGTCTCCGCCAAAGCGCGATGCCATGAAAATGTCCATGGAAAGCCTTATTCACCACTTCAAACTGTATTCTGAAGGGTTCCACGTGCGCGCGGGCGAGGTCTACGCGGCCGTTGAGGCGCCGAAAGGAGAATTCGGTGTCTATCTGGTCGCGGACGGCTCGAACAAGCCCTACCGCGCGAAGATCCGTGCGCCCGGGTATCTTCATCTCCAGGCCATGGATCACGTCGCCGGCGGCCATCAACTGGCGGACGTCGCGGCGATCATTGGAACCATGGACATCGTGTTTGGAGAGATCGACAGATGAATATGAAGACCCTGAAGACCGCAATCGCCCTTTTCGTGTTTGGCGCCGGTATGGCGCAGGCCGTGGAACTGCCTTCGGGCGTAACCCAGGATGACGTGGACAGCTTCATTCAGGCCATGCTTGACAACAGCTGCCTGGTGGCCACGGATGCCGACGGGGACACCATCGAAACCGCCACCGGCTTTGACGAAGAGAAACTGGAAATCATCGTGGGCTATCTGATCGAACAGGGTCAGGTCACTGGTATCGAAGCCGGCGAAGGCATTCGCCTGGTGAACGAGGCCTGCGAATAAACATGCGCCGTGGGGGCAGCATAGCGGGGCGAAAGCTCCAAAGGCAGTCTCCGAACTGCGCGAAACGGGAGGCCCGGACAAGCCGGGCCCTCCGCTTCGGCGCAGGCGCTTACGAAACCTTGGCCGCCCGCCCCGGGCGCGCCCGACTTTGGTAAGAGAAGAGGTCGAGACAGTCTGATGCTGCGCCGCCTGCACCACGAACAGCCCGAAAGCTTCGCTTTCACGCCCGCCAACCAGGCCTGGGCCGAAGCACAGATCACCAAGTATCCGGAAGGCCGACAGGCCTCTGCGGTCATTCCGCTTCTGTGGCGCGCCCAGGAGCAGGAAGGCTGGCTGACCAGGCCCGCGATCGAATATGTGGCGGACATGCTGGGCATGGCCAATATCCGCGTGTTCGAGGTGGCCTCGTTCTATTTCATGTTCCAGCTGCAACCGGTTGGTTCTGTGGCTCATATCCAGATCTGCGGCACAACCTCCTGCATGATCTGCGGCGCCGAAGACCTGATCGCGGTCTGCCGCGAAAAGATCGCCGACAAGCCCCATGTGGTGTCGGCCGACGGCAAGTTCAGCTGGGAAGAGGTCGAGTGCCTCGGATCCTGCACCAACGCGCCGATGGCCCAGATCGGCAAGGATTACTACGAAGACCTGACCGCCGAGAGCTTTGCCCGGCTGATCGACGAGATGGCCGCCGGTAACGTGCCGGTGCCGGGCCCGCAGAACGGCCGCTACGGCGCCGAACCGCTGTCGGGCCTGACCTCGCTGACCGAATACGAAAGCGGCAAGACGCAATACAACGCTTCCGTCCAGCTGGCGACCGACATCGGCGACACGATCAAGCGCATCGACGGCACCGAAGTGCCGCTGCTGACCCCCTGGCAGGGCAAGACCGGTGGCAAGCCTGCCGCGAAACCGGCCAGGAAAGCCGCCGCGCCGAAGGCGAAATCCGCCGCTAAACCTGCCGCCGCCGAAGGCGGGGCCGCATCGAAAAAACCGCGCACCCTGAAAGCGCCGCGCAAGGCCGGTGCCGATGATCTGAAACAGCTCAAGGGCGTTGGCCCCAAGCTGGAGCAGACCCTGAACGAACTGGGGTTCTGGCATTTCGACCAGATCGCCAAATGGACCGAGGCCGAGGTCGCCTGGGTCGACGACAACCTGTCCTTCAAGGGCCGCATCCAGCGCGATGGCTGGATCGAGCAGGCCAGGGTGCTCGCCGAGGGTGGCGAGACGGCTTTCGCGAAGAAGGTCAAGAAGGGCGACGTGTACTGACGAATGGCTGGGGGCATGAGCATCGATCCGAAACAAGATACCGCCAGACAAGGCAGGGTGGCCGCCGTGGTCATCGCCCTGACCGGCGTGCTGTGGATCGGCTCGACCTTTGCCGGGTCGCAATTGGGGTGGTCTCAACGGACGCTGGCCCTGTTCGACCTTGCCGCGCTGGCGGGCTTTGCCTGGGCGCTGATTGCAATTTACCGGATCTGGCGTGCGCGTCAGGATGACGAGGGATGAACGAATGCTGAAGGATCAGGATCGGATCTTTACCAACCTTTACGGCATGCACGAACGCACCCTGGCGGGCGCGAAGGCGCGCGGCCACTGGGACGGCACCGCCGGGATCATCCAGAAGGGCCGCGACTGGATCGTGGACCAGATGAAGGCCTCGGGCCTGCGCGGCCGTGGCGGCGCGGGCTTCCCGACCGGCCTCAAATGGTCCTTCATGCCCAAGGAAAGCGACGGGCGCCCGGCCTATCTGGTGGTCAATGCCGACGAATCCGAGCCCGGCACCTGCAAGGACCGCGAGATCATGCGCCACGATCCGCACACGCTGATCGAGGGCTGCCTGATCGCCTCCTTCGCGATGGGCGCGCATGCCTGCTATATCTATATTCGTGGTGAATACATCCGCGAGCGCGAAGCCCTGCAAGCGGCCATCGACGAGGCCTATGACGCGGGCCTTGTGGGCAAGAACGCGGCCGGCAGCGGCTGGGATTTCGACCTCTACCTGCACCACGGCGCCGGCGCCTATATCTGCGGCGAGGAAACCGCGCTGATCGAAAGCCTCGAAGGCAAGAAGGGCATGCCGCGCATGAAGCCGCCCTTCCCGGCGGGCGCGGGTCTGTACGGTTGCCCGACCACGGTCAACAACGTGGAAAGCATCGCCACGGTGCCGACCATCCTGCGCCGCGGCCCCGAATGGTTCGCCGGCTTTGGCCGTCCGAACAACGCGGGCACCAAGCTGTTCGGCATCTCGGGTCACGTGAACAACCCCTGCGTGGTCGAAGAAGCCATGTCGATCCCCTTCGAGGAACTGATCGAGAAACATTGCGGCGGCATTCGCGGCGGCTGGGACAACCTGCTGGCGGTCATTCCCGGCGGCTCGTCCGTGCCTTGTGTGCGCGGCGAGAACATGCGCGACGCGATCATGGACTTCGATGCTCTGCGTGACGTGGGCTCGTCGCTGGGCACCGCTGCGGTCATCGTCATGGACAAGCAGACCGATATCATCAAGGCGATCTGGCGCCTGTCGAAATTCTACAAGCACGAAAGCTGCGGCCAGTGCACGCCGTGCCGTGAGGGCACCGGCTGGATGATGCGCGTGATGGACCGCCTGGTGCGCGGCGAGGCCGAACTGGAAGAGATCGACATGCTCTTTGATGTCACCAAACAGGTCGAAGGTCACACGATCTGCGCTCTGGGCGACGCGGCGGCCTGGCCGATCCAGGGTCTGATCCGCAACTTCCGCGAAGAGATCGAGGACCGCATCAAAGCGCAGAAATCGGGCCGTATGGGCGCGATGGCAGCCGAGTAAGGACAGACAGATGGCCGTGGGGGCACATATCTGCAAGGATTTGACAGGCGGCGGGAAATCGCTGCTCTTGCCCCTGTGTTATGGCATATCAGCCCCCGCCGCTCCCACCTCCTTTCTTACGAAAGGAGACTTCTGATGAGTAACACGCGTAACGCCCTTCTGGTCGCGGGCCTTCTGACCGCCAGCGCCGCCCCGGCTGCCACGGCCACGGATTACACCGCCATCCGCGAGGACGCGCATATCCACGCGCGCCTGCTGGCGGCCTCCAAGGCCTATGTGCTGCAGGAAAACTGCGACAGCCTGAAGCGCCGCAAGTTCTACCTCTTCACCGAGGCGATGAAACTGCAACGCTACGCGCGGGGACTGGGCTACACGAACAAGGAAATCTCGGCCTATGTCGATGACAAGACCGAGCAGGCGCGGTTTCGCGCCCTTGCCGAACCCTGGGCCTTTGCACAAGGCGCCGTGAAGGGGGACGGGGAAAGCTTCTGCGCGGTGGGCCGCGCCGAGATCGAAAACAAGACCGAGGTCGGCGCATTCCTGCGACGTGACTGAGGCCAAGACAAAATGCGGGGGCGTGTCGCCCCCGTGGGATGAAAAGGGACCGTGATGAGCGACCTGAAAAAGATCGTCATTGACGACAAGGAAATCGAGGTGGACGGCGCGATGACGCTGATCCAGGCGTGTGAGGAAGCGGGCGTGGAAATCCCGCGTTTCTGCTATCACGAGCGCCTTTCGATTGCCGGCAACTGCCGTATGTGCCTGGTCGAAGTGGTTGGCGGTCCCCCGAAACCCACCGCCTCCTGCGCGATGCAGGTGCGCGATCTGCGCCCCGGTCCCGAAGGCCAGGCCCCGGTGGTGAAGACCAATTCGCCGATGGTCAAGAAGGCCCGCGAAGGCGTGATGGAATTCATGCTGATCAACCACCCGCTGGACTGCCCGATCTGCGATCAGGGCGGCGAATGCGACCTGCAGGACCAGGCCATGGCCTATGGTCTGTCGGGCACCCGGTTCACGGAAGGCAAGCGCGCGGTGGATGATCTGAACCTCGGCCCGCTCGTGTCGACGGCGATGACCCGCTGCATCTCCTGCACCCGCTGCGTGCGCTTCACCACCGAGGTCGCGGGCATCTCCCAGATGGGCCAGACCGGCCGTGGCGAGGACGCCGAGATCACCAGCTATCTGAACCAGACGCTGGACTCGAACATGCAGGGCAACATCATCGACCTCTGCCCGGTCGGCGCCCTGACCTCGAAACCCTACGCCTTTACCGCCCGCCCCTGGGAGCTGACCAAGACCGAGACCATCGACGTCATGGACGCCCTGGGTTCGAACATCCGCGTGGATACCAAGGGGCGCGAGGTCAAACGCATCCTGCCGCGCAACCATGATGGCGTGAACGAGGAATGGATTTCCGACAAGACCCGGTTCGTCTGGGACGGGCTGCGTCGCCAGCGTCTGGACCGCCCCTATGTGCGCGTCGACGGCAAGCTGAAGCCCGCCACCTGGGCTGAAGCCCTTGCTGCCGCTGCCGCGGGCATGAAGGGCAGGAAGGTTGCCGGTATCGTTGGCGATCTGGTCTCGGTCGAGGCCGCATTTGCCCTGAAACAGCTGATCGAAGGCCTGGGCGGAAACGTAGAATGCCGCACGGATGACGCCAAGCTGCCGGAGGCGAACCGCTCGGGCTATCTGGGCACCGCGACCATCGAGGACATCGACAACGCCGAGCTGATCCAGCTGATCGGCACCAACCCGCGCGACGAGGCACCGGTGCTGAACGCACGGATCCGCAAGGCCTGGCTGAAAGGCGCCGAGGTCGGCCTGATCGGCGAGGCGGTTGACCTGACCTATGACTACCACCATGTCGGAGCCGACCGTCAGGCGCTCGTCGATCTGGCTGAATCCGATCACGGGGGCGTCAAGGACAAGCGTTCGGTCGTGATCGTTGGCATGGGCGCCCTGCGCGAAGCCGATGGCGCCGCGGTGCTGAGCCAGGCGATGAAGCTGGCCGAAGGATCCGACAGCAAGCTGATGGTGCTGCACACCGCCGCCGGGCGCGTCGGCGCGATGGACGCGGGCTGTGTCACCCAGGGCGGCATCACCGCCGCAATGGACGAGGCCGAGGTGGTTTACAACCTGGGCGCCGACGAGGTCGAGATATCGAAGGGGGCCTTCGTGATCTACCAGGGCTCGCACGGCGACCGTGGCGCGCACCGCGCCGACGTGGTGCTGCCGGGCGCGGCCTATACCGAGGAAGGCGGGCTATTCGTGAACACCGAGGGCCGCCCGCAACTGGCTCTGCGCGCGGCGTTCCCGCCGGGTGAAGCCAAGGAAAACTGGGCCATCCTGCGCGCCCTGTCGGCCGAGTTGGACGCGACCCAGCCCTGGGACAGCCAGGCCGGTCTGCGCCGCGCCCTGGTCGAAGCGGTGCCGCATCTGGGCCAGCTGGACCAGATCGCAGCGAATGACTGGGTCCGCGAGCCGCTGAAAAAGCCGGCAAAGGCCAGTTTCGTCAACGCGATCAAGGATTTCTATCTGACCAATCCGATCGCACGCGCCTCCGAGGTCATGGCGGAGCTCTCCGCCAACGCCAAGGCGCGCGTCGAAGCGAAGATGGCGGCGGAGTAACCGGCAATGCACAGGATCCCCGCATATGTGCTGACCGCACCAACGACCGTGGTGGCCCTGGCCGCCCTGTCGGCCTGTGCGCAGCCGGGCGCGGGGCAGGGGGGCGTGGAAATGTCCTTCACCCCCGCCTATCAGGGGATCGAAACGCGGCTTCTGGACGGCGACCTGGTGTCGTTCCAGGTGCAGATGACGGGTGCGCGTGACAACAATGATGTCGCCGCCTACGGAGAATGTGCGGCAGCGCAATATGCGCTGATCCGCGGATATGGTTTCGCGCGCCATGTGCGCACGAATGTGGACAAGAATGGTGGCGTTTGGTCGGGGGATGCGGTTTACACCATCTCGGCGGCGCTGCCCCGCGGATTGAAGACGATTGACGCCGAAGTCACCGTCCAGAATTGCGCGGAAAACGGGATACCGACGGTCTGAGGGCATAGGGAAACATGGTTGAATTCTTCACGACAACAAACTTGGGCATCTTCCTGCTCATCGTCCTCCAGTCCCTGGCCGTCGTTGTGCCGCTGCTGGTGGCGCTGGCCTTCCTGCTGTGGGGCGACCGCAAGATCTGGGCTGCGGTCCAGCTGCGCAAGGGCCCCAATGTGGTGGGCGCCTTTGGCCTCATGCAGTCCTTCGCGGACTTCTTGAAATACGTGCTGAAGGAAATCGTCGTGCCCGCCGGGGCCGACCGGTTCGTCTTTTTCCTGGCGCCGATGCTGTCGCTGACCCTGGCCATGACCGCCTGGGCGGTGATCCCGTTCAATGACGGCTGGGTCGTGGCCGACCTGAACGTGGCGATCCTGTTCGTCTTTGCCGTGTCCTCGCTGGAGGTCTATGGCGTGATCATGGGCGGCTGGGCGTCGAACTCGAAATACCCGTTCCTGGGCTCGCTGCGCTCGGCCGCGCAGATGATCTCCTACGAGGTTTCCATCGGTCTGATCATCATCGGTGTGGTGATTTCGACCGGTTCGCTGAACTTCGGTGACATTGTCATGGCGCAGGACGGCGCAGGGCTGTTCAGCTGGTATTGGCTGCCGCATTTCCCGATGGTGTTCCTGTTCCTGATCTCGTCGCTGGCCGAGACCAACCGCCCGCCCTTCGACCTGCCGGAAGCGGAATCGGAACTGGTTGCCGGGTACCAGGTCGAATACAGCTCGACCCCGTTCCTGCTGTTCATGGTGGGTGAATACGTGGCCATCGTGCTGATGTGCACGCTGATCTCGCTGCTCTTCTTCGGGGGTTGGCTGTCGCCGATCAAGGCCCTGCCGGACGGTATCTTCTGGCTGCTGATCAAGATCGTGTTCTTCTTCTTCGTCTTCTCGATGGTGAAGGCCATCACGCCGCGCTACCGCTACGACCAGCTGATGCGCATCGGTTGGAAAGTTTTCCTGCCGCTGTCGCTGGCCTGGGTCGTTCTGGTCGCATTCTTCGCCCAATACGGGCTCTTCTGGGGCGCCTATGCCCGCTGGACCGTGGGGGGCTGACCGATGGCATTCGACTACGCACGTGCAACCAAGTACTTCCTGCTGAACGATTTCATCGTCGGCTTCAAGCTTGGCCTGAAGTACTTCTTCAAGCCCAAGGCCACGCTGATGTATCCGCATGAAAAGGGCCCGCTGTCGCCCCGCTTCCGCGGCGAACACGCCCTTCGCCGCTATCCCAACGGCGAAGAGCGCTGCATCGCCTGCAAGCTCTGCGAGGCGATCTGCCCCGCGCAGGCGATCACCATCGACGCCGAACCGCGCGAGGATGGCTCGCGCCGCACCACGCGCTATGACATCGACATGACGAAATGCATCTACTGCGGTTTCTGCCAGGAAGCCTGCCCGGTGGATGCGATCGTCGAGGGGCCGAATTTCGAATTCGCGACCGAAACCCGCGAAGAGCTGTTCTACGACAAGGCCAAGCTCCTGGAGAACGGCGAGCGCTGGGAAGCCGAGATCGCCCGCAACCTCGAACTGGATGCACCGTACCGATGAGTGATTTCACCAAGATCTACGCCCAGATGATGGAGCAGGGGCAGGACATGCTCCGCGCCTTCAATCCCGCGCTGGAGAACTTCCGCCCGCATGATTTCGACAAGCTCATGCCCACCATGCCCAAGGACATGATGGACATGATGTTCGGCAATGCCTTCAACAAGGAAGGTCTGGACTCCAAGACGCGCATGTTGATCACGCTGGCCGGGCTGGTCGTGCTGGGCGCACAGGCGGGGCCGCAGATCAAGGTGACAGTGCGCCATGCCCTGGAGGCCGGCGCCACCGAAAAAGAGATCGCCGAGGTGATCTATCAGATGTCCATGCTGGGCGGCCTTCCGGCAATGAACCGGGCGCTGGAACTCGCGCAGGCCGTGTTTGACGAAAACGAGGAGGACGACGCATGAGCGTTGCCGATTTCGCCTTTTACATCCTTGCCATCACAACGGTGGCGTCGGGCTTCTGCACCGTGGTGTCGAAGAACCCCGTGCATTCGGTCCTGTGGCTGATCGCGTCCTTCCTTGGCGCGGCCGGGCTCTTTGTCCTCTTGGGCGCCGAGTTCCTGGCGATGCTTCTGATAATTGTCTACGTCGGCGCGGTGGCGGTCCTGTTCCTGTTCGTCGTGATGATGCTGGACGTGGACTTTGCCGAATTGAAGGCGGGCATGGCCCAGTCGGTGCCGCTGGCCCTGCTGATCGGGGTGATCCTGCTGCTGCAGCTGGGCTCCGTGATCGGGGTCTGGCAGTTCTCGGACGGGGCGGAAGCGGCCCGCGCGGCGATTACCCCCGCGATCGAGGAAACCCACAACACCATGGCTCTGGGGCAGGTCCTGTACACCGATTACATCCTGCTGTTCCAGCTGGCCGGGCTGATCCTGCTGGTTGCGATGATCGGCGCGATCGTGCTGACGCTGCGCCACCGCACCAATGTCAAACGACAGAACGTTGTCGCACAGATGCACCGCGACCCGGCCCAGGCGCTGGAAATGCTGGACGTGAAACCGGGGCAGGGGCTGTAAGGCCCCCCCGGGAACGAAATTTCGGACCGTTTTCCTTGTCGAAAACGGAAACACCGGAGAACGAGGGACGAAAGAGAAATGGTTGGACTTGAACATTACCTGGGCGTGGGGGCGGCATTGTTCGTCATCGGCGTCTTCGGGCTTTTCCTGAACCGCAAGAACATCATCATCCTGCTCATGTCGATCGAGCTGATGCTGCTGTCGGTCAACATCAACCTGGTGGCATTTTCGACCTACCTGGGCGACCTGGTGGGACAGGTGTTCACCCTGTTCATCCTGACCGTCGCGGCCGCCGAGGCGGCCATCGGCCTGGCGATCCTCGTCAGTTTCTTCCGCAACCGTGGCACCATCGCGGTTGAAGATGTCAACGTGATGAAAGGCTGAGGCAACCATGGCGACCATCATCCTCTTCGCCCCGCTCATCGGCGCGCTGATCGCTGGCTTCGGCCACCGCGTGATCGGCGACAAGGGCGCGCAATATGTGACCACCGGCCTGTTGTTCCTCGCGGCCGCGCTGTCCTGGATCGTCTTTCTGGGCCTGGGCCAGGAGACGCAGTACATCCACATCCTGGACTGGGTGCAGTCCGGCAGCCTGTCGGTTGACTGGTCGATCCGCCTGGACCGCCTGACCGCGATCATGCTGATCGTCGTCACCTCGGTCTCGTCGCTGGTGCACCTCTATTCGGTCGGTTACATGGCCGATGATCCTCAGTTCAAAGGCGTAAGCTACCGTCCCCGCTTCTTCGCCTATCTGAGCTTCTTCACCTTCGCCATGCTGATGCTGGTGACGGCAGACAACCTGCTTCAGATGTTCTTC
>NZ_JASBTN010000088.1 GCF_030148435.1 Aliiroseovarius sp.
GGGCGCGCTGGGCGGATGGGCCTGGGCGATGATCCCGGGCATCCTGAAAACACGCTTCGGCACCAACGAAATTCTGGTCAGCCTGATGCTTGTCTACGTGGCTGAAAGCTGGCTTGCCTCGGTACGCCAGGGGCTGCTCAGAAACCCCGAGGGCATGGGCTTCCCCGGCAGCCGCAACTTCAAGGACTTCCCCGCAGGCCATAACGCCGAAATCATCGCGAACTCCGGCATGCATTGGGGCGTGGTCGCGGCGTTCATCTCGGTTATCTTCGCCTATGTGCTCCTGACCCGGCACATGCTGGGTTTCCAGGTGCGTCTGACCGGCGAGGCCCCTCGCGCCGCCCGCTTTGCCGGTGTGAACCCGACGCAGCTGGTGCTGTTCTGCCTGGGTATCTCGGGCGCGCTGGCGGGCATGGCGGGCATGTTCGAGGTGTCGGGCCCCGCCGGTCAGGTCTCGATCGACTTCAACTCGGGCTATGGCTTTACCGCAATCATCGTGGCCTTCCTGGGCCGCCTGCACCCGATCGGCATCCTGTTGGCGGGCCTTCTGTTGGCGCTGACCTATATTGGCGGAGAGCTGGCGCAGCTCATGCTGGGCCTGCCCGCCGCAGCGATCCAGATGTTCCAGGGTATGCTACTGTTCTTCCTGCTCGCCATGGACATCCTGTCGAACTACCGCGTTCGTCTGACCTGGAAGGAGACGGTGCAATGAATCTGGAGCAGATCAATCCGATCCTGCTGATCGCCTCTCTGATGGTAGCGGCCACGCCGATCCTGCTGGCCGCCATCGGTGAGGCCGTGGTCGAAAAGGCGGGCGTGCTGAACCTGGGCGTCGAGGGCATGATGATTACCGGCGCAGTCGTCGGGTTCGCCATCGGCGTGAACTCGGGCAGCCCGGCCCTGGGGTTTGTCGCCGCAGCCATTTCGGGGGCAGCGCTGTCGATGCTGTTTGCCGTGCTGGTCCTGGTCCTTCTGTCCAACCAGGTCGCCACCGGTCTGGGCCTGACGATGTTCGGTCTGGGCCTGTCTTCGCTGATTGGCAAACCCTATGAGGGCATGAAGGTGCCGACATTGGCAAAGTGGGACATTCCGCTCTTGTCCGACATTCCGGTCCTGGGGCCGATCCTCTTCAATCACGACCCGATGGTCTATGTAAGCCTGATCCTGATCGCGGTGGTCTGGTACGTGCTGAAATCCACCCGTGCGGGGCTGATCCTGCGCGCGGTCGGGGAAAACCACGACGCGGCGCACCAGCTGGGCTACAAGGTCATCCGGGTACGCATGATGGCGATTGCCTTCGGCGGAGCCTGCGCCGGGCTGGGCGGGGCCTATATCTCGCTGGTACGCGTACCGCAGTGGGTCGAAGGCATGACCGCCGGGGCTGGCTGGATCGCGCTTGCCATCGTCGTCTTTGCCTCCTGGCGCCCCTGGCGGGTGCTGCTGGGCGCCTATCTTTTCGGCGGCATCACCGTGCTGCAGTTGAACCTGCAGGCGGCAGGCGTCGCGATCCCGGTCGAATACCTGTCGATGAGCCCCTATGTGATCACCATCCTCGTGCTGGTCGCCATCTCGCTCAAGGGCAAGCACGGCGCACCGGGCTCGCTGGGCCGTATCTTCCACGCATCGCATTGAGGCCCGCTTGACCCGACACGAGATCATAGAGGTTCTGGACGGCTACCACCCCAAGGTCGGCGCCGGAGTGGCCTGGGCCATGAACGCCCTGATCGTCCTGTCGGCCATCGCCATCGCGCTGGAGACCGAGCACGCGCTGCCCCTGGCGCTCCGCAAGGGGCTGTTCAACTTCGAAATCGTGCTGCTGGGCATCTTTACGCTGGAATACCTGTTGCGCCTCACCTGTTCACCGCGCCCGCTGAAATATGCGTTCAGCTTCTGGGGCCTGGTGGATTTCCTGACGATCGTGCCTGCCATCGCGCTCTTGACCCCGCAATGGCAGGTGGTGCGCGCCTTGCGGCTGATCAGGCTTGTGCGGCTCCTGAAACTGTTCCGCACCTCCCGGGCCCTGACCCGGCTGGTCTTTGCCTTCCGCCAAGTGCGGGGCGAGTTGTTGATCTTCGGGGTAAGTACGGGGTTGATGCTCTATGTGTCAGCGGTCGGCATCTACATTTTCGAACATGATGCACAGCCCGAAGTCTTTACATCAATCCCCGTGAGCCTGTGGTGGGCTGTCGCCAGCTTCACCACCGTGGGATACGGCGACATGGTGCCGATCACGCCAGGCGGGCGGATCTTTACCACGCTTGTACTTTTCACCGGTCTGGGCATCATTGCGGTGCCTTCGGCCATCATAACCACCGCGCTGCTGGAGGCGGAAACAAACCTTCAGAAGCGCGATAACGAACCTGACTGAACCAACAAGGGAGAATAAAATGCGTTCCATGAAAACCCTCCTGGCCTCGGCTGCCATGGCCCTGGGCCTGGCCGGTGCCGCAATCGCCGAAGAGACGACCAAGGTCGGCTTCATCTATGTCGGCCCGGTGGGCGACGGTGGCTGGACCTACGAGCACGAACAGGGCCGCAAAGCGGTCGTCGAACATTTCGGTGACAAGGTCGAAACCGTGTACCAGGAAAGCGTGCCGGAAGGGGCAGACGCCGAACGGGCGATCACCCAGATGGCGCTGGCTGGTGCCGACCTGATCTTCACCACCTCCTTCGGTTACATGGATCCGACCATCAATGTCGCGGCCAAGTTCCCGGACGTGAAATTCGAACATGCCACCGGCTACAAGCAGGCGGACAATGTGTCGATCTATTCAGCCCGCTTTTATGAAGGCCGCGCCGTGCAGGGTTACATCGCCGGCAAGATGACCAAGTCGAATATCATCGGCTACATTGCGTCCTTCCCGATCCCCGAGGTCATTCGTGGCATCAACTCGGCCTATATCCATGCCAAGCGCGTGAATCCGGACGTGCAGTTCAAGATCATCTGGGCCTACACCTGGTTCGACCCGGCCAAGGAAGCGGACGCCGCCAAGGCGCTGATCGAACAGGGCGCCGACGTGGTCCTGCAGCACACCGACTCGACCGCGCCGCAGGCCGCCGCGCAGGAAGCGGGCAACGTGATCACCTTCGGTCAGGCCTCGGACATGGCCGATTATGGCCCGATGCCGCGCGTGAGCTCGATCATCGACAACTGGGCCCCCTACTACATCGCCCGCACCCAGGCCGTGATGGACGGCACCTGGGAAAGCGTGTCGACCTGGGACGGCATCGGTGCCGGCATGGTTGGCATCGGCGAGATATCGGACGCCGTGCCCGCCGACGTGAAGGCAGAAGCCGAAGCGCTGCGCGACAGCCTGGCTTCGGGCGAATACCACGCCTTTACCGGACCGCTGAACAAGCAGGACGGCACCCCCTGGCTGGCTGCGGGCGAAACCGCATCCGACTACGGTGACAATGGTCTGGCCAGCATGAACTTCTATGTCGAAGGGCTGGAAGGCGAGATACCGCAGTAAGCGCCCAAGGTCTTCGTCACCCGACAGAATCGGGACTGACAAGCCATCGAAGGCCCCCGCTACGGCGGGGGCTTTTTAACCTGTGGCAGGGGGACGCAGCGGGTGAAATTCCCGGGGGTCCGGCGACGGATTGGGGCGCCTCCCGCGTTTCATGTGCGAATTCAGATTTTCACAGAATGGAGACCACAATGACACGCGCCCTTGTCATCACCACCGCAATCCTCACCGCCCTGTCGCTTCCGCTTGCCGCCGAACCCGGCAATCCCGGCGCGCAATTCATGTACAACTGGGACCTGGACGAAGACGGCTACGTCACGCTCGCCGAAGCGCTCGATCGCCGTGAAGCGATCTTTGCCGCGTTCGACTACAATGAGGACGGAGTTCTGGACGACAGCGAATACGCGATACTGGATGAGGCCCGCGCGCACGACCAGGACCGGCCCGGTCAAAAGGGTCAGGGCCGCGGAGCGGGCCGGGAACTGGCGCGGCCCAACGGGACCGGCGCCGGTTTCGCCATGGACCGGGCCGAGGTTGACCTGAACGGGGACGGCACCGTGACCCGTAGCGAGTTCATCGGTTCGGTGAGGGGCTGGTTTGCCTCCAGGGACACGGACGACGACGGCCGTCTGTCGACCGCAGATTTCGGACGCCGGGGCTGACCGGACTGCGGGCGAATTATTTCAGACCCCGCCAATCGCGGGGTCTTTTCCCTGCGCCACACCCGTGCCAGTGTCCGCGTGAAACGGGGTAGAGGACAGGTCCCATGACGCAGCAGAGCGATTTCATTGTCATCGGTGGGGGCATTGCCGGGGTGTCGGCCGGGGCCCGGCTGGCAGCTTTGGGTAAAGTTACCGTTCTGGAGGCGGAAGGCGCGCTTGGCTATCACGCTTCGGGCCGGTCGGCGGCTCTCTACGTGGAGGGCTATGGCAATCCCGGGGTCCGGGCGCTGACCACCGCCTCGCACGACCATCACCGCCACGCGGACGGCGGGGTATTGTCGGATCGCGGGCTGATGCTGGTGGCCGGCGCGGATCGCGAAGACGATTTCGAACACGAACACCGGGACATGCACCTGGACCCGATCACCTTGGAAGATGCTCACGCCAGGATGCCGATCCTCAACCTTGATGTCGTCACCCGCGCGGCCTTCAGTGCCGATGTCTGGGACATTGACACCGACCTTCTGTTGCAGAACTTTGCCCGCACCGTTCGCGCAACCGGCCAGATCGTGACAGGTGCGAAAGTCGAGGCAATCACCCGCACCGCCAACAGCTGGCAGGTTACTGCGGCCGGGCAGGACTACACCGCCCCCAAACTGGTCAACGCTGCGGGCGCCTGGGTGGACGAGGTGGCCAGAATGGCCGGGATCCAGCCGCTGGGCTTCAAGCCCCTGCGCCGTTCCATGGCCCGTTTGCCGGCCCCCGGTGGGCTGGATGTCTCGACCTGGCCGATGGTCTTTGCTTCGGGCGACGCCTGGTACGCCAAGCCGGATGCCGGGGCGCTGCTGGTTTCCCCCAGCGAAGAAGACCCGGCCGAGCCCCACGATGCCTGGGCCGATGACATGGTCCTGGCCGAGGGGTTGGCGCGATACGAGGAGATGGTGAGCGAACCGGTGGTCCGGCTGATCTCGAACTGGGCCGGTTTGCGCACCTTTGCCCCCGACCGCAATCTGGTGATCGGTCGTGACCTGCGCGACCCGGACTTCCTGTGGTGCGCCGGCCAGGGTGGCTATGGGTTCCAGACCGCGCCGGCGGCCTCGCAATTGCTTGCGGATCTGGTATCGGGCACTGCCAGCGAGCTGCCCGGGGACGTGCTGGCCCAGCTGCTGCCGGACCGCCTGGGCTGATCCCGCCGCCGGGGGCGTACCGGCTTTGACATCCCCCGCAGGACCGCCCAACATTACACCATGGCCGAACTTCTGATCGTCTATCACTCCCGTACCGGCGGCAGTCGCCAGTTGGCCGAAGCCGCCTATACCGCCGCACGCGTGCATGCGGAGTGCACGCTTTTGCGCGCGGAACAGACCGAGCCGCAACACTTGCTGGCCGCCGATGGCTATCTTTTTGCCGCGCCCGAAAACCTGGCCCACCTTTCCGGGCTGATGAAAGAATTCTTCGACCGCTGCTATTACCCAGTGCTGGGCCGGATCGAGGGGCGTCCCTATGCGCAGATGATCTGTGCCGGATCGGACGGGCACGGAGCAGCACGTCAACTGGCCCGTATCGCAACAGGCTGGCGCCTGCGCGAGGTCCAGCCACCGCTGATCATCTGCACCCGCGCCCAGACCCCGGAACGCATCCTGGCCCCCAAGACCCTGTACGATACGCAGCTGTCCCAGGCGCGCGAGCTTGGGGAAGCTCTGGGTGCCGGGCTCGACATGGGCGTGTTCTGAGCGCCTCTTTTCAAGTAGACGGACGGCAAAGGGCGCGGTGGTTGCCCATCACGCCCTTCCCAGATCTTGAACCTGTTCGGCCGCCTTCAGAGACGACCGGCCGGTCTTAGAAGTGCGCCGAACGCGCGGTTCCCGGCTTCTCCAGCGGCGGGGCGAACTTGGTCAGGTCGATGCCTTCCACGGCGGTCTTGTACTCTTCGATGGTCGGCGTACGGCCCAGGATGGCCGACAGCACCACGACCGGGGTCGAGCCCAGCAGCGATTCACCCTTCTTGTCGGGCGCATCCCCCACAACACGGCCCTGGAACAGACGGGTCGAGGTGGCGAGCACCGTGTCGCCCTTGGCGGCCTTTTCCTGGTTGCCCATGCAGAGGTTACAGCCGGGGCGTTCCAGATACAGAATGTTCTCGTACTCGGTCCGGGCAACGGTCTTGGGCGCATTGTCGTCGAATTCGAAGCCGGAGTATTTCTCGAGAACGTCCCAGTCGCCCTCTTCCTTCAGCTCGTCGATGATGTTGTAGGTCGGGGCGGCCACGACCAGCGGAGCCTGGAATTCGACCTTGCCCTGGGCCTTTTCCAGGTTCTTCAGCATCTGGGCCACGATCTTGATGTCACCCTTGTGCACCATGCAGGACCCGACGAAACCCAGATCCACCTTCTTCTCGGCCTTGTAGAACGAGATCGGGCGGATCGTGTCGTGGGTGTAACGCTTGGACACGTCGGCGTTGTTCACGTCGGGGTCAGCGATCATCGGTTCGTCAATCACGTCCAGATCGACGACCACTTCGGCAAAGTACTTGGCGTTGTCATCGGGGCGCAGGGCGGGTTTCTCGGCCGATTTGATCTCGGCGATGCGCTTGTCGGCCTTGTCGATCAGGCCTTGCAGCATGCCGTTCTCATGTTCCATGCCCTTGTCGATCATGATCTGGATGCGCGACTTGGCCAGTTCCAGCGACCCGATCAGGGTTTCGTCATTCGAAATACAGACCGAGGCCTTCGCTTTCATCTCGGCGGTCCAGTCGGTGAAGGTGAAGGCCTGGTCGGCCAGCAGGGTGCCGATGTGCACCTCGATCACGCGGCCCTGGAACACGTTGTCGCCGTGCTGCTCCAGCATCTGCGCCTGGGTGGCGTGCACCACGTCGCGGAAGTCCATGTGGTCGGCCATCTTGCCCTTGAAAGTCACCTTGACCGATTGCGGGATCGGCATCGAGGCTTCACCGGTCGCCAGCGCCAGAGCCACGGTGCCCGAGTCGGCCCCGAAGGCCACGCCTTTCGACATGCGGGTGTGGCTGTCGCCGCCGATAATGATGTCCCAGTCCGACACGGTGATATCGTTCAGCACCTTGTGGATCACGTCGGTCATCGCGTGATAGGCGCCTTTCGGGTCACGGCCCGTAACCAGGCCGAAATCGTTCATGAACTTCATCAGGCGCGGGGTGTTGGCCTGGGCCTTGATGTCCCACACGGACGCGGTGTGACAGCCCGACTGATAGGCGCCATCCACGCTGGGCGAAACGACCGTGGCGGCCATCGCTTCCAGCTCCTGCATGGTCATCAGGCCGGTGGTGTCCTGCGAGCCCACGATGTTGACCTTCACGCGCACGTCGGAACCGGCGTGCAGTGTCTTGCCGGGGGTGGCGCCCACGGCGTTCTTGTTGAAGATCTTTTCAACCGCGGTCAGGCCCTGGCCTTCATGGCTGACCTCTTTCGACGGCGCAAAGACAACCGGGGCTTCGACACCCAGGGTCTCGGCGGCGAATGTCTGCAGCTTCTTGCCGAATACGATGGCATAGGACCCGCCCGCCTTCATGAATTCCATCTTCTGCGGGGTGAAGGCCGAAGACACGTCGACCAGCTCTTCGCCGTCTTCGCTCAGCAGCTTCTGGGTCTTGGTGTTGATCCTCAGCACGGTGCCGGTGGCGACCGAGTATTTCTCTTCCAGCACCGCGTTGCCGTCGTTGTTCACGACCGGGTTGCCGTCGGCGTCCAGCTTCTTGACCCAGTTCTTCAGGTCCAGACCGATGCCGCCGGTCACGCCCACGGTTGTCAGGAAGATCGGCGAAATGCCGTTGGTGCCCGCGACGACCGGGGCAAAGTTCACGAAGGGCACATAGGGGCTGGCCTGTTTGCCGGTCCACAGGGCCACGTTGTTCACGCCCGACATGCGCGACGAGCCCACGCCCATCGTGCCCTTTTCGGCAATCAGCATCACCCGCTTGTCCGGGTGCTGCAGCTTCAGCGCCTCGATTTCCTTCTGCGCGGCCTCGTTGATCATGCACTTGCCGTGCAGCTCACGGTCGGCGCGCGAATGTGCCTCGGCGCCGGGCGACAGCAGGTCGGTCGAGATATCGCCCTCACCGGCGATGAAAGTGACGACTTTCACCTCTTCTTCCAGGTCGGGCAGCTTGGTGAAGAACTCGGCCTTGGCATAGCTTTCCAGGATGTCCCTGGCGATGGCATTGCCCGCTGCATTGGCCTCGGCCAGGCGGTCCATGTCGGCTTCGTAGAGGAAAATCTGTGTCTTCAGCACGTCGGCAGCCTGTTTGGCCAGATCGGCGTCCGATCCCAGAGCCACGTCCAGCAGCACCTGGATCGAGGGGCCACCTTTCATATGCGACAGCAGCTCGAAGGCGAATTCCGGAGAGATCTCTTCGACCACGGCCTCACCCAGGATGATCTCCTTCAGGAACGCGGCCTTCACGCCGGCGGCGCTCGTGGTGCCAGGCAGGGTGTTGTAGATGAAGAAGTTCAGCGAGCTCTCGCGGTGCTCGTTGCCGGTGTCCTTGATCTGATCGATCAACTCCCCAACCAGGGCGCCATCATCAATGGGCTTGGGGTTCAGGCCCTGTTCTTTACGAGTTTCGATCTCATTCAGGTAGTCAGTGTACAAGCTCATGATTATCCCGACGCGTTGGTGTTAGTGATGGTATTCGCTTGAAGGCCGGATATCAGAATCGCCTGAAGAGCCGGGCAAGCTTTCTGTATGCCGTGGTATACTACTCCGAACCAAGATGCAAGCTGTTGACCGGTTTTTGAGCTCAGGTGCGAAACCAGCGCAATCATGACGCACGTGGCCAGACAGGCAAGCGAACAGCCTGCGAAGCCAGCGCCACACACCCGCCTTTTTTGCTTGCACGGCAACCCACCTTCGCCTAGATACCCCGGGCAGACGCGATCAGCGTTGCACAGGATGGGGCCTTAGCTCAGTTGGGAGAGCGCTTGCATGGCATGC
>NZ_JASBTN010000013.1 GCF_030148435.1 Aliiroseovarius sp.
TCTCATGTCACACCCTCCCTGGGGACAGGGTAGCATGAAATGGACGAGACCCGCGCCCTACGACTTCACAAGTCCGCCATCCAGCGCCTGATCGATCAGCCCGGCGGTCTCCTCGACCCCGTAAAGCGCCGCAAAGCCACCGAAACGCGGCCCCTGCGAAGCGCCCAGAAGCACCTCGTACAGTGCCTGGAACCATTCGCGCAGATTGCTGAATTCGTGGATCTTGCCGACGGCGAAAACCACCGACTGCAGGAACTCGTCCGAGGTGAAATCCACCTCCGGCAGCGGATCGTCATTGCCCACCAGCGCGTTCTTCTGCGCGATCAGCGCCAGCGCGGTTTCGCCGTCGCGGAAGGCCGCGGCCAGATCGACCATCGCGGCGCGCTCCTGATCCGTCGGCAGGCGGAACACCTTGGCGGGCTCCACGAAGTCCTCGTAATACTTCACCGCGTATCCGGCGGCCGCATCCAGGTCCGGATGCGTCTCGGGCGAAGCCTCCGGCGCGTAACGCTGGATGAAGCCCCACAGCGCATCCTTGTCATGGGCATGGGCCACCGAGGCCAGGTTCAAGAGCATGCTGAACGGCACCACCATGTTCGACACCGGCACGTCGCCGCCGTGGATGTGCCACACCGGGTTGTTGAGCTGCGCCTTCACGTCCTGCTTGTGATAGGCATTCAGCTGCTGGTGATACTCGTCCATCGCCTTCGGAATGACATCGAAATGCATGCGCTTGGCAGTCTTGGGTTTGAGGTACATGAAATAGGCCAGGCTTTCGGTCGAGGCATAGGTCAGCCACTCGTCGATCGAGATTCCGTTGCCCGAGGTCTTCGAAATCTTCTGCCCATTGGCGTCCAGAAACAGTTCATAGGTGAAATGCTCCGGCGCGCGCCAGCCCAGGATGCGGCAGATCTTGTCATAGATCGGCGTGTTGGTGCTGTGGTCCTTGCCGTACATCTCGAAATCGACCTCCAGCGCCGCCCAGCGCGCGCCGAAATCCGGTTTCCATTGCAGTTTCACATTGCCGCCGGTGACTGGCAGGGTCCATTCGCGCCCGTCCTCGTCGTCGAAGGTGATCGTGTGATCCTGCGCGTTCACCTCCTTCATCGGCACATAAAGCACCCGCCCCGTTTCCGGGTGGATCGGCAGGAAGACCGAATAGGTCTGGCGGCGCTCCTCGCGCAGGCTCTTCAGCATGACTTCCATGATCTCGTCATACTTCTCGACCGCGCGTTTCAGCACCTCGTCGAACTGGCCCGAGCCATAGAATTCCGTCGCCGAGTAGAAATCGTATTCAAACCCGAACGTGTCCAGGAACCGGCGCAGCATCGCGTTGTTGTGGTGGCCAAAGCTCTCATGCGTGCCGAACGGGTCCGGGACGGAGGTCAGCGGTTTCTGCAGGTGGTCGTGCAGGCTGTCCGAATTCGGCACGTTGCCCGGCACCTTGCGCATGCCGTCCAGATCGTCCGAGAAACAGACCAGCTTGGTCGGTATGTCCGAGATCACCTCGAAGGCGCGTTGGATCATCGTGGTGCGCGCCACCTCGCCGAACGTGCCGATGTGGGGCAGACCCGAGGGGCCATAGCCTGTCTCGAACAGCACGTAACCCTTTTCGGGCGCGCCCTTCTGGTACCGTTTGAGCACCCGGCGGGCTTCTTCAAACGGCCAGGCTTTGGACGACATCGCGGCATCGCGAAGTTCGGGGCGCAGTTCGGACATTCAGCTCTCCATCGGACAGGGCGGCCGCGTCATGCGACCGATCTCGACGTCCTATTGTGCAGGCGCGGCACGAGTCAACGCGAACCCGCCAATTCCGCGGCTTTTCCATTCGATTTCACCCCTAAACCGTGGCCTTTTTCACGATCCAGGCGCCAATCGCCCGCACATCCCGCCCCGCCGCGTCGCCATCACGCAAGGACAGGAAATACCCCCGGGTCGAGGTCTCCGAATGCCCCTCCAGCCGCACCATCGCGCCGGTCTCCAGAAACCCGTCCAGCACCCCGTCCCAACACAGGCAGACCCCCTGCCCGGCCAGGGCCGCATTGACCAGCATCGCATAGGAGCTGAAATCGAGCACCCGCGCCCCGTCGGGCATCTCCTCGCCCGCCGCCTTGAACCAGCTGGGCCAGTCATGCCACTGGCTGCGCGCGGTCTCCATCGTCAAGAGCGTCATGGCCGCCAGATCATGCGTCTCGGCGCTCATGCCCCGGCGGGACAGATAAAGCGGGCTTGCCACCGGATAGACCTGATCGCCCAGCAGCCGGGTTTCTTCAGGCCGTTCGTTTTCCGGCAGGCCAAAACGGATCACCACATCGCCGGGCCGCACCGCCTCACCATACTCCTGACTGATGATGCGAATTGTCACCTCGGGAAAGGCATCCTCCAGCTCCCCGAGCTTCGGAATGAGCCAGAACCCGACCAACCCCGAGGGTGCGGTGACGGTGACAACCCGCGCTTTCGCCGCCGCCCGCAACCGCGTCACCGCGCTTTCGATCTGCCCGAACCCCCCGTGCAGCGCTTGCAGCAAATCCCTGCCCTGCTGGGTCATGCGCACGGGCTTGCGGCTTCTGTCGAACAGCGCGCAGCCCAGATCGGCCTCCAAAGCCGCGATCCGCCGGGAAATCGCCGGTTGCGAGACATTCAGCTCCCCGGCTGCCGCGGTCAGAGTTCCATGGCGGGCCGCCGCATAGAAAGCGGTCAGGCCCGAAAAGGGGGGAAGGCGCTCCATCTATCATAACTCCAGCGTATATTATCATTCACCTTTACCCTATCGACAGCGGCCCTGTCACCGCCCTAGCGTCCCCGGTGAAAGGAGACCCGCAATGACCGACATGACCGACAGCTTTGTCACCGATACCCGCCACCCTCCGGCCGACAATCTGCCGCACGCGCCCAGCTCCGTGCCGCTGGTGGTGGATGCCGCCGACGTGCCGCTCTCGGGCGGGACCGATCCGACCTACGGCTGCGTGCGCTGGCGCACCCTGATCAATGGCGAGGCCGACAACCCGCGCGACATGGTTCTGGGCATTGCCGAGTTCGCCCCGCACGGCCGTCTGCTGCCGCATCGCCACGACCCGGCGGAGTTCTACTTCGGCCTCGATGGCGCCGGCACCGTCACCATCGACGGGGTCGGCCACCAGATCGGACCGGGCATCGCCATCTACGTGCCCGGCGGCGCCGAACACGAAGTCGAGGCCGGGCCCGAAGGCCTGCGGTTTTCCTACGGATTTGCCGTCACCAGCTTCGAGGCGATCGAATACCGCTTTACCGCCTGCGCCTGACCCACTTCCGGTTGACCACGCCCCCTGCCCGCCTATGCTGCGGGCAGGACACAACCGACAGGATCCGCGCCATGAGCGAACAAGCCCCCCATCCCCTGACTCCGCAGGATTGCCTGGTGATGATGATGATCGCCGTCTCGGCCTCGGACGAGACCGTGCGCACCTCGGAACTGGTCACGATCGAGGGGATCGTGAACCACCTGCCGGTTTTCGCCGACTATGACATGGACAGGATCAAGACCGTTTCGCAGACTGTCTTCGACCTGTTTGGCGAAGTGGACGGGCTGGACGCGCTCTTTGGCCTCATTCGCGGCGACCTGCCCGAGCATCTGTTCGAAACCGCCTATGCGCTGGCCTGTGACGTGGCCGCCGCCGATGGCGCGCTGAACGAAAGCGAACTGCGCCTGCTCGAGGAAATCCGTTACGAACTCAACATCGACCGGCTGCACGCCGCCGCCATCGAACGCGGCGCACGCGCGCGTCACATGATCGCCTGAGCCTCAGCCAATGGCCCGTCCCGGTTTGCCCCGCTGCCGGGCGATGCGCGCATCCGTGACCTTGACCCAGATCGCCAGCGCGGCTCCGGCCAGGCAGTAGGCCAGCCCGACCAGCAGGACCAGCCAGCCCGGCAGCGGCCCGATCTGGGCGCGCGCCAGGAAGGTGGCGAGATCCGGCACCGGTGTTGGGTGAATGATCAGCTTTCCGACATAGGCCAGCGCCTGAATCACCAGGATCCACAGGTAGTTGCGCCGCACCCGCCGGGCCAGCGCCGTGGCAAAGCTGATGTGAAATTCGGGCTTCAGGTAGTCGTCCGCCAACACGGTCTGCCAGCTTTCTTCCGTGTGCAGGTCCCCGTCCTTCAGCATCGGCGCATAGAAATGCGTCTCCAGCCAGCGCGACCGGGCCCGCCAGACATTGAAATAGCGATACCGGCGCGCTTCGAGCACCAGAAACAGCGCCATCAGAACCCCGACCAGGATCAGGGGCAGCGCCGAGGCCTCGGGCGAGGCAAAGGAAATCGATAGGGCCACGCCCAGCGTCACCACCGCCCAGTTGGTCGAAGTGTCCAACCGTGTGCGCCAGATCGTGCTGCGGTAGACCTCGCCACGGTAAAGGTGTGCCAACGCGCCGATTTCGGCGGCGGTGAATTCCTGTGCGGCGTCCGGTTTGCGCTTGTCCATGCCCTGCCCTCCCATGCCTTTCGGCCAGCCTAGCCACCGGCCGATCCCGCGTCCAGAGAGCCGCCCCGCCCCGCTTGCGCAACCGGAGCCCGGGCCAAATGTCACAGCAGGGCTGCGGCGGCTTGAAGCCGGGCGGGCACGGCGCCATATCACGTAAACCAAATCTTTAAAGAGGTTAAAACCGCCCCGGTTTGCCCTTTAAGGATCTTAACATCCGGGGATCACATGCGCGACGACACCATGACCGCCTTCACCATCGCAAGCCGCTGGCCCGCCACCCGCCCTGATGCGATCCAACTTTATTCGCTGCCCACACCCAACGGGATCAAGGCCGCGGCCATGTTGGCGGAAACCGGGCTCGATTTCGAGGCGCACCTGGTCGATATCACGCAAGGCGACCAGATGACGCCCGAGTTCCTCTCGCTGAACCCGAACAACAAGATCCCCGCGATCATTGATCCCGACGGGCCGAACGGCAAGCCGCTGCCGCTATGGGAAAGCGGCGCGATCCTGATCTACCTTGCTGAAAAGACAGGAAAATTTCTGCCGATCAACCCGCCGGAACACTATGAGACGATCCAGTGGGTGATGTGGCAGATGGGCGGGCTCGGCCCGATGCTGGGCCAGTTCGGCTTTTTCCATGCCTTTGGCGGGGCAGAAATCGAGGACAAGCGCCCGCGCGACCGCTACCGCGACGAAGGGCGGCGCCTGCTTGGCGTTTTGAATCAAAGGCTTGCCGGGCGTGATTTCATCATGGGCAGCGAATACACCATCGCCGATATCGCCGCCTGGCCCTGGGTTCGCGCCATCCACACCGCCTACGAAGCTTATGACGAGATGGGCATGAAGGACTTCCCCGAAGTGCTGCGCTAGCTCGACGTCTGTTTGGCGCGGCCAGCCAGCAGGCAGGCGGTAAACACACCGCCCAGACCCTAACGCCAAGCCATTGAATTAGAACGGGATTTCCACCCGCCAGCAGCGGTCCCGGCTGGGCCCGAGCTCAAACGTCATGCAGCTCAGCCCAGCGCGTGATCAGCTGGTGTTGCACCCGCCGTGCGCGCCGTGACCACCCGCGCGCACCCGGGGGCCGCTCACGATCCGCCCGGGCAATCTTGGCGCGCCGTTCGAGATCGCCGGTAAAGATCGCGAATGCCAGCGGGCGCCCGCCCTTGGTTGTCACGTAACCCGCGAGGGAGCTTACGAAATTCAGCGTCCCGGTTTTTGCGCGCACCTGGTGTGCCTCGCCCTCGATCAGGTCGCCATTTTGGTCCAGCGCCGGAATTTCCTTCATCAACCCATGCAGATCGGATCCTGCACCGGTCTTGACCAGCGCCGCGACCATATCGCTGGCCGAGAGCCGGCTGGTATCGCTCAACCCGCTGTGATCCTTGAGTTTTGGCCGTTTTGCCGCCATCTCGGCCTTCATCCATCCGCTCATGCTGCGCGCCGAACTTTCAAGGCTCGTGACCTGTGTGCCGCGGGCCTGGCTGGCCGTGAGACCCAGCACCTCGGCCACCAGGTTGTTGGAATGTTTCAGCATCAGCCGGGTGATCGTCGACAGGGGGACGCTGTTCTGCACCGCCAGAACCCACCCCTTCACCGGTGTCTTGCGACTCACCCTCGGCGCCGGCAGTCGCACGCCCTGCGCCGCCGCCAGCACCTGGAACACTTCTCCGGCATAGAGATCCGGCCGCCGCACCGGCAACCAGCGAGACCCGCCGTTGCCCAGCGCCGTACGGGCCACTGTCCATTTGTCCACGTCCCGCGCCTGTTCATAAGTGTAAACGGGCATATCGCGATCCACCACGCGCATCTCGGCCATGCGCACCTCGGGCCTGTACCGGTCCGAGCGCGCATCCATCGCCACCGTGTATTTTCCCTCCACCGGTTTCCATTCGAAATGCACCCGGTTGAAATTCAGGTTCAACCCGCCGATCGCCGGATTGTAGCCCAGGTGGTCGGGCTGGCCCGGATCGATCTGACGCTGATAGGGCAAAGCGCCGGCATGGACACGGAACATGCCGGTCACACCGATCACACCGGCGGCCTTCAGCCGCGCGGCCATGTCGGCCAGGGCGTTGGTATCCAGCATGGGGTCGCCACCGCCAACCAGCACCAGGTCGCCCTGGATCCTGCCGGCCTCGACCGGGCCGGTTGCCACCAGCCGCGTGGTGAACACATGATCCGGCCCCAACATATCCAGCGCATAGGCCGCGGTGACAGCCTTGGACACGCTTGCCGGAGGCATCTGCAAAAGGGGATTGTGCGTTTCCAGCACCCGGCCGCTGCGCGCATCGGCCACCACGCAGCCGAACTTTCCGCCCAGCCCGGCCGTCGCAATCAGCGCCTGCAGGGATGGCGTGCTGCGGGCGGTGAAATCCGCAGGCCGCCGCAGTGGCACGGGCGAGCGCATCGGTGCCTTTGCCAGGCCCGGCTGGGCCAGGATGGCGCCAAGTCCCCCCAAGAGAACGCGTCTTGAAATCCCCTTCCCCATAAACGGACTTAACCGTGCGAGGCTGGCAGTTTCAAGACGGCATGCCCCAATGGGCACAGGTATTTTGAGAGAATTCCGAGGGGCTCACCACTCGCCACGTGCCCGTATGGCCGAGCTCGCCGAAATCAGCGATCTTTCCCACGAACTGGAGTCCATGTTCATCGCCGTGATCGATGGGCGGGTAGAAAAGAACGAAAACCTGCTCGAGTTGCTCAAGGACAGCTTCGATCTGCTGCACCGGCAGGTGAC
>NZ_JASBTN010000014.1 GCF_030148435.1 Aliiroseovarius sp.
GCCTTGGGCGGGACTTTCCCGGGGCTCGTTGACTTTGGTCAAGTGGTCGTGCGCGACTCACCGGGTATAAACAGCTAGGAGGCGGGTTGCGAACCTGCCTCGGGGAAGCAGCAGGCACAAGGTGCCCCTCCTGTGAAGCCCACCCTTTTGACCGTGGAGACGCGCGAGCGGTTTCCAGCGGCCGGTTTCGTGCCATCACAAGATCGTGAGAGAATACACGAATTTGACCCAGCGCAAATTTGCCCCCCCCTCTGATAGGATAGCGTGGAATACGCAAAGAGGGGCGGGACAATCCGAAAGAGTGCCTTTTTGCGAGCCGCACAACAAAGGGAACTATGATTATGATCGTCAAAAAATCAGCCGTGCTGGCAGGAGTCTTGTCTGCTGTTGCACTTGCTTCGCCGGCTCTGGCCGATGTCGGGCACAAGGAAGAAGTCGAACACGAGCCGATTTCGGTTCGTCTTGAAACGCCGGAACTGGATGCTCACGCAGGGCGGGAGCTCTTTGTCGAAAAGGGCTGCGTCGCCTGCCATTCGGTAAATGGTGTCGGTGGCGAGGATGCGTCGTCGCTCGATGCGCACTCGATGGAACCGGTGATGAACCCGTTCGATTTCGCGGCCAAGATGTGGGCGATGGCTCCCTTAATGATCGAAGCACAGGAAGAGGCGTTCGACGAGCAGATCCTGTTCACCGGCGAGGAACTGGGCAATATCATCGCCTTCCTCCACGATGATGCCGAACAGCACAAGCTGACAGAGGATTCACTCAGCGACGAGGTGCGCGCGATGATGGATCATGCGCACGAGGACGCGCCCGGCGAGGAAGCCCACAAGGAAGAGCTTGGGCACGATTGATCCCCGATTGACCACGTTGGGGACGGTCCCGTTCCCCGTGGTCATGGCCCTGTCGGCTGCCGTTTCTGCCGACAGGCGCCGCGGCCTCTGCTGAGGCCACATGCGGGACGATGGCCGGCGCCAGATCGTATTGGTCTGGGGGGTGGCCACCGTCCTTGCAATCGTCCTAGCCGCCGTCGCGGTGCGCCGGGCACCTTACACCCCCACACCACCATACCGTCAGAGGAAACCGGATAAAGGTGAGGTGGAACGGGTACCAATCCAGCGTCCTGCCATGCCCGGATGCTCTCCCTTTCGGTTTTTCAGAACCAGCCCCGGTGCCATTCACCGTGCGGTCTTTCTCTACCTCGTGTTCCGCTCTTCCTGCGGAATGTAAAAGGTTCGGTCCGTGAACATGGTATTGAACCAGCCATGAGACCAGCCATCGCCGGACTGTTCCGTAGTCTTGCTCTGCGACCTGACTTTCCGACACCCGGACGTTCAGTTCCCGGCTGGGAAAGCCCCTTGGCCTTCGGGGCACGGGGCCGCATAAATGAGCAGCTCAGGCGGCTTTGCATCGTGACCGGCCCTTGCACGATTTGACCCGTTTTCGCTTCCCTTTTTTGCGTTTTCCCGTATCCCGGCCCCGCGCAACTGGACTGACGCGCGCGCGGCATCTGGCGGTATGTGTCAAGGGGATGCCTGTCGCTAATGACGGGCGGGCCGCCTGTCGCTATATGACAAGACGAGTAGCCAAGAAGAGAGACGTGAACATGATCCGGCGCAACAAGTTATGGGACGACCTGTCGGTCGGCGACCGAGCCAGCCTGAAGCGGCAGTGCACGGCGAATGACCTTTATGTCTTTGCCCATGCCTCGGGCAACCTGAACCCGCTGCACCTGCCAAATGACGAGCATGATACGCATGAGGCGGTGGCGCCTTCGATGTGGGTGGGCTCGCTTTTCAGCTCGGTGATTGGCAATTCGCTGCCCGGGCCCGGGTCGCTCTACCGTTCGCAAACGCTGGAATTCATGGGCCGCGCGCGCATTGGGGACGAATTGACCATTACCGTCACCGTGATTGAAAAACTGCCCGACCAGATGGTGCGGCTGGATACGCAGGTCACAAATGACCGGGGGCGGGTGCTTTGCGCCGGCGTGGCCGAGGTGCAGACGCCGACTTCGCGCGTGGCGATCGAGATCGCAGAGGGGGACATCCCCGAGGTCCTGATCACCCGCCACGCCCATTTCGACCGTATCCTGGAAGAGGTCGAAGGGCTCGACCCGATTCCCACGGCCGTGGTCGCGCCGGAAGAACCCGACGCGCTGGGCGGCGCGCTTCTGGCGGCCCGGCACGGGATCATCAAACCTGTCCTGATCGGGTCGCGCAGGCTGATCGAACAATGCGCCGAGGAGACCGGCGACGACCTGACGGGGATCGAAATCATCGACGAAGCGCGTCACGACAAGGCCGCCGCCTGCGCGGTGGCCATGGCCCGCGCGGGGCAGGTGGGCGCGTTGATGAAGGGGCATCTTCATACGTCGGACCTGCTGTCGGCGATCCTGAAGAAGGGCGAGGGCCTGCGCGCCGGGCGGCGCCTCAGCCATGCCTTCATCATGGATGTGCCCGGGCTGGATCATCTTCTGGTCGTGACCGATGCCGCGGTGAACATCGCACCGACGCTGATGGACAAGGTGGACATTTGCCAGAACTCCATCGACCTCTGCCTGGCGCTGGGCATGGATCAGCCCAAAGTCGGCGTGCTGTCAGCGGTCGAGACCGTGAACCCGGCGATCCAGTCCACGCTGGATGCGGCCGCCCTGTCGAAAATGGCCGAACGCGGTCAGATCAAGGGCGGGCTGGTCGACGGGCCGCTGGCGATGGACAACGCCATGGACGTGAACGCCGCGCGCACCAAGGGCATTACCTCGCTGGTTGCGGGCCGGGCCGAGGTGCTGCTGGCCCCGAACCTTGAGGCGGGCAACATGCTGGCCAAGGAGCTGACCTTCGTCGCCCATGCCGAGGCCGGCGGGCTGGTTCTGGGGGCTCGCGTGCCGGTGATCGTGACATCCCGCGCGGATGGCGAGAAGGCGCGGCTCGCCTCCTGTGCCGTCGCCGCGCTTTATTCGCAATGGTTGCTTCGCAATGGCCGTGGAGGACACTGAGACATGACCCATGTGCTGACCCTCAACTCGGGGTCTTCCTCGATCAAATTCGCGCTCTATGCGAACGGTGGTGCGCCGGTGGAACAGCTGCGCGGTCAGGTCGAAGGGCTGGGCGCCAAACCGCGCTTTGCCCTGAAGGCGCAGGACGGCAGCCGGGAAGAACGGGATCTGAGCCCCGGGGAAGGGGCCGATCACGCCTCCGCGCTGAAGGTTGTCCTGGCGCGGCTGGAGGCTCTGCGCCCCGATGCCCGGGTCACGGCCATCGGCCACCGCGTGGTGCATGGCGGGCCGGAGCATACGGCGCCGATCGTGATCAATGACGCGGTGATTGCCGATCTCGAAGGGCTCGTGCCGCTGGCGCCCCTGCACCAGCCCGCGAACCTGGCCGGCATCCAGGCCGCCCGTGCCGCCTTCCCCGAGGCGGTTCAGGTTGCCTGTTTCGACACTTCATTCCACCGCGCTCAGACCTGGGAGGCCGACACCTACGCCTTGCCCAAGGCGCTCTATGACGAAGGCATCCGGCGCTACGGGTTCCACGGGCTCAGCTATGAATATGTTTCGGGCCGCCTGGCCGAGATCGCGCCGGAACTGGCAAACGGCCGGGTGATCATCGCCCACCTTGGCAACGGGGCCTCGATGTGCGCCGTGCATGACGGGCATGGGGTCGGCAGCTCGATGGGCTTCACCGCGCTCGATGGTCTGCCGATGGGCACACGCTGCGGCCAGCTGGACCCGGGCGTCGTGCTGTATCTGATGGCCGAGAAAGGCATGTCCGCCAGGGAAATCGAGACGCTGCTTTATCGTGAAAGCGGGCTCAAGGGCCTGTCCGGTCTCAGTCATGACATGCGCGCGCTGGAAGCGGCGGATACCGAGGATGCCCGCCGCGCCATTTCCTATTTCGTGCACCGGATCAAGCGCGAGTTGGGCGGGCAGGTGGCCTTGCTGGGCGGTCTCGATGCGCTGGTCTTCTGCGGTGGCATCGGCGAAAACGCGACAGCGGTCCGGGCCGGGGTCTGCGAAGGGCTCGACTGGGCCGGAATTGCCATTGATCCGCAGGCCAATGCCGAGGGTCGCCGCGAGCTGACGGCCTCCGGCGCGGCCACACGGGTTTTCGTTGTCCGCACCGACGAAGAACAGATGATCGCCCGCCATACGGCAGCGCTTCTGGCCTGAGAGAATCCTCGAAAACTTCACGGCCCGGGTCGGCGCGGAACGATCCGGACCGAATCTTGCTGAATTGCGCAACATTGTTAGCGTTGCAACCGGTGCGGTTTTTTACGAGGTCATTTTCACTCGTTTCACACGCAGTCAATTGTATTTGCGTGTAAAAACACCGAGGCGGAAAAATGGTTTACAGAAAAAATGACGGAGAGTTAAACGAATTTACAAGAAATCTGTTGTTTGCAGGGGGCTTGTGAACCTATTTTCACCCCCGGTGAGGGAGCTCTGTCAAAAACAGGGGCCGTCACCCGGCGCACCCACCGCGCCGAGGAGGATATTTTAGGAGGATCCCGAATGTCGTCGGATGCCAACACCGGTGCGACCTACGCCCCGTCGGCCGAAATGGTTGCCAATGCCCATGTGAACGCAGAGCGGTATGAAGAAATGTATGCGGCCTCGATCGCCGACCCGGACGCGTTCTGGGCCGAGCACGGCAAACGCATCGACTGGATCAAGCCTTTCACCCAGGTGAAGGACGTGAACTACAGCTTCCCCGACGTTTCGATCAACTGGTTCGCCGATGGGACGCTGAACGTCTCGGCCAACTGCATCGACCGTCATCTGGCGACCCGCGGTGATCAGACCGCGATCATCTTCGAGCCGGACAACCCGGAAGAAGACGCGCAGCACATCACCTACGCCCAGCTGCATGCCGAAGTCTGCAAGATGGCCAACATCCTGACCGACCTGGGCGTGTCCAAGGGCGACCGCGTCGTCCTCTACCTGCCGATGATCCCGGAAGCGGCCTATGCGATGCTGGCCTGCGCGCGGGTCGGTGCGATCCACTCGATCGTTTTCGCGGGTTTCTCGCCCGACGCGCTGGCAGCCCGGATCAACGGATCCGAAGCAAAGCTGGTTATCACCGCCGACTACGCCCCGCGTGGTGGCCGTCAGACCCCGCTGAAATCCAACGCCGACGAGGCGCTGCTGCACGTCACCCATGACTGCAAGGCGCTGATCGTCAAGCGCACTGGCGGACAGACCACTTGGACCGATGGTCGCGACTTCGACTACAACGCGCTGCGCGAAGGTGCCTCCACTGATTTCGCGCCGGTTGAAATGAATGCCGAAGACCCGCTGTTCATCCTCTACACCTCCGGGTCCACCGGCCAGCCCAAGGGCGTCGTGCACAGCTCGGGCGGTTATCTGGTCTACGCCTCGATGACCCATGAGATCGTGTTCGACTATCACGACGGTGACATCTTCTGGTGCACCGCCGACGTGGGCTGGGTCACTGGCCACAGCTACATCGTCTATGGCCCGCTGGCCAATGGCGCGACCACGCTGATGTTCGAAGGCGTACCGACCTTCCCGGATGCCGGGCGCTTCTGGGACGTCTGCGAGAAGCACAAGGTGAACCAGTTCTACACCGCTCCCACCGCCATCCGCGCGCTGATGGGCAAGGGGACCGAGTTTGTCGAGGGCAAGGACCTGTCCAGCCTCAAGGTGCTGGGCACCGTGGGCGAGCCGATCAACCCGGAAGCCTGGAACTGGTACAACGAGAACGTCGGCAAGGGGAATTGCCCGATCGTCGATACCTGGTGGCAGACCGAGACCGGCGGCCACATGATGACCCCGCTGCCGGGCGCCCATGCGACCAAGCCGGGCGCGGCGATGAAACCCTTCTTCGGCGTGAAGCCGGTGGTACTGGACCCGACCTCGGGCGATCTGGTCGAAGGCAACGGCGTCGAAGGTGTGCTGTGCATCGCCGACAGCTGGCCGGGCCAGATGCGCACGGTCTGGGGCGACCACGAGCGCTTCCAGAAGACCTATTTCAACGACTACCACGGCTATTACTTTGCCGGTGACGGCTGCCGCCGTGACGAGGACGGCGATTACTGGATCACCGGCCGCGTCGATGACGTGATCAACGTGTCTGGCCACCGCATGGGGACCGCCGAGGTGGAAAGCGCCCTGGTGGCGCATGCCAAGGTCGCCGAGGCCGCCGTGGTGGGTTATCCGCACGACATCAAGGGCCAGGGCATCTACTGCTATGTCACCCTGATGAATGACGTGGAGCCGACCGAGGAACTGCGCAAGGAGCTGCGCACCTGGGTGCGTACCGAAATCGGCCCGATCGCCGCGCCGGACCTGATCCAGTGGTCGCCGGGCCTGCCCAAGACCCGTTCGGGCAAGATCATGCGCCGTATCCTGCGCAAGATCGCCGAGGACGATTTTGGCGCGTTGGGTGACACTTCGACCCTGGCCGAACCCGGCGTGGTGGACGAGCTGATCGAAAACCGCATGAACCGGAAGGACGCGTAAGATGGACGGAGCCAACACCTCCACCGCCGCCCCCGTTCTGATCCTTCTCGGCCCTCCGGGCGCCGGGAAGGGCACGCAGGCACGGATGCTGGAAGACAAGTTCGGCCTGGTCCAGCTGTCGACCGGTGACATGCTGCGCGCCGCCGTGGCCGCCGGCACCGACGCCGGCAAGGCCGCCAAGGCCGTGATGGAAGCGGGTGATCTGGTCTCGGACGAGATCGTCATCAACATCCTGCGCGACCGCCTGGCCGAAGATGACTGCGCCAAGGGCGTGATCCTGGACGGCTTCCCGCGCACCACGGTGCAGGCGCAGGCCCTTGACACGCTGCTGGGCGAAAGCGGCCAGAAGATCAACGCCGCGATCAGCCTCGAAGTGGATGATGCCGCCATGGTGAGCCGGATTTCGGGCCGCTACACCTGCGGATCCTGCGGAGAGGGTTATCACGACAGCTTCAAGCAGCCCGCCAAGGACGGCGTCTGCGACAAATGCGGCGGGACGGAAATGAAACGCCGTGCCGACGACAATGCCGAAACAGTGGGCAGCCGTCTTGAGGCCTACCACGCGCAAACGGCACCGCTCATTGCCTACTACGGCGGCAAGGGCGCACTGCAAAAGATCGATGCCATGGGCGCGATCGAGGAAATTGCAGAGGGACTGAGCGCGATCGTCACCAAGGCGACCGCGTAAGGGAAGGAGAGGCGGGGGCCCGGCCCCCGTCAAAATCGAAAGAGTGGGAGGGGACACATGTCCGACAACTCATCCAGCAACGCGTATTGGTCAGCGAACCTGCGCATCATTGTGATCAGCCTCATCATCTGGGCGCTGGTCTCGTTCGGCTTCGGCATTCTGCTGCGCCCGATGCTGAGCGGAATCGCGGTCGGTGGATCCGACCTGGGATTCTGGTTCGCGCAACAGGGGTCGATCCTCGTCTTTTTGGCGCTGATCTTCTTCTATGCATTCCGCATGAACAAGCTCGACCGTGAACACGGCGTCGAAGAAGAATAAGAACAGGGCATAGGGACAATGGATCAGTTTATTCTCAATTGGATCTTTATCGGTGCGAGCTTCGCGCTCTACATCGGTATTGCCGTCTGGGCCCGCGCGGGCTCGACTTCGGAATTCTATGCCGCGGGCCGGGGTGTGCACCCCGTCGTCAACGGCATGGCCACCGGCGCCGACTGGATGTCGGCCGCCTCGTTCATCTCGATGGCCGGTCTCATCGCCTTTACCGGCTATGACAACTCGACCTTCCTGATGGGCTGGACCGGCGGCTACGTGCTGCTGGCGCTGATGCTGGCGCCGTATCTGCGCAAGTTCGGCAAGTTCACCGTGTCGGAATTCATCGGTGATCGCTTCTATTCGCCGACCGCTCGCATGGTGGCCGTTATCTGCCTGATTGTGGCATCGACCACCTACGTGATCGGCCAGATGACCGGCGTTGGCGTGGCCTTCGGCCGCTTCCTGGAAGTGGACAACACCACCGGCCTTCTGATCGGTGCCGTGGTTGTCTTCGCCTATGCCGTGTTTGGCGGCATGAAAGGTGTGACCTACACCCAGGTGGCTCAGTACTGCGTGTTGATTGTCGCCTACACCATCCCGGCGATCTTCATCTCGTTCCAGCTGACCGGCAACCCGATCCCGGCCCTGGGCCTGTTCGGCGACCACGCTGCCTCCGGCGAGCCGCTGCTGCAGAAACTGGACCAGATCGTGTCCGAGCTGGGCTTCAACGAGTACACCGCACACCACGCCGATACTCTGAACATGGTGCTGTTCACCCTGTCGCTGATGATCGGTACCGCCGGTCTGCCGCACGTGATCATGCGCTTCTTCACCGTTCCCACCGTATCGTCGGCCCGCTGGTCGGCCGGTTGGACCCTGGTGTTCATCGCCCTGCTGTATCTGACCGCTCCGGCTGTCGGTGCCATGGCGCGCCTGAACATCTCGGAAATGATGTGGCCGAACGGTTCGTCGGGTGAACCGGTTTCCGTCGAGATGATGGAAAGCGAAGCTCAGTATGACTGGATGGCCACCTGGCAGAAAACCGGTCTGCTGAACTGGGAAGACAAGAACGGCGACGGCAAGATTGCCTACTTCAACGACAAGAACGCCGAAAAGGTTGCCGAGATGGAAGCCGCTGGCTGGGGTTCGGAAAACGAGCTGGTCAAGTTCAACCGGGACATCCTGGTGCTTGCCAACCCGGAAATCGCCAACCTGCCCAGCTGGGTGATCGCCCTGGTTGCCGCCGGTGGTCTGGCCGCCGCGCTGTCGACCGCTGCCGGTCTGCTGCTGGCGATCTCCTCGGCGGTGTCGCATGACCTGCTGAAAGGTCAGCTGACCCCGAACATGACCGAGAAAGGCGAACTGATGTCCGCCCGTATCGCCATGGCCGTGGCCATCGTCATCGCGACCTACCTGGGTCTGAACCCGCCGGGCTTCGCTGCTCAGACGGTTGCCCTGGCCTTCGGTCTGGCGGCTGCCTCGATCTTCCCGGCGCTGATGATGGGGATCTTCTCGACCCGCATCAACAACTCGGGTGCCGTTGCCGGAATGATCGCGGGTATTACCGTGACCCTGGTCTACATCTTCCTGCACAAGGGCTGGTTCTTCGTCCCGGGCACCAACAGCTTCTCGGACGCCGACCCGCTGCTGGGCACGATCAAGTCGACCTCCTTCGGTGCCGTGGGTGCTGCGATCAACTTCATCGTTGCCTACGTGGTGTCGGGCATGACCAAGGCGACCCCGAAAGAGATCGTCGAGCTGGTCGAATCGGTCCGCGTCCCGCGTGGCGCCGGTGCTGCCGCTGCGGATCACTAAGAAAAATGTCTCGCCCCCTGCGCACCTGTGCGTTGGGGGCGATGACATGCACGGCTTCCAAAGTGGTGCAACGTTTCGTCGCTCAATCCGGATGTTCAGGTGACGAAACGTTTATGGTTCGGGCAGGTGGCCCTGCGGCCCTCCGCCCCCTTCACATCCTGTCCCGTCCGGTGCACACCGGGCGGGACATTTCTTTTCCCGAAAGGCCTTTCCAGCCATGCCTCTGACCCACGAGCAGATCCTGCGTTTCCTCTCTTCGGTGCACCCCTATGACACGATGCCCGCCGAGGTCGTTGCCGCCATCGAGCCCGCCTTCGAGGCGCGTGCCGTGGTCGCCGGGGACATGGTCTATGAGCTGGGACAGGAGCTCGACGGGCTTTTCATCATCTATGAAGGCGAGGTGGAGGTGAGCGACGAAAACGACGTCGTGGTCAGCCATCTGGGGCTGCGCAACTCATTCGGGGAACGCGGTCTGCTGCGCGAAGGAGTCTCACTCACCGCTGCCCGCGCCGTTGTCGATACTACGCTTCTGATGCTGCCCGCGGCGGGGTTTCACAAGCTGATCGCCGAACAGGACGCCGCCGCCCGCTTCTTCGACCGCTCGCGCGGAGACAAGCCGGTCAAGGCGGACCTGGCCACGACCCAGGTGGACACGCTGATGGCCGCCAATCCCGTGACCTGCCTCGCCAGTGACACGGCGCAGGACGCCGCGCGCCTGATGCGCGACAAGCGGGTTTCGTCGCTCTGCGTCACGGTGGAGGGCAAATTGTCCGGCATCCTCACCACCCGCGATCTTTCGGGCAAAGTTCTGGCCGAGGCGCTGCCGGTCACAACCCCGGTGGCCGAGGTCATGACCGCGAACCCGATCACGCTTGCCCCCAGCTCCATCGGCTCGGATGTGCTGCACGCGATGATGGAGCGCAAGATCGGTCACATCCCGATCGTTGAAAGCGGCAAGCTGGTGGGCATCGTGACCCAGACCGACCTGACCCGTTTCCAGGCGGTCAGCTCCGCCGAACTGGTCAGCGAAATTGCACATGCCGACACCGCCGAGGAAATGGCCCGGGTCACTGCCCGCATTCCGCAGCTGCTGGTGCAGCTCGTTGCAGGTGGCCGCCCGCATCAGGTCGTCACCCGTTTGATCACGGACATCGCCGACACGGCCACGCGGCGCCTGCTGATGCTGGCCGAAGAGAGGTTCGGACCCGCGCCGGTGCCCTACCTGTGGCTGGCCTGCGGCTCACAGGGCCGTCAGGAACAGACCGGCGTGTCCGATCAGGACAACTGCCTGATTCTTGACGGTGCGGTCACGCAAGCGGATCGCACTGGGTATTTCGCCAAAATGGCGAAATTCGTCTGCGACGGTCTCGACGCCTGCGGCTATGTCTACTGCCCCGGCGACATGATGGCGACCAACCCGAAATGGTGCCAGCCCCTGACCACCTGGCGCGGCTATTTCGAAAGTTGGGTCAACAAGCCGGTGCCTGAGGCGCAGATGCTGGCCTCGGTCATGTTCGACCTCAGGCCCATCGGCGGCCATGTCGGCCTGTTCGAGGACCTACAGGACCAGACCCTGGCGATGGCGTCGAAGAACTCGATCTTCGTGGCCCACATGGTGTCGAACTCGCTGAAACACACGCCGCCCCTTGGTCTGCTGCGCGGTTTTGCCACGATCCGGTCGGGCGAGCACAAGAACCAGCTGGACCTGAAACACAACGGCGTGGTGCCGGTGGTGGATCTGGGCCGTGTCTATGCGCTTCAGGGCCGGCTGGGCGAGGTGAACACCCGCGCCCGGCTGGAGGCCGCGATGCATGCGGGCGTCCTGTCGGGCGGCGGCGGGCAGGACCTGCTGGACGCCTACGAGCTGATTGCCGAGACGCGGCTGGAACATCAGGCCGCCCAGGTCAAGGCGGGGGGGGCTCCGGACAATTACCTGACCCCCTCGGACCTGTCCGAGTTTGATCGCAGCCACCTGCGCGACGCCTTCGTGGTGATCAAGTCGATGCAATCGGCGATCGGCCACGGGCGCGGCATGCTGGGATAACAAACCCGCCCGGCGCAGGCTGGCGCCGGGCCATCGGGAGGAGAGCTTATGTTCTATGAAATCGTTGCCACGCTGGTGGCCGGTGTGGCCGGGGCAGGGATTGCCCTGATGCTGAACAAGCTGACCGGCAGGCGTTTGCCGCGCTGGATCGTGCCTTTCGGCGTGGCGGTCGGCATGCTGGCCACCACGATTGCCAATGAATATGCCTGGTATGGGCGCACCGTGGCGAATTTGCCGGAGGAAATCGTGGTGATCTCGCAGCAGGAAAACACCAGCTTCTACCGCCCCTGGACCTATGCGAAGCCCTTCGTCGAACAGTTCGTCGCGGTGGACGGTGCCAGCCTGCGGACCCACCCCGACTATCCCGAATTGCGCATGGTGAACTTGATGCGCCTGGGCCGCTGGGCCACACCCAGCCAGCGGGCGGTCATGGTGGATTGCGAGGCCGGGCGCCGTGCGCCGATCTCGGGTCCGGCGGAGATCGGTACCGAAGGCTGGCTGGACCGATTGGGTTGGTTCGACGCGCCAGAAGATGACCCGGTCGTCGCTACCACCTGCGCGTTGGAGGCGACCTCATGAGCCTCGTGACCAAGCTTTCCCTTCGTCTGCGCATCTTCCTGTTCTTCGTCCTGATGGCGGTGGGCGGTCTGGTGGTCGTGCTTGGCGCGATCTGGCTGGGCTACCTGCGGGCAGCCGAAGGTGAAGCGGTGAACGGCTTTGCTTTTGCCGCCATGCTGGCGAGTTTTGGCCTGCTGGGCCTGTCCACCACCATCTGGTTCCTGTTCGACGAAAATGTCGCCAAACCGATCGAGCGTCTCGCAGCCTCCTTACGCTCGCGTGCCGCCGCCGGGGCCGGGGGCATGGACACCCATTCCGCCCGTTACCTGGGCGATTTGGCCCATGCGGCCGAGGCGGTGTCGGACCAGCTGATGCAATCGACCATGGACCAGGCCAGCATCGTCGCCTCGGAAACCGCGCGCCTGGCCAATGACCAGGCCCGCTTGACCGCACTTCTGTCGGAAATCCCGGTCGCGATGGTGCTGATCAACCCCGCGCACCAGATCGTGCTTTACGACAGCCAGGCGGCGGGGCTTCTGAACCAGGTCTGCACCGCGCGGCTCAATGCATCGATCTTCGACTACTTCCAGGAAGGCCCGTTTCTGGCTGCCTATAGCAAGATGATGAGAACGGGGCTCGAACAGAGTTTTACCGACCTTTCGGCCGCCAACGGGCTGGAGTTCGACGCCCGCCTGAAACCGCTTGAGGCGGGGCAAGGCTACCTGCTGATCATCGACGATGCCCATGCGATGATGGGGGCAGAGGCCGCGCGCCCGGTGGTGTTCGACTTCGATCTGATGGAGGAACAGGTCAGCGGCAGCATCTGGGACCGCCCCTTGTCCGAGCTAACCTTTGTGGTCTTCGACACCGAAACCACGGGCCTGTTGCCCCACAAGGACGAGATCGTGCAAATCGGCGCGGTGCGGGTGTTGAAGGGGCAGATCGTGCCAGGAGAAGTGCTGGACACGCTGGTTGATCCGGGCATACGCATTCCGCCGGCCTCGACCAAGGTGCACGGGATCAATGACGCAATGGTGGCCGGTGCGCCGATGATCGCGGCGGCGGGCAAGCGTATGCACAACTTTTCGCGCGGAGCTGTTCTGGTGGCGCATAATGCGCCTTTCGACATGGCGTTCCTGCGCCGTCACGCGGATGACATGGGGGTAGACTGGGATCATCCGATCCTCGACACCGTGCTGCTCTCGGCTGTGCTCTACGGCACCACCGAGGTGCACACGCTGGACGCGCTGTGTGACCGGCTTGACGTTGTGATCCCCGAGAAACTGCGCCACACCGCGCTGGGGGATGCCCAGGCCACGGCCGAGGTGCTGTGCAAGATGCTCGCCATGCTCGAGGCCCGCGGCATTCTGACCCTGCATCAGGCGGTAGACGAGGCGAAGAAACACAAGCGGCTGCTGAGCGATCTGAACTGATCCGGCCGTGATGCCGGTCAGGACTATAGGTGGCCGTGGAGGAAATGTTCTTCCCTGCCGGTTGAAGGGCAACCTAAAACAACGCCAGACCACTACGGCGAAACCTCACCAGGCAACCGTGGCTTCCGAAAACAGGGGACAAATCCGATGCCGACAATCTCGGTGAACCTGATTGGAGCGGGACGCGTGGGGAAAACCCTGCTCGGACTTCTGAGGTCTCTGCCTGCCTGCAAGATCCAGGACGTCCTGAGCAGCCGATATGTTTCGGCGCAGGCCGCCGTCGGTTTCGTCGGGGATGGCCGAGCGGTCGAGCACCCTTCCGACCTGCGCCCCGCAGACCTGTGGATCCTGGCCGTGCCGGATACGCAGATACTGGCAGTGGCGTCCGAAATCTCCGATGTTTTCAAACAGCGCAAACACGAGGGGTCAGCGCCGATCGCCTTTCATTGCAGCGGCTTTTTCGCCGCAGAGCAGATGGCCCCGCTTCGCGGCCTCGGGTGGCAGTTGGCCAGTGTCCACCCGGTGCTGTCCTTCGCGGATCCCGCTGAAGCCATGCGCCAGTTCAACGGCACCTTCTGCGGGATCGAGGGGGACAGGACTGCTCTGGATGCGATCGAACCCATGCTGATCGGGATCGGGGGAGTTCCGTTCGAGATCCGATCCGAAAGCAAAAGCCTTTACCACGCAGCCGCCGTGATCTCGAACAATTTCACGGTCGTGCTTCAGGCCCTTGCGCGTGACGCCTGGGCCGCGGCGGGTGTGCCGGAGGACATCGCGAAACAGCTCAATTCCAAACTGCTCCGGGCGACCTGCGAGAATGTAACGGCCCGGGGCCCCCGGGAGGCGCTGACCGGGCCCGCAGCCCGGGGGGACGAGCTCGTCGTCAAGCAGCAAGGGTTGGACGTCGCGCGTTGGCACCCTTCCGCCGGGATCATTTACAGGGAAATGAGCGCGCTTGCCCGAAAGATGAAATCGGAATGCGATCCCCGGGAGTAGCGTGGCAACAGGCGCAGTCTGACAACCCAAGGCCTCGGGTGCGCAGCGAGTGGGATTTTGCCGCCCCCCGGGCCGGTTGGGGCGAGGGGGCCTCGGGGTCATATAGCCGACGACTTGCGCCATGCAGGCTGTAGCGGCGTCATTCGGCGAGGTGACAGGCAACCTTGCTTGCCGCCAGGGCGCGCATTGCGGGACGGTCCTTGCGGCAAACATCCGTTGCGATCGGGCAGCGTGGGTGGAAGGCGCAGCCCGACGGCGGGTCGATGGGGTCGGGGATTTCGCCCTGCGGCGGGGGCACTTCGCGCCCGAAGGCATCCATGCGCGGAGCGGCGCTCAGCAGCATCTGCGTATAGGGGTGTTTGGGCGTATTGAACAGCGTTTCGGGATCGGCCTCCTCGACCAGACGGCCCAGGTAGAGCACCCCGATCCGGTCCGCCATGTGTCGCACCACGGTCAGGTCGTGGGTAATCAGCAGATAAGTCAGGCCGAACTCATCCTTCAGGTCGCTCATCAGGTTTAACACCTGTGCCTGCACCGACACGTCCAGCGCCGAAGTCGGCTCGTCACAGACGATCAGTCGAGGCTCTGAAGCCAGCGAACGCGCGATGCAGATGCGCTGCCGTTGCCCGCCGGAAAACTCATGCGGAAACTTGCCCGCATCCGAGGCATGCAGCCCCACCTGTTCCAGCAGCTTCTCGGCCAGCCCCTCGGTCTTGCCGCCTTGCGCAGCTACAGGTTCGACGATGATGTCACGCACCCGCCAGCGTGGGTTGAGCGAGGCATAGGGATCCTGAAAGATCATCTGGATGTTCGACCGCGACGCGGCGATCCTGTCGGCATCCGCTTCGGTCATCAGGTTCACCCCCTCGACCTCGACATTGCCCTCGGACGGGTTGAGCAGACCCACCAGCATCTTGCCGATGGTGGATTTGCCCGAGCCGCTTTCGCCAACCAGCGCATAGGTCGTGCGTTCCTCGATCTCGAAATCCACGTCGGAGACGGCGGTCAGGAAGGCTTTCTTGCGGCCTTCCAGCACCCGGTTCAGCCAGGGCTTCGACACGTCGAAGACCCGCGTCAGTCCGCGGACGGTGACATAGGCGCTCATTGGACCTCCTCCGGCAGCATCGGGAACCAGCAGGCCGCGCGCTCATTGGCAACCGGGGGCAGCGGCGCGGCACGGCATTTGTCCCGGGCATGCGGGCAGCGCGGGTGGAAGGCGCAGCCATCGGGCATATGGTGCAGGCGGGGCATGGCGCCGGGGATCTGGTGCAGCCGCTTCCTGCCCTGCGAAGCCAGCGGGGTCGAGGCCATCAGCCCGTGGGTATAGGGGTGCTGCGGTACGGTCAGCACGTCGCGCACGGTGCCCAGTTCGGCCAGGCGGCCGGCGTACATGACCGCGACACGGTCGGCGGCTTCGGCGATGACACCCATGTCATGGGTGATCAGCATGACCGCCGTGCCGCGTTCATGGCAGAGCCGTTTCAGCAGCGAGATGATCTGCGCCTGCACCGACACGTCCAGCGCGGTGGTCGGTTCATCCGCGATCACCAGGCTGGGTTCGGCACAGAGCGCCAGCGCAATGACCACACGCTGTCGCATGCCGCCCGAAAACTCGTGCGGATAGCTGTCGATACGCTCGGCGGCGCCGGGAATGCCGACCTCTTCCAGCGCGGCGATGGCGCGTTCACGCGCCTCTTTCCGGCTGATCGGCAGGTGGGTCAGCATGGTTTCGGTCAGCTGATCTCCGATGGTCAAGAGCGGGTTCAGCGAGGTCAGCGGATCCTGGAAGATCATGCCGATCTCTTTCCCGCGCAACCGGCGCATGTCCTCGCCCTTCAGCGGATCGATACGCCTGCCATTGAGCCAGATTTCCCCGCCCGAGATATGCGCAGGCGCGTTCAGAAGGCCGATGACCGCATTGCCGGCCATCGATTTGCCCGCGCCGCTTTCGCCGACCACGCCCAGGATTTCACCCTTGCCGACGTCGTAGCTCACGCCATCGACCGGCTTGACGATGCCCTGACGGGTCGGGATTTCGACGGAAAGGTTGCGGATGGAAAGAACAGGTGTGGTCAACGGAGCCTCGGGTTCAGAGCATCGCGGAGCCAGTCTCCCAGCAGGTTGACGCTCAGCGCCAACGCCAGAAGGGTACAGGCCGGAAAGAACAGGATCCACCATTCGCCCGAGAACAGGAAACCCTGTCCAATGCGAATGAGTGTTCCCAGCGAAGGTTGCGTGGGCGGCGCGCCGACGCCCAGGAAGGACAGGGTCGCCTCGGCGATAATGGCGAGCGCCAGCGAGATGGTGGCGATCACCAGCACCGGCGACAGGGCGTTTGGCAGGATGTGCTTGATCATGATCGCCCAGGGGCTGCGTCCGATCATCCGCGCGGCGGCAACGTACTCCTTGTTTTTTTCGACCAGCGTGGCGCCGCGCACGACGCGGGCGAATTGTACCCAGTCGGACAGACCGATCGCCAGGATCAGCACCCAGATCGCCATCTGGTCGCGATATTCGACCGGGGTGAACCCCTTCGCCACACCGAAGATCAGCATGGCGACCAGGATCGACGGGAAGGTCAACTGCACATCGGCAACGCGCATGATGATGGTTTCGGTCCAGCCGCCGAAATAGCCTGACACCAGCCCCAGCACGATGCCCAGCACCATCGCGAAGAGCACGGCGGCGACACCGACGAAGAGCGAGACCCGCATGCCGTAAAGGATGGTCGAGAACACGTCGCGCCCCTGGTCATCCGTGCCCAACAGGAAAGTGTTGCCGGTAAAGGCGTTGGGTTCCAACGGCGGGGTGAACCCGTCCATCAGGTTCAGGCTGGCCGGGTCGAACGGGTTGGTCGGCGCGATCAGCGGCGCGAAGACGGCCGACAGGACCAAGAGGCAGACCACCGCAAAGGACACCAGCGCGACGGGCGACCGTTTGAAGGCATAAAAGAAATCGCTTTCCAGAAAACGCTGCCAGCGCCCCTTGTCCTTGACCTCTGTTGTCATTGGTGCATCCGTCATCAGTGCCCCCCGTTCCGGTCAACCCGAAGCCGCGGGTCAATGAAGACATAAAGAATATCGACGATCAGGTTGATGCCCACGAACATGACCGAAATCAGCATGAGGTAGGCGGCCATCACCGGAATGTCGACGAACTGGATCGCGTTGATGAACAACAGGCCTACACCGGGCCACTGAAACACGGTTTCGGTGATGATGGCGAAGGCGATGATCGCGCCCAGTTGCAGGCCGATGACGGTCACGACCGGCACCATCGTGTTCTTCAGCGCGTGGCGGAAATTCACCACCCGGCTGCGTAGCCCGCGCGCGCGGGCAAAGCGGATATAGTCCTGCCGCAGTACTTCCAGCATTTCCGAGCGCACCAGGCGCATGATCAGCGTCATCTGGTAAAGCCCCAGGGTAATGGCTGGCAAGATCAGGGCCTTCCAGCCGCTTTCGGTCAGGAACCCGGTGGTCCACCAACTGCCCAACTGCACGGTTTCACCCCTGCCAAACGAAGGGAGCCACCCAAGCTCAACCGAGAAGAGATAGATCAGCAGGATACCGATCAGGAAGGTCGGCAGGGATACTCCGATAAGAGATGCCGCCATGATCGTATGCGCCGTGGGGCCGTTTCGTCGGATCGCGGTAAAGACACCCAGCGCAATGCCCGCGAGAATCGCCAGCACGCCCGATACGGCGGCCAGTTCCAGCGTCGCGGGTGCGCGTTCCAGCAGGATCTCGGCCACCGGGCGGCCCTGGCGATAGCTCACGCCGAAGTTGCCCTGCGCGGCCCCTTCCAGGAACTTGAAATACTGAATCGGAAACGGCTGATCCAGGCCCAATTGGGCGCGCAGGCGTTCCACATCCTCGATCGTGCGCTCCTGACCGAGCATATTGTCGATCGGGTCGCCCACGAAACGGAACATGGAAAAGGCAACCAGCCCAACGATCAGAAGAACGAGGAGCGATTGCCCAATGCGTCGAATGACAAAGGCCAGCATCTGTTTTGTTATCCTTCCCCGCCCCCTTTTGGCCGGGGGTTGTCCGGCTCCCGGTTGATCCGGGGTTCCGGCCCAGAAGATCAGCTAATGGTCCCCGAGCGCAAGGTGAAAAAACTATCCGGCCGTCGCGTCAACGCGTTGACACGGGGCGCGCGCCGGATCAGGGGCTGCATATAGAGCGGTACATGGGCGACCTCGTTCCGCAGGATCCCGGTGATCTCGGCGCTCATTTCCTTACGTTTGTCGTCTGCCGGTGCCGGTCGCCCCGCGTTTTTCAATGTACCTGTACAATTCCAATGAAAAACCCGGGGGAGCCACGCCCCCCCGGGTTCACATCCAGGCCAAGCCTGTTTGGGAAAGCCCTATTTCATCGTGATATATTTCACCTTCGGCTGGTCTTCCGGGTCGACCTCGATGCCGACACCTTCGCCCATGCCCCAGTTCAGCACCTGGTGGTGGATCGGGATGTAAAGCTGCTCATCCTGCACCACGCGCCAGATTGCCGCGATATCCGCGTTGCGGGCTTCCAGATCGGTATTCGAGGCCAGCGACTCGATCTTGGCGTCGATCTCGTCATTGTCGAAACCGGTTCCGTTCCAGGTGCCGATATCGCTTTCGCGCCCGTGTACCAGGAAGTTGAAGATATACTCGGAATCGTAGGTCGGCACGCCCCAGCCCAGCATGTAGAAGTCGGTTTTGCCTTCGGTGATCTTCGGGAAGTGCTGCGCTTTCGGAATGGCATCCAGATTCACGGTGATGCCGATCTGACCCAGCATGCCGACGGCGGCCTGACAGATCGCCTCGTCATTGATGTAGCGGTCGTTCGGGCAGTCCAGACGGATCGAGAACCCGTCGCCGTAACCGGCCTCGGCCATCAGCGCCTTGGCGGCTTCGACATCGGTCGAGCTTTCGCCGTCCATCGCGGCGGTCCAGCCGTTGACGAAGGGCGGGGCGATCATGCCGGCCGGCTGCGACTGGCCACGCATCACGACCTGGCGGATGGCGTCGCGGTTGATCGCCATCGACATGGCCTTGCGCACGCGCACATCGGCCAGCGGGTTGGCACCATCCACATTGTCGGCCTCGATATCCGCCGAACCCTGGTTCATGCCGAAAAAGATCACCCGGTTCTGCGGCGCCTGTTTGACCACCAGGCCGGGGGCGCTGTCCACGCGGGCCAGATCCTGCACCGGCATGTCCTGCAGGAAGTTCACCTCACCCGACAGCAGAGCGGCGACACGGGTCGCGGCGTTCTGGATCGGGGTATAGACGATCTCGCTAACCTCCATCGGGAACTGGTCGCGGCCCCAGTAGGCCTCGTTGCGGGTCATGACGGTTTTCACGTCCGGCTCGCGGCTGGTCAGAACATAGGGGCCGGTGCCGTTGGCATTCGTGGTGGCATAGGTGATCTCGCCGCCCTCGAAGTCCTGCACGTTCACGGTGTTGTTCGCCTCGGTCCAGCCCTTGTCCATGATGAACAGGTTGGTCAGGTTCGAGGGCAGGATCGGGTTCGGCCCGTCTGTAACCATCTCGATCGTGTAGTCATCGACCGCACGTACTTCGGTGATCGAGCCGATCAACTCTTTCATGTCCGAGTTGGGCTGCTTGGCGCGGTCATAACTGAAAACCACGTCCTCGGCGGTAAAATCGGACCCGTCATGGAACTTGACGCCCTGACGCAGCTTGAAGACCCAAACGGTCGGGTCGTCCGGGCTGGGGGCCCATTCGGTCGCCAGGGCGGCTTCGAAGGCGCCGGTGGTGTCGCGAATGATGAGCGGCTCGTACATCTGGTGGCGAATGGTGTGTGTCGGCCCCTCGTTCTGCGCATGCGGATCAAGAGTGAGGGCATCGCCGGCCCGGGCCCAGCGCAGCGTTTCGGCGCTGGCCGGCAGGGCGGTGGCAGCGACCAGACACGCAAGGATGGTGTTCATTGCGGTTTTCATGTGATCTCCCTTAAGTCTTTTCTTGGTTTTGTTTGTGGTGGCAAGTCTTTGCCAATTCGGGTGAAATATCAAGGGTTCGCCGAGACCTGACGCGACGGCAATCAGGTTGCCGGGGGACGCCAAACGTACCGCCCCGACGGTGGGCCGACGGGGAAAACCGCCGCTCGGTCCTTGCTGCACAGGGCCCCGGACCGCGAAACGGGGCCAGGCGCTTGTGCCTGACCCCGAAAGCGTGAGGGCGAAATTCCTGCGTGCGAAGGGGGACGTCCGCGTGGTGTGTTTGGGACCGGGGCGGGCGAAAAGGCCCCCTCCCGACAATGGGCCATGGGGGAGGGAGGAGTCAGTCCAACTCCAGCACCTTGCGGGCCACGCGGAAACATTCCAGCGCCTGCGGCACGCCGCAGTAGATGCCGACCACGTGGATGATGGCGCGAATCTCTTCGGGCGAAACGCCGTTGTTCACCGCGCCGCGGCAGTGGATTTCCCATTCATGCATCTTGCCCAATGCGCCGATCATGGCGAGGTTCATCATCGACCGCGTCTTGGGCTCGATCACGTCGTCGCCCCAGCCGAAGCCCCAGCACCAGGCGGTCATTGCCTCCTGGAACGGGCGGGTGAAGTCGTCAGCGGCGGCGAGGTTCTTTTCGACATACTCCGCGCCCAGGGTGGATTTGCGTTGTTCCAGTCCTTTCAGGAACAGGTCTTCGTTGAAGAGGTCAGCCATTGAATTTCCTTCGTCCCAAAGCGTGAGGCGGTGTTGCCGGGCCTGATCGTAAAGCGGTTTCTTCCGTTGGTGTAGATGTCGCGCGTGGTCGTGCCGGCTCAACCATCCACGGCCTCGCGCATCCAGCGTTGCAGGGTGGCGATGGAATGTTCGCTCATCACGCCGCAGGCCGGGTCCAGCACCAGCGGGCCTGGGCGGTAGCCCTTGGAGTGCAGCCCGCGCTGCACACTTTCGACCAGCCGAATATCCTCTTCGACCGTTGTTTCACGGTCCTGCACCGCAAGCCCCCGGATCACGTCGCTTTCGGCGCCTTCGGGCGTGTACCAGCCGCGCCAGACGGTGCATTGATCCGCGCTGCCCGCGCGCCAGTGATAGGTGTTCAGCACATTGCCCGGGTAGCATTGGAACGAGAACATCGGCCACAGGAACCAGCTCTGGTAATCGCCCGCATGGGGCACCGACAGGTCGATCGGATAGGTCATCTTGTCCATCGACTGGCATTCAGTCACGTGGCGCAGAACGTACCCGCCGCCCGCGTCCGGCTGGATGTCGTAGGTTTCCGGTTTGATGACACCCTCGGCGAAAGTCGGGTGGTTGGACGGGCAGTGGTAGCACTCCGAGTAGTTCTCGACCGAAACCTTCCAGTTGCAGTTTTCCGGCACCTCGACCCATTCCAGCGGGGCCAGATCGGCGATATGGGACACGTAGCCCGCGATTTCCGCGCGTACGCCGGGGTACCAGTCGTCCATCGGGGCCGCACCGTCGTCGAGGTTCACGAAAAGAAAGCCGTGGAAATCCTCGGTCCGGACCTCGGTCAGGCAGATTTCGGACCGATCGAATCCGGGCACGGATTTCGTGTTCGGGCCCGCGCGCAGCTCGCCGGTCAGCTCGTAGCTCCAGGCGTGGTAGGGGCAGACCACCACGCGGGTGTTGCCGGTGCCCGTGACCATCTCATGCGCGCGGTGCTGGCAGACGTTGTAGAAAGTGCGCACCACCCCGTCGCGACCGCGGATGCAGAACAGGCTCTGGCCGGCGATCTCGAAGGCGAAATAGTCGCCCGGGTTGGCCACCTGACTGACATGTCCGGCAAATTGCCAGGTGCGGGACAGAAGCCCCTCCATCTCCTGCGCGAAAATCTCCGGGTCGGTGTAATAACGCGCGTCGAGCGACCGGGTGAGCGGTGCGTTCATTCAGGATCCTCCCTGTAGATGCCAAGCTGGTGGCGGCGGCGGTGAAAGGTTTCGACCCGCTCGACGATCTCTTCGCTCGCGACAGCGATGACGAAGCTCAGCAGCGTTTCCAACAGGGCGATGGTCGAGACGGAAGAGGGGAAGAACTGCGGCGCGTCTGCCTGCACGATGAAGCCGTGATCAGCCCCGCGCAGGATCGGGCTGGCCGGGCTGTCCGAGATTGCGACGATGGTGACGCCTTGTTCGCGGGCAACCTCGATCGCGTCGATCACCTCGGAGCGGTAGGGGCGGCAGGTGATGGCGATCAGCACGTCCTGGTCATCCGCCCAGGCGAGGTCATCCACGGCGGTCGAACCGGAGCGGGGGATGGCGTGGAACCGGGTCATGCCGGTCGAGGCCAGATAGGTGAAATTGCGGGCATTGGCGTTGTTCACGCCGACCCCCAGGGTAAAGACCTGCCGGCTGTTCCAGATCCGTTCGGCCGCCGCCTTCAGGTCCGTCACGTCGATGGCGGCAAAGGTTTCCTCGATATTGGCCAGGGTGCCCGAGATAGCTTCGGCGTAGAGCGCGCCCAGCTCGCCCCGTTTCGACACGTCTTGAAGCCAGCGTGCACGGTCGGGGAAATCGACCATGCCTTGCCGTATGGCATCGCGAAATGGTTCGCGGAAATCTTCGTAACCGTCGAACCCAACTTGCCGGGCCATGCGGACCACGGTGTTGGGTTTTACATTCGCCGCCTCGGCAATCTCGCGCACGGTCGAAACCCCCACGTCGCGCGGGTTCTCCAGCACGTAGCGCGCGGCTTTCTGCGCCTCGGGTGTCAATTCGTCCCATTCCTCGGAGAGGCGGGTGAGAATCTCGGATGATACATTTGTGCCATTCATGATTGACCATGGTATATTTGTACGCTTAGCCTGTCGAGAGGGAATCCCTCCCAACCGGAAAAGGACACAGAGACATGGTCGCAGACCTCCCCTCCCACGCCCGCGTCGTCATTGTTGGCGGCGGCGTCATGGGCGTCGGGCTTGCCTATCACCTCGGACACGAGGGCTGGGGCGCCGATACCGTGCTCTTGGAAAAAGCCGAGCTGACCAGCGGCTCGACCTGGCACGCCGCCGGGCAGATCACCCATTCGACCTCGTCCTTTTCCCTGGGCAAATGCGTCGATTACAACATTGGGCTCTATTCCGGTGCGCTGGAGGCGGAGACCGGCCAGGCCGTGACCTGGCACGGCTGCGGTTCGTTCCGCCTGGCCTATACCGAGGAGGAGATGGACTGGCTGCGCCACACCCTGTCGGTGGCGCGTTCGTTGGGGTTCAACATCGAGCTGGTGGGGCCTGACCGCGTTGCCGAGCTGCATCCTTTCTACAACCTCGACGGCGTGCTTGGCGCGTTGCATACGCCCGATGACGGTCATGTGGACCCGACCAATGTGACCATGGCCATGGCGGCCGGGGCGCGGGCCAAGGGGGTGAAGATCGTCCGCCGTTGCCGGGCGACCAATATCACCCAGACAGCCAGCGGCGAATGGGTGGTCGAGACCGAAAAAGGCACGATCACCTGCGAACATGTGGTCAACGCGGGCGGCACCTATGCGCGCCAGATGGGCGAATGGTCCGGGCTGCAACTGCCCATGACCTCGATGACGCACCACTATTTCGTGACTGAACCTGTGCCCGAATTTGCCGCACTGGACCACGAACTGCCGGTCATTCGCGATGACAAGAAAGTGTCGGGCTACATTCGGATGGAGCAGAAACGCGGGCTCATCGGCATCTATGAAAAGGAAAACCCCAACACGGTGTGGGAGGATCACTGCCCCTGGGAGGCCGAGAACGAGCTGTTCGATGCCGATTACGACCGGGTCATGCCCTGGCTGGAGGAAAGCCTGAACCGCATGCCGATATTTGCCGATCTGGGCATCCAGCGCGAGGTGCATGGCGCGATCTCGCACCCGCCCGACGGCAACCCGCTGATCGGTCCGGCGCCGGGGGTGAGGAATTACTGGTGCTGCTGCGGCACGCAGATCGGCATCGGCTGGGGGCCAGGGCTGACCCGCGAGCTGGCCCGCTGGATGGTGCATGGCGCCGCCGACATTTCGATGCGCGACTATGATCCGCGCCGCTTTGGCAGCTACGCGACCAGGGACTGGCAGGTGGTAAAGGCGAAAGAAGACTACTGCCTGCGCCACGAAATCCCCTTCCCGCATTTCAACCGCCTTGCCGGACGACCAGTGAAGCCCTCGCCCTTCTACGACCGTCTGAGGGCCAAGGGGGCCGTGCATGAAGAAGTCTACGGCCACGAGCGCCCGCGCTGGTTTGCGAAGGGTGGCGTGGCGTCGCGGGATCACTACTCCTTCCGGCGCTCGGTGGTGGATGAGATGGTGGCCGCCGAGGTGAAGTCCGTGCGCGAAGCCGTTGGCATCATGGATATTTCCGCCTTCACCAAGGTCGAGGTGTCGGGGCCGGAGGCAGAGGCCTTTCTGGATCGACAGGTGGCCAACCGCCTGCCGCAGAAGGTGGGCGGCATCATCCTGACCCACATGTTGAACCGCGCCGGTCGGATCGAGTTGGAGACCACCGTGGTGCGGCTGGCCGAGGATCGCTTCTACCTGGTCTGCGCGGCCTTCTTCGAACAGCGCCTGCTGGACCACCTCGACCACCAGCGCAGGGGCGAGGATGTGACCGTCACCCTGCGCTCGAACGACTGGGCGGCGCTGGCGCTCAATGGCCCGCGCGCCCGCGATGTGCTGGGCGCCTGTACCGCGGCCGACCTCTCGAACGCCGGGTTCCGCTGGATGTCGGCGCAGGAGATTACCGTCGCCGGGGTCACGCTCTGGGCCTTCCGCATGTCCTATGCCGGGGAACTCGGATGGGAGCTGCATATCCCCCGCGACGGGGCGCTTCAGGTCTATGATGCGCTCTGGGCTGCGGGCGAGGCGCATGGCATTGCCGATTACGGCAGCTTTGCCATGAACGCGATGCGGCTGGAGAAGGGCTTCAAGGGGGCAGGGGAACTGACCAACGAAGTCACCCTGCCCGAGGCCGACGTCATGCGCTTCGTGAAAACCGACAAGGACTGTCTGGGCAAGGAGGCGTCACTGGCGGACGACCCGCGCTGGCTCTGCGCCTATCTGGAGATTGAACCGGACGGGCAGATCGACGGCCATGGCGGCGAAGCGGTGCTGCTGGAGGGCAGGGTGGTCGGCTCGACCGCCTCGGTAGCCTACGGGCCGAGCGTCGACAAGGTGCTGGCCTTTGCCTATCTGAAACCCGAGGCCGCACAGCCGGGTACAGTGCTGGAGGTGGTGATCCACGGCACCCCCCGCGCGGCCAGGGTGCTGGGCGCCCCCGCCTACGATCCCGACAACATCCGTCCCCGCGCGGACATGGTGCAGGAGCCGGCCGAATGAGCTTTCCAGATGCGCCGTGCGCCACGGTCGCAATGGGCCGTGGTTATCTGAATCCGGTAATCCCGCACCAAGGCTGGAAACGCCCGGACCCCGCCCCCGGCGAAGTGCCGGCCACCTATCCACTGGCCGAACTGCATGACACGCAGGCGGTTTTCATCTCCAATGCCCATGCGGGCAATATCGTGGTGGAGCCATGACCGATCTTTCCCTTGTTCTCGAGGCCGCGCGCGCCCTGCACGCCTCGCAGCCCGCGCTTTCTGCCTATGCCCCCTGGCCTGCGGATCTGACCCCGGCCAACCTGCCTTCGCGCCCGGTGCCAGCCGCCGATCTCGTGGCCGATTTTCCGCTGTCCGGGATCGACATGACCCAGCCGCTGATCGACGCTGTGCGCGCGACCACGCATCTGGCCGCGTGGAAACGAACCTATGGCGAAGAAGAAGTCGGCGCCGACTTCCGCAACCGCTATGGCTATTACGAGCTGTTCGGGCCGACCGGGCATTTCCACTCCGCCTCCCTGCGTGGCTACATTGCCTATTGGGGCGAGGGGCTGCGCTATGACTGGCACAGCCACGAGGCCGAGGAGATATACCTGTGCCTTTCGGGCGGGGCTGAGTTCGAACGCGAGGACGGGGTGGCCTTTCTGGGTGCGGGCGATACGCGCGAACATGCCGGCTGGCAGGCCCATGCCATGACCACCACGGATCGGCCGATCCTGACCTTCGTTCTTTGGCGCGGCGCCGGTCTGGCCGGGCTGCCGTTGATGAACCGATGACCATTGCTCGGACCATCGGCGCCCGCATCCGAGCCTGCAAGACCGTCCCGCCGTCGATGCCCGGGCTGGGCGTGCCCCCCGTTCCGGACGTTCCCGTCAGCCCTGTGGAGGTTTACGAATGAGAATAACCCGCCTGTCCCTCTGGCATGTTCCGTTGACCAGCCACGAAGCCTATTACATGTCAGACGGCAAAACCTGCGACACGGTGGAAACCGTGGTGCTGCGCCTCGACACCGACGGCGGGCTGGTCGGGTGGGGAGAAGTCTGCCCGATCCCGCATTACCTTCCCGCCTATGCGCGCGGCGTGGGGGCGGCGCTGGGCGAACTGGCGCCGGTCCTTCTGGGGGCCGACCCGGTCGGACCCGAGGCTCTGATGGCCCGGGCAGAGGCGTTCCTGAAAGGCCACCGCTACGCCAAATCCGCGCTGGACATCGCGCTGTGGGATCTGACCGGCAAGGCCGCCGGGCTGCCGGTATACACGCTTCTGGGCGGGCGGCGCGCTGCGGACATGCCGCTATATCACTCCATCACCTGTATCGCGCCCGAGGACATGGCCCGCATCGCCAGGGAGGCCCGGGCCAGGGGCATGGCACAATTTCAGGTCAAGCTGGGCGTGGACGGCGATTGGCTGGCCGATGTCGCCCGCCTGCGTCTGGTGCGCGAGGCGGTGGGGCCGGGGCCGCTGGTCTATGGCGACTGGAACTGCGGGGCGACCTCTCTGGACGCCACCCGCGTCGGCCGCGCCGTGGCGGATCTGGATGTGATGCTGGAGCAGCCCTGCGCCACGATTGCCGATTGCGCCCGTGTGCGCGAAGCCACCGGCCTGCCGATGAAGATGGACGAAAACGCCCATGATACCGCGTCCCTGCTGGAGGCCCACGGCGCCGGGGTGATGGATGCCGTGGCGCTGAAACTGTCCAAGTTCGGCGGGCTTTCCGCAACCCGCCATGCCCGCGACCTCTGCCTGCATCTGGGGGCCAGGATGTGCGTGGAATGCACTTGGGGATCGGACATCGTCACCGCCGCCGCGTTGCACCTGGCCGCCGCGACGGATCCCGCACGGCTGATGAACACCTGCGACCTGTCCTCCTACGTGTCGCCCCGGCTTGACCCGTCCGCGCCGGAGCGGCTGAATGGCCGTATCACCCCACCCGAAGGGGCCGGACTGGGCATTTCCCCCGACCTCGACCTGCTTGGCACCCCTGACCTGATTCTGGACTAAGAACGGACTGGCCCGATGAACAGACTGCACACCCAAGACGAATGGATCGCCCGCGCCCGACGGGTGCTGCCTGCTGGCGGCTTCGGTAATTTTGACCCGGGCATCATCATTTCCCACGGCGAAGGCGCGCGGGTTTGGGACGGGGACGGGCGCGAGTATGTCGACTACCTGATCGGCTCCGGCCCGATGCTTCTGGGCCATGGCCACCCGGAGGTGATGGAAGCGGTGCTGGAACAACTGCCCCGCGGCATGACCTATTTCGCCAACAATACCAAGGGGATCGAACTGGCCGAGGCGATCATCGACGCGGTGCCCTGCTGCGAACAGATCCGTTTCGTCGCTTCGGGGGGCGAGGCCGATATGTACGCAATTCGCCTCGCGCGCGCCTACACTGGCCGCGACAAGATCCTGAAGTTCGAAGGCGGCTATCACGGCATGTCCGCCGAGGCGCAGATGAGCCTTGCCCCCACCATCGAACGCAACTTCCCCGCCGCCGTGCCCGACAGTGCGGGCATCCCGCAAGGGGTGGCCGACCAGATGCTGATCGCGCCCTACAATGACCTGGCGGCGGTCGAGAGCCTGCTGGACGAGCACGACGACATCGTCGCCATCATCGCCGAGCCGCTGCAACGCATCATCCCGCCAGCGCCCGGCTACCTCGAAGGGCTGCGCGCGCTGTGTGACAGATACGGGGTGCTGTTGATCTTCGACGAGATCGTCACCGGCTTTCGGCTGGATTACGGCGGGGCGCAGGAACGCTATGGCGTGACGCCGGATATCTGCACCCTGGGCAAGATCACCGGCGGCGGCTTCCCGCTGGCAGCACTTGGCGCCTCGGCCCAGATCATGGCCCATTTCGACAAGGACGCGGTGGGACAGGACAGGTGGCTGATGCAGCTGGGCACGCTGTCGGGCAACCCGGTGGCCTCGGCGGCCGGGTTGAAAACGATGGAGGTACTGCGGCGCGACGGCACCTATGACCGGTTGCGTGCGCTGGGAACGGAGCTGCAGGAAATGCAGGGCAAAGCCCTGTCTGCGGCGGGCATCCCCCACCAGGTCGTTGGCGATGCGACCCTGTTCGACATCTATTTTACCGAAACGCCCTGCCGCGATTACCGCTCTGCGCGCCATGACGACCCCGGCGTGAATGCGCGTTACAATGCGGTTCTGCGCGAACACGGCGTGTTCAAGTCACCCGGCAAGCTCTACCCGTCGTTGGCATTGACCGACGCGGATCTGGACCTGACCCGCGTTGCGGTGGAGAAGGCGGTGGCGGCGATCGCAGGCTGACGCTCAGGCGTGTTCGCAGCTCATGTGCAGCATCTGTTCCAGGTCGAACAGATGTTCAAGCCCGGTGTTGCCGTCCACCAACTCGTTCAGGCTGATCATGTCGAGTTCGGCGTAAAACGCATCCAGCGCGCGTCTCAGGGCGATCTTCAGACGACAGGTCGGCGCGATGGGGCAGGTGTTTTCGGCCGCAGAGAAACATTCGGCAAAGGGCAGTCCCGCCTCGAATACGCGGAAAACCTCGCCCACGTTGATCTGGGACGGGGGGCGGCTGAGGCGGATGCCGCCGCCGCGCCCGCGCGTAGTTTCCAAAAAGCCACCATGGCCCAGTTGGTTGATGATTACGCCCAGATGGTTGGCCGACGCATTGCAGGCCTCGGCCACTTCGGTCTTGCGTACAGTTCGCCCGGTATTCACCGCGCAGAACATCAGCGCACGCATGGCAAGGTTCGTCTTGACGGTCAGACGCACGGAGGTCGGTCCCTTTTTTCCTTCCCCTGCATAGGATAATCCGCCCGCGCGATCCTTGACATAAATCAGGACGCAGAGGGGCGCCGGGCTTCCTCTGCCGCCTGCCGTGCCCAGTCGAGAATCACCTCGAGTTCCGCCGCCAAAGGCGTGGCCTGTCCCCCGCAGAACGAATCGAGCGCCGGTCGATTGGCCTCGTTCACGCCCACCAGCACCGGGATGCCGGCCACTATCGCCGCCCCGATTACATCGCGAAATCCGCGCCCCGCGGTCTCCTGCTTGCCGAACTTGTTGATGATCACCAGGTCGGCGCCACGGGTCACATTGGCCAGCGTCAGGGCCACGCTGTCCTCCAGCCCCGCCGGGTCAAGACGGCAGCCCGAGGCGCCGGGGCCCAGGCTGGTGGAAATGCGCAGGGTCGGCCCGTTCGGAAGCACCAGCACATCCATGTCGCAGAGAAGCGAGCGTGGCGTTTCCGTATCGGTCTGTACCGTGCCTGCCAGGCGAAAGCCCTCGGCGGACAGTATCGGGGCCGCGCGGGCCAGCAGCCGGTTGGTTTCACCCCGGCCGGAGGCGGTGACATGGGCAATCTTCATGGGCCTGCCTGACAATCGTGATCCCGGCAGGGATGCCATGCCGCGCGGGTCTTGCGCAAGGGGCGGGGCCGTGGTCAAGTCGCGGCCATGGCTCGGCTGACGAATACCCAACTTGTGACCCGATACACGGGCTTTGCGGTTCTGGCGACGCTGGCCAACCTGGCCGCGCAACGGGTCAGTCTTGCGGCCCATGACGGGGCGGGTGCTCTGGCGCTGGCCATCGGGGTTGGCACCGGGGTCGGGCTGGTGCTGAAATACCTTCTGGACAAGCGCTGGATCTTCTTCGACCTGTCATCCGGGGCGGCGACCCATGGGCGCAAGTTTGGCCTCTATACGCTGATGGGGGGCGTCACCACGGCGATCTTCTGGGGGGCGGAGGCCGGGGCCTGGGCCATCTGGGGCACGCAGCTGGCCCGCGAGTTGGGTGCCGTTGCGGGTCTGACCGTCGGCTATGTGGTCAAATACCGCCTGGACAAGCGTTACGTCTTTACTGGGACCGGCCCCGCAGCTTGACCTGTATCATGTCGGAACCCCGTGTCATCGCATAGGGTTAGGCTGCATTCCTCCAACAGGAGGGTTGAGGTCTTTTCGACAGGTAAACGGGGGGCGTCATGCGCATTCTAGTCACCGGTGGCAGCGGCTTTCTGGGCATCAACCTGATCCGGTTCCTCCTTGCACGCGGGCACGAGATTCGCAGCTGGGACATTGCCCCGTTCGACTATCCGGAACGCGACCGTATCGACGAGCTGCATGGCGACATCCGCGATCTGTCCCTGCACGAGCGCGGCTTTGCCGGGATCGATGCCGTGGTCCATTGCGCCGCTGCCCTGCCGCTGTGCTCCGAGGAGGAGATATTCTCGACCGATGTCGGGGGCACCAAGGCGCTGCTGCGCAGCGCCGAGGACAAGGGCATTGCCCGTTTCGTGCATATCTCCTCGACCGCCGTCTATGGCGTGCCCGACCACCACCCGCTTTTCGAACATGATCCGATGGTCGGCGTCGGCCCCTATGGCAGCGCCAAGATCGAGGCCGAACGTGCGATAGATGCCTTCCGCGCCCGTGGCCTGACGGTTCCGATTCTGCGCCCCAAGAGCTTCGTCGGCCCGGAACGTCTGGGTGCTTTCGAACTGCTGTATGATTTTGCCGTGACGGGGCACGGGTTTCCCGTTCTGGGCAATGGGCAGAACCTCTATCAGCTCCTGGATGTCGATGACCTGTGCCAGGCGATCTGGCTCTGTCTCAGCGCGTCGTCTGAGCGCGTGAACGACACGTTCAACGTCGGCGCCGGCCGCTTCGGCACCCTGCGCCAGGGCTTCCAGGCGGTGCTGGATCAGGCGGGTTTCGGCAAGCATGTCGTCGGGTTTCCGCTGGCCCCCGCGGTGGCCACGCTGCGCGCGCTCGAAGCTCTGCATCTCTCGCCGCTCTACAAGTGGATTTACGAGACTGCCGGCAAGGACAGTTTCGTTTCCATAGACAAGATTGGTGACAGGACGGGTTTTGTGCCGCAATATTCAAATGAAGATGCTTTGTTAAGAAACTTCGATTGGTATGTCGCAAATCGCGGCCGCATTTCGGCGAAGGCGGGTGTCAGCCATCGCGTACCTTGGAAGAAGGGAGCTTTGGGCCTTGTTAAATTGGTCATTTAAGGGGGCAGTCCTGGTCGGGGCGCTGCTGGGGAGCATTCCGGCCCTGGCGCAAACCGCCGAGGAACTGGAGGCTCAATGGGCCACCTATCAGGAGGTGCGGCCCAAGGGGATACACGAGCTGCAGCCCTACCGCCAGGAAACGACCGCGCCCCTGAAGGACGGACGGGTGGTGCGCCTGGTGTCGCTGAACCCGGCGGTGAACAGTTGGTTTTTGCTCAGGCTCGAAACCGCCGACGGCAAGGTTCAGGACAGCTACCACCTGGAAAACCCGGACCCGGCGGGGCAGACGCTTGGCCTGTTTGGCGACGGGCGCACGGCGCTGGTGGTGGAAAATGCCGAAGGCACCATGCGCTGCGCGCCCTGGCTGGGGTCGGCGGGGTCACTGACCGTTGCGCGCAAGACCGGGCTGCCCTTCGCGCCGCTCTGCGGAGATCGCATCTATCTGCGCAACCAGGTCTCGGGCTCGCGGTCGAACCTCGAAGCCACGACCGAGTTCCTGCGCGACAACGTGTGGGGTGGCGAGCGGATCGTAAACTTCGTCAAGGGCACCTTCTTTCGTGACAGCGAGATGACGACCTCCGAAGCGCTGGCGGCAAGCGGGCAGGGGCGTCTGGACATCGGCCCCGGTGCGGCGGAGATGGATTTCGCGCTGGAAGACCGCCCTGTGGTGCGCACCTACAATGCGCTGGGGTTCGACGGGGCCGAGAACAAGAACATGACCATGGGGCTCTGGTATCCGATTGCCGGGCTCGAAGGGGTCTTTACCTCGACCATCCAACCCCGCCACCTGGCCCAGTCCGTGCTGAAAGGCGAGGGCAAGACCAATTGGCTCGACGCGGTGGAAAGCCGGGCAAACGCGCATTTCGTGGGTTTTGACCTGTCGCGCTTCGATCTCAGCTATGCGGTCGGCACGGCCCATCCCGGCCTGGGGTGGTCGCCTCGCCCGCCATGGGACGTGCGGCCACGCGGCATGCCCGGCCCGGACGGGGTCCGATCAGCCAGGCCGCTGGTGCGCCTGGGCATGATCCCGCCGCAGAAAGCTGACCGTGCGATTGCCGTTTTCACCGGCGGGTTCAAGCGTGAGCATGCGGCCTTCAAATGGGGCGAATACATCCGGCTGAACTATGGCACCCATTACGGATTCATCGAAAACGGGGTGATCCTGTCCAAGTTGCAGCCGCGCCTGTCAACGCTCTACGTGCTGACCGACGGCACCATAGGCATGAAAACCTGGACCGAGGATGACAATCGAATGCTGCCGCGCATCCGTTTTGCCCGTCAGAACGGAGTGCCGCTGGTCGAAAACGGCATTCCCGGACCGCTGGTGCCCCACTGGGGCGCGGGCAACTGGTCGGGCTCGGCCGAGGCCAAGCTGCGCACCCTGCGAGCAGGCGCCTGCATGAAGGAAGAGAACGGCCGGCAGTGGCTGATCTACGGCTGGTTCTCGACCGCGACGCCCTCGGCAATGGCGCGCAGTTTCCAGGGCTACGGCTGCGACTATGCCATGCTGCTGGACATGAACGCGATGGAGCACACCCATCTGGCGCTCTTTACCCGAAACGAAGGCTCTCTGCATGTCGAACACCTGATGCCCGGCATGGCGGCAATCGAGAAACGGGCGCGTTCCGGCGACGTCATCCCGCGGTTCCTGGGTTTTGTCGACAATCGCGATTTCTTCTACCTGACCCTGAAGGAGGGACTTGAGCCATGATGCTGCGTATCCTGCTGATCCTTGCGAGCCTGACCACCCCTGCGGCGGCCCAAACCCTGGCCCAGCAGAACGCCCGCATGTTCGAGGCGCTTGACCGTGTGCACAACCTGTCGGCACGCGAGTTGGCGCGCATCAAGGAAATCTTTGCGGCTTCGGGGGTCGCCGGCCAGGGCAACCCGGCCATTTCGGTGCACCCGCTGACGCCTGAACAATGCGCCGCGCGCATCCCCGGTGGGCCGTCCAGCTATGACAATGCCCGGAACCGGCGCATATGCGGCGACCGCTACATGGCGCCGCTTTATGATCCCGCCACGCAGCGGCCCGAGGATGCCAAGGCCTGTATCGACATGTTCGAGTTCCCGAACATCCCCTGCACCTACCCGGTGGTCTGGATCAAGGCGCGCGAGGCGGCGCAGGTCTGTGCCGCCCAGGGCAAGCGGCTTTGCGATGCGCATGAATGGGAAGGGGCCTGTGCCGGCGCATTGACGGAACCGGATTACCGGTTCGGTGCCGGCTCGGTTGCCGCGATGCGCAGTTGGCACAACAACAAATATGCGCCGACAAAGAACTGGGCCTATGGTTCCAGCTACCAACGTGGGGTCTGCGCCGCCGATAGCGCGAAAAGCCCCGGCTGTGCCGGTGGCGGATTTGGCCGCTGCGGGTCGAACACCTACCCGACCGGCTCCTTCCCCGGATGTGTCTCGGCGCTGGGCGTCTACGACCAGCACGGCAATGCGGCGGAACACATGAACCTGCCGCTGGCGCCAGACCAGATGACCTCGGCCGGCGGCATGGGGGTGACGGAGATGAAAGGCAGCTGGTTCATCTTCGACAAGTATCGTGCGCACGAGGACTGGTGCCGCTGGCGCGCGCCCTATTGGCACGGCAGTCAGGTGATGAGCACAGGCAGCCACGCGAATTACCACCTGGGGTTCCGCTGCTGCAAGTCGGTGGACTAGGTGTTTCGTGAGAAATCTGACTCGCGGGTTTTGCTCGAAACGCCCACGACATTGATGGGTTCCATGGCGTTTCCACTCAAACCTGTCTCAGGTTCAAGTGGAAACGCTTCAGGACCGGGCGGGTGACTGGCCCGCGCAACAAAAAACGCCCGTCGGAATCCCGGCGGGCGTTTCAAGTTTGCAACGAAAGTCGCCTAGTACAGCGAAGCCTGCAGCCGCGCCGGGTCCACCGGGCCTTCGGAGCTGACCAGGCCGGCCAGTTCCGGGTGGCGCATGAGCTCTTCCAATGGCACTTTTCGGCCGTTCACATAGGCGATGCGGGCGACCAGGCGAATGCCGTGGCTGTAATCCGCATATTGTGCGCCATGCACGGTCGACAGGGGCTGAATCGGACGGCCGTTCGGGCGGTGCCAGCCATAAATCGCCACCTGCCCGGGTTTGCTGTAGAGCCGGGTGGTCAGCACGAGGTCCTTCTTCTGCCCGGCTGTCAGCGTGTCCAGAAAGCGGGTCACGCGGGCGCGCTGCTGCGTTACCGTGGCGTCATGACGGCGCATGTAGTCGGTTGTGACCATCGCGCTGGTCGGTTTCATCGGCGAGGGCGGCAGTTGAACGTCGGCCTGTTCGTATATCGCATCGACAATGCGGGTGGTGGGCAGGAAGAACCCCAGCTCGTCCGCAATGCGCGCTGCGGCGGGCAGACCCAGTGGCACGCGCACGTAATCGCTGTCCGAGCCGACGGCCAGGTAGTCCGGCGTCACGCAGAGCACCACGACAACCTGTTCGCCATTCGACAATGTGCCGTTAAAGCCGACGGGCACCAGCTGGCGCAGATATTCTGGGATATTGCCAGACAGCACCTCGCGGGTGATTGCGCTGTCACGCTCGACGCCGCCAAGGCTCATCACGCGGTCCATCACGGCACTGCCGGAGGTCGCCCGTGCCGTGCGGCGAGGGATTTCACGGGTCAAGTCATTGCCGCACAGCACCAATGCCTGCGCGGGGGCGGCCGCAAGGGAAGCAATAGCCATGGACACAGCAAAGGCCATGCGCTTGAACGAAGCAAGGTGGATCATTCTGGTTCTCTGTCCCGTGAGTGGTCTTGCGACACCGTTTGACACGTCAATTGGCGTCGTTTCGCATTGAACGGCGTTTTCGGTCAACATCGGGTTAACATAAAGCTTCCGCTAGGCGGAAACCTGCCCGCCCCATGCGATTTTTCGCCAAAACTACTGAAAAAGCGCGAAAATTTCCGAGCCCGAAACGTAGGTTTCCCTGCCTGCGACGGAGTGCCACCCGCGTCGAGCAGCCAGTTTCATGGGTTGTCCGAGGGGAAAGTGGTGGGCGACCTTGGAATCGAACCAAGCGTGCGTCTCCGCGAGGGAGTTACAGTCCCCTGCCACACCTTGCGGCCTGTCGCCCACTTGCCCGGCGCTTGCGCTGCCTGACGTGAGGGGCTGAATAAGCCCAGTGCATTGCGGCGTCAACTGGAAAATTGCTTGCGATGTGCCTTTGTCTGACGCATTACCTGCGCCTGTCATACATGCAGGGGAACGGACCCATGAGAAAGCCCAAATGGGTCATCGAGAAAGAGCAATCCAAGCGCGCGGCGGCGGCGCAGACCGTGTGGCTTTTCGGGCTTCACGCGGTGCGCGATGCGCTAATGAACCCGGCCCGGGAACGCCTGCGTCTGGTGCTGACCAAGAACGCCGCCGACAAGCTGGGCGAGGCCATCGCCGCTTCGGGCATGGCGCCCGAGATCGTCGATCCGCGCAAATTTTCGGTTCCGATTGATCCGGGGTCCGTGCACCAGGGCGCAGCGCTGGAAGTGAAGCCGCTGTCGTGGGGCTCGCTCGAAGAGGTCTGTGTGCAGGGCGAGGGCGCTCCGCTGGTGCTGCTTCTGGACCGTGTGACCGACCCGCATAACGTGGGGGCGATCCTGCGGTCTGCCGAGGTGTTCGGAGCGCGCGCGGTGATTGCGCCCGCCCGCCACTCGGCGCCCGAAACAGGGGCGCTGGCCAAGACCGCCTCGGGCGCGCTGGAACGCCAGCCCTATCTGAAGGTGCGCAACCTGGCCGACACGATGGAGGCGCTGCGCGAAATGGGCTTTCTGCTCTACGGCATGGATGGCGAGGCCGAGGTCACGCTGGATCAGGCTTTGGACGGCGCGACGGGCAGGGCGATCGGGCTGGTGCTGGGCGCGGAAGGCCCGGGCCTGCGACAACGCACCAAGGAAACCTGCGACAAGTTGGTCAAGATCGACGCCGCGCGAGGATTCGGCTCTCTGAACGTCTCCAATGCCGCCGCCGTGGGACTTTATGCGGCGCGGGCGCATATGTAGGCCCACACAACCGGTCACAGACACGCGAGGCGGGGTTACGCCGGGCGCCTGACACGCCAGATTGGGGGAAACCAACCGAAAGGAGCCCCCATGCTGACCCGCCGCACCCTGTTGGCCGGCCTTGCCGCCGCCCCGATGATCCCCGCCATTGCCCGGACGGCCCGGGCCGCCAGCCACGCCGTGTTCAACATCGATGGCGTGGCGATCAACGGCCATGACCCGGTCGCCTATTTCACCGAGGGCGCGCCGGTCGAGGGGCTGGCCGAATTCACCGCCGACTGGGACGGTGCCACGCTGCGATTCGCCTCTGCCACCAACCGCGACATGTTTCTGGCTGACCGTGACCGTTTTACCCCCAAATTCGGGGGCTACTGTGCCTATGCCGCCAGCCTGGGCTATCTTGCCCCGACGGTGCCCGAGGCCTGGACCGTGTTCGAGGACCGTCTTTACCTGAACGCCAGCCTGCGCGCCCGCGAATTGTGGTTGAGGGACGTGCCCGGGAACATCGCCAAGGGCATGGCCAACTGGCCCGGAATCCTTGAATCGTGAGTTTTCGAAGCGTTAACCGGATCTTCACAAGTTCTTTACACCCTCTTTTTTGAAACGAAAGAGATCCTATGTGCCCATACGAGAGCGGGGTGTGGAACCCCCGATATCTCACTTCACTGTCCCTCGTTCCACACACTCTGCGCCCGGGCACAACCCGGGCGCTTTTTTATGAGGATGAATGGGTTAGGGTGGGCGCATGAGCAGTATCGCAGATATTCTGAAACGCAGCCGCACCATTGCGGTGATTGGGCTGTCGCACAAACCGGAACGTGCTTCGAACGGTGTGGCGCGGTTTCTTCACGGGCGCGGCTACCGCGTGATCGGCGTCAATCCAGGCCTGGCCGGGCGGGAAATGTTCGGTGAAACCGTCGTGCCCGACATTGCCTCATTGCCCGATGAAGTGGACATGATCGACATCTTTCGCCGCTCCGAGGCGGTCGCGCCCATTGTCGACGCGGCTTTGGCACATCTGCCCGGGTTGAAGACCGTCTGGATGCAGTTGGGAGTGGTGAACGAACCTGCCGCGGACCGGGCCCGGGCTGCGGGGGTGCAGGTGGTCATGGACCGCTGCCCGGCGATCGAATACCCGCGGATTTTCGGAGAAATGTCCCTGTCCGAGCTGTCTGAGCGGATTGCTTAACCGCCCGTTCATCCCGCGGTGCAATTCTGTGGCGGGCTGTTCAAGGAGAAGTGACATGGCCAAACCCTATCCCGGCCTGTTCGCCATTCTGCGCGCGCAGGCCGCCGAACCGCGCGGACCGGTGAAACCGACGCTATTCGGGCGCCCGGCCTTGCGGGTGGTTTGAGGCTGAAACGGTGCGCGGGCCGGGTTATCCGCGCGCGGCCTTCTCGGCAATGCCCGAGGTGCCCTGGCGCCGGTCGAGCTCGGCCAGCACATCCGCCAGCGGCACTTCCTGCGCCGCCAGCATGACCAGCAGGTGATAAAGCACGTCGGCCGCCTCGTAGGTCAGGTTCTCGCGGTCGTTCTTCACCGCCGCGATCACCGCCTCGATGGCTTCTTCACCGAATTTCTCGGCACATTTCTCGGGCCCTTTGGACAGCAGTTTGGCGGTCCAGGAGCTGTCGGGATCAGCGCCGATCCGGGCCTGAATGGTGGCTTCCAGGGTCTCAAGCGTGGTCATGACAGCCTCATCGGAATGCCCGCGGCGGCCATGTGTTCCTTGGCCTCGCGGATGGTGTATTCGCCGAAATGGAAGATCGAGGCCGCCAGAACGGCGCTGGCGTGGCCCTCGGTCACGCCCTCGACCAGATGATCAAGGGTGCCGACCCCTCCGCTCGCGATCACCGGCACGTTCACCGCATCCGAAATGGTGCGGGTCAGCGGGATGTTGAACCCGGCCTTGGTGCCGTCGCGGTCCATCGAGGTCAGCAGGATCTCTCCCGCGCCCTTTTCCTGCACGGTCCTGGCGAATTCGACCGCGTCGATCTGTTTGCCGTCCCTGTCCAGCGCCGGCTTGCGCCCACCATGGGTAAAGATGCCCCACTTGGTGCCGATACCATCCGCGTCGGTCTCGATCGTCTTGGCATCGATGGCGACGACGATGCATTGGCTGCCGAACCGGTCGGCGGCGCGCGCGACCACGTCCGGGTCGGCCACGGCGGCGGAGTTGAAGCTGACCTTGTCGGCCCCGGCCAGCAGCAGGTCGCGCACGTCCTCGGGTGTGCGCACGCCGCCACCGATGGTCAGCGGCATGAAGCAATGTTCCGCCGTGCGCGTGGCCAGGTCATACATGGTGCCGCGGTTTTCATGGGTCGCCTTGATGTCCAGGAACACCAGCTCGTCGGCGCCGGCGGCATCATAGGCGCGTGCCTGTTCCACCGGGTCGCCCGCGTCGATCAGGTCGACGAAGTTCACGCCCTTGACCGTGCGCCCCTCGGCCACGTCCAGGCAGGGGATGATGCGGGTTTTCAGCATGTCGCCTCCGGGTTCTTTCCGGGGCCGTGATAGGGCAAGCGCGGCACCTTCGCAATGTCAGTCACGCAAGTTCAGTCGGGGCGGTTTGCGGCCCTCATCCCCTCAATGATCATCAGGATCAGCCCGATCACCCCCAGAGGCGCGGTATACATGACCCAGGCGCCCGCGTTCACCGCCGTTCCGGCGATACGGCCGGGCAGGGTGGAAAGCCAGGCACATTCCGGCCCGGTGCAGCCTGCGGTCCCGATTGCCAGCAGTCCGGCGATCTGTCCGACGAAGGGCAGAACCGAGACGACGATCAAGAGGAGTCCCAGCCGTTTGCGGGTCATTTCAGCACCCCAAGCGCCTCGGCCAGGTCAATGGCCCCGTCATAGAGCGCGCGGCCCGAGATGGCTCCGTTCAGGCTGGCACCACACTCTTTCAGCGCCCGCAGGTCATCCAGCGACGAGACACCGCCCGAGGCGATGACGGGGATCGACATGGCGCGGGCCAGATCGGCGGTGGCCTCGACATTCGGGCCCTGCATCGCGCCGTCGCGGTTGATGTCGGTGTAGATGATCGCGGCGACGCCCGCGTCCTCGAAGCTGCGCGCCAGGTCCGTGACCATCACGTCGGTTTCTTCGGCCCAGCCCTTGGTCGCCACGCGACCATCGCGCGCGTCGATGCCCACGGCGACCTTGCCGGGGAAGGCGCGCGCGGCTTCTTGCACCAGATCGGGGTTTTCCACCGCCACCGTGCCCAGGATCACGCGGCTGAGGCCCTTTTCGATCCAGGTGGCGATGGTCGCCATGTCGCGAATGCCACCACCCAGCTGGGCGGGCACGTCGATCGCGCCCAGAATTGCCTCGACCGCGGCGGCGTTTACCGGTTCGCCCGCAAAAGCGCCGTTCAGGTCCACCAGGTGAATCCACTCGCAGCCTGCGTCCTGAAAGGCGCGGGCCTGGGCGGCGGGGTCGTCGTTGAAGACGGTCGCCGCCTCCATCTCGCCGCGCAGAAGGCGCACGCATTGGCCGTCTTTCAGATCGATGGCGGGGTAAAGGATCATGGGGGCCTCCTGTCTGTTCGGCGTGCTTGTGCCATGCGCGCCCGGGAAAGCCAAGTATTGCCGAGCGGAGGCCTGCCTCAACGTAACAGTTGCCAGATTGACCAGGAGCAGGTCAGGATGCGCGAAAACCAGTGGGAGGACATGATGAAGAAACTCTTTGCAGCCGTGGCGATGCTGATCGGCCTGACCCTGCCGGCCCTGGCCGCCGATCCGGTCGAAGGGGTGTGGAAAACACAGGTGGATGACGGCAGCTATGCCCATATCACCATCGCCCCCTGTGGTGAGGAGATCTGCGGTGTGATCAGCCGCACCTTCAACGCAGAGGGCGAATGGAACAGCGCCAATATCGGCAAACGCCTGGTCTGGGGCATGAATGCCCGGGGCAATGGCAAATACGCTGGTGGCACGATCTGGCAACCCTCGACCGGCAAGGAATACCGCTCGAAGATGGTGCTGAATGGCGATGTGCTGAAGGTTTCGGGCTGTGTCGGGCCGATCTGCAAGAAACAGACCTGGACGCGCGTACAGTAAACCGTTTCCGGATTTCGAAAAAGACAAGGCGCTCCTGATTGGGAGCGCCTTTTTCGTTCGGATGGCCTTGTCAGGGCGCCCAGGTCAGGAAGTTGCCAATCATGCGCAGGCCCGCCGCCTGGCTTTTTTCCGGGTGGAACTGGGTGCCGATGATGTTGTCGCGCCCGACGATGGCGGTGATGTCACCGGCGTAGTCGCAATGGGCCAGGCGTTCGGCCGGATTTGCGACCCGCATGTGGTAGGAGTGCACGAAATAAGCGTGATCGCCGGTTTCTACCCCCGCCAGCACCGGGTGCGGGTTGTCGATAACCAGGTCGTTCCACCCCATGTGCGGCACCTTCAGCGTGGGGTCGGCCGGGGTGATGCGCACCACCTCGCCCTTGATCCAGTCGAACCCGTCCGTGTCGACATATTCCCGGCTGACCGAGGCCAGCATCTGCATGCCGACGCAGATGCCCATGAAGGGCCGGCCCTTGCTGTTCACGCTTTCGTCCACCGCCTCGAAGATGCCGCGATGATCAAACAGCGCCTTCCAGCAGGCCGGGAAGGCCCCATCGCCGGGCAGAACCAGGCGGTCGGCCCTGGCCACCACATCCGGGTCCGAGGTCACGACGATCTTGCCCGCGCCGGTTTCCTGCGCCATGCGCTGGAACGCTTTCTCGGCCGAATGCAGGTTGCCGCTTTCATAGTCGATGACAGCTGTGAGGCTCATGGTCTGGCTTTCACTTGCGGAAATGGGGGCGGCGCACGGACACTCCGGCGCCACCTGTCAGTTTCGAACTGCTTACAACGCGCCCTTGGTCGAAGGGATCGCATCCGCTTTGCGCGGGTCGGTTTCGACCGCGATGCGCAGGGCGCGCGCGACGGCCTTGAAGGCCGCCTCGGCGATGTGGTGCGCGTTGAACCCGTGGATCTGGTCCACGTGCAGGGTGATCCCGCCGTGGGTCGCAAGGGCCTGGAAGAACTCACGCACCAGCTCGGTGTCGAATGTGCCGATCTTGGGGGTCGGCAGGTCCACGTTCCAGATCAGGAAGGGGCGCGCAGACAGGTCCAGCGCGCAGCGCACCTGGGCGTCATCCATCGGCAGGTGACATTCGCCGTAGCGGCGGATGCCTTTCTTGTCCCCCAATGCCTGGGCCAGGGCCTGACCAAGCGCGATGCCGGTGTCCTCGACCGTGTGGTGGTCGTCGATGTGGTAGTCGCCCTTGGCGCGGATGGTCATGTCGATCAGCGAATGGCGCGCCAGCTGGTCCAGCATGTGGTCGAAGAACCCCACGCCGGTCTGGTTGTCATAGGCTCCGGTGCCATCCAGGTTCACCTGGACGGAGATGTCGGTTTCGGCGGTGGCCCGCGTGACGTCGGCTGTGCGCATTGTTGTCCCTCGTCTTGTCGGGGCGGTTATAGGCGCCCGGGCCGCGCGGGGGAAGGCGGCAAATGGACGGAAGGTTCAGATGTGGCAGGCTTGCGTCCCGGGTCAGGTCGCGACCGGGGCCCTTCCGGCCGGTTTGGCGTGCCGGTCGGCCAGTTCCGCGTGGATGTCGACATTCATGACCAGCCCTTCATCCATGGAGCGCACCTCCTCGCGGCTGACCCCCTCGATGTCAATGTTGTAGGTGCGGTCGATCAGCGAGGCCAGCGCGAAGCTGCCGTCGGGAAAACGGCATCCGGTCAGCAGGCGCTGATAGCTGACCGGGACGAGGGTGCCGGCATTTGGGCCATGCTTGGGGGTTAGGGAGGTAAAAATATGGTCCAGCCGCGCATGGCCAAGGGTCCGTACGTTCTCGAATGGAATGGTCAGCAGGCGCCCTAAATTGTGCCCCCCGGGCAGGGCGGATATCGGCCTGCCGATGGTGCTGCGTTGCCAGGCCCAGCCGTAGAAATTCGAATAAGAGCTCCTTTCCCCGACATCGACACAGATCCACTCGTTGTGGTGCCGCCGAAAAACCATCAGCCATGGGCGCAGCGCGCGGTACTGCGGGCTTTCGATCTCGCCGCAGGACCGGGCCCAGGTCTGAAACCCTTCCTGGATCAAGGGGGAGCTGTCTTGCCAGATCCGGCTCAGGGGCTGTTGTTGAAGGCAGTAAGTGTAGCCCTCTGGCATGTTCAGACCAAGGCGCTGCAACCCGTTCACGTGATAAGAGTGCCCCCCCACCCAGGCATCCGCACGAATGACGAGTTCGTCAGCTTCTATCAGCGCATGGCGCCCCAAGTCTGTCAGGTGGTATTTTCGGTCCCGTATGGCAAACAGCGGCCCGCCCTTGTGTTGTTCGAGAGTCGCGATGTGGCGGCGCACGGTCTGGCGCGTACTGTTGAGCTCCTCCACCGTGCGCGAGAGGTTCAGGGTCTCGGCCAGTGAGACGAAGGATCGCATCATTTCAAACAGGAGCGGCGGTGCGGGCATGGCGTACTCCGAATGGATATGGGTGATTTATCACCCATTCGCGGAGCGAAAGAAACCCTTTTCTGGGTTCAAACCTCATCAATTGTACTCCGGCGGGCAGGGGTTCACTCTCGTTATACGAGATTTTCGCGGGGAAAAATACATGAACCATCCTGTTGACGCCCATGTCGGGCGCAAGATCAGGGAAGTGCGCCTGCTGCGGGGCATGACCCAGGCGGAGGTGGCTGCAAACCTGGGCCTCTCCTTTCAGCAGTTGCAAAAATACGAGACCGGCCACAATCGCGTCTCGGCCAGCAAGCTCTATGAAATCGCTCGACTCCTGAATGTCGGGCCGAGTGTTTTCTTCGATGGCCTGGAGGGCGCCGACGCGGGGGCGGGCGACCTGATCGACGACCGTACCGCACGGGCAGCCCAGGCGCTGGCTTCGATCGTCGATGAAAAGGTCAAGGCGCGCCTTCGCTCGATGATCCACGAAATTGCGTCGCGCGAAGCTGCCGTGGAATAGACCCCGGAGCCAAGGCCCGGAAGCCTCGGTGTCGCGCCCACTCGCAAGTCCACGAATTCGGGGCCGTATGGCCCCCGTTTTCTGGCGGGCTTCAATCAGGGGATGCATAATGCAAAACGGCCCCCGGCTATTCGCCGGGGGCCGTTTTGAAAATTGGAGCGGGCGATGAGATTCGAACTCACGACCCTAACCTTGGCAAGGTTATGCTCTACCCCTGAGCTACGCCCGCGTCCTTGGGTGAGGCGTGAAATAGGAAATATGCCGGGGGGCCGCAAGAGGAAAGTTGAGAAAACCGCGAAAAACTTTGATGCGTCTCCGGGCCGATCACAATAGCGCGTACAGCAGCACCGCAACCCCGCCAAGGGCCAGTTGCAGATAGGTCGCCAGCATGCCGCTCTGGCGCAGCAGCAGGATCTGCCTTTCACGCCCATAGCCGGTCAGATAGGCCACGCGCCCCCCCAACAGCAGCAGGCCCAGCAGGTGAACGACACCCGCTGACGCCCCCTGCGCCTCGGTCAGCCCGACAAGGATCAGCCCCAGAGGCAGGTATTCCGCCGAGTTGCCCTGCATTCGGATCGCACGGCCCAGCGCCCTGTCCCTGCCATCGCCATAGCTCACCCGCTTGCGCATGCGAATGAGGCTGACGCGCAGGCTCAGCCAGGTAAACAGAAGCGCCGCAAGCCCGGCGTAGATGGCGGTGATCTGGAACATGATTGTCCTCCCTGAACCCACATCAGCGGAAGGTGGAAGAGGCGGCGGCGGCCTGTCAACCGTTCCCCGGGGGCAGGGAAGGCGAAAAAGAAAACCGCCCCCGACCGTCTGGCGCGGGGGCGGTTTGTGTTGGTTCGGGCCGGGTTTACTCCAGTTCCACCAGCAGATCCTTGGCGTCGATCTGGGCACCTGGCGTGATATGCACGGCCTTGATGGTGGCGTCGCGCTCGGCGTGGATTCCGGTTTCCATCTTCATCGCCTCGATGGTCAGGAGCAGGTCGCCTTCCTTGACCTGGCTGCCCACGGTGGCGGCCACGCTGGCGACCACGCCGGGCATCGGCGCGCCGATGTGGTTTGCATTGCCCGCTTCCGCCTTGGCACGCGCCTGCGCCCGCGCCTTGACCTTGCGGTCAGGCACGCGGATCACGCGGGGTTGGCCATTGAGTTCGAAGAACACCTTCGCCTCGCCGTCCTCGCCGGTCTCGCCCACCGCCTGCAGGCGGATTTCCAGCGTCTTGCCCGGGTCGATCTCCGCCTCGATCTCTTCGCCCGGCTCCATGCCGTAGAAGAAGGTGCGTGTCGGCAGGGTGCGCACCGGGCCGTAGGTCCGGTGGCGGCCCATGTAATCCAGGAAAACCTTGGGATACATCAGGTAGCCGTTCAGATCTTCGTCATCGACCTGGAAACCTTCGAGTTCTTCCGAAAGCTCCGTGCGGGCTTTCTTCAGGTCCACGGGCTTCAGGTGCTGACCGGGGCGCGAGGTGTCGGGCTTGGCGCCTTTCAGAACCTTGTCGACGATGCCTTCCGGGAAACCACCGGGCGGCTGGCCCAGGTTGCCCTTCATCATGTCGATGACCGAGTCGGGGAAGGCCACGTCAGTGTCGGGATCTTCCACGTCGTCGCGGGTCAGACCCTGGCTGACCATCATCAGCGCCATGTCGCCGACCACCTTGGACGAGGGCGTCACCTTCACGATGTCGCCGAACATCCGGTTCACATCGGCATAGCTCTGCGCGACCTCCGGCCAGCGTTCTTCCAGCCCCAGCGAGCGCGCCTGCGCCTTGAGGTTGGTGAACTGTCCGCCGGGCATCTCGTGCAGGTAGACCTCGGAGGCCGGTGCGGCGAGGCCGCTTTCAAAGGCGGCATATTGCGCGCGCACACCTTCCCAGTAGTTCGAAATCTCGCGGATCGCGCCAATGTCGAGCCCGGTGTCGCGATCGGTGTTGCGCAGGGCTTCAACCACCGACCCCAGGCAGGGCTGCGAGGTGCCGCCGGAAAAAGCGTCCATCGCCGCGTCCACCGCATCGACGCCCGCATCGGCGGCGGCCAGGATCGTGGCCCCGGCAATGCCCGAGGTGTCATGGGTGTGGAAATGGATCGGCAGCCCGACTTCTTCTTTCAGCGCCTTGACCAGTTTCGAGGCCGAGGCGGGTTTCAACAGCCCTGCCATGTCCTTCAGCCCCAGCACATGGGCGCCCGCGTCACGCAGCTCCTTGCCCATGTTGACGTAATAGTTCAGGTCGTATTTTGCGCGGTTCGGATCCAGGATGTCGCCGGTGTAGCAGATCGTGCCCTCGCAGACCTTGCCCGCGTCCACCACCGCATCCATCGCGACGCGCATGTTCTCGACCCAGTTCAGGCTGTCGAAGACGCGGAACACATCCACGCCGGTCTCGGCCGCCTGGCGCACGAATTCCTGCACCACATTGTCCGGGTAGTTGGTGTACCCGACGCCGTTCGAGGCGCGCAGCAGCATCTGGCTCATGACATTCGGCATGGCCGCGCGCAGGTCGCGCAGGCGCTGCCAGGGGCATTCCTGCAGGAAGCGATAGGCCACGTCGAAGGTCGCGCCCCCCCAGCATTCCACCGAGAACAGCCCGGGCAGGTTGGCCGCATAGGTCGGCGCCACCTTGATCATGTCGATCGAACGCATCCGGGTCGCCAGAAGCGACTGGTGGCCGTCGCGCATGGTGGTGTCGGTCAGAAGCAGCTGTTTCTGATCTGCCATCCAGTCGGCCACCGCCTGCGGGCCCTTTTCCTCCAGCAGGTTGCGGGTGCCATAGGCGGGTTCCGTGCGCGGGGCCGGGGCTTTCGGCGCCTTCAGATCCTCGGCGGGCAGCGGGCGGCCCTCGGTTTCGGGATGACCGTTCACCGTGATGTCGGCGATATAGGTCAGGATCTTGGTCGCCCGGTCGCGCCGCTTCTTGAACTTGAACAGGCCCGGCGTCTCGTCGATGAACTTTGTCGTATACTGGTTGTTCAGGAAGGTCGGGTGTTTCAGCAGGTTCTCGACGAAGGCGATGTTCGTGGACACGCCGCGCACGCGGAACTCACGCAGGGCGCGGTCCATGCGGGCAATCGCCTTTTCCGGCGTCGGCGCCCAGGTCGTCACCTTCGTCAGCAGGCTGTCATAATAGCGCGTGATCACGCCCCCTGCATAGGCCGTGCCGCCGTCCAGGCGCACGCCCATGCCTGTGGCCGAGCGATAGGCGGTGATGCGGCCGTAATCGGGGATGAAGTTGTTCTGCGGGTCTTCCGTGGTGACGCGCGTCTGCAGCGCATGGCCGTTCAGGCGGATGTCGTACTGCGAGGCCTTGCCGGTCGCCTCGGCCAGGGATTTCCCTTCGGAAATAAGGATTTGCGCCTGCACGATGTCGATGCCGGTGACTTCTTCGGTCACGGTGTGTTCGACCTGAACGCGCGGGTTCACCTCGATGAAGTAGAATTTGCCGGTCTCCATATCCATCAGGAACTCGACCGTGCCCGCGCATTGATAATTTACGTGGTTGCAGATCTTGCGGCCCAGTTCGCAGATCTCTTCGCGCTGTGCCTCCGACAGGGAGGGGGCGGGCGCACGTGCGACCACTTTCTGGTTGCGGCGCTGCACCGAACAGTCGCGTTCGTAAAGGTGATAGATCGCCCCGTGGGTGTCACCCAGGATCTGCACCTCGACGTGGCGGGCGCGGGTGATCATCTTTTCCAGGTAGCCTTCGCCATTGCCGAAGGCGGCTTCCGCCTCGCGGCGGCCTTCCAGCACCTTTTCTTCCAGCTCCTCGGGCCCGTGGATCGGGCGCATGCCGCGCCCGCCACCGCCCCAGGAGGCTTTCAGCATCAGGGGATAGCCGACCGCCTCGGCCTCGGCGCGGATCGCGTCCATGTCGTCGCCCAGCACCTCGGTCGCCGGGATGACCGGCACGCCGGCCTCGATCGCCACACGCCGCGCGCTGGCCTTGTCGCCCAGAGCCCGCATGGTTTCCGCCTTGGGACCAATGAAGGTAATGCCATTGGCGGCGCAGGCATCCACGAAGTCGGGGTTCTCGGACAGAAGCCCATAACCCGGATGGATCGCGTCGGCGCCGCATTCCTTGGCGACGCGGATGATCTCATCGATCGACAGATAGGCGGCCACAGGCCCCATCCCCTCACCGATCTTGTAGGCCTCATCCGCCTTGAAGCGGTGCAGGCCGAGCTTGTCCTCCTCCGCATAGACAGCAACGGTCTTTTTTCCCATCTCATTCGCCGCGCGCATCACGCGAATGGCAATCTCACCGCGGTTGGCGATCAGGATCTTACGAAAATCAGGCATGGCAGGCTCCCCCGTCTGCTCACTGGTCAGGATTTCTGACCAGTTATAGTCATGCTGCGACGCAGCGCAAGCGTTCTGTAACATTTCTGCAAGAATCGCGGAAGGCGCTGGTGCGACATTGTGGAGCACTGGTGCGTCAGCGGGCGCAAGCGTCTGTTCGGGGGAGGTTGATGGTCAGAGGTGCGAACGGGTCTAGGTGTTCGGGCGCGTCAGAAGCCCGCCCGGTTCGCGATGTACCTTGCCGTCGAGTTCCAGATCCGTGAGCCCGCGCGCGACCTGCGAGGCCTCCGCGCCCAGGTCGCGGATCAACTGGTCCTCGGCCACTGGGCTGGGGCCGAGCCGGTCGAGGATCTGCCTGTGCAGCGCCAGATGGTCTGCATGGCTGCGGCGCGCAGGGTGCCGGCTCTCTTCGACGGGGACGACCGGTTGGGGGAAGTGTTCGGCCTCTTCCACCTCGGGCATGGCCTGTTGCACGGCTTCGATCACGTCCTTCGGTCCGCGCACCAGGAGCGCGCCGTCGCGGATCAGCATGTTGCATCCCGAGGCCCGGGCGTCGAAAGGATGGCCGGGCACGGCCATCACTTCGCGCCCCTGGTCCAGGGCGTCACGCGCGGTGATGAGCGATCCGGATTTTGCCGCTGCTTCCACCACCACCACCGCCTGTGCAAGGCCGGAGATAATCCGGTTGCGGCGTGGAAAATGGCGCGCCATGGGGGAAAGGCCCATCGGCTGTTCGGACAGGCGCACGCCCTGGCGGGCGATCTCTTCGCCCAGTACGGTGTTTTCCTTGGGATAGAGCACATCGACCCCGCCGGCCATCACGGCGGCGGTGGTGCCGTGGTCCAGTGCCGCGGCATGGGCGGCGGTGTCGATCCCGCGCGCCAGACCGGATACCACGGTAATTCCTGCCTGTGCCAGGTCGCCCGCCAGTTTGCGGGCCATGCGGGTGCCCAGCGAGGACGCGTTGCGCGCGCCGACAAGGGCCACGGTTGGGCGGTGCAGGGTGGCAATATCGCCCATTGCCCAGAGAAGCGGCGGGGCATCGGGAATCTCGGTCAGCGCCGCAGGATACTCCGCCGAGCCGAATGCGATCAGTCGCGCGCCGGCAAAGCGCGCGCGCGACAACTCATCTTCGACCACGGCAACAGGGCAGGGCTGATAGTCCTTCACCCCGGCGGCGCGGGCTACTTCAGGCAGGGCGTCCAGCGCGGCCTGTGCCGTGCCGTGTTCGCGTATCAATCTGTAAAAGGTCGTCACGCCGACGCGGCGCGAGCGCAAGAGCCGGAGCCAGGCAACCTCATCTTCCGCACTGAGGGGTGGGGTGAGGGGGTGGGAGGAAGGGAATAAATCCACTTGGTCGTCCTGTTTCCGGTTCTTGCGGATTAACCATAGGGGCGAAATGGTTAACGAGGTGTGAAGCGGACCGGGATTTATTCCCCCCTTATGGCTGTTGCCTCAGGTGGCCGAACCTCCCACGGTCAGCCCGCCGATGAGCAATGTCGGCTGCCCCACGCCAACCGGCACGGATTGACCCGCCTTGCCGCAGGTGCCGATGCCGGGGTCCATCGCCATGTCATTCGCCATCGCGCGGATCTGCTTCATCGCCTGCGGGCCGTCGCCGATCAGCGTTGCGCCTTTCACCGGAGCGCCGATCCTGCCGCCCTCGATGCGATAGGCTTCGGTGCAGGAAAAGACGAATTTGCCGTTGGTGATGTCCACCTGACCGCCGCCGAAGCCGACCGCATATATGCCGTCCCTGAGCTCGCCAAGCACCTCTTCGCGGGTCGCTGTGCCACCTTCCATGATCGTATTGGTCATGCGCGGCATGGGCGTGTGGGCGTAGCTTTCACGTCGCCCGTTGCCGGTGGGGGCGACGCCCATCAGGCGGGCGTTCTGGCGGTCCTGCATGTAGCCGACCAGCACACCATCCTCGATCAGCACATTGCGCGCGCCCGGTGTTCCCTCGTCGTCCACGGTGATCGACCCACGGCGATCGGGAATGGTGCCGTCATCCACCACGGTCACGCCCCTGGCCGCAACCCGGGTGCCGACGAGACCCGAGAAGGCAGAGCTTCCCTTGCGGTTGAAGTCGCCCTCCAACCCGTGGCCCACGGCCTCGTGCAGCAGAATGCCGGGCCAGCCGGAACCCAGGACCACGTCCATCTGCCCGGCCGGGGCGGGCACGGCGTCGAGGTTCACCAGCGCGATGCGCAGCGCCTCGCGGGTCACGCCCTGCCAGTGGGCGGGTTCCAGCAGCCCGTCCAGGCCAAGCCGCCCGCCGCCGCCGTGGCCGCCCGCCTCGCGCCGTCCGTCCTGTTCGACGATCACCGAGACATTCAGCCGGGTCATCGGGCGGGTGTCGGAGACCAGCGTGCCGTCAGGACGCAGGATGTGAACCTCTTGAAGCGATGCCGCGAGGGTCGCTGTGACCTGCACGATACGCGGGTCGAGGTCGCGGGCGAAGGCGTCGATCTCGCGCAGGGTCTCGATCTTGACGGGAAACTCGGCCCCGGCCATCGGATCTTCGTCCGTATAGAGGCGCCGGTTGGTCTGGGCAGGGGAGTCAGCCATGACGCCACCGCCGTCCCCGACCGCCAGACGCGTGGTCGCCGCGGCCCGTTTCAGGGCGGCCTCGCTGATCTCGGTCGAATGGGCATAGCCGGAGACTTCGCCCTTCACCGCGCGCAGTCCGAAGCCTTCGGAGGCGTCGTAGCTTGCTGTCTTTACCCGCCCGTCATCGAAGGTCAGAACCTCGCTGCGGCGACGCTCCAAAAACAGCTCGCCATCCTCGGCGCCCTCGGTCGCCGCGCGCAGGGTGGACAGCGCTTCTTCCTGGCCCAGGTGAGTCTCGAACGGCCTGAATCTGGTATCCTCGGACATGACAACCCCTATTGTTAGCGCTGCGACAATGTGCAAGAGCGACAAAACAGCGCAGATTTTCCTTGTTCACAGTTTCTAGATATGGTTTCAAACCGACAGGGACACAACGGGATTCCCGCGTGAGGAGGCGTGGACCCGGGCCGGGTGCGGCTCAAGCACCGAGTGAACAGGAAAGATACATGCGACCGATGAAGACCCTCACGGCTGGCCTGGCCGCCGCTCTCGCCACGATGACCGCGACCGCCGCTTCTGCCCAGGAGGGCCTGAAAATCATTGGCGCTCCGCAGCCTGGCGGGCTGGGCTTCCAACCGGCCGCGACCGATATCGCCGTAAATACCCAGGGGCTGGACAACCTGCTTCTGTGGATCATCACCGCGATCTCGATCTTCGTCGGTGCGCTGGTGCTGTACATTATCGTCCGCTACAACCGCCGCGCCAACCCGACCCCGGGCACCTTTACCCACAACACCCCGATCGAAATCGCCTGGACGCTGATCCCGATCGTGATCCTCGTTTTCATCGGCGCGAACTCCCTGCCGGTCCTGTTCCAGCAGCAGGAGATCCCGGAAGGCGACGTGCATATCAAGGTCACGGGCTATCAGTGGTACTGGGGCTATGAATACACCGACCACGACTTCGGCTTCGACAGCTTCCTGCTGGCCAAGGAAGATCTGGCCGATTACGGTTATACGGAGCAGGAATACCTGCTGGCCACCGACACCGCCGTCGTGGTGCCGACCGGGGCCAAGGTCGTCATGGACGTGACCGGCGCCGACGTGATCCACTCCTGGACCATTCCGGCCTTCGGTGTGAAACAGGATGCCGTGCCCGGTCGGATCGCCCAGCTGTGGTTCGAAGTCGAGGAAGGCAAGGAAGGCATCTACTTTGGCCAGTGTTCCGAGCTTTGCGGCAAGGACCACGCCTATATGCCGATCACCGTCAAGGCTGTGACCCAGGCTGAATATGATGCCTGGCTGAACGGCGCCATCGAGGAATATGCCGGCGTCAGCCCGGCGCTGACCGTGGCCTCCGCCGAGTGAAAGATCCCTCGCGGGGCCGCGACCCGGCCCCGCACCCCAAGCCAGCCCCGAGCCGGAACTGCCCCAGAAGACCCGATATGAGCGACGCAAGCTTCGATAACAAGACCCGCATCTGTCCCCAGACCGGCCTTTATGAGGCACAGTTCGGAGATTATTTCGAGCTGCTGAAGCCGCGGGTCATGTCGCTCGTGGTCTTTACCGCCTTCGTTGGCCTGCTGGTCGCGCCGGTGGGCGTGAACCCGATGGTTGCGCTGGCCTCGATCCTGTTCATTGCGCTTGGTGGCGGTGCCTCCGGCGCGCTGAACATGTGGTATGACGCGGATATCGACCGCAAGATGAAACGCACCCGGTCGCGCCCGATCCCTTCGGGGCGCGTGACCGAGGGCGAGGCTTTCGCGATCGGCATCTCCCTGTCGGTCTTCGCAGTCGTCATGCTGTCCCTGGCCGCCAACCTGATGGCGGGTGCCCTTCTGGCCTTTACCATCTTCTTCTACGTGGTGATCTACACCATGTGGCTGAAACGCTGGACCCCGCAGAATATCGTGATCGGTGGCGCCGCAGGGGCCTTCCCGCCGATGATCGGCTGGGCCGTGGCCACCGGCGGCATGTCTGTGGAAAGCGTGCTGATGTTCGCCCTGACCCTGGCCTGGACGCCGCCGCATTTCTGGGCGCTGGCCCTGTTCACCAAGGGTGACTACGCAAACGCCGGTGTGCCGATGCTGACCGTGACCCACGGCCGCAAGGCAACCCGCGCCCATATCCTGGGCTACACGGTGGCGCTGGTCGGCGTGTCCATTGCGCTGGGGCTGACCTCGATCGGTGGACCGGTCTACATGGTCGTGGCCACGGTACTGAACCTCTTGTTCCTCAGGGGCGCCTGGGCGGTCTGGCGCCGCACGGATGCTGACAGCGACGCCGACAAGCACGCGGCCGAACGGGGCCTGTTCAAGCTTTCGCTGCTTTACCTGTTCCTGCATTACGGTGCGTTGCTGATCGAGGCTTCGCTGAAACCCTTCGAAATGGGAGGCTGGTAACATGGCAATGAAGGTCGAACATGCTCTCCACCGCCGCCGCCTGAGCCGCAACGTGGGCCTGGGGCTGGTGCTGGTTCTCTACGTGGGCCTCGTCTACGGGCTGACCATCGCCAAGGTGGGCGGGCCGAAACCGAACACCCTGCCGGCTGCGGAGGCGCGCGAATGAGCCTCACCGCCCCGCAGAAGACCGCGTTCAGGATGGTCGGCGTCGCCGTCACCATGGGCGCGCTGGCCTGGGCCTCGGTGCCGTTCTATGACTGGTTTTGCCGGGTCACGGGCTTTGGCGGCGTGACACAGACCGCCGAGGCGGGCTCGGATGTGGTGCTGGAGCGTACCATCAAGGTCCGTTTCGACGCCTCGCTGGAACGCGACATGCCCTGGGGCTTCAAACCCATGCAGCGCGAGATGGAGCTGAAAATCGGTGAAACCGGTCTGGCCTTCTACGAGGCCTGGAACCCGACCGACCGTCCAATCGCCGGCACCGCCAGCTACAACGTCGCGCCCTATGCGGCCGGTCTTTTCTTTTCCAAGATCGACTGTTTCTGCTTTACCGAACAGGTTTTGCAGCCGGGCGAGCGTGTCACCATGCCCGTCACCTTCTATGTCGACCCCGAAATCGTCGAGGACCGGGAGGCGAAATTCACCCGCGTGATCACCCTGTCCTATACTTTCCACGAAACCGAACTGCCCGAGGACGTGGCGGCTTTGACGCCCGAGACCTCCGGCAGCACCGAGAATAACTAGAACCAGGGACGAAACACATGGCGCACGCAAAGAACCACGACTACCACATCCTGCAGCCTTCCATTCAGCCCTTCCTGGGCGCGCTCTTCGCCTTCATCATGCTCTTTGGCGCCGTGCAATGGATGTCTGCCGGTACGCCCTGGATATTCGCCATCGGCTTTGTCGGCGTGCTCTATGTCATGTTTGCCTGGTGGTCCGAAGTCGTGACCGAATCCCATGTCGGCGACCACACCCCGGTCGTGAAGATCGGTCTGCGCTACGGCGTGATCCTGTTCATCATGTCCGAAGTCATGTTCTTCTCGGCCTGGTTCTGGAGCTTCTTCAAACACGCCATGTACCCGATGTCGGACCAGTCGCCTGCCGTCGACGGTGTCTGGCCGCCGGTCGGGATCGAGACCTTCGACCCCTGGCACCTGCCGCTGATCAACACGATCATCCTGCTGCTGTCCGGCTGCGCCGTGACCTGGGCCCACCACGCCCTCGCGCATGAGAACAACCGCAAGGACCTTGTCACCGGCCTGCTGCTGGCGGTCCTGCTGGGCATGCTCTTCACCTTCTTCCAGGCCTATGAATACATCCACGCGTCCTTCGGCCTGTCGGGCAATATCTACGGCGCCAACTTCTACATGGCGACCGGCTTCCACGGCTTGCATGTGATCATCGGCACCATTTTCCTGGCGGTCTGCCTGCTGCGCGCCATGAAGGGCCACTTTACCCCGCAAAGCCACGTCGGGTTCGAGGCCGCCGCCTGGTACTGGCACTTCGTCGATGTCGTCTGGCTGTTCCTGTTCGCCGCTATCTACATCTGGGGCGGTTGAACCTGATCTCCGGACAGGGTTTAAGAAGCGCGGGGCCGAGGCTCCGCGCTTTTTCAATTCGAGGACCCGATGCGCGTCATTATCACCATCCTGCTCTCCGTTGCCGTCCTGGCTACGTTCCTGTCGCTGGGCACCTGGCAGCTGAAGCGCCTGGCGTGGAAACAGGCCGTCCTGACCGAGATCGACGCGCGCATCTCCGCGGCCCCCGTGGGGATCCCCGCCGATCCCGATCCCGCGGCCGACCGCTATTTGCCCGTCACCGCCACAGGCGTGATGGGCGAGGAGGAACTGCACGTTCTGGTCTCGACCCGCGACCATGGGGCGGGGTTTCGCATCATTGCCCCCTTCGAGGTGGACGGGCGGCGCGTCATGGTCGACCGGGGCTATGTGCGCGTTACCGCAAAGGATGCGCCCCGCGTGACCGGCCCGATGGAGGTCAGCGGAAATCTGCACTGGCCGGATGAACGCTATGACTCGACGCCGCAAAACGATCTGGTCGGGAACTATTGGTATGCCCGGGAGGTCGCGGTGATGGCCGCCGCACTGGGCACCGAACCCATCCTGATTATCGCGCGGTCTGAAACCGACCCTTCCGTGCTGCCTCTGCCCGTAACCAGCGAAGGCATCCCGAACGACCATCTGCAATATGCCATGACGTGGTTTTTGCTCGCCGCGACATGGATCGTGATGACAGGCTATGCGCTTTGGCGTATGAAGCGCCCGACCAATTGAGGACAATGGACGATGCGTTATATCTCGACCCGCGGTGAAGCCCCGGTTCTGAGCTTTGAAGAGGCGATGCTGACGGGGCTGGCCCGCGACGGTGGGCTCTATGTGCCCGAGACTGTGCCGACCATGACAAAGGACGAGATTGCGGCGCTGGCCGGCCTGTCCTACGAGGAGGCCGCCTTTCGCGTGATGCGCCCCTTCGTCGGTGACAGCTTTACCGACGAAGAGTTCCGCGAAATCATTGCCAAGGCCTATGCGGGCTTCGATCACGATGCCCGCGCGCCGCTGGTGCAGCTTGGCCCGAACCATTTCCTGCTGGAGCTGTTCCACGGGCCGACGCTGGCCTTCAAGGATTTCGCGATGCAGCTCATCGGCCAGCTGTTCCAGGTTGCGCTGAGCCGCCGGGGTGAGAAAGTGACCATCGTCGGCGCGACCTCGGGCGACACCGGATCGGCCGCGATCGAAGCCTTCAAGGGGCTGGACGCTGTGGATGTCTTCATCCTCTTTCCCCATGGCCGCGTCAGCGAAGTTCAGCGCCGCCAGATGACCACGCCGGGCGAAGCGAACGTGCATGCTCTGGCTGTGGACGGCGATTTCGACGATTGCCAGGCCCGCCTGAAGGACATGTTCAACGATTTCGATTTTCGCGACGGTGTGAAACTGGCCGGGGTGAACTCGATCAACTGGGCCCGCGTGCTTGCACAGGTCGTATATTACTTCACCTCCGCCGTGGCGCTGGGTGCCCCACACCGCAAGGTCTCCTTCACCGTGCCCACCGGCAATTTCGGTGACATTTTCGCGGGCTACATCGCCAAGAAAATGGGCCTGCCGATCGACCGGCTGGTGATCGCCACCAACCAGAACGACATCCTGCACCGCACGATGGAGACCTCGGCCTATACCAAAGGCGACGTGAGCCCGTCGATCTCGCCCTCGATGGACATCCAGGTCAGCTCCAACTTCGAACGCGCCCTCTTTGACGCCTACGGGCGCGACGGGGCCGCCGTGGCCGGGCAGATGGAGGACCTTGCCTCGGGCGGGTTCCAGATCAGCCAGGGCGCGATGGAATTCCTGCGCGAACAGTTCGACTCGGGCCGGGCCTCCGAGGAGGAGACCAGGGCGCAGATCAAGACCAGCTTCGCCGCCACCGGTCAGGTCATCTGCCCGCATGGTGCGGTGGGTGTGAAAGTGGCCGAAGAGCATCTGGGCGACAGCCCGATGATCACGCTGGCCACCGCGCACCCGGCCAAGTTCCCCGCCGCTGTCAAGGACGCCTGCGGTCAGGACGCGCCGCTGCCGGGCCGCATGGCCGACCTGTTCGACCGCGAGGAACGTGTCACCCGCGTCGCCAACGACCTTGGCGCTCTGGAAGCCCTGATACGGGAGCGGACCGGAAGGTGAGCGTGCAATTCGACACTCTGCCCAACGGGTTCCGTGTGGTTACGGAGCCCATGACGGGTCTGGAAAGCGCCTCGATCGGCATCTGGGTCACTGCCGGCGGGCGGCACGAGGCCGAGACCCAGAACGGCATCGCCCACTTCCTGGAGCACATGGCCTTCAAGGGCACCCAGCGGCGCTCGGCGCTGGAGATCGCCGAGGCGATCGAGGATGTGGGGGGCTATATCAACGCCTATACGTCGCGCGAGGTGACAGCCTATTACGCGCGGGTTCTGAAGAGCGACGTTGCGCTGGCTTTCGACGTGATTTCGGACATCGTGCTGAACCCGGTCTTCGACCCGGCCGAGATCGAGATCGAGCGCGGCGTGATCCTGCAGGAAATCGGTCAGGCGCTGGACACGCCCGACGACGTGGTTTTCGACTGGTTGCAGGAGGTTGCCTTCCCCGACCAGCCCATGGGCCGCACCATCCTGGGTCCGGCCGAGCGTGTTCGGGGGTTCTCGCGGGATGATCTCGCGGGGTTCGTGGCCAGCCACTACGGGCCGGAACGGCTGATCCTGTCTGCGGCGGGGGCGGTGGACCACGATCAGATCATGCGCCTCGCCGAGGCCAGTTTCGGCCATCTGCAACGCGGCGGGGAAACGGTGCTGCAACCGGCGGGGTTTGCCTCCGGCGCACGGCACGAAATCCGCGGGCTGGAGCAGGTGCATTTCACCCTGGGGCTGGAAAGCCCGGGCTACCGCGACGATGCGATCTTTACCGCGCAGATCTATGGCAATGCTCTGGGCGGCGGCATGTCCTCGCGCCTGTTTCAGGAAGTGCGCGAAAAACGCGGGCTGTGCTATTCCATCTTCGCCCAGACCGGCGCCTATTCGGACACCGGCATGACGACGATCTACGCGGGCACCTCCGGCGAACAGATCGGCGAATTGGCCGAGATCACGCTTTCGGAGTTGAAACGCGCCGCCGAGGACATGTCCGAGGTCGAAGTTGCCCGCGCGCGGGCGCAAATGAAGGCCGGGCTGCTGATGGGTCTGGAAAGCCCCTCGAACCGGGCCGAACGCCTGGCCCGGCTGGTGGCGATCTGGGACCGCGTCCCACCGCTTGAGGAAACCGTGGCCAAGATCGATGCCGTGGGTGTCGCGGATGTGCGCGACTTCGCCGCCGAACTGATTGCGCCCGGTGAGGCGGCGCTGGCCATCTACGGCCCGGCGCAAACAGCACCCAGCCTCGACGACATCCGCGCGAGGCTGGTCGCCTGATGGTGCTGGGACGCGGCCGCAAGCTGAAACTCGAGACCGAGCGCATGACCCTGCGCCCACCTGCCCATGGCGACTACCGCGCCTGGGCGGCGCTGCGCAATGCGAGCCGCGAATTCCTGTCCTCCTGGGAACCCACCTGGGCCGCCGACCACCTGACGCGCAAGAGTTTTACCAACCGCGTCTATTGGGCCAACCGGTCGATCACCGCAGGAACGGCCGTGCCGCTTTTCATGACCCGGCGCTCGGACCAGGTCCTGCTTGGGGCGATCACGCTGGACAACATCCGCCGCGGCCCGGCCCAGGCGGCCACCCTGGGCTACTGGGTCGGTGAGGCGCATGCGCGAAAGGGCTATATGCGCGAGGCGCTGGAGGTGATGGTGCATCATGCCTTTACCGAGCTTGACCTCAGCCGCCTGGAGGCCGGATGCCTGCCGGAAAACACCGCATCGCGCGGGGTGCTGGAAAAGGTCGGCTTCAAATACGAGGGCGTGGCGCAGAGCTATCTTCAGATCAACGGGCGCTGGCGCAACCATGTGCTTTACGCCAACCTGCGCACGGATAGGCGCGGGCGAACCACGGCGGGCTAGGGGGCGACAGCTCCCAGCACGGCGCCTATGGGCATTGGGCCTGCGCTCGGGTGAGGCCGCGTTGCTTTCGCCATCTACCGCAAAACATGCTATCCTTCCGCCATGCTGCGCTGGATGCTCCTTTTCCTCACCCTGGCGACCGCGGGCCTGGCGCAGGAGCGCCGCCCGAGCCATTGCATCGCGCTGGTTGAAAACACTTCGCCGCCCGAAACCCTTCTGCGCGCCTCCTTCCGTGATCCGGTCGCGCCGGACAATGTACGCATAACCTATCTCGATCATTCGATGTTCCTGATCCAGGGGCCGGAGGGGACCAGCGTCGTCACCGACTACGCGGGCTATCTGGGCACGGTGGCTTTCGTGCCCACGGCGGTCACAATGAACAACGCCCATTCGAGCCATTTCACCCTTTACCCGCAGGAGGGCATCCGGCATGTGCTGGAGGGCTGGGGCACTGCCGATTTCCCGCAGGACCACCACCTCGACCTCGGCGACATGCTGATCCGCAATGTTCATACCGACACGCGCGACGGCGCCGGTGGACGGCGTGAGAACGGCAATTCCATTTTCATTTTCGAGGTTGCGGGTCTCTGCATCGGCCACCTGGGCCACCTGCACCAGGAACCGACGCCGGACCAATATGCGGCCATCGGGCGGCTCGATGTGGTCATGGCGGCGGTGGACGGCGGGTTGACGCTGGACCACGCGACCATGGTCAAGGTGATGCAACGGTTCCGCGCCCGGGTGGTGCTGCCGATGCACTGGTTCGGCCGGTCAACGCTGGACACGTTCCTGTCCGGTATGACGCCGGATTTCGCCGTGAAGCGCGAGGGGGCCAACAGCATCACGCTTTCGCTGCGCACCCTGCCGCGCGACCCGACCGTGGTGGTGCTGGAACCCCGTTTCCTGTCCGAGTGAGCCTCTTGCCATGCCCGGGTCTCCGTGCCATGCCGATCCCATGAGCGATTTGAACCCGGCCACCGGCCCTTTTGAACAGACCCTCCGCACCAAACTGCCCGAGGCGGCATTCCGGGCGCTCACCCCCGGCTATCTCGAAGAGCCGCGCGGGCTGTTTCGGGGGCAGGGCGGGCTGCTGGTGGCCCCACGCAGCACCGAAGAGGTCGCCACGGTGATCCGCGCCTGTGCCACGGCCCGGGTGGGGGTGGTGCCTTATGGCGGCGGCACCGGGCTGGTGGGCGGGCAGGTGATGCCCGAGGGGCCCGCGCCGGTCATCCTGTCGACCGAACGCCTGACTGCCATCCGCGCGCTCCACCCATCCGAAAATGTGCTGGTGGCCGAAGCCGGTGTCACCCTGGCCGAGGTCCAAAATGCCGCCGAGGCGGCCGACCGCCTGTTCCCGCTCTCGCTCGCCTCCGAAGGCTCCTGTCGGATCGGCGGCACCCTGGCGACCAATGCCGGGGGGGTGAACGTGCTGCGCTACGGCACCGCGCGCGAGCTCTGCCTGGGACTGGAGGCGGTGCTGCCCGACGGGCAGGTCTGGCACGGGCTGAAACGGCTCAGAAAGGACAACACGGGATATGACCTGCGTGACCTTCTCTGCGGGGCCGAAGGCACGCTGGGCGTGATCACGGCTGCCTCGTTGCGCCTGTTCCCACGTCCCGCTTCGGTCGGCACGGCGCTGCTGGTCGTGCCCGATCCGCAAGCGGCGCTTGACCTTCTGGCGCTGGCCGGCAGCCGTCTGGGCGGGGGCGTGTCCGCTTTCGAACTCATCTCTGGCACCGGCATGGGCTTTCTTGCGGAAACCGACTGCCCCACCCGCGCGCCCTTCGTCACGCTGCCCGGCTGGGCGGTCCTGATCGAACTCGGACTGGGCGCGGGGCAGGATGCCGAGGCGGAACTGCTGAACCTGTTTGAAGCGGCTCAGGAGGCCGGGCTCAGCTCCGACGGTGTGATTGCGCAAAGCGAAGCGCAACGCGCGGCCCTGTGGCAAATGCGCGAGGAAATTCCCGAGGCGAACCGGCGGCTGGGCTCGGTCAGCTCCCATGACATCTCGCTGCCCCTGAGCGTCATCCCCGAGTTTCTGAGACGCGCGGGAGAAGTGGTAGCCGGGCTGGGCCCTTTCCGGGTGAACGCCTTTGGCCATCTGGGCGACGGCAACCTGCATTACAACGTCTTTCCGCCCAAGGGCCGCGGCAAGGCCGAATTTGCCGGCCGGCGCGCCGAGGTGGCCGAAGCGGTCTACGCTCTGGTGCAGGACTATGACGGATCGTTTTCGGCCGAACACGGGGTGGGGCGGCTGAAGGTCGGAGACCTCGAACGTTTCGGAGACCCCGCCAAACTCGCCGCGATGCGGGCCATCAAACAGGCCCTGGATCCACAAGGCATCATGAACCCGGGCGCGGTGCTGCGCGCCTGACGCGCCCTGTCTTATCCCTGCCTCAGCTGCAAGCCGGATCGCTTTGGCCGAGGTAGCGAAAATCCCGAATGTGGCCCGGTATCCCGATCCCGTCCAGATTGCGCGGGTCGGGGACCGGCGGCAGGGTGCGGGTCTCGACAGGAATGACGCCCGCCCAGATCGGCAGCGCGTAATCCTCGTCATCGTCACACGGTGGACCGGTGCGCACCTTGGCCGAGGCTTCGGTAATCGGCAGGCTCAGGATCGTGGTGGCCTTGAGGTCCTGTTCATGATCCGGGCGCATGATCCCCGCACGGCCGGGGAAAAGCCCCTCCATGAAGGCGGTCAGCCGGGCCACCTTGTCTGCGTCCGCCACAATCCCGGCCCGTCCGAACAGCATGACGGAGCGCGAGTTGACCGAGTGGTGAAAGCCGGACCGCGCCATGACAAACCCGTCAAGGATCGACACGGTAACACAGACCTCAGCCCCCTTGGACGCTCGGATCGCCCGGCTGGCCGAGGACCCGTGCCAGTAGATGTGGTCGCCTTCCCGCCATTGCAGGGTCGGGGTGACATAGGGTTTGGCATCAATGACATAGCCCACGTTGCACATGGGCTGTGCGTCGAGGATCGCGTCGATTGTAGGACGGTCGAAGGCGCCGCGGGTATGGGCACGGCGCAGACGGGTGCGGTCGGTGACGCGGAGCGAATCGGAATGCGGCATTCTGGCCTCTCAGGTGTTTTCCGAGAGAATGCCCGGGATGCGGCCCCGTGATAACGGCCAAATTCGCGAAAAATTCCCAGTCCAATATCAGGACAAAAAACGCCCCGCCCCGGGTGAGGGCGGGGCGCGTCACAAAGTCGGTGCCTTGTGTGCAAGCAGTGCCTGCTCCCGACAGGCAGGAGCAGAATAGGGGCAAGACCTTAAGAGAAGGTTCACACGGCCCCTCAAACCCCCTCGAATTCGCACAGGATATGTACGTCCATGCCCATGTCCTCAAGTTTTCTGCGTCCGCCCAGCTCCGGCAGGTCAACCACGAAGGTACAGCCGACGATCTCGCCGCCCAGACGCTCGATCAGCCTGATGCCCGCCTCGGCGGTGCCGCCGGTGGCCAGGAGGTCGTCGACCACAAGCACTTTCTCGCCGGGCAGGATCGCGTCGTCGTGAATCTCCATCACCGCCTCGCCATATTCCAGCGTATAGGCCTGGGACAGGGTCGCGCCGGGCAGCTTGCCCTTCTTGCGAATGGGCACGAAGCCCAGGGTCAGCTGGTGGGCAATTGCGCCACCCAGGATGAAGCCGCGCGCTTCGAGCCCGACCACCTTGTCGATCTGCATGCCCGCAAAAGGGTGCAGCAGCTGGTCGATCGCCATGCGCAGACCGCGCGGGTCGGAAAAAAGCGTGGTGACATCGCGAAACAGAATGCCCTCGTGCGGGAAATCGACGATCGTGCGGATATAGTCGCGCACTTCCTTTTTCTTGTTCATCGGGGCCTCCTGGTTCTGTCCGTGACCGGTTTGGCCCCGGTTTGGCCCATGGCGCGGCCCCGCGCAAGGGGCGTGTGGCCGCAGGGATTACAGCACCCGCCCGGCCACCGCGTCCAGTTTCGCCAAAAGCGCCGGATCGCGCTTGTCCGGGGCGGTCAGGATGGCGAATTCCAGCGCCCGGTCGCAGCCATCGGGGCAGGGGCCGGGCTCGGATGTCAGATGCGCGGGCATGCCAGCCACAAGCGTCCGCGCCTTGACCGCGTTGCCCTTCAGAACCCGGATGATATCGGAAATGTCGACCGCGCCGTGATCGGGGTGCCAGCTGTC
>NZ_JASBTN010000067.1 GCF_030148435.1 Aliiroseovarius sp.
GCATACCCCCTTCATCATGCATGCGCGAAACGCGGTGAATTACATCAACCTGGAAACCGTGGATCTGGGCCAGTCGCCGACGCTCTGGCAACGCGACACCTATCCCGAAAGCTTCCATTCCAAGATCTACACCTGCCATGATGGCATCCGCAGTGATCTCCTGCGCCCCAACCCGGAGGCTTCGGTGATGCTGGACCGGTTGGGCCGCGCCGTCACCCGCGACGATGAGATTTTCACCTATATGGCCCGCAACATGGAGCCCACGCGCGGCTTTCACACCTTCATGCGCGCGCTGCCCCATATTCTGGATGCCCGCCCCAACGCCCGCGCGCTGATCATCGGCGGCAACGAGGCCTCCTATGGCAAGAAAAGCGAGGCCGAGGGCGGCTATCGCGCCCAGATGGAACGCGAGGTGGGCACCTCCGTGGATTGGGCCCGCGTGCATTTCCTGGGCCGGGTGCCCTATGCCGATTACCAGAGGATCATTCAGGTCAGCCGCTGTCACATCTACCTGACGGTGCCGTTTGTGCTGTCCTGGTCATTGCTGGAGGCGATGTCGATGGGGGCCACCATCGTAGCCTCGGACGTGGCCCCGGTGCGCGAGGCGATGGCGCATGGCAAAACCGGATTGCTGGTCGATTTCTTTGATCCGCAGGCGTTGGCGGCCCAGGTGGCCGAGGTTCTGGCCGCGCCTGAGGATTATGCCCATCTGGGCCAGGCCGCACGCGCCCATATCGTCGAAAACTACGACTTCCTGACACGCTGTCTGGCTGTGCATATCGCCCGCATCAATGCGCTGGCCCCGCAGGCGCGCCCGATTCCCCTGCCTCAGGAGGGCTGAAGCGTCAGTTGCCAATCCTGCCGGCCGTATTGGCCAGACCGAAAAGCCCGCCAACCAGGCTAAAGACCGTCTGCACGGAATTGATCGGGCTTTCGGTGGCCAGCACCAGATCGCCGGACTGAATGCGGAAATTGCGGGCCGAGAAAAGCCCGTCCGACGTGGTCAGATCCAGTGTGAATACCACGCGTTCCTGTCGCGGCCCCCGTTCGCCCGCCCTGAGCGCGGAGGCGGGATATTCACGCAGGATCAGAATACCTTCGGGATCGGCGCGGCTCGAGCTTACGCCGCCGATAATCGCCATCGCATCGAGCGCGGTCACGATATCCTGTGGGAACGGGTGCTGATCCTGGCGGCCCGCGGCCCCGAGCGACAGGAAATAGCGCCGGTCGTCCTCGACGATCACCCGATCGCCCCCGGCCAGCCTGGTGTCGAGATTGGGCTCGGAATAAAGCCGGGCGATCGAGGTGCCAAAGAGATTGCCCTGACGCATCAGGCGGATCTGCGGATTGTTCAGATCCGTGCGCACACCGCCGCCTTCCGAGATCAGGCCGAGCACGGTATAGGCCCGGTCGGGCATCGGATAGGATCCGGGAGAAGCCACACCGCCGACCAGATCGACCGAATTTCCCCGTCCCGCCGCCATCGAAAGCTGCACCTGCGCGGATGGGACGATTACCTCAAGCTCACGCTGCAAACGGGCCCGCGCGGCCTGCGGCGACATGCCGGCGACACGGGTATCGCCGATATAGGGCATGAAAATCGTGCCGCTGGCGCTGACGCGCATTTCCTCAAGCCCCACGACCCGCTGTTCGGGTGCGGTCAGCAGGGAATTTTCGTTGCTGTCCCAGATCGAGATCGAAACCATGTCTCCCGGCGCGATGACCTGGCTGCGCGACCCGGTGCTGGTGGTAATCCAGTTCAGATCAGGCTCGCCGGTGACCGGCCATTCGGCCAGGGTCGGCAAAAAGGCGCGGGTGACGGGGTAGACAGCGAAATCAGCCTCGGCATTATCGGCCCCGCTGAGAATTTCGCGCTCCATTCCGGCACCGCGCGGCAGGGCACAAGCCGCTAGAAGCAGAAACAGACCCAAAAAACCGCTCACCCGCGCAAATCGTGCCATCGTGTCCATACGCTCGCTGTATATTGAAGATTTGCCCTGTTTCGACGCAAAATACGGCACGCGCCCAGAGGGTCAATGATTTCGGTGCAGAAAGGGCGTTTTATGCGAGTTTTAGTTCTGGGGGCCACAGGTCGGATCGGGCGCATGATGCAGTGGGCCTGGGCGGATGTGAACAGGGTTTCTCCACTTTGGCAAAGCCGCGAAGATCCCGGCCGTGCTGGCTGGATCGGCTGCGATATCCTGCACGATCCCGAGGGGCTGAAGGCCGCTTGCGCGCGCGCCGATGTGATTCTGACGCTGGCCGGTGTCACGCCGGCCCTGGGGGCCGATTTAGGCCAGAACGGCGCGCTGGCGCTGGCGGCACAGCGGGCCGCCGGCGGCCGCCCGCATCTGCTGGCTTCCTCCGCGGCGGTCTATGGGCGCGCAGGCGGACCCTGCCGGGAAAGCGATGCCGTGCAGCCTGTCGCCCCCTACGGGATCGCGAAACGGGCCATGGAACAGGCGGTGCTGGCGACGGGCGGCCCGGTGACCTGCCTGAGGATCGGCAATGTCGCGGGGGCCGATCAGATATTGGGCCGGGCAGGGCAGGGGGAGGCGCTGACGCTTGACCGCTTCGCCGATGGCCGTACACCAAGACGCAGCTATATCGGCCCGGCCACGCTTGCGCGGGTTCTTGCCGATCTGGCGATCGCCGCGGGGCAGGGCAGGGCGCCGCCCGCGATCCTCAACGTCGCCGCCCCCGGCACGGTCGAAATGGGCGCGCTTCTGGATATGGCGGGCTGCCCCTGGACCCCGCGCCCCGCGCCGCCCGAGGCAATTGCCGAGGTGGCTCTGGACATCAGCGCCCTCAGCCGCTTTACCCGGTTGGATCCCGCAAGCGGCACCGCCGCCGCCCTCGTGGCCGAATGGCGGGCCTATGAGCAGGCGGCACGCACCCCGACATGACCTGGCGCAAGCGCATCTTCGATCTCTTTTTCGCCAGCCTTCTGGTGATCATCCTGGGTCCCATCATCCTGTGGTTGATCTGGGTGATCTGGCGGCGCGAGGGCAGGCCGGTTTTCTATGCCGCCGAGCGCATGAAGACACCGACCGAGAGCTTTCGGCTCTGGAAGTTTCGCACCATGAGTGTGGTGGAGGATGACAGCGGCGTTTCGGGGGCCGACAAGGCGGCGCGGGTCACGCCAACGGGGGCCTGGCTCCGCCGCCGCAGGCTCGATGAGTTTCCGCAATTGTGGAACATCCTCAAGGGTGACCTCAGTTTTGTCGGCCCGCGCCCGCCCCTGCGCGAATATGTCGAGAGGTTCCCCGATCTCTATGCGCGGGTGCTGCAAAGCCGCCCCGGCGTCACCGGACTGGCCACCATCGCCTTTCACAAGCATGAGGAACGGCTGCTCGCGCACTGCAAAACGGCCGAGGAAACCGATGCCGTCTATTGCCGGGCCTGCATCCCGCGCAAGGCCCGGCTCGACCTCATCTATCAGCGCCATCAAAGCACCTGTTACGATTTCGATCTGGTGTTCCAGACCATCGGCAATCTGTTTCGCAGACGGCGTGACTGAAACCCACCGACGGGCCGCTGCCCCAGGTGGACAGGGGCAACGCCTGACGATAATGCTGACACCGATTGAAGCCCAAGACGGAGACCCGGTGCCGCCTGAGCCAGCGCGGCGGGGTGCCAATGCAAGGATATCCTGTGTTCAACCGCATTCGCGGCCTGTTTGCCCGCTATGCAGACCGGCACCTGATCTTTGATGCCCCAAGTATGCGTTTACAGGACGCAGAGGATCGTTTTCTGGGCAATGTCGATCGAGTTTCGTTGGTCGGAAACCGGATCAGGCTGGAAGGGTGGTGTATTGCCAGCCAGCTGCGCCTGATCTGGCGCGGCGGACAGGCGGCGCAGCGGCCGCATCTGATCCGTGACGATGTTGCCGCCGCCCTGGATATCGACCCCGAGGTTGGCTTCGCGGTAGAGGCTCCGGCCGGTGCCGGTCCGTATCAACTGGTGTTGGATATGGGCCCCGCCGAGGTCATATATCCGTTCGAAGAACCCGCCGGCCCGGCGCTTTACCGGGCGCGGCAGCGACTGAAATGGCGCTTTGCACGGGATCTGCTACGGATCGCGCCCGCGGCATGGCGCTGGCACCGGACCGGTGATCCCGCCTATCGGGCGCAGATCAAGATCCGGTTGGGGCTGGATGCGGTCCCGCAGGCCGGGACGATGGATGTGCGGTTGTTTCAGCGGGACGGGCAGGAGCAGAGGCTGCCGCAGGATCTGGCGATCACCATCGTTTTGCCGGTCTATAATGCGTTTGAGCTGCTGCCCGAGGCACTGGACCGGGTCGAGCGTCATACCGATCTGCCCTGGCATCTGATCCTGATCGAGGACAGTTCGACCGACCGGGCCGTGCGCCCGTTCCTGCGCGATTGGGCGGCTTGCCGGCAGGATCGGGTCACCCTGCTGGAAAACGACCGGAATCTCGGCTTTATCGGTAGCGTGAACAAGGGCCTGGAAAAGGCTCTGAACCGGGGAAATCATGTCGTCCTGCTCAATTCGGACGCTCTTGTCCCGCAGGCCTGGGCCAGCCGTCTGATCCGGCCGATCCTGTCCCATGACCATGTTGCCAGCGTCACGCCGATGTCGAATGACGCGGAGATCTTCACGGTGCCCGAGATATGCCGCCGCACCATGCTGGAACCGGGGCAGGGCGATGCGATCGATGCGGTGGCGCGGCGGATCTCTCCTGAGGCTCCGCTGCCCGAAGTGCCCACCGGCGTCGGCTTTTGCATGGCTCTGAACAGCGCCTATCTGCGCAAACTGCCGACGCTCGACGAAAGCTTTGGACGCGGTTATGGCGAAGAGGTCGACTGGTGCCAGAAGGCGCGCACGCTTGGTGGTCGTCACCTGGGGCTTCCGGGTCTGTTTGTGGAACATCGCGGTGGCGAAAGCTTCGGGTCCGAGGAAAAACGCGCCCTGGTTCTGAAGAACAACCGGATCATCACCGGGCGCTATCCGTCCTATGATCGCGAAGTTCAGGATTTCATCCAATCCGACCCTTTGGTTACGGCCCGGGTGGCGCTGGCCATCGCGCATCTGGCCGCCCGCGCCTCGGGCCCGGTACCCGTCTACATGGCCCATTCCCTGGGCGGCGGGGCCGAGAACCACCTGCAGGCCACGATTGATGCCCGGCTGGCCCGGGAACAGAGCGCGATCGTGCTGCGGGTCGGTGGTACAGAGCGCTTCCAGGTCGAGATCCGAACCCCCGAGGGGGAGGTGTCGGGCATGACCGACAGCCTGGATTTCCTGCAAGAGCTGCTGGCCCCGATAGAGGCCCTGCGGGTCGTTTATTCCTGCGGTGTCGGGGATCCGGATCCGGCCGGGCTGCCCGATATTTTGCTGGCGCTGCGCCGGGACGGATCAGAGGACGGGCTGGAGGTTCTGTTTCACGACTTCTTTCCGATCTCGCCCTCTTATTGCCTGCTGGACAAGGACGGGGTCTATCGCGGCGCGGTGACGCGCGACCGGGCGGATCCGGCACATTCGGTGCGGCGCACTGACGGCACCCATGTGGGTCTGGCCGCCTGGCAGGAGGCCTGGGGCCGGGTGCTGGCGGCGGCCGACCAGGTCAGTGTTTTTTCCCGTGATAGCCATGATCAGGTGCTGGCCGCCTATCCCGATCTTTCTGACAGGATTGTCCTGACCCCGCATAACCTGCTGGAAAAGGTGCCGCCGCTGGCCGTGCCCGAGATCGACAAGACCGTGATCGGGGTGCTCGGCAATATTGGCTATCAAAAGGGCGCGGCTGTGCTGAGCGATCTGACGCGCCGGATACAGGATCGTCCGGATCTGGCGCTGGTCTTGCTTGGCAATCTCGACCCGAATTACAGCCTGCCCGCCTCTGTGCCGATACACGGCAATTACCGGATCGGGGATATCGGCCGCCTGGTGCAGCACTATGGCATTACCTGCTGGCTGATCCCGTCGATCTGGCCCGAGACGTTTTCCTACACCACGCATGAATGTCTTGCGACCGGGCTGCCGGTCTATGCCTTCGATATCGGCGCACAGGGCGGGGCCGTTGCCCGGGCACCGAACGGCCATCCCATTCCTTTTGCGCCGGATGGGGATTTGGTTCACAACATATTGGAAAAGATAGAGTGCGCAGGCGAGGTCCGCGATGAGTAACATATCTGTCCCCTATGCGCGCCTGACCGAAGCAGGGATCGAGGTTCTCCCGCGCGGCGGGCCCTGCATGTCCTTGCCGAAAAATGCCAGGATTGAGGCTCCATCGAGCCTGAAATGGACGCAATACGAGCATTCCCTGCATCTGGGCGCGTTTTCCTATCAGGTCTCGGGCTACTGTTTTGCGGCCCGGATCGGGCGCTATTGTTCGTTTGGTGAAAACGTCCAGATCGGGCGCCAGGACCATCCGATGACCTGGGCTTCGACCAGCCCGGCCTTTTACCTCGGTGACCGGCTGTTTCAGCTTGGCGGCGGGTTCGAGGGGGCCGAGAGCTACCATGAGTACAAATTCGAGTATCAAGGCCCGCCGACGCGCGCGAAAATCACCCATATCGGCAATGATGTCTGGATCGGCCACGGAGCCTATATTGCCGCCGGGGTCACCATTGGCGATGGCGCGGTCATTGCCGCGCATGCGGTGGTGGCAAAAGACGTGCCGCCCTTTGCGGTGGTGGCCGGCAATCCCGCGGTGATCAAGAAAATGCGCCTGCCCGTCGATCTGATCACCCCGGTATTACGGTCGAAATGGTGGCGCTTTGCGCCCTGGCAGCTCCAGCATCTGGACCCGTCGGACCCGGCCCGCTTTGCCGCCTCTGTCATCCAGATGCGCGACGTGCCGGAATTCAAGCCCGATGTTTTCATTGCGACGGCAGATGCCTGATGGGGCCGATCGTTTTTCTGCATATTCCCAAGACGGCGGGGCAGACCATTCACAGCGAACTCACCCGGCTTGTCGGGCCGGACCGGGTATCGCCGGTTCGGGTCCACACCGAAGCTCCGGACGGGGCCGCGCAATTTCCGCCCGGGTATGATCTCTATTCCGGTCATCTGGACTGGGATGCGTTGGAAACCCTGTCTGACGACCGCTTCGTTTTCAGTGTGTTCCGCAACCCCTGTGAACGCATTGCCTCATTCTATTTCTATCTTCTCAAAAAGGCACAGACCCTGTCGGAGGAAGAGCTGCAACGGCCCGAACACCAGGGCATGCGCCGCATTCGCGGCCAGTCTGCAGATTCCTATTTCTTTGGTGGTGACCCGGGCTGGCAGCAGTTCGTTCATGATCATTATGACAATGTCTATTGCACCTATTTGGCGACCCGCAGAATGCGCGGCTGGACGCAGATGCGGGATCTCGATACCGCTGCGCGTGTCGCGGCGGCCAAGGCCAATCTGCCGATGGTCGATCGGATCTACTCGACCCAGAATCTCGGGGCGCTCGAGAGGGATATCGCGGCGCGGTTCGATAGGCAGATTTCAGTCGTCAATAAATTCGTCAACAAGGGCGGCCATGCCGATGACGAGCTGCGCTGGCCCAAGCTTTTGGAACGTATCGAAAGCGATGCCAATTCGCGCCGTCTGGAAGAGTTTGCGGTTGCAGATGAGGAATTGATCTCTGACCTGGGAATGAAGCTTTAGCGACTCATTTGAGCGGGAGAGCCCCCAGGAGCACGGCCCCTGCTGACGGCCCTGGAGCCTTCAGTAATTGAGAATGTCGCGATGATAGCGCCGCAGGAACAGTAGCCCGAACATCAGCAAGGCCAGGCTGAGCGCAAAGACATAAAGTGGCGAGACATAAGAGGCCTCATAGCTCACATAAAAGGCCGCCCGCATTTCTCCGGTCACGTGGATCAGCGGATTATACCACAGATAGGACCGGTACGGCTCGGGGGTGTTGTCATACATAAAGATCACCCCGGACACGATGATCAGTGGGCGTGTAACGATGTTCCAGACCTGTTGCCAGACCGGGAACATGGAGGTCAGGAAGCAATTCATGGTTCCGATTCCAAGCGACAGCGCGGTCACCATTGCATAAGCCAGGGCTATTCTGTCCAACTCCAGCGTGGTTCTGGTCTCGAACAGGGCGAGAAGGCCTGCCAGAACAATATAGCCGACCAGAAGCTGCGTCAGCGTGTTGAGGATGAACCGGCCCAACAGGGCATCAATATAGGTGATGCTGGGATAGGCCAGAAGTTGCTTGGAGAAATTGAGCGCCTGGGCAAGCTTGTTGACCACGGTCAAAAAAAAGAAGAACGGCAGGATACCCGTCGCATAGAAAATCGCAAAGCTCGTTCCGATCGGCGGAGATCGAAATCCGACGGAAAAAACCGCAGCCAAAACAGCAATACCCGCGACAGGCTGCAAAATCTCCCAGATATATCCGCCAGGTGAGCGCCCATAGGTTGTATTCATCTCGCGCAGCATTAGCGCGGCCACAGCCCGCATTGCTGCAAAACGGCGTTTTGGTTGAACGGGTTTAAGCGCGTTAGTATCTGGAGTGCTGGATAAGGATACCATAATACTCTTATAACGGCGTGCTGGAAAATTGTCCGCTCCTTATGGGGCAGAGCGTCAGGATGCACAAATTGTTTCACAAGGCGTACTGATAACATGTCTACCCCTCAGGTATCCAAACCGGCCCCCGGTCCCAAACACGCCAGCCCGGTTCAGATCGCCAAACCGATCCCCGCACAGTCGCCGACCGCCAGTGTCGCGCGGGTCAAGCGCCGGCACTGGGCGCTGGTGGCATCATTTGTCATCATGGTTCTGATGCCAATCGGGGTTTCAGCCGCCTATTTGTGGAACCGGGCCGCCGATCAGTATATTTCCCGCGTCGGATTTTCGGTGCGCACCGAAGAGGTCAGTTCCGCAATCGAGATGTTGGGCGGGATTGCCAACCTGTCCGGGGCAAGTTCTACGGATACTGATATTCTGTATCAGTTTTTACAGAGCCAGGAGCTTGTGCGTCGTATCGATAATCAGTTGGATCTGCGCGGCATCTGGTCCCGCGTTGATCCTGAACAGGACCCCTATTTTGCCTTCCGGCCTCCGGGCACGATTGAAGACCTGGTCGAGCACTGGGGCAGGAAGGTGCGTATCTATTACGATGGGGGCACTGGCCTGATTGACCTGGATGTGCTGGCCTTCGACCCCGAGGATGCCCGTGCCATCGCCCAGGCGATCTTCGAGGAAAGCAGTGCGATGATCAATCAGCTCTCGGCCATCGCGCGCGAAGACGCGATCAGCTACGCACGCGATGAACTGGAGCAGGCGCAGACCCGCTTGACCGAGGCGCGCGTGGCGCTGGCCGAATGGCGCAATGAAAATCAGACCGTTGACCCCGCCGCAGATACGCAAGGTCAGATGGGGCTGGTGACCAATTTGCAGGCACAGCTTGCCGAAGCCCTGATCGAATTTGACATCCTGCGCGACACCACCCGCGAAAACGATCCGCGCATCACCCAGGCCGAACGCCGGATTGCGGTGATCGAAGAACGGATTGTCGCCGAACGCGCAGTTTTGGGGACCAACGGTTCGACCGGCGTCGCTTTTGCCGATCTCGTCGGAGAATATGAGCGGCTGGTCGTGGACCAGGAATTCGCGGAACAGGCCTATACGGCCGCGCTGGCCGCCTTTGACGCGGCCCGGAATGAGGCGCGGCGGCAAAGCCGCTATCTGGCGGCTCATGTCCGACCCACCCTGGCCGAGGCCTCGGAATATCCCAACCGCCCCACCATACTGATCACGATTTCACTTCTGCTGTTTCTGATATGGTCTGTCCTGGCGCTGGTCGCCTACAGCCTGCGTGATCGTCGCTAAAGGCGGATCCGATGATCGAGTTTCGAAGCCTGCGAAAGGAATTCGTGCTGCGCGGTCGGCGCAAGGTTGTCATCGACAACCTGAGCATGCGCGTGCCAAGCAATATCTCGGTCGCTCTTCTGGGCCGCAACGGCGCGGGAAAATCGACATTGCTGCAAATGATTGCCGGAACAATGGATCCGACATCGGGGGAAATTCTGTCCACGGGGACGATTTCCTGGCCGGTGGGGTTTGCCGGGACGTTTCATCCTGACCTGACAGGATTTCAGAACACGAAATTCATTGCCCGGATCTACGGGGTCGACACCGAGGAACTCGCCGCCTTTGTCGAGGATTTTGCCGATCTCGGTCAAAGTTTTCACATGCCGTTCCGCAGCTATTCTTCGGGCATGCGTTCCAAGCTTTCGTTTGGCGTCTCCATGGGTATTCCATTCGATACCTATCTCGTCGACGAAGTGACCTCGGTCGGGGATGCATCCTTCAAGGATAAAAGCAGGGATCTGTTTCTGGAGCGCATGGCCAATGCGGGATCCTTCGTGGTGACCCATAACATGGGGCAGGTCCGTCAATTATGCGATGTGGGGATCGTTCTTGAAAACGGCAGGGCCGTGTTTCATGACGATCTCGAAGAGGCTATCACCCATCACAGCAGGAACATGACCGGTGGAGCATAGGAACGACCTCCACATGGCCCCGCCTCAAACCATGCAGCTTGGCCACGGGCAACACGCTCTGTTCCTGCCCGCCGAGGGCCCGGAACAGACACGCATTCTGGCCTTTCATGGCGGCGGCGGGGTTGGCGGATCGCCGGAGATGCTGGTTCCATTTTCGCAGGTTTTGGCGCGGCAGGGCACCCTATCCATTGCGATTGCCAGTTACCGGGTTCTGGACCGGGACCAGGCCAACCTTTCAGACAGTCTGGAGGATGCCGACCGCGCCCTGGCCTGGTGTCGTGCGGACATGCCCGACACAGCGCAGCTTTTCCTGCTCGGGGCATCATTTGGTGGTTTGCTGGCCCTTGATGCGGCTTTACGGTCCCCGGACCTCCCTGCCGGGTTCATTCTACTCAATCCGGTGACAGATATAGCGGCAGGTGGTTTTGCCAATCGTGTGATTCCACAACAGGGCCGGGCCGACCTTTCTCCCATGCAGCGCTGCGTCGGGCACGATCTTCTTGGCACCGCCCGCTGCCTGATCGCGCATGGTGATCGCGATGATGTCGTGCCGATTGAAGCCTCGCGACGATTTGCCCGGATCTGGCCCCGGGGGCGTTGTGAAATGCATGAATATACCGGTGCCGGGCACGGGTTTTTCAATCATCCCCGTCACAGCGGTCCCGTTGCCGCACAGATATGTGCATTCCTTGATGCGGGCCGGGCGGGGTGATCGGGGAACACTGGCCTACGACCAGATCCCTCGCGCCAGATGGTGGAGCCTGAAAGTCCACCATCCTTCTGCCCGGTCGAACAGGTTGTCGATACGGCCCTGCCCGACAGGGCCCGCTACAATTACGTCAACATGTCCAGCCAGAGCGAAGCTCAGGAGAAGCTATCCCTTTGCCCCCTGTCCGCGGGCATAGACATCCTCATAGCGGATGATGTCATCCTCTCCCAGATAGGAGCCGGTCTGCACCTCGATCAGAACCATATCCATCTTGCCGGGGTTTTCCATCCGGTGCATCGCCCCCAGAGGAACATAAATGGATTGGTTCTCGGCCAGCAGCTTGACCTCGTCATTGATCGTCACCCGGGCGGTGCCTTCCACAACGATCCAGTGCTCGGCCCGGTGGTGATGGCTCTGCAGGCTGAGCGCGGCCCCCGGTTTCACAACGATGCGTTTCACCTGGAACCGATCGGCCAGGACCAGCGTTTCGAAATGCCCCCAGGGGCGGTAGTCGATGGGCAGAAACTCGGCTTGTGCGGACCCTTTCGCTTTCAGGGCCCTGACCGCCAGCTTCACATCCTGCGCCCGGGTTTTATCCGCCACCAGAACCGCATCGGACATCGCAATGACAATCAAATCCTCCAGCCCCAGGCCGACCAGCTCCTGATCCGCGCTTTCCGAGCGCAGCAGACTGTTGCGGCAGTCAATTGCGGTGACCGGCCCGGAACAGGCCATGCCGTCGGCATCGGGGGCGCTTTGTTCATGTACCGCAGACCAGCTGCCCAGATCGGACCAGCCACCGGAGAAGGGCACCGCGCTCAGATTTTCGGCCCGTTCCATGACGGCATAGTCGATCGAAATATCCGTGACTTCTTCCCAGGCACCGGGATCGAGACGCAGGAACCCCAGATCGCTGGCGGCGTTGGCAACCGAGGCCCGGACCGGGCCCACCAGATCCGGCGCATATCGGTCGAATGCGGCAATGATATCCTTGGCGGAAAACAGGAAAATACCCGAGTTCCACAGATACCCGCCATCCTGCAACATGGCCTGCGCCGCCGCCGTGTCGGGCTTTTCGACAAAGCCAAGCAACGCCGCCGCCGCGCCGGAACCATCGGGCACCGCGGCCAGCTGCAAATAGCCATAGCCTGTTTCAGGCCGGTCGGGCGTAATGCCGAAGGTCACCAGGTCGCCGCGCTCTTCGACCGCCTGCACGCCCCTGGCCACCGCCGCGCGGAAGGCTTCGGAGTCGGGCAGCACATGGTCAGACGGCGCAATCAGTAAAATGGCCTCCGGGTCGGTTGCGGCCACATGCAGGGCCGCCGCCAGAACGGCCGGTGCTGTATTGCGCCCCTCGGGCTCGATCAACACGGCCCCCGGATTGATTCCGATGGCCTGCAACTGCTCGACCACGATGAACCTGAAATCGGAATGGGTCAGGATCAGCGGATCGGAGAAGCTGACATTTGCATCACTCACCATCCGTTCTGCACAGGCCTGAAACAGCGATTTCTCTTCCAACAGGGGCACAAATTGTTTTGGATAGCTCTTTCGGGACAATGGCCATAGCCGTGTTCCCACGCCTCCGCACAGCACAACAGGAACAATGTTTTTCATCTTATGATCTCCACACTGAACCCGGCGTGAATTCAAAACCTTCTCTCATCGCCAGTATTTTGGATGAATGTGAGTTTCAATTGTATATTTTTTTCGTACCGAATTATGGCGCTCCCATGGGCCGGCGAGATCCCAGACCTTTCGGCACAAATACGCGGCATCCGGACCTGGAGGCGCAAGATTTGATGACATGGCAATCAACTACCGGGCCGGATACATATCTCTGATACGGACCGGTCCACGAAGGCACTGAACCCCGAGATGATTTTGATCCCAAACGACTCGGCGCGTTGGCAACTCAGGCAGCAGCGCCCAAAGCTCAATGATCCATCCGATATTCTTGAGCAGTGTAAGCGGGTCAAGACCCTCAGACATCTCGCCAAAAGCCGGGTCTGCGATCTGTCGTCAGAGCAGAAGGTCCTTGTCGATGACCTTATTCCATCCCCCATAACTCTGCCGAATGTCGAGCGGTTCGCGGACACCCGGATCAACCGGCTTTATATCCCGCATCCACATGCGCGCCGCCATCTGACCTGCGACACGTTTCAGGATGTGTTCCTTGTCTACCATGACGGCCGGTTTTGCATCTTCAAGGAGGGTGCGATCGACATCAGATCGACGGCCGTGCCGGGGCAGGGGGCCATGCGAGCGATCGCCAGGGGGCAGTATTCCAGCCTGGGGTCAGGGGCGTTTTGCGGGGATCACTGGTTACCCGGCAACCCCGCGCATTTCATCTCGGATCAACTGACACGGGCCCTGATTTTGCGGGATCGGGTGGGGATGTCTTCAGATCAGATTTACCTGCCGGAAACTCACGCAACCGTCTGCAATTTCCTGCGCCAGCAAATCGACCCCGCATTCAGAACCCTGGAGCCGGACCGGGTCCACTTTTTCCCGGAGCTGAAATTGCTGTCCAGCTCCCGCTTTGACAAATCACCGGGTCATCCGTTCTGGTTTCTCGATCCCGACATCCTCGCGATTGTCAGCGCGGGTGCCCAACGAAATTTCCGCGCCGACCCGGCCGAGGGCTCAAAGATCTACCTCAGCCGTACCGATACCACGCGCCGCAGAATGCTGAACGAGCCTGAATTGATCAGGCGTCTGCAAGCCCTTGGGGTAAAGCCTGTTCTGATGTCCCAACTCTCCGGCCCGGATCAGCTTGGCGCGATCTATAACGCCGATATGATCATTGCCCCGCATGGCGGCGCGCTTTTGAACCTGATTGCCGCCCGAAAGGGGACGCGGGTGATCGAGCTCTTTACCCCCGAACGCGGCACCCTGGCCTTTGCCGGGATCGCACTGGCCCTGGGGCTGAAGTATGATTTCCAGTTCGGACAGCCGGAGAACACGACCGAGAAACACGACCTGCCCTGGCGCGCCGATATCGAGGCCATATGCGCCATGATCGCCAAGACATGATGCCGGTTTGGCAGGCTATTTTCAGCATCAATCGGTCATGGAAATCTATTTTATTAACATAATTTAGATTATGAGTATCTTTGCGCGGGTCGATGATGGTCGGTTATCGCCGCGAAACGGTCCAATCCCGGACCCCGTGCAACAAGGGATCAGCCGGTGGGACCGCCTGCTGGACCCGACGCGCACCGGCATGCGATGGACCAGTTCTTTGCCGAGGATATCGCCGTGATGGAGCGGCTGACATTTCGCTGACCCCTGTCGGGTCCTGAAACGTTCCGTTTTCCAATACCCTCAGTCAGACAAAAAAACGGCCCCAATGGAGGCCGTTTCCTGTCGCTCTTTGCAGATACGATATCAGGGGGCAGTGGTCGTCGTCGTCGTGCCGGAAGCGCCATCCCCGATCAGGACCACGGCCAGCAGCAGGCCAGCACCGGCAGCAAGAGTACCACCGCCACCGGCAACACCACCAAGGATTGCGGTCGTTTCAGCCGCACCGCCGGGCAACCAGCCAAGCGCACGGGCTTCTTCTTGCTGAGCGGCCGTCAACAAGCACTCAGCAGTGGCCAGATTCACCTGGCCACCAAGCTGATTGCACTGATCCACGGACAGCGCACTTGCGGCTCCGGAAAAAAGGATTGCTGCTGTGGTAACAGCAAAAAAGGTTTTCGAGAGCTTCATTGGGCCGATCTCCAATACTATTTCATCCCTCAATTTATCACGGGCTTGGGGGCGGTTCAACAAAGGAGCGCGCATCTGGGTCAAAAATCGCTGGAGTGCTAATTATTCACGCGCTCCAGGTCGATATAGCCCAGATCGGGGCCCGCCCATTGCCGGGATTGCCAGATCGTGCCGCCCCTGCCCTGCCAATAGGTATTTTCAAAAATCGGTTCATCGCGATCCTGCGCACGGCAGATTTCGCGGTAGCGCTGCGTGTCATAGGCACGGCCCAGAACATCGACGGTTTCGCGGCCCTCAGGCTGTAACCGGCAATAAAGCCGGCGCGTCTCGATCTGGTCCAGACCGTCGAGCCCGCGAAAGAGCCGCGAATATTCCGCCGGGCCGCCCTCTGACAGCGCGCGTTGCAGCGGCGCGGTTTCCAGGCTGTGCAGATCGGGTCCAAACCCGCGGGTGTTGCGCAGAAGCCCGCCTGCGGTGGTGATCGTATTGCCATCAAGGCTGCGCCAGACGATCGCGTCGCGCGGGGTCTGGAATTCCAGCAGCCCCACCGAGATGCCGACCGCATCCAGACGCGCGACCAGCACCGGTCGGGTGATGCCCGCTTCTCTGAGCGATGCGCGGGTCGCGGTGAACTGCGGCGGGGTCGCGCCCCGGCCCCGGTTGAACAGCCCGCTACTGATCTGGCGCACCGCCGAAAGCGCCGGGTTGTCTGCGGTTCCGCCACCGCCGAGGTCGCCGACGGTCGCGCAGGAGGCCAGCACCAGAAAGGCCAGCAGGGCCAGTTGCTTTTTCATCGCCACACCCGCGCCCATTGATCGTCGATATTGCCCAGATGGCCTTCGCGCACCCGGTCATAGAGCCGGTCGGGCACATTGACCCGGGCCCCGCCATCGCGCGTGATCGGGCGGATCGTAGTGCCAACACTGCTCTGGCTTGGTTGCCCGGTGAACCAGGAGACCGGGATCGAAAAACGGATACCCTTGTCGAAGGAGCCTTCGCCGAATTCAGCCGCTGAAACATCGGTCAGCGTCATGAAGGCCCCCACGCTCCAGCCATTGCGGAACTCGCGGTCGACGGCGATGGTCGCGCCCCAATCGCCCGCCAGGTAACGCCCGGCATCGACCTGCAGCTGGTAGCCGCCTTCCATGTCGTAATAGGCCGAGACAAAACCGGTGACGGTATCGTAATCCCGGAACCCGAACCCCATGTCATAATCGCGCTGCATGACGTAATTGACCTCGGCCCCAAGCGCCAGGCGGCTGGTCACCGGGCGCCACAGGATCTCGGCCGAGACACCGCCATACATGCGCTCCAGATAACCCACGGTCACCCGGCCATAGAAATCGTTGCCCAGAGATCGGGCATGGCTGAGGGTCAGCGTCTCGATCACCACGCCATCTTGTTGTTCGTAATTGGCGAAACTGGTGCGCACCGGCGGCAGTTGCGAGGCCGAATTGCGCGCCTGGTCCAGATTGCCCGCCAGCCGGGTGGTCAGCGCCCCATCGACCCGCCAGCCGGGACGGAATTCATAAGACGCCCTGAGTCGCAGCCCCAGGTCGATCAGGATCGGATTGTCGGGATCAAAGAAACTGGTCCGCGTATAGGGGCGCAGCGACCAGTCGAATTGCGGGTAAAGCCCCTCGACCAGATCGGCCTCGCGCGTTGGCGTGGCGGCGGTGAGGCCCACCAGGGTCTGCAGCGCCTCGGCGGCGTCGGGCTGCTGTTCCAGCGCCTCAAGGTCCGAGCGGCGGACGGTCAGGGTCGACACTGCCAGCCCGTCATCCATCAGCGTGATGCGGAAGGTTTCGACCGAAGGCGGCAACACCTCGGCCATGACCCGGGCCGATCGGCCCAAAGCCTGCGCAACGGCG
>NZ_JASBTN010000078.1 GCF_030148435.1 Aliiroseovarius sp.
ATCCCGATATCGGCGCCGTCGGCTTCGTCGGCTCGACGCCGATCGCCGAATATGTCTATTCGCGCGGCACCGCGCACGGCAAACGCGTGCAGTGCTTCGGCGGCGCTAAGAACCACATGATCGTGATGCCCGACGCCGACATGGACAAGCTGGCCGAGAAACTGTCCTCGGAACACGGCAAGACCTTCCCCGACGCCCAGGGCGACGTGCAGCGTGGCCTGGAAGTGATCGAGTTCTGCATCGGCGCACCGCACCTCCTGAAGGGTGAATTCACCGACTCCGCCGGTCCCGGCATCGACATGTATTCCATGCGTCAGCCGCTGGGCGTTGTCGCGGGCATTACGCCTTTCAACTTCCCCGCCATGATCCCGCTGTGGAAAATGGGCCCCGCGCTGGCCGCCGGCAACGCGATGATCATGAAACCGTCCGAGCGTGACCCCTCGGTCCCGCTGATGCTGGCCGAACTGTTGAAAGAAGCCGGTTTGCCGGATGGCGTGCTGCAGGTCATCAACGGCGACAAGGGCGCGGTCGACGCGATCCTTGATCACGAGATCATCCAGGCCGTGGGCTTCGTCGGCTCCACCCCGATCGCGCAATATATCTACGAGCGCGCCGCGCAGAACGGCAAACGCGCCCAGTGTTTCGGTGGCGCCAAGAACCACATGATCATCATGCCCGACGCGGACCTCGATCAGGCCGCCGACGCGCTGGTCGGTGCCGGTTACGGCGCGGCCGGTGAACGCTGCATGGCGATCTCGGTCGCCGTGCCGGTCGGCGAGGAAACCGCCGACAAGCTGGTTGAAAAGCTGATCCCGCGGGTCGAGGCGCTGAAGGTCGGCCCCTATACGTCCGGTGATGACGTGGACTACGGTCCGGTCGTGACCGCGGCTGCCAAGGAAAACATCCTGCGTCTGGTGCAGTCCGGTGTCGATCAGGGCGCCGAACTGGCCGTGGATGGCCGCGACTTCAGCCTGCAGGGCTACGAGGACGGTTTCTTCGTCGGCCCGCACCTGTTCGACCGCGTCACCCCGGACATGGACATCTACAAGACCGAGATCTTCGGCCCGGTCCTGTCGATGGTGCGCGCCGGATCCTACGAGGAAGCGATCGGCCTGGCGATCAGCCACGAATACGGCAATGGCACTGCGATCTACACCCGTGACGGTGACACCGCCCGTGACTTCGCCAACCGGATCAACATCGGCATGGTTGGCATCAACGTGCCGATCCCGGTGCCGCTGGCCTATCACACCTTCGGCGGCTGGAAGAAGTCGGGCTTCGGCGACCTGAACCAGCACGGCCCGGACGCCTTCAAGTTCTACACCCGCACCAAGACGATCACCTCGCGCTGGCCGTCGGGTATCAAGGAAGGTGGCGAGTTCAACTTCAAGGCGATGGACTGACCTCGACCGCCCCGCAAACAAACCGGCCCGCCAGTTTTCAAACTGGCGGGCTTTTCGTTTCCGCTCAGGGAAAATCTCCAACCGCTTGTCTGAAAGCCACTTTCCTGTTCAACTCGTGCAAAACGGGAGGACAGAGTATGGCCCAGAACGCGCCCGCCTTCACGATCGGCATCGAGGAGGAATACCTGCTGGTCGACCAGGGCAGCCTGGAACTGGCCGAGGCGCCGGAAGGGCTGATGGAGGATTGCAAGGCCGAACTGGAAGGCCAGGTCAGCCCCGAATTCCTGCAATGCCAGATCGAGATCGGCAGCTGTGTCTGCTCCGATGTCGCCGAGGCGCGCGCGGACCTGAAACGCCTGCGCAGCACGGTGTCGAAACATGCGGCGACCTATGGGCTCGCTCCGATCGCCGCGTCCTGCCACCCGTTTGCCGAATGGAAGAAACAGCATCACACCAACAAGGACCGCTACAACGAGTTGCGCCGCGATCTGGGCGGGGTGGTCCGGCGCATGCTGATCTGCGGCATGCATGTGCATGTGGGCATCGACGACCCCGACACCCGTATCGACATCATGAACCAGCTGACCTATTTCCTGCCGCATCTGCTGGCCCTGTCCGCCAGTTCCCCCTTCTGGCAGGGCGAGGATACCGGGCTTGCCAGCTACCGGCTGACCGTCTTCGACAACCTGCCCCGCACCGGGTTGCCGCCGCGCCTGGCCAGTTGGTCGGAATATGAACGGTCGGTGAGTGCCCTGGTGGATATCGGGCTGATCGAGGACAGTTCCAAGATCTGGTGGGATTTGCGCCCCTCGTCCCGTTTTCCCACGATAGAGGCCCGTATCTGCGATGTCTCGCCCCGGCTGGAAACGACGCTGTCGCTGGCCGCCCTGATCCAGTCCCTGACGCGGATGCTCTGGCGACTGAAAGCGCGGAACCAGCGCTGGCGCACCTACGACAACTTCCTGATCTCGGAAAACCGGTGGCGCGCGCAGCGTTACGGCGTGGGCGCTGGCCTGATCGACTTCGGCAGGCGCGAGGTCGTGGATTTCGCGGCGCTTGTCGACGAGTTGATCGAGCTGTTGCGCGAGGATGCCGAGGCCCTGGGCTGCCTGGCGGAAGTCGAGAACGCCCGCAACATCCTGGTCACGGGCACCTCCGCCGACCGCCAGCGCGCCGTGTTCAACGACAGTATCCAGGCAGAAAAGAGCGTCGAAGAAGCCCTGCGCGACGTCGCCCGCCACCTGGTCGAGGAATTCCACGCCGATCTGTAGCCCCCCGGAAAATGACCCGAAATCCGGCCTGTTTCCCGTTTCTGGAAAGGGTTCCCGCCGCTGGTTCCGGTGCTTGCAAAATTCCTGTAAGAATTCCGCGCTAAACAAACGTTCAATTCCACACGCGCGTGGGAGGCGACACGCGCACGGGCCCGGGGGCCGCCCCACGGGGTGGTACAGTTTCCAAGGACAGAACACGAATGACCGACATCAATATCCGCATCGAAGGCCGGGCCGGCCGCATCACGCTCACCCGCCCCAAGGCGCTCAATGCCGTCACCTACGACATGTGCACCGCGATCGAAACCGCCCTGGACCAGTGGCGCGCCGATGACACCGTGGCCCTTGTGGTGATCGACGCCGAGGGCGACAAGGCCTTTTCCGCGGGCGGCGACATCGCCGATCTCTATGCCACGGGCAAGGCGGGCGATTTCGCCTATGGCCGCACCTTCTGGCGCGATGAATACCGGATGAACGCCAAGATCCACGAATACGCGAAACCCATCGTGTCCTTCCTGCAGGGCTTCACCATGGGCGGCGGCATGGGGGTGGGCTGCCACGGCTCGCACCGGATCGTCGGCGAGACCAGCCAGATCGCCATGCCCGAGGTCGGCATCGGCCTCGTGCCGGATGTGGGAGGGTCGATGATCCTGGCCAATGCGCCGGGCCATCTGGGCACTTACGCGGGCGTGACCGGCGCGCGCATGGGGGCCGCCGACGCGATCCTGGTGGGCTTTGCCGACATGTTCATATCGCAGGAGAAATGGCCCGGCCTGATCGAGAGGCTGACAACCTCCGGCGACACGGCTTGCCTGGTGGCCGGGGACGCCCCCGAGGGCAGCTTTGCCGCGCTGCAACCCGCGATCGACGCGCATTTCGCCGCGCCCACCCTGCCCGGCCTTCTGGCCAACCTGCGCAGGGATCCGGGCGAATTTGCCCAGAAGACGCTGAAGACCGTACTGCGCAACTCGCCCCTGTCCGTCGCCGTCACCATCCAGATGATGGCCCGCCTTAGGGGCGTGACCGATATCCGCGCCGCGCTGGATCTGGAATACCGCTACACCTACCGCGCGATGGAACACGGCGATTTCATCGAGGGCATCCGCGCCGCGATCATCGACAAGGACCGTTCGCCGCAGTGGAAACACGACCCCGACACCTTGCCGCAGGAAGCAATCGACACCATGCTGGCCCCGTTGGGCGACCAGGCTTTGACGTTCTGAGGAGGACACAATGAAAATCGGATTTATCGGACTGGGCAACATGGGTGGCCCGATGGCTGCGAATCTGGCGAAAGCGGGTCACGACGTGACCGGGTTCGACATGGCGGAGGTGTCGATCGAGGGCGTTTCCTTGGCGGGCTCCGCCGCCGAGGCCGCCACGGGCGCCGATGTGGTCATCACCATGTTGCCCAATGGCACTATCCTGCGCGCCGTGGCCGGAGAGATCATCCCGGCGATGAGCAAGGGCGCGGGGTTCGTCGACTGTTCGACCGTTGATGTTGAAAGTGCGCGCGCGGTGGCGGCCGATGCCACGGCGGCGGGCCTGCTGCCGGTGGACGCGCCCGTCTCAGGTGGTGTCGGCGGGGCCGCTGGCGGCACTCTGACCTTCATGGCCGGCGGGTCCGAAGCCGCCTTCGCCAAGGCCAATCCGCTGTTTGACATCATGGGTCAGAAAGCGGTGCATTGCGGCGACTCAGGCGCCGGTCAGGCCGCCAAGATCTGCAACAACATGATCCTGGGCATTACCATGGCGGGCACCTGCGAGGCCTTCGCGCTGGCCGACAAGCTGGGGCTCGACCGGCAAAAGATGTTCGACGTGGTCTCGACCTCGTCGGGCTACAGCTGGACCATGAATGCCTATTGCCCCGCCCCCGGCGTGGGCCCGCAATCGCCTGCCGACAACGGTTACAAACCCGGTTTCGCCGCCGAGCTGATGCTGAAGGACCTGCGCCTGTCGCAACAGGCCGCCGAGGCGGTGGATGCGGACACGCCGATGGGCCAGCGCGCGACCGAGCTCTACAGCGATTTCGTCGACGATGAAGACGGGCTGGGCAAGGATTTCTCGGCCATGTTGCCGCGATTCGAGAAACGCTCGCGCGGCTGACCCGTGGCCCGGGGGCTCTGCCCCCACGGCGTACCCCTTGCGGGGCACCCCTCCCCCGGGATATTTGAAGCAAGATAAAAAGCGCTGTGCGCCCCTCTTTATCTTGCCGAAAATATCCCCGCCGGAGGCATGAAATCTCATGAGCTGGACCAAGGACACGCAAGAGATCGCCGGTCTGGACGCCCCCGCCCGCACGCTTCTGGACCGGCTTGCCCCGATGGACGTTCCCGGGGGCGCGGTCCTGTTTTCCCCCGGCGACGCGGTGAAGGGCTATGTTGTCGTGCTGTCGGGCCGGGTGGATGTGCACCTGATCGGCCCGAACGGGCGCGACATCCTGCTCTATCAGGTGGCGCCGGGACAAAGCTGCATTCAGTCCACCCTGGGCCTGCTGGGCGGGGAGGAGTACACCGGCGAGGCCACCGCCGCCGGGCCCGCGCGGCTGGTGCTGATCCCGCGAGACCTGTTCCTTGCCCTGGTGGACAGCTCGCCCGGCTTTCGCCGCATGGTCTTTGGCGCCTTTGCCGCGCGGATGCAGGACATGATGCAACTGGTTGAAAACATGTCCTTCATGAAGGTCGAGGCGCGGCTGGCCGGATTGGTCCTGGACCGGGCAAGGGCCGGCACCCTGCACATGACTCAGGCGGACATGGCGACCGCCATCGGGTCGGCCCGCGAGGTTGTCTCGCGCCGGCTGGACCGCTGGGCCAGGGCTGGATTGGTCCTCCATGGGCGCGCGGAAGTGACCGTTCTGGACCGCGCCGGGTTGGAAGAGGTGAGAAAATCCCCCGCTCTGTGACCTGGTCACATGCCTTTCACACCCTGCGGGAGTAAACCGGGGTCAGGCAAGGAAAGGACTACATCATGTTTGCAAAGAACGAAGGTACCCTCGACCGCGCGCTGCGTGTGATTGTCGGTCTGGCGCTGGTGGCCTGGGCCGT
>NZ_JASBTN010000082.1 GCF_030148435.1 Aliiroseovarius sp.
CGGTTGATGCCCTTGACTTCGTTGATGATCCGCGTGGCGGTTTCGCCCAGGAACTCGTGGCTGAACGGGTAGTAATCGGCGGTCATGCCGTCGACAGATGTGACCGCGCGCAGCGCACAGGCGTAGTCATAGGTGCGCCCGTCACCCATCACGCCCACGGTGCGCACCGGCAGGATCGCGACGAAGGCCTGCCAGATCTCGTCATAGAGCCCGTGCTTGCGGATCTGGTCGATATAGACCGCATCCGCCTCGCGCAGGATGTCCAGTTTCTCGCGGGTAATCTCGCCCGGGCAGCGAATGGCCAGGCCCGGCCCCGGGAAGGGGTGACGGCCGATGAAGCTGGCGGGCAGGCCCAGTTCGTGCCCCAGGGCGCGCACCTCGTCCTTGAACAGTTCGCGCAGCGGTTCGACCAGTTTCAGCCCCATCTTTTCCGGCAACCCGCCCACGTTATGGTGCGACTTGATCGTGACCGAGGGGCCGCCGCTGAACGACACCGATTCAATCACGTCCGGGTAGAGCGTGCCCTGGGCCAGGAATTCGGCACCTTCGATCGTGTCCGCGTGTTTCTGGAACACGTCGATGAACAGCTTGCCGATGATCTTGCGCTTGGTTTCCGGGTCGGACTGGCCGTCCAGTTCGCCCAGGAACAGGTCGCTTTCATCGGCGTGGATCAGGGGCAGGTTGTAATGCTCGCGGAACATCGAGACGACTTCCTGCGCCTCGTTCTTGCGCAGTAGACCATGATCGACGAAAACACAGGTCAACTGGTCGCCGATCGCTTCATGGATCAGCACGGCGGCGACCGAGCTGTCGACCCCGCCGGACAGGCCACAGATGACCTTCTTGTCGCCGACCTGTTCGCGGATCTTGCGGATCATTTCCTCGCGGTAGGCGCCCATGGTCCAGTCGCCTGCAAAGCCGGCAATCTTGACGAAGTTCTCATAGAGCGTGGCCCCGTTCGGAGTGTGGTGCACCTCCGGGTGGAATTGCACGGCGTAAAAGTGACGCTCCATGTCCGCAGTGATCGCGAAGGGCGCGTTGGGCGAGGTGCCGTAGACCTCGAACCCGGGGGCAATTTCCGACACGTGGTCGCCGTGGGACATCCAGACCTGCTCGTCGCCGTCCAGGAACCAGCCGCGCAGAAGGTCGATATGCTCGCCCTGGGGGGTGACATAGGCGCGCCCGAATTCGGCGGTGCCGTGGCCGCTTTCGACGCGGCCGCCAAGCTGGGTCATCATCACCTGCTGGCCATAGCAGATGCCCAGGATCGGCAGGCCCATCTCGAACAGCTCCTGCGGCGCGCGCGGGCTGCCCTCGCGGGTCACTGAATCGGGGCCCCCGGACAGGATCACGGCCTTCGGGCCCATCTCGCGGATGAACGCGGCGGTGACGTTCTGATAGGGGTGGATTTCACAATAGACGTTCAGCTCACGCAGGCGGCGCGCAATGAGCTGCGTGACCTGGCTACCGAAGTCGATGATGAGAAGGCGGTCGTGCGATGTCTGGGTCATGTTCTGCGCAATAGGGCAGGGGCGCAGACAGTGCAAGGGGGGACGCCCCACATGGGGGCGCCCTTCGTCAGTTTACGGTCGTGTTTACCAGGCCCAGGCCATGCCAAAGGCCAGCTCGTGCTGATCCATGCGCAGGGTGGCCGGCTGAACCGCTCCGCCGGTCATGACCGGATTCGATCCGGTCAGAGACTGGCTGAATGTACGCGTGTAGGAGACCGACAGGCTCCGGTTCGCATCCATGTTCCAGGTCGCGCCCACGCCGACATGCCACCGGGGCGTTGCCGGGGCGAGGGTGTTGAAGATGACTTCGGACGGGTCGGTAAACTCGGTCGCGTAGGAGACGCCCCCCCTGAGGGTCAACTGGTCACTTGCCCGGTATTGCGCGCCGACGCGGAACACGTCCATGTCCTTCCAGCCGAAACCGGCCCCCGTATTGCCGCCCAGAGGGAACCCGCCAGCCGTCTGCGGATTGGCGATCGCGTCAATCGACCCATACCAGATGTGTTGATACTCGGCGGTGAGCGTCAGATCGGGTGACACCTTGAAAGCCACGCCCAGGGTGGCCTGTGCCGGAATGTCGAAATCGCCCTGTTCGGCGAACAACCCGGCATAGTCATCGAACTCGGTCATGAAAATCCGAGAGCGGTAGGCGGCGCCAAAGGTAAGGTTTTCATTGGGCGACCATACCAAACCGAGGTTGATCCCCGCGCCATAGCTCCAGTCCGTGCCGTTGTTGGTGACGGCCGCCGGGTTCGAGGACAGCCCCGCGAAGGCTTCGAGCCCGTAGGCGCGGAACCCCTGCACGGCAAAGACCGGCGCGACCCCGACCGTCAGCGCCTCATCGACCGAATAGGACAGGGTCGGGCTGATGAAAAGCTGCATCAGGTCAACCCCAAGCGGGCTGGAACCCGCACCGAACCCCGCAAAGAAGTTCGTGTCGTATTCGGTGTTCATTCCCCCGTTGCCATAGACGACAAAGCCAAGGGTGGTGCGGTCGTTCAGCTGCCAGTTCGCACCGCCACAAGGGATCGGGAAAAACTGGTTGTTCGATCGGTGAGTGCCCGGCGTCAACGGGCCGCCGGGCGCAATGGTGACATCACGGTCCGGCGAAAAGGCGGAAATGCAGGCCTCGGCCGCGTTGGCGTTGCCAAACCCGAGGGCCGGGTTCACGGCCATCCCCATTATCCCGGTATCAATCGCGGTGCCGGCGCCGGCCAGTCCTTTTTGCTGCGGGTTGTAGCCGTTTGCAAAATAGCCGTTGGTGGCTTCGGCAGGACCGGTCCCCATGGCACTTCCCAGGGCAATCACGACGGCCGCCATACCACATGAGTGGTGTTTGGTGTTTTTCACAGATCCCTCCCAATTCCAAAGGGCGCCTGCCTGCCGACTGCTTGCCGCTCGGTCCTTCCATGGCACCCAACTGTGAATCAGAATAGTCGAATATTGCTATTTACCTAGAAAAACTCTCTCTGCGCTGCGGCAGAGACGAAGGCGCATGTTGTTTTGCGGTCTCCGGGAATGTCGTTTTTGCCACTCAATGGCCGTTCCCGGCGGGATTCCCGATGGGTGTCAGGCTATCACTACACGGAACAGGAATACGCACAGAGGATGGACCTATGGCTGAAGAAAGAACACGCCGCAGGGCACGTGGGGGCGGGGGCGCTGCACGCCGCGCCGAACGCACCGCCGTCAAGATCGAATGCGCCAAGTATATCGAGCGCAACATCCCCAATCTCGAAATCCTGAACCAGGAAGCAATCGAGATCATCGAATATAACGCCGAGACCGTGCTGGAAGAGGTCGGCGTCAATTTCGTCGACAACCCCAAGGCGCTGGACCGCTGGCGCGAAGCGGGCGCCGATGTCGAGGGCGAACGTGTGCGCATTCCCCGAGGCCTGGCCCGCGAGCTGTGCAAGACGGCCCCCGGCCAGTTCACCCAGCACGCCCGCAACCCGGAACGCAACGTGGTCATCGGCGGCAACAACCTGGTGCTGGCCCCGGTCTACGGCCCGCCCTTCGTGCGCGACATTGACGGAGGCCGCCGCTACGCCACGATGGAGGATTTCCGCAAATTCGTGAAACTGGGCTATATGTCCAAGTGGCTGCACCACTCGGGCGGCACGGTCTGCGAACCCACCGACGTGCCGGTGAACAAGCGTCACCTGGACATGCTGCACGCCCACATGACGCTTTCGGACAAGCCCTTCATGGGGTCCGTGACGGCGCCCGAACGCGCCCAGGATTCGGTCGACATGGCCGGTATCCTGTTCGGTCAGGACTTCGTTCAGGAAAACACCGTGATGACCTCGCTCATCAACATCAACTCGCCGATGCAATATGACGACGTGATGATGGGCGCGCTGGAGGTCTTCGCCGAGAACAACCAGGCCGCCATCATCTCACCCTTCATCGTCGGTGGCGCCATGGCGCCGGTGTCGGTTGCCGGTACGCTGACCCAGGTGCTGGCCGAGGTGCTGGCGGGCGTGGCCTACTCGCAGCTCATCCGCAAGGGCGCGCCGGTCATCGCAGGCACTTTCGTAAGCTCGATCGACATGAACTCGGGCGCGCCAACCTTCGGCACGCCGGAAGCGAGCCAGGTCACGTATGGCTGCGGTCAGCTGTTCCGCCGGCTGGGTCTGCCCTACCGCTCGGCGGGCTCGTTCAACGGTTCGAAACTGCCCGATGCCCAGGCGGCCTATGAAACCGCCAACTCGCTGAACGCGGGTCTGCTGTCGGGCGTGAACTTCATGCTGCATTCGGCCGGTTGGCTGGAAGGCGGGCTGGTCTCGTCCTTCGAGAAATTCGTCATGGACGCCGACCAGCTGGGCACGCTGCACCACCTGGCAAAGGGTGTCATGGCTGATGAGAACGGCCAGGCGATGGATGCGATCCGCGAAGTGGGCCCCGGCGGCCACTACCTTGGCTGTGCCCACACCCAGGCAAATTTCAAGCAGAGCTTCTGGCGGTCCGAGTTGCTGGACTACAAGCCCTTCGAGACCTGGGAAGAGGAAGGCGGCAGGGACACCATGCAGCTTGCCTCGGAACGGGTGGCGAAGCTGCTGGCGGACTATCAGCAGCCGGCGATGGATCCGGCCATTGCCGAAGGCCTGGCCGACTTCGTTGCCAGAAAGAAAGACAGCATGCCCGACGCTTTCTCGTAAAGCGCGAAACTTACGGACCTTGTAGGCAGGGGCCGCCGGGGCAATCCGGCGGCCCTTGTGCCGTGTTGTCCCCGCGCCGATCAGACCGGTCGGTTCTGGCGCGGCAACAGGCGGGCCTCGGCCATCAGCGCGATCAGGACCTCGACATGGCGCGCGACCGAATAACTGGCATCGCCCGCTTTTCGCGTGGCCTCCATCCGGGCCTCGGTCTCGATCAACCCGTCCACGGCTTTGGCGGGCGAAGGTGCGCGGGGAACCTTCATGACCCGTTTCAGGTCGCGGTCGCGGTTGTAGTCGGTCAGGCCGAACCGCGCGGCACGGATCAGCAGACGGGGGCGGCGCAGGTTGGCGAGCAGGGATGTGATGTCGGTCATGTTCGGGCTCCTTTTGGTGAGTCGCCCTGAGTAGTGACACAACCAACACGGGTGTTGCGTTTTGCGGCGCAACCGTACGGTGCCTTTCGCAATTGTTTATGAAATCGAAACAAAACTGAATTCCCACGAGAAACAGTTAACTTTCCAGTAACCAATTCATGAGTAGGCTTTGAGGACCGCCTGCAACCTTGGGTTGTTCGTATCGGAAAGCCTTGTTTCAAGGGGACAAAGAAGCAAGGCAACACGGGGGCAAACATGACGCGCGAAATGTCGAACGGAAAAGGCGGTGGGGAAGATCCGTGCTGGCTGCCGGAATCGGTCCGGTTGTATCTGGACCATGTTGAGGGCGGTCAAACAATCCGCGCCCTGGCGCGCCAGGAAGGCTGTGCTCCGTCAACCGTGTCCCGACAGATTCAGAAGACGGAAAAGCGACGCGACGACCCGCTGGTGGACAGCATGCTGACCGACCTCGGACGTTTGCGCCGCAGCCATATGACAGGGGAGACATCCCCTGTACCCGGCAAGGATGAACGCCTGACGAAAGACCGGCAGCCCGACGCACGTGTGCTGAGGCGCGACGCCACCCGGGTGTTGCGCGCCCTTCTTGAGGAGGGGGCGGTCATGGCCGTCACCCCGAACGTGAACACCGCCGTCGTGGTGGTCGAAGCAGAAGATGGCCGCCCGGTGATCCGCGCCAAATGCGACCGCGCCGTGGCGCAGGTCATGGCGATCAGGGAATGGATCGTCGGCGACAACGGAGGGCGCGTCGCACGCTATCGCATTGCACCGGCCGGGCGCGTGGTCCTGAACCGCTTCATGGCCGAAGATGAAAGCGCCGCGCTCGGTTTTGCCGAAATGCCCGCCGGCTTTGACCACGCCCAACCGGCCCGCGTGGCCACCGGGTTCTTTGGTCGCGGCCATCAGTCCAGCCTGGAAACCCCGCGCCGGCGTGGTCAGACCGTGGGCATGGAAAGCCCCCTGCGCGTTCTGGCCCGCCGCAAGGATCAGAAGACCGGCCGCTCTTACCTCTCCTCCGAGCTGGTCGCGGCGGGAGAAAGGCTGCAGCGCGATTTCGAAATGGCAGGGGTGGATGTCTCGGGCGGTTTCGACTGGGACGGGGTGATGGGCGGGCAGGGCGGCTCCGCGCCCGGCGCCTCGCGTGCGGACCGGCGCATGGATGCCAGGACCCGATTCGATTCGGCGATGGCGGCGGTTCAGCCGGAGCTTGGTGACATGTTGTTGCGTGTCTGCTGCCAGGAACATGGCATGGAACAGGTCGAGCACGAGCTTCAGATGCCGCAGCGTTCAGGCAAGTTCATGCTGCGGGTCGCGCTGCAATACCTGAACCGCCACTACGCGGCACTGGCGGGCGATGATCACGACCTGATCTGGTAAGCCCCGGAAAACCCGTAATCCGCTGTCCCCGCCCGGTGGCGGGGGCTCAGTTCAATGTCACCTTGCGCGCCACGTCGACGTTGACGAGGTCGAAATCCAGCCTCGGGCAGCAGGCATGAACCTCGCGGCGGATCAACTCCGGTTGGGGCACCTGCGCGCTCATCGCGCGGTAACGGCCCCGGAACCCGAATCCGTCCAGCACCTGCGCCAGATCCATGCAGTCGAAGCTGGAACAGAGAAGCGGGGACAGAATGATATCCGGGCCCAGCCGGTCCAGCAGCTCGGCGCTCAGCTCGCGAAACTCGATGAAAGTAATGGCACTGTCGAGCGGCAGGCCGTCACTGGCGCCACCCCAGCCGGACATTTCGCCGACTGCCAGGATAACCGGCTGATCCTCACGCCGATCTTCAGCCGTGTCTTCGATATTCGTCAAATTTCGCATGGGCAACCGCACAGACTTACCATTTCTCGGCTGGTTTCGGATCGGGCCGAACGGGCCGCACTTGTCCATGAGTCGCAACTTATATTTCGCACAATTATAAGAAGAGTAATTCGGTTTGCAATTCCCCTTTTAGGCAAAAACTCATTGAATCGGTGGGGTTTACAGCGCGGGTGTCCTGCCGGAAACTGCGCCGGATTCGCGATTGGGCCGACCAGCCCGCAGGAGACCCTCTGATGACACCCGCAGATTTCGTGCAGTCGGTGCCGGTGCCGCAGGTTTACATCCGGCGCGACGCCCGGATCGGGGCGCTGAATGCCCCCGCCTCCCGGCTGTTGGGGGACGGTCTGGTCGGACGCCACTATATCACGGCGCTGCGTCAACCGGCGTTGCTGGAAGCGATCGAGGCCGCACAATCACGCACACCGGGAGAGGCGCCGACCACCGCTCGATACCTGGGCCAGGAGGCCGGGCGCGAGCTGGTTTTCCTGGCCACCATCACCCGTCTCCCCCGGGAGGATGGGCTGCTGGTCACTTTCGAAGACATAACCCCACACGAAGAAGCCGGGCAGATGCGGTCCGATTTCGTCGCGAATGTCAGCCACGAACTGCGCACCCCCCTGACTGCCCTGTCCGGTTTCATCGAAACCCTGCGCGGCCCGGCCCGCGATGATCCCGAGGCCCGCGATCGGTTTCTGGACATCATGGAGCGCGAGGCGGCGCGGATGAACCGGCTGGTGCAGGATCTGCTCAGCCTCAGCCGGGTCGAGGATGTTGAACGCATGCGTCCGACCGATCATGTGGACGTGGCACGGATTGTGACCTCGGTCGCCATGGGCCTGGAGCCGCTGGCCGAGGGGCGGGGGGGACGGTTGCGGACCGTGGGTTGCAACACAGCCATCGACCTGCAGGGGGATGCCGACCAGCTGACCCAGGTCTTTACCAATCTGGTCGAAAACGCGATCAAGTACGGCGCCGAAGGCGGAACCGTCACGATCACCCTGACCCGCCACGACAACCTTGCGGCCCTGCGCGGCCCCGGCGTGACAATCGAGGTCGCCGACGAGGGCGAGGGCATCAGCCTGCACCATCTCGCCAGGCTCACCGAAAGGTTCTACCGCGTCGACAGCCACCGGTCGCGCGGCGTGGGGGGCACCGGGTTGGGCCTGGCCATCGTCAAACATATCGTCAACCGCCATCGTGGCCGGTTGCGGATCACCTCGGAACCGGGGCAGGGCAGCCGATTCACGGTGTCCCTGCCACTGGGCCCCGCGCGCCTTTCCTGAGGGCCGGGGCGCCCCACACGCCGCGCGAAGCCGTGGCGCAGCGGGCATGAATGCGGCCCGCCCTTTGTTCCGCGCGGCACCTGACCCACCTTCTGGCCGCCATTTTCAGGCTCGAAGGTCGTTTGTCATACGCCTGTTACAAAACTTACACAAAAGCTTTGGCCAAGCCCCCTAGGACGCGACGCACAGATCGTCACGACGACGATCATGCCACCCAATCAGGAGATACCCATGTCCTTCGTGAAACTGACCGCCGCTGCCCTGGGCATAGCTGCCGTTTCCGCCACCGCCGCCCAAGCCCGTGAACAGGTGCAGGTTGCCGGGTCCTCGACCGTGCTGCCCTATGCCTCGATCGTCGCCGAAGCCTTCGGCGAAAACTTCGACTTCCCGACCCCCGTCGTGGAATCGGGCGGCTCATCGGCCGGGCTGAAACGCTTTTGCGAAGGGGTCGGCGAGAACACCATCGACGTGGCCAACGCCTCGCGCGCCATCAAGGAGACCGAAATCGCCGCCTGCGCCGATAACGGCGTGACCGACATCATCGAGGTGCGGATCGGCTATGACGGCATCGTCTTTGCCTCGGACATCAACGGCCAGACCTTTGAATTCACCCCCTCGGACTGGTTCCTGGCCCTGTCGGACAAGGTGCTGGTGGACGGCAACCTGGCCAACAACCCGAACAAGACCTGGGCCGACGTGAACCCGGCCTTCCCGGCGCAGTCGCTGGCCGCTTTCGTTCCGGGCACAAAGCACGGCACCCGCGAAGTGTTCGAGGACAAGGTGATTTTGGCCGGCTGCGAAGCCACCGGCGCCTTCGACGCGATCATGGCCGCGAACGGCGGCGACGAGAAAGCCGCCGAGAAAGCCTGTATCGCCCTGCGTACCGACGGCATTTCGGTCGACATCGACGGCGATTATACCGAGACCCTGGCCTCGATCGAAGCCAACAGGGACGGGATCGGCGTCTTCGGCCTGGCTTTCTATGAAAACAACACCGACAAATTGCAGGTTGCCACCATGTCGGGCGTGACCCCCTCGACCGAGACCATCGCCACCGGCGAATACCCGGTCTCGCGTCCGCTGTATTTCTACATCAAGGCCGCGCATATCGGTGTAATCCCCGGCCTGAAGGAATATGCCGAGTTCTTTGTCGCCGACGAGATCGCCGGCCCCGATGGCCCGCTGGCCGAATACGGCCTGGTGTCGGATCCGGAGCTGGCCGTCACGCAGGATGCCGTCGCGGCGGAACGGACCAAGTAAAATGATCCGGACGGCGCGGCACCGCCGCGCCGTCCCCCCCTTTCTCGACTTTGACCAAGTGAGACACTCATGTCAGCTTCCTGGCTTCTGATCATTCTTCTCGCCCTTGCCGGGCTGGGGTTCTTGCTTGGCCGCAACCGCGCCCTGGCCAGTGTCGGGGGCGACCTGCGCAAACTGCACTCCCTGCCCAACTACTACGGCTTCAACGTCGCGATGCTGGCCTTCGTGCCGGCGGTTCTGGTTCTGGGGCTCTGGGCCGTGGCGCAGCCGATGGTGATCGACGCCAGTGCCTCGGGTGTGATCCCACAGACGTATTACCAGGATGAAGGTGCTCTGAACCTGATCATGTCCGACGTGCGCCGGGTTGCCGAAGGTCTGGACCTGGCTGTCGCGCAGGGCGTTCTGAGCGCCTCCGAGGCCACTGTCCTGAACACGCAAACCACCGATCTGCGCGCGTTGCTGGGCGGTGTCGGCGTGGCCCTGGGCAGCGAGGTCGCGCCCGAGGTTCTTGCCGCCGCGCAGAAGATGCGGGTGATGACCGCGACCGGCAACTGGATCATGACCGCGATCGTTCTGGCCGCCGGGCTGGGCGGCTTTCTGGTCGCCGTGCGCATGACGCAGGCCACGCTCAGGGCGCGCAACCTGGTGGAAAGTGGCATCCTGATCCTGCTGATCGGCGCGGCTTCGATCGCCATTCTGACCACGCTGGGTATCGTCCTGTCGCTGATCTTCAACACGATCAACTTCTTCAGCCTGTTCCCGGCGGGCGATTTCCTGTTCGGCACGACCTGGAGCCCGGAAGGGCGGGGCGGGTCGGAACACCTGGGCATCCTGCCGCTGCTCTGGGGCACGATCTATATCTCGCTGGTGGCGCTGGTCGTCGCCGTGCCAATCGGCCTTTTTGCGGCGGTCTACCTGTCGGAATACGCCAGCCGCACGACCCGCGGGTTCGCGAAACCCCTGCTGGAGGTGCTGGCCGGGATCCCCACCATCGTCTACGGCCTTTTTGCCCTGACCATCGTCGGCCCGATGCTGGTCAGCGTCTTTGGCGCCGACGGGCTGGGCTGGATGCAGGGCACGCGGTCGGTGATGACCGCCGGTCTGGTGATGGGCGTCATGCTGATCCCCTTCGTCTCGTCCCTGTCCGACGACATCATCAACGCGGTGCCGCAGACGATGCGCGACGGGTCCTACGGGCTGGGCGCGACACAGAGCGAAACCGTGCGCCAGGTGGTGCTGCCCGCCGCCCTGCCGGGCATTGTCGGCGCGATCCTGCTGGCGGCCTCGCGCGCCATCGGGGAAACCATGATCGTGGTGATGGGGGCAGGGGCGGCGGCGCGGCTGGACCTGAACCCGTTTGCCGCCATGACCACCGTCACAGCCAAGATCGTCAGCCAGCTGACCGGCGACAGCGATTTCGCCTCGCCCGAGGCGCTGGTGGCCTTTGCCCTTGGCATGACCCTGTTCATCCTGACCCTCGGCCTCAATGTCCTCGCGCTGTACATCGTGCGCAAATACCGGGAGCAATACGAATGAGCGATCCCGCCGTGAAATCCTCGCTTCTGACCACAGATGCGCATACCCGGCGCCGCAACGCCGCCGAAAAGCGCTTTCGCGCCTATGGCTTAGCCGCCATTGCGATCGGGCTGGTGTTCCTGGTGCTGCTTCTGGGGTCGATCCTGTTCAAGGGGGTCGGCGCCTTCCAGCAGACCTTCATCACGCTCGACGTGGAGCTTCTGGAAGCCAAGCTCGACAAGAGCGGCAACCGTGATCCGGCGCAAATGGCCAAGGTAACGACCTTCGGCTACAACCCGCTTCTGGACGCCGCGATCAAGCGCGCCACCGAAGGGGCCGGGGTCGAAAACCCGTTCACCAAGGGCAAGGATCTGCGCAAACTGCTGAGCGCCGGGGCCGCCAACCAGGTGCGACAGTTCGTGCTGGCCAACCCCGACAGGATCGGCGAGACCGTCACTTTCCGGCTGCTCGCCAGCTCCCGCGTCGACGGCTACTTCAAGGGCCGCGTGACCCGCGAGAGCCTGGCGCGCGACAAGAACCTGACACCCGCGCACCTTGAGATGGTGGATGGTCTGCGCGAGGCCGGTGTTGTCGCCAAACGCTTCAACCCCGGCTTCATCACCGGCGCGGACGCCTCGGAAAGCCGCCCGGAACAGGCCGGGATCGGTGTCTCGATGCTGGGCAGCTTCTTCATGATGCTGGTGGTGCTGGCGCTGTCACTGCCGATCGGGGTCGCGGCGTCGATCTATCTTGAGGAATTTGCCCGCCAGAACTGGTTCACCGACCTGATCGAGGTGAATATCTCGAACCTTGCGGCGGTGCCTTCGATCGTATTCGGCATCCTGGGCCTGGCCGTATTCATCCAGTTCGCCCACCTGCCGCAATCGGCCCCGCTGGTCGGTGGGTTGGTGCTGACGCTGATGACCCTGCCGACGATCATCATCTCGACCCGCGCCTCGTTGAAGTCGGTGCCCCCGTCGATCCGCGAGGCGGCTCTGGGGGTCGGGGCCTCGAAAATGCAGACCGTATTCCACCACGTGCTGCCGCTGGCCATGCCCGGCATCCTGACCGGCACCATCATCGGGCTTGCGCAGGCCCTGGGGGAAACCGCGCCGCTTCTGCTGATCGGCATGGTCGGCTATATCGCCTCGAACTACCCCGGCGGCATCGTCGAGGGCTTCCTGTCGCCGAATTCCGCCATGCCCGCCCAGATCTACGAATGGGCCAAGCGGGCCGATCCCGCCTATTACGAACGCGCCTGGGGCGGTATCATCATCCTGCTCGTGTTCCTCATGACCATGAACATCATCGCCGTGATCCTGCGCCGCAGGTTCGAGCGACGCTGGTAAGGAGCCCAATACATGACCCAAATGAGCAAGATCGAAAGGGCAGCCACCATGCACGACATCAAGATTTCGGCCAAGGACGTGCAGGTCTATTACGGCGAGAACCACGCGATCAAGGACGTGAATGTCGAGATCGAGGACAAGACCGTGACCGCCTTCATCGGACCTTCGGGCTGTGGCAAGTCGACCTTCCTGCGCTGCCTCAATCGCATGAACGACACGATCGACATCTGCAGGATCAAGGGCGATATCCTGCTGGATGGCGAGGATATCTATGACAAGCGCGTCGACCCGGTGCAGCTGCGCGCAAAGGTGGGCATGGTGTTCCAGAAACCCAACCCGTTCCCCAAGTCGATCTATGACAACGTGGCCTATGGTCCGCGCATCCATGGCCTGGCCAGAAACAAGGCGGAACTGGATGAAATCGTTGAGAAATCTCTGCGCCGCGGCGCGATCTGGGACGAGGTCAAGGACCGGCTGGACGCACCCGGCACCGGGTTGTCGGGCGGCCAGCAGCAGCGCCTCTGCATCGCCCGTGCCGTGGCGACCGAGCCCGAGGTTCTGCTGATGGACGAACCCTGCTCGGCGCTCGACCCGATCGCCACCGCGCAGGTCGAGGAGCTGATCGACGAGCTGCGTCAGAATTTCTCGGTGGTGATCGTCACCCACTCGATGCAACAGGCCGCGCGGGTCAGCCAGAAAACGGCTTTCTTCCACCTGGGCAACCTGGTCGAGTTCGGCGAAACCTCGCAGATCTTCACCAACCCGGTGGATCCGCGCACCGAAAGCTATATCACCGGCCGGATCGGCTGAGGCAGGAGAGCACAGGAACATGATAGACGAACAGCATATCGCATCCGCCTTCGACCGCGACCTTGAGGCGATCCAGGCCCATGTGATGAAAATGGGCGGGCTGGTCGAGGACGCGATCCGCAATGGCGCCAACTCGCTGAAGAATCGCGACGAGGAACTGGCCGAACAGGTGCGCCGCGCCGACAAGGTAATCGACGCGCTGGAAGAGCAGATCAACGAGGAAAGCGCCCGGCTTCTGGCGCTGCGCCAGCCGATTGCCTCGGACCTTCGCACGGTGCTGACGGTGATGAAGATCGCCGGCAACCTTGAACGGGTCGGCGACTATGCCAAGAACATGGCCAAGCGAACCTCGGTCCTTGTCCACATGGAGCCGATCGACGGGGCAGGGGGCGCCATTCGCCGCATGGCCAAGGAGGTCCAGTTGATGCTGTCGGACGCGCTGGACGCCTATATGCGCCGCGATCTGGACATGGCCCATGACGTGCGCCAGCGCGATCTGGAAGTCGACCAGATGTACAATGCGCTGTTTCGCGAATTCCTGACCTTCATGATGGAGAACCCGCGCAACATCTCGGCCTGCATGCACCTGCATTTCATTGCCAAGAACATCGAGCGCATGGGCGACCATGTGACCGCGATTGCCGATCAGGTGATCTACCTGGTGTCCGGAGAAATGCCGGAGGAAGCACGCCCCAAGGCCACACGGGCCAATTATGACCCGTCCGCGCAGGCCGGTGTCGTGGATATGGACGATTGAGATGAGCGCCGAAACGCCCACCGTTCTGCTGGTCGAGGACGAGCCCGCACAACGCGAAGTCCTGCGCTACAACCTGGCCTCGGAAGGCTTTGAGGTGGTAATGGCCGAAACCGGCGACGAGGCTATGATCCTGATCGAGGAGGTCATGCCCGACCTGATCCTGCTGGACTGGATGCTGCCGGGTGTTTCGGGCATCGAGATCTGCCGGCGGATAAAGACCCGCAGGGAAACCCGTGCGATCCCGGTGATCATGCTCTCGGCCCGCTCCGAGGAACTGGACCGTGTCCGCGGGTTGGAAACAGGGGCGGATGACTACGTGGTCAAACCCTATTCCGTCAGCGAGCTGATGGCGCGGGTCCGCGCCCAGCTCCGGCGCACCCGTCCGGCCGCCGTCGGCCAGCGCCTTGAGTACGAGGACATCGTGCTGGACAGTGAAAGCCACCGGGTGACACGTGGGGGCGAGGCGATCAAACTGGGCCCGACCGAGTTCCGGCTGCTCTCGACGTTGATGGAGAAACCGGGCCGCGTCTGGTCCCGCGAACAGCTGCTTGACCGGGTCTGGGGCCGGGACATCTATGTCGATACGCGCACGGTCGACGTGCATGTCGGACGGTTGCGCAAGGCCCTGTGCAAACACGGTGGAGCCGATCCGCTGCGCACCGTGCGGGGCACGGGCTACGCGCTTGGCTGACAGGACGGCCGGGCAGATCACTCACGCGAACATACATTCTGGTGTCGGATCCGCTGTGAGCTCAAGGGTCGTTGCGACGTTATTCGCATAATCAATAATATGGTAATTATTAGGGAGACTGCCGGCCTCAAAAGTCGATCGTCGCTCTGTCCGGAACTTGCGTCCGGCCTTCGGTGCAGCGGGATATGTTCGAATGCAACCTATTTGTGATCAATTCCCCAGTTTCATCGCCTTTTCCGTTTGTTTCGCGCTCGACACTCCCTAAGCAACAAGGGTAAACTGAGCATGGGAACAAGGGACTTACCAATGGCGTCACTGCTCGTTTTGAATGGGCCGAACCTGAACCTTCTAGGTCAGCGTCAGCCCGAAGTATACGGCCACACGACTCTGGCCGAGATTGAAGAAACCTGCCGCCAGGTGGCCGACGAACTCGGTGCGCGGGTCGATTGTGTTCAATCGAACCACGAGGGCGTGCTGATCGATGCCATCCACGCGGCGCGCGGGTTGCACGACGGGATCATCCTGAATGCCGGCGCCTATACACACACGTCGATCGCGTTGATGGACGCAATTTCTTCCGCCGAAATCCCGGTGGTTGAGGTGCACCTGTCGAATATTCATGCCCGTGAACCGTTCCGGAACAAGAGCTATATCGCAAGTGTTGCGGTTGGCCAGATCTGTGGCTTCGGGCCTGACAGCTATCCTCTGGCGATCCGAGCCATGCTGGGCCACTTGAAGGTTCTTCAGGAAAATCAGGATGTTGCTTGACTTTCTTAAAGCGGTCTATGAAAGCCACAACCTGGAAGAGGTCTGGGATCTGCATTGCCGGACCATGGCTGAATACGGCTTTCCGCGGCTGATCTACGGCAACACGCATTACACCACGCCGAATTCCCCCACGGGTCCGCGTGAGGACAGCCTGTTTCTGTCAAACCATGATCCGGGCTATTTCAAGCGCTTCATCGAGGATGGGCTTTATGCCCACGCCCCGATGATCCGCTGGGCGCGGGACTGTACCGGGTCCTGCAGCTGGAGCTATGTCCGATCGATCATGGACGACCTGACAGCGGCTGAACGCGCGGTCCTGGAGGTGAACAGGGAATTCGGGGTAACGGCCGGTTACACCATCTGTTTTGCCGAGGGGACCACACGTGCCAAGGGCGTGATTTCACTGGCCGGCCCCGCAGGCGCCGAGCAGGGGGAAATCGACCGGATCTGGGATCACCATGGGCGCGAGATCGAAGCGATGAACAATGTCGTTCACCTCAAGATCCTCTCCCTGCCCCATGACAAGGTCATGCCGCGCCTGTCTGACCGGCAACGCGAAGTGCTGGAGTGGATCGGCGATGGCAAGACCAACCAGGACATTGCGACAATCCTTGGCGTCAAGACTGCGACAGTTGAAAAACACCTTCGGCTCGCGCGCGAGAAACTGGGCGTCGAGACCACCGCGCAGGCAGTGCTGAAGGCCACTTTCCTGAATCAGATATACACGTTCTGACCGGGCGGTACGCCCTGTCGGCGGCAACACGGACAGGCTGCATTCAAAGTCTGCCGTTCTCAGCGGGTCACGCCGGTTTTCCTGCCGTGACAGCAAGAGGAAATGGTGGCAATCCACCAGTTTCAGCACGGGGCGCAAGGTAGGAGGTAAGGTAATCCTTACTTTCCTAAACACGTGCAAGAAGGCATATTTCA
>NZ_JASBTN010000009.1 GCF_030148435.1 Aliiroseovarius sp.
GATTTCCTGTCTCTCCAAGGGGTTTACAAGGCGCAGGTGCTCACCCATGCGGTCGAACCCGCCTTTGACGAAACCCAACCCGATCGAGCTTTCCAGGATCGGCGAATAGGCCGCTGAGGTAACATATCCCTGGTCATGGGCGGCATCGACGGGGCCGGTTGCCGCCATCAGGTGCCCGCCGGCCGGCACGTGCTGCCCGGCGTCCACCGGACGCAGGCCCACGAGGTTCAGCGCATCGTCGCCGTTCAACCCGGGCCGCTCGGACAGGATATTGCCGATACAGTCCTTTTTCTTCGACACCATGCGCCCCAGGCCCAGGTTCAGCGCGGTGGTGGTACCGTTCAATTCATTGCCTGCCGCGTGGCCCTTTTCGATCCGCATCACACCAAGCGCCTCTGTGCCATAGGGCACCACGCCGAACGCCTCTCCCGCCGCCATCATCTCGCGCATCAGCGCGTCGCCATAGCGGGTCGGCACGGCGATTTCATAGGCGAGCTCCCCGGAAAACGAGATGCGGAACAGCCGCGCCCGGCAACCACCGCAAACGGAGATTTCTCCGCAGGCCATGAAGGGGAACGCCTCGTTCGAGATGTCATGTTCGGGGTCAACGATCTTCTCAAGCAGCCTGCGCGCGTTCGGACCGGCGACGGCGTATTGCGCCCAGGCCTCGGTGGTCGAGATCAACTGCACGTCCAGTTCGGGCCAGAGGCATTGCCGCGCAAACTCCATGTTGCGATAGACCGGAACCGCATTTGCGGTGGTGGTCGTGACGACGAAATGGTCCTCGGCCAGGCGGGCCGCCGTGCCATCGTCAAAGGCAATGCCATCTTCGCGCAGCATGAGGCCATAGCGCACCTTGCCCACCGGCAGCTTGGCGAAGCCGTTGGCGTAGATCTTGTTCAGGAACGCGGCGGCATCCGCCCCCTGCACGTCGATCTTGCCCAAGGTGGTGACGTCGCAGATGCCAACCGACTTTCGGGTCTGAAGCACCTCGCGGTCCACGGATTGACGCCAATGGGACTCGCCGGGGCGCGGGAACCACTGTGCGCGCAGCCAGTTGCCGACCTCGACAAAGACCGCGCCCTGTTCGCTGGCCCATTTGTGGCTGGGCGTCAGGCGGGTCGTGTGGAACTCCTTGCCCACCGCCCTGCCCGCCAGCGCGCCCATCGCCACTGGCGTATAGGGCGGGCGGAAGATGGTGGTGCCGGTTTGCGGGATAGACTTGCCGGTCAGCTCGGCCATCACCGCCAGCGCGCCCATGTTCGAGGTCTTGCCCTGATCCGTCGCCATACCCAGCGTGGTGTAGCGCTTCAGGTGCTCGACAGAGGTGAAGCCTTCCTGTTGGGCCAGGTTCACATCCTTGACGGTAACGTCGTTCTGGAAGTCGAGCCAGGCGCGTTTGGCGCCTTTGACATGCCAGAAGGGGGTGAGCGCGACAGGCGCATCCTCGGCCTCGGGCAGGTCGGGAACCGTGGCCGTGATACCCAGGTCGGCAAGCGCCTCCACCGCGCCCTGCGCGCCGCCGGACAAAGCCCCGGCGGTGGTCATCTCGCCTTTCGCGGCACCGGCGACCGACTGGCCAACAGGCAGACCGCCTCCGGGCACGAAGGCATGGATGCTGGCATCCCAGACCGGGCGCCCGCGCTGGTGGCAGGTCAGGCCCAGGTTCGGATTCCAGCCGCCGGACATGGCCAGCGCCCCGCAGCGGATCACGCGAGTCCGGCCGGTTGCCAGCCGCACCGTGACCGACGTCAGGCCCAGGCGTCCCTTGGTGTCGGCAATTCGTGCACCGGCCAGCACTTCGGTGCCCTCCATGCCGGGCGTATCCGGGCGGATGTCGATCACGGCGGGCACATCTACCCCCTTGGCGATCAGGTCACGGGCGGTCCTGTGGGCGTCATCATTGTTGGCAAAGACCACCACGCTCTGCGCCGGTGTGGCGGCCCAGCGGTTGACATAGGCCCGCGTGGCTCCGGCCAGCATCACGCCGGGGCGATCATTGTTTTCGAAGGCAATGGGCCGTTCGATGGCACCGGTCGCAACCAGCGCACGTTTCGAATAGATGCGCCAGAGCGTCTGGCGTGGCTTGCCTGCGGCGGGCGCGATCAGGTGGTCGGCATTGCGTTCCACCGCGCCATAGATACCGTGATCGTAGGCGCCGAAAATGGTGGTGCGTGGCATCACCCGCACATTGCCCATCGCCGCAAGCTCGGCCTGCACCTGTGTGGCCCAATCAGCACCGGACATGCCGCCCAGGCCGTGCGTTTCTGACAGAAGGCGGCCGCCCAGCAGGAAATCCTCATCCGCCAGAATGACCTGCGCACCGGCGCGGCCTGCCGTCAGGGCAGCGGCCAGACCCGCGGGCCCCGCCCCGATCACCAGCAGGTCGCAATGCAGGAAACCCTTGTCATAGGCGTCCGGGTCGGGCTCGCCCGTCAGGCTGCCAAGCCCTGCGGCCCTGCGGATCACCGGTTCGTAGAGCTTTTCCCACAAGGCCCTGGGCCACATGAAAGTCTTGTAATAGAAACCCGCGATCAGAAAGTTCGAGAACCGGTCGTTGACCGCCATCATGTCGCGTTCCAGCGAGGGCCAGCGGTTTTGCGAATTGGCTTCGAACCCGTCGAAAATCTCGGCCACCGTGGCACGGGTGTTGGGCTCCTGCCGCCCACCCGAGCGCAGTTCGACCAGGGCATTGGGCTCTTCACTGCCCGCGCTCAGCGGCCCACGCGGGCGGTGGTATTTGAACGAGCGCCCCATCAGGCGCACACCATTGGCCAGGAGGGCAGAGGCGAGCGTGTCGCCCGGGTGGCCGGGGTAGGTTTTGCCGTCGAAGGTGAAATTCAGCGCGGTGGACCGGTCGATCAGCCCCCCGGGCAGGCGGTTCGTCTGGGTCATTGCGCAGCCTCCAGCGCAGGTTCGGCCAGGGCCACGTCGCGGGCCAGCTCCACCCTCAGGATTTCGTGGGTCACGGTGTTGCGCGTCACCACCAGCCAGGAGCGGTCGCCCTGCTCGTGGAACCACAATTCCCGGTGCTCTCCTGCCGGGTTGTCACGCAGGTAGAGGTAGTCGTGGAACGCCTTCGCCGCGCCCTCGGCCTGCCAGTCGGGCCGGTTCATCAGGCTTGCGTCGCCCAGATAGGTAAACTCCTGCGCGTCGCGCGGGCCCAGAAGGGGGTGGTTGATGATCATCGGGTCGGTTCCTCATGTCGCAGGGAGATCAGGACGGGGTGGCCGTCAATGCAGGTTGGGCTGCGCGCCCTGGCCCTTTTCGTCGATCATGTGACCGGTCAGGAACCGGTCCAGGCGATAGGCGGTGGCGGTCTCGTGCGGGCGGTCGGTTTTCAGCAGGTGGGCAAAGCAGTAGCCCGCCGCCGGCGTGGCCTTGAACCCGCCGTAGCACCAGCCTCCGTTGAAATAGAGCCCTTCGATATGGGTCTTGTCGATGAAGGGCGATCCGTCCATCGACATGTCCATGATGCCGCCCCAGCCGCGCAGCAGACGGGCGCGGCCCAGCGCCGGGATCAGCGACATGCCGCTTTCCACCACATCCTCGACCACCGGCAGGTTTCCGCGCTGGGCATAGGAGTTGTACATGTCCAGATCACCGCCAAAGACCAGACCGCCCTTGTCGGACTGGCTGCAATAGAAATGCCCGGCCCCGTAGGTGATCACCCCGGGGATGAAGGGTTTCAGCCCCTCGGAGACGAATGCCTGCAGCACGTGGCTTTCGATCGGCAGGCGCATGCCCGCCATTGCCATGACCCGGCTGGAGCTGCCAGCGACCGAGACGCCGACCTTCTTCGCGCCTATGAAACCGCGCGTGGTCTCAACCCCCAGGCAGGTGCTACCTTCGATATGAAACCCGGTCACTTCGCAGTTCTGGATGATGTCCACGCCGCGCATGTCGGCCCCGCGCGCATAGCCCCAGGCCACCGCGTCGTGGCGCACGGTGCCGCCGCGCCGATGCAAAAGCCCGCCCTTGATCGGGAACCGCGCGTCCTTGAAGTTCAGGAACGGATACATCGCCCGCACGCCCCCGGTGTCCAGCAGCTCGGCATCGGACCCGTTCAGGATCATTGCATTGCCGCGCCTGCGTGCCGCATCACGCTGGGCGTCCGTGTGCACCAGGTTCAGGATCCCGCGCTGGCTGACCATCGCGTTGTAGTTCAGCTCCTGCTCCAGCCCTTCCCAGAGTTTCATCGAGAACTCATAGAAGGGTTCGTTGCCATCCAGCATGTAGTTTGAACGAATGATCGTCGTATTGCGCCCCACATTGCCGCCACCGATCCAGCCCTTTTCCAGCACTGCGATCCGCTGCCCGCCGAACTGCCTGGCCAGGTAATAGGCGGTGGCCAACCCATGGCCGCCCCCGCCGATGATGACATAGTCGTAGGCGGCCTGCGGGGCCGGATCACGCCATTGCGGCTGCCAGCCCTTGTGGCCGGTCAGGCTCTCCTTGATCAATCTCAGAGCGGAATATCGCATGCGGACTCCCCTTGCATTACCCGGGCATTAGCGGGGAATACAAAGGGCTTTGCCGTTGTCGTTTCGGACAAGGTTGCTTTCAGAATCGACAAGGAAACGCCGTTCGGCGTTGATGTTCACGCACTCTTCGTCGGGACGTCGTTGCCCGCAGAGGCAGGCCCGAAGCCTCTGCCCCCTTTGCCGACGGAGTTTGCAAGCAAGCAACAGACCAAATTTGGCCTACCAAAACCTGATGGACACACGGCTGACACAGAGCATGACTGCCGGAGGGATGGGCCCGGGGCCGGTTTTGAGCCCGGGGCCGGGAAGGCGGAACTCGGCAGCCCCGCCCCCTGTCATTTCGCGAACTGGGCAGGGCCGCCATCAAGCCCCTAAACGGTGCCGCCCAGGCTGCCCTCCAGAGCAACCAGTTCCTGCCCGCCAGCCATCATGTCCTGCAATTCGTCCGGCGTGATCTGCCCGCGCTGCGCGGTGCCCAGGGTCTGGCCGCGATTGAGCACGGTGAACCGGTCGCCCACTGCCAGCGCGTGACGCACGTTGTGGGTGATGAAGACCACCGCGATACCCTGTTTTCGCACCTTGTCGATGGTGGCCAGCACATTTGCCGTCTGGCGCACGCCCAGTGCCGAGGTCGGTTCGTCCAGGATCAGCACCTTGGCGCCGAAATGCACCGCACGGGCGATGGCGACAGTCTGACGCTCGCCACCCGACAGGGTGCCGACCGCCTGGTCGGGACCACGCAGGTTGATGCCCATCTTGCGCATCTCTTCCATGGTCACACGGTTTGCGTTCTCGTGGTCGAAGAAGCTGAACGGGCCGATCTTCTTGACCGGTTCGTTGCCCATGAAGAAGTTGCGGCTGACCGACATCAGCGGGATCATCGCCAGGTGCTGGTGCACGGTGGCAATCCCTGCTGCGATGGCGTCACGCGGATCGGCGAAGCTCATCGGTTCACCTTCGAAGAAGATTTCGCCATGGGTCGGTTGATGCACACCGGACATGGTCTTGATGAAGGTCGACTTGCCGGCGCCATTGTCGCCCAGCAGGCAATGGCATTCGCCCGGGAAGACCTCCAGCGAGACGCCTGCCAGCGCGATGACGCTGCCGAAATGCTTCTCGATGTTTTTCATCTGGATGATGGGTGCGTGTTCGGGATTCATCTCAGCGCTCCCCAGTGATTATGCGACGGATATAGGTGTTCAGGATCACGGCGCCCAGCAGGATCACGCCCAGGAAAACCCGGAACAGAGAGCTTTCGACGCCGGCAAAGAACAGGCCCTGCTGGACCACGCCGAAGATCAGTGCGCCCAGAGCGGCCCCCAGGACCGAGCCGTAGCCGCCCGTCAGTAGCGCGCCGCCGATGACCACGGCGATGATGGCCTCGAATTCTTTCAGCAGGCCACGATCGGCACCGGCGGAGCCGAATTCCATCACCTGACAGACGGCAAAGACGGTGGCACAGAAGGCGGTGAACATGAACATCAGGACTTTGACCCGGTTGACCGGCACACCGGAGTTGCGCGCGGCTTCGGCATCTCCGCCCGAAGCGAAAATCCAGTTGCCGAACTTGGTCTTGGTCAAAAGCACATGGCCAAATACAATCAGCACGATCGCCCAGACGATCAGCATTGGAACCCCGTCCACGACCGGTTGACCGGCTCGGGTGCCACGCTCGAATGTGGCGATCAGACCGGCCTCGCCCAGCCAGGTAAACAGCCCCTGCAGGATCTTGCCGCCGAAGATGGGCGCCAGCCAGTCGCCCTCGGCTGCGTCCTTGACGCCGCCAATGATCGTTTTGCGTTCGATCACCTGCGGCAGGAAGATGGTGAAACCGCGCAGGATGAAGAGGAAGGCGAGTGTCACGATAAAGCTGGGAAGGCCCGTTCGGACCACGATCCAGCCATTAAGCGCGCCGATTGACACGCTCATGGCAAAGGTCACGAGGATAGCCATCCAGACCGGCCATCCAAGCGTGACCGAGAAGATCGCGATCATCATCCCCGCGAAACCTATCATTGACCCTACCGACAGGTCGAACTCACCAGCAATCATCAGAAGACAGGCGCCCACGGCGATGATCATGAACTGCGCCGAGACGACGGACCAGTTCAGCACCCCCCGGCTGTTGAACATGCCGCTGTCGAAAGCAAACAGCAGAAAGAAGGTGAACACGGCGATGGTGCCAACGATTCCGCCCAGTTCGGGCCGGATCAACGCTTTGCGGAACGAAGATATTTCCTTGATGCGTTCGTCGGTTTGTGCCGTGGGTGGGGCCGCGTTAGCCATGCGACATCTCCCCGTGAGAAAAGGGTTTCAGGAGTTCGGAAACAAGGGGGGCGCCGCCCGCGCGGCGCCCCCGACCGCGAAGATCAGCGGTATTCGCCCGCGAGTTCTTCGATTTTGGCCAGGCCGTCAGCGGTGACGAAGCCGGGACCGGAGTTGATGTTGTTGCCGGGAAGAACACCGTAGCGGTGGTAATTGGTCATCACGACCACCGGCAGATAGGCCTGCAGGAAGGGCTGCTGGTCGATACCCCACTGGATAACGCCCGACTTGATGCCTTTGACGATTTCGCCGCCCAGATCGAAGGTGCCGAAGTAGATGTCACCGGCCATGCCGTTCTCGTCCAGTGCCAGAAGGGTCGGGTCGGCGGAGGTCGGGCCGAGGGTCAGCACCGCGTCGGTGTCCGGGTTGGCGGACAGATAGGCCAGCACGCGGTTCTTGATCTCGCCCGGGTCCTGACCGGCGTCGATCATCTGGGTTCCAAGCTCGATACCCAGGCCGTCAGCAAAACCCTGGCAGCGCTCTTGCGACGACGGCTGAACGATATAGTGGTTCACACAGAGAAATGACCCGACACCGTCGGCCTTGGCGCGCAGACCGGCCGCATAACCGGCGTCATACTCCGGCTGGCCCACATACATCAGCGCACCGACCTCACGGGCCTTTTCCGGCGAACCGGTGTTCATGATGATGACGTCAACACCGCTGTCCACGGCCGCCCTGATCGGGCCTTCCAGAATGTCGGGGTCTGCCAGTGTCGTGATGATACCGTTCGGACCGGAAGCCGCGGCCTGTTCGATGATCCGCGCCATGTCGGCAAGGTCGCCGGACGGCGGGTTGCGGTATTCGACTTCCACACCCATCTGCTCGCCAGCAAGCGCGAGGCCGTTCTTGATGGTATTCCACCAGCTGTCGCTATCAGGTGCATGGCTGACAAGAATATACTTCTCACCTTCCGCAGACGCCGTGGTCGCGGCGACAAACGGCGCAGCTGCGACCGCGGTTGCAAGCGCCAGTTTCTTTACCAGTGATGTCATGTGATCCTCCCAGTTTCACTTTTTGGACGAAGCCGCGACAAAGGAGCCACGGTCCGACTCAGCTTAAAGCATACCCAAGGCCATTTTGCAACCGGTTGCAATATGAATGACTTCGTTTCATGCTGCATCCAAGCGGAAAACACGCTAAAAGGAGCACACAGGCACGCGAGGACCAGCAAATAATGGCCGTCACATTGAAAGAGGTTGCAGAGCGCGCGGGGGTGTCACGCTCCGCAGTGTCCCGCACATTCACGGAAGGTGCCTCTGTTTCTGACAAAACGCGGCGCAAGGTCGAGAAGGCCGCAAAAGAACTGGGCTACAGCCCCAACGCGCTGGCCTCGTCGCTGACCACGGGACGCACCAAGCTGATCGGGCTGATTTCGAACAACTTCCACAACCCGATCTTCCTGCAGGTCTTTGATCTGTTCACCCGCGGGCTTCAGGACTGCGGATTGCGGCCCTTGCTGGTAAACCTTTCGAATGAGGTCGATCCCGAAAACTCCGTCCGTATGATGCGGCAATATTCAGTTGACGGAGTCGTCGTCGCCTCCTCCACCCTGCCCTCGGGTTTCTCAAAGGCGTTTCGCGATGCCGGGCTCCCGGTAGTCCACGCTTTCGGGCGATCATCGGCCACGCCGCAGGTTCACGTGGTGGGGATCAACAACGTTGAATGTGGTCGCATGGCGGCCCGTGAACTGGTGGCGCGCGGCCATACCCATGTTGCCTTCCTTGGCGGCCCCGAATCCGCAACCTCGACCCAGGACCGCTACTCCGGCTTCATGTCCGAAATGGCAACTCACCCACAGATCAAAACCACCTATTCTTTTGCTGAAGCCTATTCCTTCGATGCTGGTCGACGCGAGATGACGCGCCTTCTGAAAACGGCGCAGGCGCAGGCGCTAGCACAGGCCTATTTCTGTGGCGACGATGTGCTGTCAATCGGAGCGCTCTCCGCAATCGAAGACAGCGGCCTGCAGGTGCCCGACGACATTGGCATCATCGGGCTCAACGACATGGAGATGGCCCGGTGGGAAAACATCAACCTGACCACCATCCACCAGCCGATCCGCCAGATCATCACCTCGTCGATCGAGCTGATGGTGGCCATGTTGGACGACCCTGATCGCCTGCCCGAGGCACGGATTTTCCCTTGTTCCGTGGTGGAGCGCGGGACGCTGAAACCCGTCAGCGGTTAGCAGCGGCCAGCGGCGAAGTCGGATTCTGGTTTTGCTTTAAAATCAAATATTTGGCGCGCAGCCTAAAAGAATGGAAACCGGGCGCCAACCCGGTTTTCAAATCAATTGCTTGCGCGCGTTAGCGGAAGATAGACGGCCGTGCGTCCATCCAGGCGCCGCCATTTTTGGCCGAGGCCACCGCCGTGTGGACTGCCGCCATCGAACGCACGCCATCCGCGGCACCGGGCAGGCCGTCGCGTGTCTCGCCACGGATCGCGTCAGCCAGATCGCAGTATATGTTGGCCACCGCCAAGGGAAATCCCTCAGGGTGTGCGATGGCAACTCGCGACAGGCGCTCGGCATCCGCGTGCAGACCACCCTCCCCCTTCTCGATGATCTGGGTGCGCGCCCCGACCGGAGTATAGATCAACTGGTTCGGTTGCTCCGAAGCCCAACGCAGACCGCCCGTTTCACCGAATACCTGAATGTCAAAGCCATGCTGCCGACCGATCGCAACCGACGAGGTCCAGAGACGCCCGACAGTCCCGCCTGCGGTGCGGAAATTGACCATCGCATCGTCCTCCAGTTCACGACTGGCAACGGTCGAAGCGAAGTCGGCCGACAGGGTCTCGACCTCGTCGTTGGCAATGAAGCTGGCCATGTGCAACGCATGAATGCCGCAATCGGCGAATTGCCCGGAAACCCCCGCCATTTCAGGGTCATAGCGCCAACGGACCCGTGGATTATCCGCATCCGTCGCGTCGCCGTGGTGGCCATGGCTGAAGGCTGTCACCACCAGCCGCACCTTGCCGATCTCACCTGCCTTGACCATTGCACGGGCCTGCCGGACCATCGGATAGGCCGAGTAGCAATAATTCACCGCGCAGATCTTGCCGGTTTGCTCGGCCACGCGGACGATCTCTTCGCCTTCTTCGACGGTCATCGTCATCGGCTTTTCGCAAAGCACGTTGAACCCGGCTTCAAGAAAGGCCTTGGTGATCTCGAAATGTGTCGAGTTGGGGGTAGCGACGGTGACAAGATCAATCCGGTCGTCGCGGTCCCTTTCGCCCGCCAGCATTTCCGTCCAGTCGCCATATGCACGGTCAGCGGCCACCCCAAGACGCTGCGCATATTCGCGCCCTGCCTCGGGCCGGTGATCCAACGCACCGGCGGCCAGCTCGAAATGCCCATCGGCCAGAGCGCCCAGGCGGTGGGCCGGTCCGATCTGGCTGCCTTCACCCCCGCCGATCATGCCCCATTTCAGTTTTGCCATGGCTCGGATCTCCTCAGTTGAAGCCAATCGATTCAAGGTATTCGCGGTTTTTCCCCGCATCGCCCAGCGGGTCCGGGTCGAGCGTCGGATCGCAGTCCTGTTCGACCGTGCACCAGCCCTCGAACTTGGCGTCCAGCAGCACCTGGCGCACGGCGGGAAAGTCCACGTCACCCTCGCCGAGGTTGCAAAAGATCCCCTGCCCGCAGGCGTCATAGAAACCGGTGCGACTGGCGATGACATCCGCCTTCACCTTCGGGTCGATATCCTTGAAATGCATGTAGGAAATCCGCCCCACGTGCCGTTTCATGAAGGCAACCGGATCGAAACCCGCATAGGAATGGTGGCCGGTATCGAAGCATATCTTCAGGAGGTTTTCGTCCACCTCATTCAACAGGCGCTCCAGCTCGGGTTCGAAATCCATGAACCCCGCGGCATGGGCGTGGATACCCACGGTCAAGCCGTATTCTTCGGTCCCGATGCGGGCGCTTTCGGCAATCCGGTCGCGATAGGCCTGCCATTCAGCTTTGTCCATCTGTTCGGCCTCTGCCGCCCGCCCTGCAGTGGGCGCACGGCGCGGGCTGATCGAGTCGATCAGAACCAGGTGCCGGGCTCCATGCGCCTGCAACGAACGTGCGGTGCGGTGGGTGGCATCCAGCACGTCGTCCCAGGCCTTCGGGTCGTGATAGGGGCGGAACACCACGCCGCCAATCAGCGTCAGGTCATGTTCGGCCAGCCCCTCACCCAGTTCCACCGGGTCTTCGGGCATGAACCCAACGGGTCCAAGCTCGATCCCCTTGTAGCCCGCAGCGGCGCAGTCCTTCAGCACTTTCTGCCAGGTCGGATTGCGCGGATCGCCCGCGAACTCCACGCCCCAGGAACAGGGCGCATTGCCAATTCTGATGCTCATCCGTTTCGTCTCCGATGCTCAGTAATCGTTGATATTCTTCCAAGCCTGATCCCTGGCGGAGCCCAGCCCCGCCGCGATCACCCTGTTCACCTCATGCCCGTCGCGAAAGGTGGGCCACACCGCTTCGCCGGTCTCGATGGCGCGCAGGAAGTCGCGCGCCTCGATGATGATCTGGTCCTGGTAGCCGGTGCCGTGACCGGGGCCCTGGCAGAAGGGTTCATAATCCGGGTGGGCCGGGCCGGTCAGGATCTTTCGAAAGCCGCGCTCCGCGTCGGGATCGGCCATGCGATAGAGCCACAATGCGTTCTGATCCTCTTGATCAAATCGGATCGCCCCTTTTGTGCCCGTAATTTCATAGGCATAGCCCATCTTTCGCCCGGTCGCGATCCTGCTGAAATACATGGCCCCCATGGCGCCGTTTTCGAACCTCACCATCATCTGGGCGTGGTCGTCATTTGTCACCTTGCCACCGGGTCGATTTTTGTGAACGGTTTCAACTTCGGCCATGACCCGCGCGATCGGACCCATCAGGGCCAGCGCTCCGTTGATCATATGCGGAGCGAGATCACCCATCGTACCGTTCGCCATGCCGCTGGTGCGCCAGGTCGCGGGGGCCTGGGGATCGGCATAAAAGTCCTCGGTATGTTCGCCGCGGAACCAGGTGATCTCGCCGATCTCACCCCCAGCAATCAGAGCGCGGGCGTACTGGCTGGCGGGGGTGCGGATATAGTTGAAGCCGACCATGTTGGCGACACCGGAGTCCCGGGCTGCCGTGACCATGGCCGCACTGTCCTCCAGCGAGGCTCCCAAGGGTTTTTCGCAAAAAACCGGTTTGCCCAGGGCAAGGGCTGCTTCGGCGATCTGGCGGTGGAGCTCCTGCGGTGTGGCAATGACCACGGCGTCGATCAGCGGGTCGTTCACCAAGGTTTGCCAGTCATCGGTAGCCCGGGCGAATCCATAGGCGCGCCGGTAGCGTTCGGCGCTGTCCGATGACGAGGCGCAGATCATTTCCAGCCGGGGCCGCAGCGTGGTGTTGAACACCGCGCCGACCGAGGCCATGGCCACGGAATGGGCCTTGCCCATGTAGCCGCCGCCAAGAATGCCGATGCCAATTTCTGACATGCGATCCGCCCTCCATTTTGAAAACTGTTTGCAACCGGTTGCAAAAACTGTATCGTGTGAATCGAAAACTCGCAAGCTGCATTCGGCATGGCGCCGAAAAATCCGGGGGAGCCCGCAGACATGACCACACAGACCGACACCATCCGCCTCACCACTGCGCAGGCGATTATTCGTTGGCTTACCAACCAGTTCATCGAAATCGACGGAAAGGAAATGCGCCTGTGTGGCGGCGGTTTCGGCATTTTTGGCCATGGCAATGTGACCTGCCTGGGCGAGGCGTTGAACACGGTGCGCGAAGAGCTGCCGCTCTATCGCGGGCAGAATGAACAGAGCATGGGATTCGCCGCGGCAGGCTACGCCAAGGCCTGGCTGCGCCAGCGTTTCATGTTCTGCACGGCAAGCGCCGGGCCCGGCACCGCGAACCTGGTGACAGCCGCCGGGCTGGCCCATGCGAATCGCCTGCCGATGCTGATGCTTTGCGGCGATACGTTCCTGACCCGCCTGCCGGACCCGGTGCTGCAACAGATGGAGAATTTCAACGATCCGACCTTTGGCGTGAATGACGCGTTCAAGCCGGTCAGCCGCTATTGGGATCGCATCTGCCATCCGGCGCAGGTGATCCAGTCGCTGCCCGCCGCCATCGCCACCCTGCTGGATCCGGCGGATTGCGGCCCGGCTTTCATCGGCCTGCCGCAGGACGTGCAGGGGTGGACCTATGACTACCCGGTCAAGTTCTTCGAGAAGAAGGTGCATCGCATTCGCCGTCAGTCTCCGGACGAGGCCGAGATCGCGGACGCGGTTGCCGCGCTGGCCCGGGCCGAGCGTCCGATGATCATCGCGGGGGGCGGTGTGCAGTATTCCCGTGCGGTGGAAGAGCTGACCACCTTCGCCGAAACCCATCAGATCCCGGTGGTCGAAACCATCGCCGGTCGTGCCAACATGCTGGCGACCCATCCGCTGAACATCGGCCCCATCGGCGTGACCGGCTCCGACAGCGCCAATGCGGTGGCGGAAAAAGCCGATGTGATCGTCGCCGTGGGCACACGCCTGCAGGACTTCACCACCGGGTCGTGGACGGCTTTTGCCATGGATGCACGGTTCGTCTCCGTGAACGCCGCGCGCCACGATGCGGCCAAGCACATGTCTTTGCCGGTGGTGGGAGACGCCAGGCTGAGTCTCGCCGCACTGGACGCGGCCAGTGACTACAAGGCGCCCGCCGATTGGGTTGCCTATGCCAGGAAGGAACGCAGGAACTGGGATGATTACGTGGCCGAAAACGTATCATACGGCAACGGCCCAAACTCCTATGCCCAGGCAATCGGTGTCGTGAACACGCTTTGTGACAGCCGCGACCGTGTGGTCGCCGCCGCCGGTGGCCTGCCCGCCGAGGTGACGGCCAACTGGCGTACACTCGACGTCGGCACGGTGGACGTGGAATTCGGCTTCTCCTGCATGGGCTACGAAATCGCCGGTGCCTGGGGCGCCCGCATCGCCCAGGCGCAGATGGAGCCCGATCAGGACGTGATCACCTTCTGCGGCGACGGCTCCTACATGATGCTGAACTCGGATATCTATTCCAGCGTTCTGTCGGGCAAGAAAATGATCGTCATGGTGATGGACAACGGCGGGTTTGCGGTCATCAACAAGCTGCAGAACAACACCGGGAACCAGAGTTTCAACAACCTTCTGGAGGACTGCCCGACCATTCCGGAACCTTTCGGCGTGGATTTCGTGGCCCATGCGGCCTCCATGGGGGCGGCGGCCGAGAAGGTCTCCAACCCGGCGGAACTGGGCGAAGCATTCAAACGCGCCAAGGCCTCGGACAAGACATATGTGATCGTGATGGACGTGGACCCCTACGAGGGCTGGACCGCTCAGGGCCACGCCTGGTGGGAGGTCGGCACACCGCATATCACCGAGGATGACACCGTGCGAGCGGCCCATGTGGATTGGGAATCCTCCCGCGACAAGCAAAGAAGGGGCGTGTGATGCGGCTGACCGAGGGTATCAAGGGCAATCGTTTTGCTGTCTTCGGGCGCGCGGGCATGGACATGTTCGCCGACCCCGTGGGGGTGAAAAGCGAGGATGCGACCACCTTCCGCGCCGACCTGGGCGGATCGTCGGCCAATATCTGCGCGGGGCTTGTGAAACTGGGGTCCGAAGCGGCGCTGGTCACATCGGTCTCGAATGACGCGGTGGGCCGGTTCTGTGTGAACCAGCTGAAGGATTACGGCGTCGAAACGCGCTATGTCCGGTCTGTCGGGGGCGAGGCGCGCACCTCGCTGGCGGTCTATGAAAGCTGCATCGAGGACTTCCAGAACGTCATCTATCGCAATGGTGCCGCCGATTTTCATGTTACCGAAGCGGACATGGATGCGGTTGATTATTCCGCCTATACGGCCCTGATCACCGCGGGTACGGTCTTTGCCTCGGAACCTTCGCGCTCTGCCACCTTCCGTGCCTTCGACCTGGCCCGCGAGGCGGGGCTGCCGGTGATCTTCGACATCGACTATCGCCCCTATAGCTGGCCCTCGCCCGAGGTTGCCGCCGAGGTACTGACCCGCGCTGGTGAGGCCAGCGACCTTATCGTCGGCAATGACGAGGAATTCGGCTTCATGGCTGGGGGGATCGAGAAGGGGCTCGACAAGGCGCGTGCCCTGGCGGCCGAGGGGCGCATGGTGGTCTACAAGATGGGACACGAAGGCGCGATTACCCTGGTTGACGGGGAGGAAATCCGCACCGGAATTTACCCTGTTACCGCCGTCAAACCCAATGGCGCCGGCGACAGTTTCATGGCGGGCCTGCTGGCCTCCATCGCTGCGGGTCACAGCCTGCGTGATGCCGTTCTGCGCGGTTCCGCCTGCGCGTCGATCGTCGTTTCGCAGCCCGGCTGCGCCAATGCCATGCCCACAACCGCCGAGCTTGAGGCCTTCCTGGCTTCGCATCCCGGCCCAACAGAATGAAAGGAGAGCCCAATGCATATTGCGCCCCATGACAACAAGAACAAACCCATCGTGGACGCCGATCATGACCTGGTGCCCCTGAACTACTTCAATATCGTCAAGCTGAAGCGCGGCGAAGTGTTCGAATACGCCGTACCCGGATATGAGACCTGCGTCGTCCCCGCCACCGGCACCGTGGATGTGGACGTGGAGGGCGCAGTCTATCCGGACCTGGGCAACCGGACCGATGACGTGTGGGACGGTGAACCCGAAGGGGTCTATGTGCCGGTCGGCGCAAAAGTGCGCATCACCTGCAAGACCGATGAAACCGAGACCTTCATCGCCGGTGCGAAATACGACAAGGTGCTTGAGCCCTTCGATGTGCGTGCCGACGCGCTTGACGTGGTGCAATACGGGTCCGACGACACCAAGACCCATCGCAAGATCAAGCATATCCTGGGGGCGAACCATCATGAAAAGGTCGGCCGCCTGCTGGTCAGCGAGCTTTATACAGTCGGCGAAGGCGGTTGGTCGGGTTTCCCATCCCACAAGCACGACACAGATCGCCTGCCGGACGAAACCCGCCACGACGAGACCTACAACTTTCGTTTCAAGCCAAACTACGGCTCGGGCCTGCAGATGCTCCAGCGCGAGGACAACACGCCGGGGGATGCCTATCACATCATGGATGGATCGACGATCTGCATCGACAAGGGCTATCACCCCTGCGCGGTCCTGCCGGGCTACCAGATGTATTACTTCACCATTCTGGGCGGTCTCACGCAGCGCAGCCTGAAACAGTATTTCCAACCGACCCACGCCGAGCAGCTGCATACGATCCCCGGCATCATGGACATGGTGGCCAAATTCAAATGAGCCTGGTCACACTTGCCGATGTATTGAAACCCGCCCTGCGCGACGGCTTTGCCGTGGCAGGGCTGGTCACGCTGGGTTGGGAAGACATGCGCGCCTATGTGGCCGCAGCGGAAGCCGAGGATGTCCCCGTGATCCTGCAGGCCGGACCCTCCTGTCGTGAACACACGCCCCTGCCCGTGCTGGGCAAGATGTTTCGCCATCTGGCCGAAGCGGCGTCAGTGCCTGTCGTCGCCCATCTTGACCACGGCTATACGTTCGACGAATGCCGCGAGGCGATCGACAGCGGGTTCACCTCGGTCATGTTCGACGGCTCCCGCAAACCGCTCCGGCAGAATATCGACGAAACCGCCGCGATTGCCGAGATGGCCCATGGGGCCGGGGTGTCGTGCGAAGGCGAGATCGGTTTCGTCGGCTATTCCGGTGGCGAGGGGTCCGCCGGCACCGACCCGCAGGAGGCTGCGCAGTTTGCCCGCGAAAGCGGCGTGGATGCAATGGCGATTTCGGTGGGCAACGTGCACCTGCAACAGGACAAGCAAGGCGGGTTGGATGTAGCCCGTATTCGTGCGATCGAGGCGTTGACCGGGGTGCCATTGGTGATCCATGGCGGATCGGGGGTACCGGTCGCGCAACGCTCCGACCTCGCGCGTGGTTCGAATATCTGCAAGTTCAACATCGGGACCGAGCTGCGCATGGCCTTCGGTCAGGCGCTGCGTGACGCCGTGAACGCAGACCCGGAGCGTTTCGACCGGGTGCAGATACTGAAAGAAACCCACGACCCGGTTGTGACCGCTGCACGCCGCGTCCTGCAAGCCTTCAAGGGAGCCTGACATGGTACGGATCGGACTTCTTGGATGTGGAAGGATCGGACAGGTTCACGCGCGCTCCATCAGCCAGATCGAAGGCGCCAAAGTGACTGCAGTGGCGGATGCCTTCGCCGAGCCTGCTCAAGCACTTGCCGACCGCAGCGCGGCGCAGGTTCTGGAGCCTCTGGCACTGATCAACAGCCCCGAGGTGGACGCGATAGTCATCGGCACGCCAACGGACACGCACTACGACCTGATCAAGGCCGCCGCCCGCGCGGGCAAGGCCATCTTCTGCGAAAAACCCGTCGATCTGTCCGCGGACCGCATTCGCGACTGTATCAAGGTCGTCGAGCGCGCCGCTGTCCCCTTCCTGACCGCCTTCAACCGACGTTTCGATCCGAACTTCGCCGACCTGCAAGCACGGTTGCGACAGGGGCAGATCGGCGAGGTCGAGATCGTGACAATCCAGTCACGCGATCCGTCACCGCCGCCGCTCAGCTACATCGCAGGCTCGGGCGGATTGTTCCGCGACATGATGATCCACGACCTGGATATGGCGCGTTTCCTGTTGGGCGAGGAGTTGGTGCGCGTCTATGCGGTCGGTTCCGCACTTGTAGACCCCGAAATCGGGCATGCCGGCGATGTTGACACAGCAGCCGTCACCCTGACCACCACCAGCGGCAAGATCTGCCAGATCACGAACTCGCGCCGTGCCAGTTATGGCTATGACCAGCGGATCGAAGTGCATGGATCGGGCGGGATGCTCCGTGCCGAAAACGTGCTTGAAACCACCGTGGAATTGGCAACCGCGTCCGGTTTCAGCCGCGCTCGGGCGCAGCATTTCTTTCTCGATCGCTACGCGGCAGCCTACAAGGCGGAGATGCTCCATTTCATCGAAGCGATCGCGGCCGGAACAGATCCCTCTCCGAATTTGCATGACGGCCTTCGAGCCCAGCTTTTGGCGGATGCAGCCACCCTGTCACTTACAGAAGGAACACCGGTGGACTTGTCCTGACAGGGGGCATTGCGCGCATGTTGGGCCGTGGCCTCATCGCGCATTTCTGGGCTGCGATGGGACGCGGCTGAACGGAGGAAGGACGCAGGACCGGCCCCTTCCCCGTTCAGCCCGGTCAGACCCGACCCCACCCCGCTCACAAATTGTTGGATATATATATTTTTCGTGATATGTATTATATGAAATATTCAGATGTGTTTGGGAGGGCGCGATGCTGGATACGCAAGACATTGAAAATGCCAAGAGCATGTCAATCATCGTTACCAAGGGATCTCTGGACTGGGCCTACCCGCCCTTCATCCTTGGAACGACAGCGGCCGCGATGGATGTCGATGTGACGATGTTTTTCACGTTCTACGGGCTGCCGCTTTTGAAGAAGGACCTGAACCTCAAGTTCACGCCGCTCGGCAACGCAGCGATGGAAATGCCCATGATGGGTGGTCACATGGCCATGCCCAACATCGTCGGCATGCTGCCCGGTGTCGGGGCCGCAGCAGGTACCATGATGAAAAACCTGATCAAAAAGAAGGGCGTCGCATCCATTGAGGAGCTTCGCGAGGCAGCGGTTGAGTCCGATGTAAAAATGATCGGCTGCCAGATGACCCTGGACCTTTTCGAATACAAGGCCGAGGACATGATCGACGAAATGGAGATCGGTGGCGCAGCGACCTACATGGAGAAGGCGCTGAAATCCGACGTCAACCTCTTCATTTGACGCAACCAGACCACCATCAGGGAGAATGTTAAGTGGCTGACCAAGTTCTCAACGCAGAGGGGCTCAACTGCCCGCTTCCGATCCTGCGAGCCAAGAAGGCGATCAAGGGTATGAGCGCCGGCGAAGTGCTGGAAGTGCGGTCAACAGACCCGGGTTCAGTGGCCGATTTCGCGGCGTTCTGCAAGCAAACCGGAAACGACCTTCTGAGCTCGACCAGCGAAGGCGACATTTACAAGTTTGAAATCAAGGTTTCCTGAACTTCACGCCGATCGTGATTTCACCGCGACGCGTTCGCGCGCCGCGGACACGAATTCCAGAAAATCCGTGACCCAAGGCGTTTGAGCCGTGTGTCTCAAGTGGAAGAACCCCGCTTGGGTGTTGCCTTGTACCAGCGCATCATACCGGCCCGTGATGCCATGCCCGCGGGTAACTTTTCGCCCGAACACCGGGTTTTTCAGGTTCTCCAGGCGCGCATAGTGGAACTCGTGAGCGCGCTGCTCGCCCCGTGCGCTGGGCCAGGAAGCAGCAGGCGATGTCGTGAAGCCAACGTACCCCCGCCCCTGCGGGACGTCATGCATGACGGCATCTGCTTCGAAGAAACCGGCCATCGGATAAACTTTGCCTTCCCATTCCAGTGACCGGCAAAGATACATCAAGCCACCGCATTCGGCATAGGTGGGAAGCCCGGAAACCAGCGCCTTGCGGATGCTCATTCGCATCGACGTGTTCGCCGACAGCGCAGCCGCGTGCACTTCGGGAAACCCTCCGCCGATGAACAACCCGTCCACATCGGGCAAACAGGACTCCCGGATTGTATCAACTGGAACAAGCTCGGCGCCTGCGGCCTCGAACGCTTCAAGATCGTCGGGGTAGTAGAAACCAAAGGCTTCATCCCTCGCGATTCCTATTCGCAGGCCCCGCATGTTTGGCGGGGGGGCTTCAACCAATTGCACAGGCGGAAACGTCATGGCCGACGCGGCGATATCCACAAGACGATCGACGTCAACAAACTGTGCCACCCGGGTTCCGGCCCGATCGACGAACCCCTCCGTTCGGGATGTATCCGAAGGTGTCGTGAGGCCAAGGTGTCGCTCGGAAATATCAAGGTCGGCAGACGCGCCGATGGCCCCCAGGACTTCGATTTCCGTATAGGTTTCAACTGCCTGACGCAGCTTTTCTTCATGGCGGCTGCCGCCGGTCTTGTTCAGGATGACTCCGGCAATCCGAACCTCCGGATCGAAATCTGTGTACCCGCGCAGGAGCGGCGCGATCCCGCGTGTCATACCTTTGGTATCGATCACCAGGACCACTGGAATTCTCAGCAGTTTCGCAAGTGCCGCATTTGAATCGCTGCCGTCAGTCGCCACACCGTCATAGAGCCCCTTGTTGGCCTCGATAAGGCTGATGTCCGCTCCTGCGGCCTTTCCCTGGAAGAGACTGCGGATTTCGTTCCGGGTCATGGTGTTGAAATCCAGGTTGTAAGCGGCCCGGCCCGCCGCAAGCCGGAGCCACATCGGATCTATGTAGTCCGGCCCCTTCTTGAACACTGCAGTCTTGTGGCCCCGGGCCACCAGCGCGGAGGTGATCCCGGCAGAAACCACGGTCTTCCCTGACGACTTGTGCGCCGCCGCGACCATTATTCTGGGCAGACAAGTCAAGCGGCCTCCAAATCAAATCTGTCGCGATTTTTACCAACCAAGAGACCTCCTGATTGGGGTTCAAACCTCGAAATGGACCTGCGAATTTCCAGCATGGTCAATGTCGAGGATGCATAGGGAACAATCGGGGCGTGCGGCATTATTCCTGACCCTTCCCTGCGAGGTTCTGATCCGAGAGGGTGGTCGGGACTATGCGTAAAACCCTGGCGCCAAGCCCGGTCGCAAACAGGGCAAGCGCGCCCCCTCCAATTCCAAGGAAAACTTCGGGGACGCTTGGCGCGTAGCCGGCAACCTGCCCGTCGAAGAAAGTGGACGAAACCTCGTATCCCGGGAAGATCTCCATCGGGTAGGCCTGCCCGCCGATGACAATCACATAGATTTGCGCAACCCCACCCAGGATGACGAGAAGACACACAGCCGAGGCCAGGCCCGGGGAAACGGGTGTTTTGCGACCATAGACAAGGGCAAGTGGTACAAGGCTTCCGACAACAATCTGCCCGATCCAAAAGAGCAGGGGAAATACACCTCCGTCAAACAGGATGAACGCCTCGAATCCCGTATGCTCTGCCGCATAGAGATTGGTCAGGTGCTGAAGAACAGTGAAATAGAGCACAACCGCCACGAAAAGCGCCAGCAGACGCGTGAGGCGCTCGATCAGCGTCTGGCCAAGCGGGCAACGCGCCAACACGCAAAGGCCCTGAAGAACCAGGACGAACACCGCCAGTCCAAGGGCAAAGGACATTGCGATGAACAAGGGTGCCATGACGGCCGCATCGTAACCGGGCCGCGCCACCAGCCAGCCAAATATCGAACCGGTGCCGGTCGTCAACGCCAGCCGCCAGACAAATGCCAGAAGCCCGGCGGGCTTCACCCATTTCGGGTGCACATTCCGGTCCATTTGAACCCACAGGTAAACCGCAACGATCGCGAGGAACCCGGAGTACAGAAGAATGTTCCAGGTGAAAATCGAGGTAAAATTGAAATGCGTCATCTGGACGATCAAACGATCCGGGCGACCCAGATCCAGAACGAGGACGGACAGACCTCCGAGAAGAAGCGAAATGGCAAGCAGGCCGGAAAGGCGCGACAGGGGTTTGTAGATTTTCCTGTCAAAGACGCTTGCCATCGACGCCACGTTGAGCGCACCGGACGCGGCCACGATCAGGAAAATCGCGAATACATGGGGCATGCCCCAGACGATCTGGTTCGTCATGCCGGTTGCCACATGGCCACGGTGCTCGACATACAGGAACGCCCCCAGGCCGCTCAGCACAAAGGCGGCCAGAAGCGCCGCCGCAGCCCACAGGCGGGGGCTGACGGGTATCTCGCGGTAAATCGTCCTTTCAATGGCCATGGTTCATAGCTCCGAGTACCGAACACCCGGGTTCAGATCGAGGTCTGGGCGCAGCGCCAGCGAGGGGTATTCTTCAAGCCGTTGCGAAATCTCGCTTTCCGGGTCCAACAGGTCGCCAAAGACGATGGCACCGTATCCGGCAGAGGCGCAGGCCTCGACGCAGGCAGGAACACCGCCCGCATCTATGCGATGAACGCATAATGTGCAGCTTTCGACGGTCCCGACGCCACGCGGCGCATGGGGCTTTTGATTGGTAACGGGTTCGTGCACGAAGGAACGTGCCTTGAATGGGCAGGCCATCATGCAGTAGCGGCAGCCGATGCATATATGCTTGTCGACCAGCACGATGCCATCCGCGCGCTTGAAGGAAGCGCCAGTCGGGCAGACATCAACGCATGGAGGCTGGTCGCAATGCTGGCACATGACCGGGAGGCTGGTCTCCCGTCCCGTGCCTTTGTCTTTCAATGTGACTTTCCGTATCCATTGCACATCGCGTTGCGGATCACCCTGACCCCGCCAGCCGTTCTCGTCCTGGCATGCTGTCACACAGGCCGTACAGTCAGGGTCACATTTGCCGGCGTCGATCAGCAGGCCCCACCGCTTCCCGGCATCCGGGGCGCCCTGTACCGCCGATCCGCCGAAAGCCATCAGGGTCACGCCGGGGGCGACCGTCGCTGTGACGAGCGCCGCGCCGCTGCGCAGGAAATCGCGACGGGATCGGTTCGCTGGCAGCGTCGTCATCGCCTCTCCTCCACAGGTGGAACCTCAAGATAGGCCCGCAGGGCCGCGAGGGTTTCGTCATGGCGCAGGGAACCGTTTGGCGATGGAAGTTGTGCCGCCTGCGCAGAAAGCTCATCGAACCCCTCGGGCGTCGACCGATGGCACTCGAAACAGTCGATCCTGACCGCCGCGAACTCGTGGCAGGTTCGGCAGAAGTGCCGGTCATCCGCAAAGGTCACGGGCTTACCCAAGTCATCTGTGACCGTGTGGCAATCGAAGCAGGCGGACAAAGACGCGCCAACCGGACGGACACCCTGGTACATGGTCTCGTCCCGGTCGTGTTCCATCATCGTCATGTGCCAGCGGCGCATGAAATCGTTCCCTTCCGGGTGCGGCTCGCCCGTCGCTTTCGGCACGGCCGGTACAATCCCCTGTGCCGCCAGCATCTGAACGCTGGCGAAGACAAGAAACAGCACCGTTGTCAGCCCCCTGAGGATCATTCACCCAACCCCATCTTGATGTAGCCGGTGGGACAGACATCGGCACAGATGTGGCAACCAATGCAGCGGGTGTAGTCCGTGTCGACATAGCGGCCGACGGTTCGTTCGGATTTCCTGACCCGGTGCACCGCGTCCTGCGGGCAGTAGATGACGCAATTGTCGCACTCGAAACACATCCCGCAGGACATGCAGCGCTCACCTTCTTTCCGGGCCTGTTCCTCGGTCAGGCCAACGATACGTTCCTCGAAATTCCCAAGGACATCTTCGCCCGCGATGTGGATCTCGTCGCGGGTCTCGCGATCAACGAAATTGAAGTGACCCTTGAACAACTCCCCATGCGGGATAATCTGCGTTGCCGACCGGTCTTCGTAGTTGTGCACGGCAAAACCCGAATCGCCGGTTCCGCGCTGTTGGACATGGTCATAGGCGTCCGGGTCCTTGCCGCGCTGATGCAATTCGTTCAGCAGGTCGAAATGGTGGACATCCACTTTCGGCCGACGCTTGACGCTGCCATCGTCAAGGAAATCCGAGATCGCATCCGCGGCGATACGACCGTGCCCGATGGCCGTGGTCAAAAGGTGCGGGCGCACGATGTCACCACCGGCGAAGTGTTTCTCCCGGCCTTTCACCTGATATCCGCCCACGATGTCGATGAAGCCCCGACCGTTGTCGAGATCCTCGACGCCGGCAAGATCGCCGGTCTGACCAATGGCGGAAATAATGATATCGGCTTCAAGCTCGAATTCGGTGCCCTCGATGGGCTCCGGCACCATCCCGTTCATCGTGCACTCACACATTCTGAGCCCAACCGCCTTGCCCCCGTCGCGGATCACTTCCAGAGGCATGACACCGCCCTTGATCGTGATCCCCTCGCGTTTTGCGTCCTCGCGTTCCCGCTCGGCCGCAGTCATTTCCTCGACCGGGAAAAGTGAGGTCAGCGTCGCCTGCATACCCTCGCGCGTCAAAGAGGTCGCCACATCATGGCTGGTAAAGTCGACAACCGAACCGTCGTTGCGCTCGGGCAGGTAGTCGGCCGTGATATGGCCAAGACGCCGCGCCACCGATGCCACGTCGATCGAGGTGTCTCCGCCCCCGACAACAACAATTTTTTTCGCGGTCCCAAGAACGAACCCCTGATTGAAGGCATCCAGAAACTCGATGCCATTTATGCAATTGTCCGCACCGTCCCAGCCGGGCACCGGAAGAGGACGGCCGTTCTGTGCACCCAGCGCCCAGAAAATCGCGTCATAGTCCGCTTCGAGCTGCTCTATCGAAACATCCTTGCCGACCCGTGTTCCCGTTTTCACGATGACCCCCATGTCAATGATGCGGCCGATCTCCCTGTCGAGCATGTCGCGTGGGGTACGGTAGCCGGGGATACCGTAGCGCATCATGCCGCCCAATTTTTTGTTGGCCTCGAAGACCGTCACGGCATGACCTTCCTCGCGCAGGAAGAAGGCGGCGGACAGGCCGGCAGGTCCGCCACCGATGACAGCGATCTTGCGACCGGTATCTGACGCGGGTGCCTGGAACCCGAGCCCGTTCTCGTTGGCCCAGTCACCGACATACTGCTCGACCGCGTTGATGCCCACGAATTCATCGACCTCATTGCGGTTGCACCCGGCCTCGCAGGGGGCGGGACAAACCCGGCCCATCGTGGCAGGGAAGGGGTTGGCGGCTGCCATGCGACGAAATGCGTATTCCTGCCAAGGCATGTCCTCAACCGGCGGTTTGTCCATCCCGCGCGCGATTGCCAGCCAGCCCCGGATTTCATGACCAGAGGGGCAAGAGCCCTGACAGGGTGGCGTCTTGTGGACATAGGTCGGGCATTTGTAGGAACGGTCTGCATTGAAGATCTTCTCTTCAAGATCCCAGTCCTCGGGCATTTCACCTTCCTTGAATCGACGGAAAGTTGCTTCTTTTTCAAGGTCCTTCATCACACTTCCTCCCCGATTGCGTCATTGGGCGCATTTTCCGGCGTTTCGCTTCCGTCGCCTTCGCCAGCATCCTGCCCCGACAGCACGATGGCGTTCGAAACCAGCTGATGGACGGACAGGACGGAGTCCATGTCGTACCCGAACTTCGGCATGACCTTGGAAAACTGCGTCTTGCAGATCGCACAGATGGCCGCCAGGTGAGTGACCCCGTGTTCCTCGGTCACTTCCTTCAAAGCCGTCATGCGCGGGCTGGCGCCCTTGACCCTCAAATCCATCAACTCGTCAGTCAAAAGACCGCCCCCACCCCCGCAGCACAGGGTGGCTTCCTTGATCGTGTCTCGCGGCATGTCATGGAAATGGTTGCAGACGGCTTTGATCACGTTGCGCGGGATTTCAAATTGCCCGCCTTCCTCGTCGCCCATTCCGCTGGCCCGGGCAACGTTGCAGCTGTCGTGGAATGTCAGTCTGATATGGTCATTCCGACTCTTGTCCAGCGTCAGGCTGCCCTTCTGAATCTCATCCCAGGTGAATTCCAGAATGTGCTGCGGAATGGGATAGCCCTGATCGAGGAAATCCCAGGGCCCCGCCAGGGTATTCAGATAGGAATAGGCGACACGCCAGGCATGACCGCATTCCCCGAAGATGATGCGCTTGACCCCCAGGTCCTTGGCGGCTTTGCGGATGCGCAGGCTGACGTCGCGCATGTTTTCGTAGGAGCCGATGAACAGACCGAAATTCGCCGCCTCGGACGCGTAACTTGAAATTGTCCAGCTCACACCCGCTTCGTGAAAGACCTTGGCATATCCGAGCAGCCCTTCGATGTGAGGTTCGGCAAAGAAATCCGCGGACGGGGTGACAAGCAGGATATCCGCACCTTTTTCGTCCACCGGAATGCGGACGGAGATCCCGGTATCCTCTTCGATATCTTCCTCCAGATCCTCAAGCGTGGCCCTGAGCGCCTTTTCCTGCAGGCCAAGGTTGTTGCCGATGTCGTGGACCTTGCCGATGATCTCGTTGCAGTACTTCTGACCTTTGCCAACCACGTCCATGATTTCGCGGGCAGCCATCGAAATCTCGGCCGTGTCGATCCCGAAGGGGCAGAAAACCGAGCATCGGCGGCATTGGCTGCATTGGTGATAGTAGGAGTACCACTCGTCCAGCACCTCTTCTGTCAGGTCGCGGGCTCCGACAAGTTTGGGAAAGTACTTGCCGGCAAAGGTGAAATACCGCCGGTAGACCGAACGCAGCAAATCCTGCCGCGCGACGGGCATGTTTTTCGGGTCGCCCGTCCCGATGAAATAGTGGCATTTGTCCGTGCAGGCGCCACATTTCACACAGGTGTCGAGATACACCTGAAATGCCCTGTTTCTTTTGGCCAGTTCCTCCATTTTGGCCAGCGCACGTTCTTTCCAATCGGGCAGGAGTTCGCCGGGGAAGCCCAGGCCCTCCTGATGTTCACGCGAGGCGGCATAGGGTGCGCTTTCGGCCATCGCGCCGCACTTGAGCCGCGGGATCTCCAGAGGGTGGGCGAGTTGGGGAATATCGGTGTCTTGGGCAGCCACGGCTCAACTCTCCATTTTCGCAGCCCAGGGGGCAAGGTGACGCTTCTTTCGGGCGTTGTCGGTCTGGTTTCTGCTCGGGCTGAAGAAAACGCCGGGGGCGTGCAACAGCTTCGAGACGGGAAAGACGATCATCAGCGCGGCAACAAGGAACAGATGAACCAGCAGAAACGGATCAGACGGCAGGGGCCCGACCTTCAGCCGCAGCAGTCCCAGCATGAAAACCTTGACGGCAACGATGTCGGTATGTGCCACGAACCGTGTCATCGCGCCCGTAAACACGATCCCGCCCAATAGCGCGAGCATCAGGTGGTCGGATGGTGACGAGATGTAGCGGATGCGCTCAACGACGATGCGACGCCCCCAGAGTCCGGCAATGCCGAAGATCATACCGAAGGCCGCATAGGTGCCAAAGGGCTGCACCACCTCGACCCAGCCCCAGACGGGTTGAGTGAAATACCGGAGATGACGCATGAGAACGAGCCACATAGACATGTGGAACGTCCAGCCGAACAGCCAGATCCACTTGTTGGATTTGAACAGGCTTTCGAAGAAAACCACCTCGCGGAACATGCGCAGGACAACACCGCCCGAGGTCTTGGGGGCTGGCGCGATCGGGACTTTCAGGGGCGCCGGGATACGTGCGAACCGCCATATTCTTGCCGCCACGCCAATTACCAGGACCAGCGTCGCGACGTAGAACAGAACGGCAAACAGTATTCCCAGCATTCAACTCCTCTCCGCCTCTGCCGCGATGTGCTGCAGAGGGCCGCTGCGTTTGCGAGGCTCAGACACAGCCCGTGGGCTTCGGCAGACCGGCGATCTTGCAGGCCTGTTTCGCGGGGCCATAGGGAAACAGCTCGTACATGTATTTGTTGTTGCCCTTTTCGGGGCCCATTTCCTTTTTGATCGCCTTGATCAGCACACGAACGGCCGGAGCAATCTGGTATTCGTCATAATATTCGCGCAGGAAGTTCACGACGGCCCAATGCTCGTCATTCATGTCGATGTTTTCGCTCTCGGCGATCACATCCGCCAGTTCCTTCGACCAGTCGGAAAGCGTGGTGATATAGCCTTCTTCGTCATGTTCGACCGTGTGACCATTTACTTGATATGACATTTTTGCATTCCTCTTCCTAAGCGTTGGCCCTTGTCCGGGCCGGTTTTCACAACCAAGCCTGCGTTCTGTCGTGCTCGGCAACCAAATCCACGAAACCCTCGTATCCAACCGGCTTGGCACCGCTGATCAGCTTGCCGGCATCAATGCCCCGCGCGGTGACATCCCCTTCGAGGACGTAAAGGGACACCCCTTCCAGATCCTCACGCATCGACTGCGCAAGCGATGTACCTGTGATGGCTCCATAGACCCCGTCTTCGATCAGCAGGACCGCATCGCCGGGCTTGCAGTGCCCGAGGCAGCTCAACAGTGTGCCGTTGGCGAATGGAGACTTGTTCACGGTATGCAAGGTCGACATCACATTCCCCTTCAGAAACTCAAGACCACGTCCTGGTTGGCCATGATGTCGGCCAACTGAACACGGCTAACGATGCGGACGGAGGGCTTTTCCGCCCAGTCGTCGTCCTCGTCCTCGTACATGATCTCTTGCAGATCACCCTC
>NZ_JASBTN010000011.1 GCF_030148435.1 Aliiroseovarius sp.
CGGCAAGGATGAACCCGCGCCGTATCCGACCCTGTGCAAGGGCTGTTTCAGCGCAGGCAAGGAGACCGGCCACCTGTTCGAGGATCCGGTCAGCCTGAACGCCGAAAAGCTGATCCCGGCGCTGGCCAAGGCGGGTGTCACCGCGCTGAAGATCGAAGGCCGCCAGCGCTCGCGCAGCTACGTGGCCCAGGTGGTCAAGAACTTCCGCGCCGCCGTGGATGCCCAGGCCGAAGGCCGCCCTCTGCCCGAAGGCATGCTGGCCCGCCTGACCGAAGGCCAGGCCGCCACCACCGGCGCCTACAAGAAGACCTGGAGGTAACGCCTATGGAACTGACCCTTGGAGCCAACCAGTTCTTCTGGAAAGCCGATAACTGGACCGCCTTCTATGACCAGATGGCCGGGGCACCGGTTGACCGCGTCGTGCTGGGCGAGCTTGTGTGCTCGAAACGCATGCCCTTCTACCAGGACCGTATCCCGGCCGCCGTGGAAACGCTGAAGGAGGCGGGCAAGCAGGTCTGCCTGACCTCGCTCGCGCTGATCACGCTGAAACGCGAACGCAAGGCGATGGCCGAACTGGCCGAAACGGGCGTGGAGGTCGAGGTAAACGACCTCACCGCGCTGGCCTATCTGCCGGAAGGGGCGGCCTTCTCGGTCGGTCCACTGGTCAATGTCTATAACGAGGGCACCCTGGCCTGGCTTGCGGACCGGGGCGCCACCCGGATCTGCATTCCGCCCGAACTGCCGCTGGACTCTGTTGCGACGCTTGCCGCCGAAGGTGCCGCGCGCGGTGTCACCATCGAGGTCTGGGCCCATGGCCGCCTGCCGCTGGCGATCTCCGGCCGTTGCTACCACGCGCGGCTGCACAAACGCACCAAGGACAACTGCCAGTTCGCCTGCGAGGATGACCCGGACGGGTTGGCCGTGAAAACGATGGAGGATCAGCCGTTCCTTGCCATGAACGGCGTGCAGACCCTGTCCGACAGCTGCGCCTCGATGGCGTTGCAATACGAGGCTTTGCGCGACGCGGGCGTCACCGCCCTGCGCCTGTCGCCGCAGACCGGAGACTTCATGGGCGTCTGCACTGCCTGGGCCGATCGCGTGGCCGGGCGGGTCGACGGCGAAGCCCTGGCGGACCGGCTGGAACCGCTGGTCGGCGGCATGCGACTTTCCGACGGTTTCCTTACCGGCGCGCGTGGGGCAGACTGGTCCGCGCGTGACGAAAGGAAGACTGCATGAGAATTGCGACCCTGACCGCCGAAGGGCGCGGCGAGACCGACCGCCTTCTGGCCGAACTGGCCGAGACCCTGATCGCCGAGGGGGTGAAGGCCGCCGGGATCGTCAAGCACATGGCGCATGAAAGCCAGTTCGACAATGGCTGCGACATGCATGTGCGGGTTCTGCCCGACGGGCCGGTCATCCCGATCACCCAGGCGCTGGGCGCGGGGTCGGACGCCTGCCGTCTGGACCCGGCGGGGATTGCGGCCTCTGTCGCGGCGGTCGAGGGCGGGGATCTGGCCCATGCCGACCTGCTGATCCTCAACAAGTTCGGCCCCGAAGAGGCCGAGGGGCGCGGTTTCCGCTCCGCCATCGCCACGGCGCTGGAGGCGGGCGTTCCGGTGCTGGTTGGCCTAGGCATGGGGGCGCAGACCCGCGCGGCCTTCGACGAGTTCACTGCCGGTATGGCCGAGGCGCTGCCCGCCGAGCCGGGTGCCCTGGCTGCCTGGTGCCGCGCCGGGCGGGTTTGATCCTGATCAAATCGCGGCGGGGTTTCGTCGGGTAAACCTGCTGCACCATGTCGCGCGCTTCCGGGCGCGCCTCAAAGTGCTTCGAGGCTGAATGACGGATCCGAAACACCCCTGCGGCCTGTGCCGGTTCAAACAGGACAGCCTTTGGCAACCGGTCGAAGGTGCTTCTCTGTCGACCCTGACACGGGGCTTCGTGCGGCGCGATCTGGCGGCGGGCGAGGTGGTTTTCAGCCAGGGCACGCCCAGCACCGGGGTCTATTGCGTCTCGCGCGGGCTGATTGCCCTGCGCGCCTTTGCACCCGATGGCCGCTCGCATCTCCTGCGCCTGGCCTATCCCGGCGAATTGATCGGTTATCGTGCCTTCCTGACCGGGCGCGAGCACCGGACCGAGGCCCAGGCGCTGCTGCCGTCGCGCGTCTGCACCGTGGCGGCCCGGGACGCAGGTCAGGTGATCCGCGCCACGCCTGCGGTGATGGAGCGCCTTGCCACGCGCTGCGCCGACGAGCTTGACAGCTACCAGGACCGTTTGCAGGCGGCTGCGACCCGGTCCAACCATGACCGGTTGCTGGCGCTGCTGGAACAGCTGATGCAGGCCCATGGTTCCGAAGTGGACGGTGCGCACCAGATGCGCCTGCCGATCTCGCGTCAGGATATTTCCGACATGCTGGGCATCCAGCCCGAAACCCTGTCGCGCCTGCTGAAACGCCTGGCCGACGAGGGGCTGGTGCGCAGCTCCGGACGTCGCATCACCATGCCCATCCGGCCGGACAGGTTTACGCAAGTCAAAAAACAGCGGTTCGCTGTCGGGTAAGACGTTGAGCCATCGGGCCGGAGAGCGCCGTTTCCCACGCGAAAGTTTCGGTCATGACGCTGACCCCCGGGGACCATGCGGTCGGTCCTGTTGATCTGTTGGGTGGCGGGATTGACGGGCTTTTGCCGATTTCACCAAGGCTGTCTTCATCTGCCCCCGATCCCGCAGAAACCTTAAAGCGGTTCCACTTGAACCTAAGACAGGTTCGAGTGGAAACGTCATGAAACCAATTAATGTTGTGGGCGTTTCGAGCAAAACCCGTGCATCAGGATTTTCTCGAAACGCTTTAGAAAAACAGGCAGATCGCGACGCGAGGTCGCAGCAATCTGGCCGGTTCCCACCGGCGGAAATCCGGGCGCGCCGGTTGTTTTCGCGCACAGTTGCCGTCGATATGCCAGGCATCGTCGTAATAATGACGGGAAACTTGCGGCGCCCACCACAGATCGACAACGAAATCCGGCCCGATGTCGCGCCTTGACCAAAGCGGTTGTTTCCGCGCTAACATCGCGCCTATTTTCCTCCATCCGCAGGGAGAGGTGAGTCTTGTTTTTGAAATCAGGACCAGCCCCGCGCACTGGACACATGACAAGGGAGTCCCGTTCATGACCTTTTCTACCAAAGCCCTTCTGCTGGCTTCGGCCGTTTCGCTGGCCGCACCGGCCTTCGCCGCCGGCACCCACCCCGTAACCGGTGAGCCGCTGGCCGACGATCAGACCTTTACCTACCGCGTGCTGGACGAGCACACCTCGGTCGACCCGCAGATCGTCGAGGACGTGACCGGTTCCGAGATTGTGCGCGACCTGTTCGAAGGGCTCTACAACCAGGACGCCGAGGGCAACCTGGAGCCGGGCGTGGCGCTGTCGCATACCGTGAACGAGGACAACACCGTCTATACCTTTACCCTGCGCCCCGATGCCAAGTGGTCGGATGGCAAGACCGTTACTGCCGGTGACTTCGTCTATGCCTGGCGCCGCCTGGCCGACCCGGCCACCGCGTCGGCCTACCAATGGTATGTCGAGGTCATGAACCTCAAGAACGCCGGACCCGTCATGGCCGGTGAAATGGGCCTGGAAGAGCTGGGCGTGCGTGCGATCGACGACACCACGCTGGAAGTCACCCTCGAAAACCCGATGCCCTATTTCGCGCTGACCACGACCCACACCTCGACCTTCCCGGCGCCTGCCTGGGCGATCGAGGCGCACGGGCCGGACTGGATCAAACCGGGCAACATCGTCGTGAACGGCGCCTATACCCTGACCGAGCACGTGCCGAACGAGCGCTCCGTGCGCGAGCGTAACCCGATGTACTGGAACAACGACGCCACCATCATCGACAAGGTCGTCGCGCTGGTCATCAATGACGAGAACGTCGCGCTGACCCGTTATTTCGCCGGCGAGCTGGACCGGACCGAGATCCCGGCCGGTCAGTACCCGTCGCTGAAGGGGTCGAACCCGGAAGAGGCCACCGTCTTCCCGCGCCTGTGCTCCTACTACTACACGATCAACATGTCGGACAGCGCGCCGGAGTTCCTGAAGGACGTGCGCGTGCGTCAGGCTCTGTCGCTTGCGGTGAACCGTGACATAATCGTCGAGAAGGTGCTGCAGGGCGGTCAGACCGCAGCCTATACCTTTACCCCGGGCGCCACGGCGAACTTCCAGGTTCCGGCCGTCGAATATGCCGGCATGACCCAGGCCGAGCGTAACGCCCGCGCCGCCGAACTGCTGTCTGAGGCTGGGTATGACAAGTCCAACCCGCTGGAAATCGACCTGATCTACAACACCTCGGAAGCCCACAAGAAAGTGGCGATCGCCATTGCCCAGATGTGGAAACAGACCCTGGGTGTGAAGGTCACGATGTCGAACCAGGAATGGAAAACCTTCCTGGAGACCCGCGGCAACCAGGACTACCAGATCGCGCGTGCGGGCTGGTGTGGCGACTATAACGAAGCTTCGACCTTCCTGGATCTGGTCCAGTCGGGCTCGGGCTACAACGACGCCAAATATGCCTCTGCCGAGGTCGACGCCCTGCTGGCCGAAGCCAAGACCATGGCCGACCCGCAGGCCAACTACACCAAGATCGAGGAAATCATCGCCGTCGATATGCCGCTGATCCCGATCTACCACTATGCGGGCAACTTCATGATCGCCACCGACCTGGAAAACTGGCCGGTCAAGAACGTCGAGCAGAACTGGTATTCGCGCAACCTGTACAAGATTGCCGAATGATCTGACCTGAAACCGGGCGTCGCGCGTTCCCCGCGCGGTGCCCCTTTGCCTTCCCGGAGCGCGGACTGGCCCAGACGGACCGCCCCCAGACACAAGGCCCGAGACCCTATGTTCAACTTCATTCTCCGCCGGGTTGCCGTGGCAATCCCGACGCTGCTGATCCTGCTGGTGGCCTCCTTCTGGCTCATGCAGACAGCGCCAGGTGGTCCCTTCACCTCGGAACGCCCGCTGCCGCAGCAGGTTCTGGACAACATCAACGCGAAATACGGCCTGGACGACCCGCTGTGGAAACAGCTGTGGAACTACCTGGTCGGTATCGCGACCGAATTCGACTTCGGCCCGTCCTACAAATACAAGGACCGCACGGTGAACGACATAATCGCGCAGGGCTTCCCGGTGACGCTGACCTACGGGATCATCTCGTTTCTTGTGGCAGTGATCGTCGGCGGCGCGCTGGGCGTGGCGGCTGCCATTCGCCAGAACAGCTGGCTGGACTATTTCGCCGTGGGCGTGACCATCGGTGCGCAGGTGCTGCCGAATTTCGTCATGGGCCCGATCCTGATCCTGGTCTTTACCCTCTGGCTGGGCTGGCTGCCCGGGGGTGGCTGGAACGGTGGCCAGTGGCAGCACATCATCATGCCGGTGATTGCACTGTCGACCTCCTACATGGCCTCGATCGCGCGCCTGACACGCTCGTCCATGCTGGAAGTGCTGCGCTCGAACTTCATCCGCACCGCGCGGGCCAAGGGCCTGCCGGATCGCACCATCATCCTGCGCCACGCGCTGAAACCCTCGCTCTTGCCGGTGATCAGCTACCTCGGCCCGGCCTTCGTGGGCATGGTCACGGGCAGCTTCATCATCGACGCGATCTTCGGCACTGGCGGCATCGGCTATTTCTATGTCAACTCGGCCTTCAACCGCGACTACGCGGTGATGATGGGGCTGACGATCCTTCTGGGCTCGATGACGATCCTGTTCAACATGGTGATCGACATCCTCTACGCCTGGATCGATCCGAAGATCCGGCTGTGAGGAGGGCGACATGACAGACAAACTCGTTCAACCCTTCTCGCAGAAGCGCACCGCCGAACTGGCCGAGAACCTCTCGGCCGGTGGCGAGGTAAAGGGCCGCTCGCTCTGGGCCGATGCGCGCCGCCGGTTCGTTGCGAACCGCGCCGCCATGGCCTCGGTCGTGGTGCTGGTGCTGATCTTCGCCTTCTCGCTTTTCGGCGACCACGTGACCCAGTTCGACAACGAGACCATCGACTGGGACGTCATGGGCTCGGTCAAGGAGCTGGGGGCGCCCTCGCTGACAAATGGCCACTGGTTCGGCTTCGACGAAAGCGGGCGCGACCTCTATGCCCGCGTGGTTCAGGGCAGCCGGATTTCGCTGTCCGTTGGCCTGGTCGGCGCCTTCATCGCGGTGATGGTCGGCACGCTTTATGGCTCGGTCGCGGGCTTCGTCGGCGGGCGTGTGGACGGCGTCATGATGCGCCTGGTCGATATCTTCATGTCGATCCCCTACATGTTCGTGCTGATCCTGCTGCTGGTGGTGTTCGGGCGTTCAATCTCGATGCTCTTCGTGGGGATCGGCCTCACGGCCTGGCTCGACATGAGCCGGATCGTGCGCGGCCAGACGCTGAGCCTGAAAAACCGTGAATTCGTCGAGGCCGCCGTGGCCATCGGCGTGCCCACCCACCGTATCATCCTGCGCCATATCGTGCCCAACCTTCTGGGCGTGGTGGTGGTCTATGCCACCCTGCTGGTGCCGCAGATGATCCTGACGGAAAGCTTCATTTCCTTCCTGGGCCTGGGCGTTCAGGAACCGGACACGAGCTGGGGCGCGCTGATTTCCGAAGGGGTGAAGAGCATGAACTACGGCACGCTCTGGCAGCTGGCCTTCCCGCTGTGCTTCTTCGTGATCACGATCTTCTGTTTCTTCTTCATCGGGGACGGTCTGCGCGATGCGCTCGACCCCAAGGATCGCTGAGGTTTGACGATGGCACTTCTTGAAGTCCGTGACCTGAGCGTCACATTCGATACTCCCGATGGCACCGTGACCGCGGTGGACCGGATCAGCTTCGACCTGCGCCGGGGCGAGACCCTGGGCATCGTTGGTGAAAGCGGATCGGGCAAAAGCCAGACGGTGTTTGCCATGATGGGCCTGCTCGCTCAAAATGGCCGCGCGGGTGGGTCGGTCAAACTGGATGGGCAAGAGATCCTGAACGCGCCGCTGCCGCTCCTGAACGCGATCCGCGCGGAACGCATCGCGATGATCTTTCAGGATCCGATGACCTGCCTGAACCCCTATCTGCGCGTGTCCGACCAGATGGCCGAGGTGTTGCAGCTGCACAAGGGCATGTCCAAGCGGGACGCGGTCAAGGAAAGCGTGTGCATGCTGGATGCGGTGCGCATTCCCGAGGCCAAGAAACGGGTGAACATGTATCCGCACGAGTTCTCGGGCGGTATGCGGCAGCGGGTGATGATCGCCATGTCGCTTCTGTGCAAGCCCGATATCCTGATCGCGGATGAACCGACCACGGCGCTGGACGTGACCGTGCAGGCGCAGATCATGACGCTGATGGCCGACCTGCAGAAGGAACTTGGCATGGCCATCGTGTTGATTACCCACGACCTGGGCGTGGTGGCGGGATCCTGCAAGGAAACCCTGGTCATGTATGGCGGGCAGCAGATGGAATACGGCACCACCGAGGGGCTGTTCGAGCTTCCGACCCATCCCTACACGATGGGGCTGCTGAAAGCCGTGCCGCGTCTGGACGTGGAAAGCGCCGAACTGGCCACTATCCCGGGCAGCCCGCCCAACATGATGAACATGCCCCACGGCTGCCCGTTCGAGCCGCGCTGCGGCTTTTCGGACGAGACCTGCCTGCATCACCGCCCGGCGCTGACCGGGGTGCCCGGGCGCGCGGTGCGCCGCCGGGCCTGTCACCGCACGCTGGAGGAGTTGACCAATGACTGAGCAATCCCCCCTTCTGACCGTTCGTGACCTGAAGGTCTGGTTCGACGTGAAACGCCCCGGCGCCATGCCCTGGACCCCGGTGGACAAGCTCAAGGCCGTGGATGGCGTGAGCTTTGACCTGAAACCCGGGGAGACCCTGGGCATCGTCGGCGAAAGCGGCTGTGGCAAATCCACGCTGGCGCGCGCCGTCATGCGCATGGTCCCGACCGAGGCGGGGCAGGCGCTCTGGCTTGGCCAGGACCTGTTGGAGATGTCGAAACGCGAGATGCGCGCGCATCGCAAGGAAATGCAGATGATCTTCCAGGATCCCCTTGCGTCCCTGGACCCGCGCATGACCATAGGCCAGATCGTCGCCGAACCGCTCAAGACCCATTTCCCGGGCCTCTCGACGCCCGAGGTCAAGGACCACGTGCGTGAGGTTCTGGACCGGGTCGGCATCCTGCCCAACATGATAAACCGTTACCCGCACGAATTCTCCGGCGGCCAGTGCCAGCGCATCGGCATCGCCCGGGCGCTGATCGTGAAGCCCAGGTTGATCATCTGTGACGAACCGGTCTCGGCGCTGGATGTGTCGATCCAGGCGCAGGTGATCAACCTTCTGATGGAGTTGCAGGAAGAACTGGGTCTGAGCCTGATCTTCATTGCCCATGACCTGAGCGTGGTAAAACACATCTCGGACCGGGTCATGGTGCTCTACCTGGGCAATGTGGCGGAAATTTCCGAGGCCAGCCAGCTCTACCGGTCGCCCGGCCATCCCTATACCGAGGCGCTGATCTCGGCGGTGCCGATCCCGGATCCGCAGGCGGAACGCGAAAAGGAAGTCATGCTGCTGGACCGCGACCTGCCTTCGCCGCTGAACCCGCCCTCGGGCTGTGTGTTCCGCACCCGCTGTCCAATCGCCGAAGAGCGCTGTGGGCAGTCCAGGCCGCCGCTCAAGGATCTGGGCAAGGGCCAACAGGTTGCCTGCCACCTGAGATGAGGAAAGTCGCCCTTCGGGGCGGTTTTTTCTTTCGTAGGGTGCGCGAATCAACTCCGCGAATCTTCTATGAGTCTCCGCATTTCGTTGCTTGAAAATTGAAGCGATGGTGTTTCGCCTTTCTGGGCGAAGCTTGATCAAAATGTGCGAAAAATATAGAGTTTGGATAGATTTCAACGGACTGTCGCTCAATAAAACGTGCGTTCAGTTTATTTTTTGCGCAAAATAATGCCTAAAATCTTGCGCAGTGTGCTGGCGCTGTGTAGGGGACGAACATGCTGTCATCCGGGGCGGGTCGCCTTCGTTCCGACAGCGCAAGGAACCGGGCGCGTGCCCTGCGCCCTTTGAGGAGGAGACATCATGAACTTCACGACTTTCACCCGCCGCGCCGTCCTGGGTGCGATGACCAGTGCCCTGACCCTGGGTGCCATGGCCACCGCTGCCAGCGCCGAGACCGTGCGCCTGCGCTTCCACACGTTCTACGGCACCGAGATCGACCCGATCGCTGACAAGTTCAAGGACTATGTCAAGGAAGCCTCGGGCGGCTCGCTGCGCATCCAGTATTTCCGCGGCGGTGAGCTTGTCGCCTCCGACCAGTTTGCCGATGCGGTTGCCAAGGGCACGCTGGACATCGTGCACGGCCACGGCGGCTACTGGTCCGGCCAGGTCGATATCGGCAATATCGAAGCCGGCCTGCCCGGCGCCTGGACCTCGGTCGAGGAAGCCAAGGCGCTGTTCGGCTCGGACGAGATGCAGTCGATTCTGACCGAGGCCTATGCCGAGGCCGGCACCGTCTTTCTGGGCAAGGGCTACGGCCACAACTACGATCTCCTGACCAAGGAGCCCGTGACCTCGCTGGCCGACCTGCAGACCCGCAAGATCCGTGCCACCTCGAACGTGGCCAAGGTGCTGGATTACTTCGGCATCCCGACCGTCTACCTGCCCGCGCAGGAGCTCTACATCGGCATGTCGACCGGCGTGATCGACGGCGCCATCTACGGTGGCCCGGTGGAATATGAGCAGCTGAAGCTGCACGAGACCGCCACCAACTACACCTTCATGAACATGCTGATGCCCGGCTGGACCGAGACTTTCCTGGCCAACCCGGCCAAGTGGGAGGCCCTGTCGGACGAGCACAAGCAGATCCTGAAAGACGGGATCGCCATGTTCGCCGATGACATCCACAACTGGCTGGCCGAAGGCAACGCAGGCGTGGCCGAGGGCACCTTCGAATACGCCACCCTGCCCGAGGCGGACTCGGCCGCGATCACCGTCGCCGCCCAGGGTGTCTGGACCGAAGAGGCCGCGCGCTCCGAGCGTAACAAGGCCATGGTGCAGCTGCTGATCGACAATGCGAAGGCGCAGGGTCGCTTGTAATAATGAAGCTGGTGACAAGATATCTTGTCCTCCAGGATGGCCTGTCCGACCACGTCGGGCGGGCCATTTCGTGGTTGACGCTGGCGATGATCGGCGTGCTCGTGCTGGAAATCGTGGCGCGCTATTTCCTCAATGCGCCGACGATCTGGGCGCATGAGACCTCGACCATGCTCTATGGCGCCTTCTGCATGCTCGCGGGCGGCTACACGCTGCGCCATCGCGGTCATGTGCGCTCCGAGGTCATCTACGGCCTGATGCATCCGCGCGTTAAGGCGGGCTGTGACCTGCTGGTCTATACGCTGGGTCTGGTGGTGTTGGGCGTGTTCCTGAAACTGGCCGTCGATTTTGCCGCCCATTCCTGGGAGGTGCGCGAATATTCCAACAAGTCGATCTGGCAGCCGGTGGTCTATCCGATCAAGACGGTGATCCCTATCGCGGTGGCGCTGGTGATCCTGCAGAACATCGCCGAATGGCTGCGTGCGCTTCTGACCATGCTGGGGATCGAGTTTACCGATCCGCGTGAACCGGCGGTCGAAGGCGACATCGACCCCGAGCTCCTGGACAAGGCGCAGGGCTGACAACAACTGGCGGGCGGCGCGGGGCCGTCCGGGGAGGGAAACTCATGGCCGAACTCGATCCGCTGACGATCACGGCAATCATGTTCCTGTCGATGCTGGCGCTGATGGCGCTGGGGGCGCCGCTGGCCTGGGCATTGACGATTTCTGGCGTCGGCAGCGCCTATGTGCTCTGGGGGCCGGGCGGGTTGGACCTGCTGGTCAGCTCGACCTATTCGGCGATGGACAATTTCCTGCTGGTCGCGTTGCCCCTGTTCATCTTCATGGGGCTGGTGCTGCAAAGATCGGGCATCACCGATGACCTGTTCGAGATGATCCACAAGCTGATGGGCGGCGTACCCGGAGGGCTGGGCATCGGCACCGTCATCATCTGTGCGCTGATCGCTGCCATGGCCGGCGTGTCGGGCGCGGCCACGGTGTCGTTGGGCATCATCGCGCTGCCGGCGATGCTGAACCGGGGCTATGACAAGAAGCTGGTGACGGGCACGATCATGGCTGGCGGCGCGTTGGGGTTCCTGATCCCGCCCTCGGTCTTGATGATCATCTACGCCTTCCTGAGCCGTGACAGCGTCGGCAAGCTTTTTGCCGCCGGGCTTGTGCCGGGGCTGATGCTGGCGGGGATCTACATGCTTTATGTGCTGACCCGCTGCCGCATCAACCCGGAGCTCGGCCCGCCCGCCCCGCCGGAAGAGCGGTTTTCCGGCATCGAGAAGCTGAAATCCCTGCGCCACCTGATCGCACCGGGGCTGCTGATCGCCACCGTGCTGGGCTGCATCATCGGCGGCGTGACCTCACCCTCCGAAGCTTCGGCCATCGGCGCTTTCGGCGCTCTGGTCATCGCCGCCCTGCATGGGCGGGTGAACTGGGACATGATGCGCTATGTCATGCTGACCACGACCAAGCTGATGGGCATGCTGATGTGGATCACCATCGCTGCGGTGTTCTTTTCCAAGATCTACGTGGGCCTCGGCGCGGGCATGATCGTCGGCGAGGTCATCGAGGATTTCGACCTGCCGCCGATGATGGTGATCGTGGCGATGCTGGCGACCTATTTCATACTGGGCATGTTCCTGGACGATTTCGCCATCGTTTTCATCACCGTGCCCCTGTTCGTGCCGATCGTGCGCGAAATGGGCTTCGACACCACATGGTTTGCCGTGCTGTTCATCCTGTCGATGCAGTCGGCCTACCTGACGCCGCCGTTCGGCTACAACCTGTTCTACATGCGCTCGGTTGCCCCCCCCGAGATCACCATTGGTGACATCTACAAGGCGGCATTGCCCTTCGTGGCGCTACAGATCATCGGTCTGGGCCTGGTCGTGGCCTTCCCCCAGATCGCGCTGTGGCTGCCGAACCTGATCTTCTGAAACAAGGAACGGCGCCCGCATTGGGCGCCGTCACGTCCGGGTTTTCTCCCCGACTTCGGGCCGCCTTTCCCCAAGGCGGCCCGCTTTTTCTCAAGTCTTCGGCAACACCGGCGCGGACTTGTCGAGCTTCAGTTCGGCGTCCGAGAAGGTCCACGGTCCCCGCACACCCTTCACGCCCTCCGGGGCGATCTCCATGCCGCGGTGCCGGACCTGTGGATCATCGAACGCCTGTCCGATGGAGTTGATCGGCCCCGCCGGCACCGTGGCCTTCTCGCAGGCGGCCAGAATGCCCGCCGCGGTCCAGCCCGACAGCGAAGTTTCGATCTCGGCCGTCAGTGCGACCCGGTTCTGCACCCGCAGCTGGTTGGTTGCGTAATTCGGATTGCCAGCCAGGTCCGGCCGGTCGATCACGCCGCAGAAGCGCAGGAACTGTTTGTCGTTGCCCACCGCCAGGATGAAATGTCCATCCTTCACCGGCAGCGCCTGGTAGGGCGCGATGTTCGGATGATCGTTGCCGCGGCGTTCCGGGCTGTCGCCGGTCGCCAGGTAATTCATCGCCTGGTTGGCGAGCATCGCCGTGGCGCAGTCCAGCAGGCTCATATCCACATGCTGCCCCTTGCCGGTGCGGTGGCGTTGCTCCACGGCCGCCAGCACACCGATCGTGCCGTAAAGCCCCGTGACCACATCCGTGACCGCCACGCCGACCTTGAGCGGCTGACGCTCCGGCTCGCCGGTGATCGACATCAGCCCCGACATGCCCTGCAGCAGGAAGTCATAGCCCGCGCGCGCCGCATAGGGTCCGTCCTGTCCGAACCCGGTGATCGAACAGTAGATCAGCCGCGGGTTCAGCTCTTTCACGCTGTCGTAATCCAAACCGTACTTGGCCAGCCCGCCGACCTTGAAATTCTCGATCAGGATGTCGGCGTCCCTGATCAGATCCCGCACCAGTTCCTGCCCCTCCGGCGTGCGGAAATCCGCCACGACCGAGTGCTTGCCGCGGTTCGCCGCGTAGAAATAGGCGGCGGTCCTGTCGCCCTCGCGCTCGATGAAGGGCGGGCCCCAGCTGCGGGTATCATCCCCGGCCGCGCTTTCGACCTTGGTGACTTCGGCGCCCAGATCCGCCAGCGCCTGACCAATCCACGGCCCGGCCAAAATGCGGGCAAGTTCAACGACCTTCAGGCCTTCAAGAGGGTGCATGTGCGTCCTTTACAGATAGGGGGGTGTGCAGGCCGATATGACCTCGGCCGCACGGTCCGAGATATTGCGGAACCGGTGCGGATTGCGGCTGTCGAACAGATAGGCATCGCCTGCTTTCAGGATGCGGACGTCGTCGCCCACCGTGACCTCCAGCTCGCCCGCGATGACGATCCCGCCCTCGTTGGCTTCGTGTTCGATCATGCTCTCGCCGGTATCCGCGCCGGGTTCGTAACGTTCATGCAGCAGCTGCAACCCATGCACCTTCGCATCGCCCACCTGTTTCAGGCGGATCATGCCGTCCCCGTCCGCGTAGAGCTGCGAGGTCAGGTCGCGCAATTCGCTGGGTGTGAAGAAAGGTTGCTGCATCGGCGCCTCGTCCGGCTCGAAAAACTCGGACATGGTGATTCCAAAGCCGCCCAGAATTTTGCGCAAACTTGCCACGGACGGAGAAGACCGGTTTGTTTCGATCATTGAGATCTGCCCATGCGGTACTCCGGCGGCTTCTGCAAGCTGCCGTTGCGAGAGATTGAACTGTGTGCGAAGCTCTTTAAGTCTTGAGCCTACATCGAAATCATTGGCCACCTTTGGCGCTCCTTTGGTTTCTGCCGAGCGGTGCCGAGCGGCGAATCGCAGGATACTGCTCGTTTTTTTACTAGCAATGCTCAGATTTTTGAGCAATACACTCTGGGAATCGTATCGACTTTCGCTGAGGAGGACGCTGTGAGCAACAGTCAGGATCTGAAAACCCGCCGCGACGCTGCTGTCGCCAAGGGCGTGGCCACCCGCGGCATCTATGCCGTGCGCGCCGAAAACTCGGAACTGTGGGACGCCGATGGCAAGCGTTTCATCGATTTCGCCGCCGGGATCGCGGTGAACAACACCGGGCACCGTCACCCCAGGGTGATGGAAGCCGTCGCCAAACAGGCTGAACAGTTCACCCACACCTGTTTCCACGTTGCGCCCTATGAAAGCTATGTGGCCCTGGCCGAGCGTCTGAACGCCGCGACTCCCGGCGAATTCGCCAAGAAAACCATGATGGTGACAACTGGCGCCGAAGCCGTCGAAAACGCCGTCAAGATGGCCCGCGCCTATACCGGCCGCTCCGGTGTCATTGCCTTCTCGGGTGCCTTCCACGGCCGCACGCTGATGGGCATGGCGCTTTGTGGCAAGGTCACGCCGTACAAGAAGAGCTTCGGCGCCATGCCGCCCGAAGTGCTGCACGCCCCCTTCCCGAACGAGTTCCACGGCGTGAGCGTGGAACAATCGCTGGCCGTGCTGGACAATATGTTCAAGAGCTCGATCGACCCCGAGCGGGTTGCCGCGATGATCATCGAGCCGGTGCAGGGCGAAGGCGGTTTCAATATCGCACAACCCGAATTCCTGCGCGCGCTGCGCAAGATTTGTGACGATCATGGCATCGTTCTGATTGCGGATGAGGTGCAGGCCGGCATCGCCCGGACCGGCAAACTCTTCGCCTTCGAACATGCGAACGTGGCCGCTGATCTGGTGGCCATGGCCAAGGGCCTGGCGGGTGGCTTCCCGCTCTCAGCCGTGACCGGCCGGGCCGAGATCGTCGATGCCGCCCCCGTTGGCGGCATCGGCGGCACCTATGCGGGCAACCCGCTGGCCGTGGCTGCCGCAAACGCGGTGCTGGACGTGATCGAAGAGGAAGACCTCTGCGCCCGGGCCACCGAAATCGGTGAGGTCATCAAGGCGCGCCTGAATGCCATCGCCGACCGTCAGGGCATGGAAGCCATCGGTGACGTGCGCGGCCTGGGCGCCATGGTGGCCTTCGAACTGGTTGCTGACCGCACCACCAACAACCCCGATGCGGCGCTGACCCAGGCCATCGTGGCCGAGGCCGAGGCCCGCGGGCTGATCATTCTGCCCTGTGGCACCCGCGCCAACGCCGTGCGCCTGCTGCCGCCGCTGACCACTCCGATGACCCAGATCGACGAGGCGCTGGACATCATCGAAGCCTCGATCGAGGCTGCCATCAACACCACCGCGCAAGCGGCTGAATAAGGAGCTGACCCATGGCCAAAGACCTATCCCCGCAGTCGCAGCCGGCGCTGTCCGGGTTTACCTGGGACGACCCGTTCCTGCTGGAGGACCAACTGGCGGAGGACGAGCGCATGGTGCGCGATGCCGCCGCCGCCTATGCGCAGGACAAGCTGATGAGCCGCGTCACGGATGCCTTCGCGACCGAGACCACCGACCCCGAGATCTTCCGCGAGATGGGCGAGATGGGCCTGCTCGGCACCACTATCCCCGAGAAGTTCGGCGGCATTGGCGCGGGTTATGTGACCTATGGTCTGGTCGCCCGCGAGGTGGAGCGCGTGGACAGTGGCTACCGCTCGATGATGTCCGTGCAGTCGTCGCTGGTGATGTACCCGATCTATGCCTATGGCACGGAAGAACAAAGGGAAAAATACCTGCCCAAGCTGGCCTCCGGTGAGTATATTGGCTGTTTCGGCCTGACCGAACCTGACGCGGGCTCGGATCCGGGCGGGATGAAAACCACCGCCAAGAAGACCGAAGGCGGCTATGTGCTGAACGGGTCCAAGATGTGGATTTCCAACGCGCCAATCGCCGATGTTTTCGTGGTCTGGGCGAAATCCGACGCCCATGAAGGGAAAATCAAGGGTTTCGTGCTTGAAAAGGGCATGAAGGGGCTCTCGGCTCCGAAAATCGAAGGAAAACTCAGCCTGCGCGCATCCATTACGGGCGAGATCGTGATGAACAATGTCGAAGTCGGTGAGGAGGCTCTGCTGCCCGACGTGGAAGGTCTGAAAGGCCCGTTCGGCTGCCTGAACCGGGCGCGTTACGGCATTGCCTGGGGCGCGATGGGCGCGGCGGAGGCCTGCTGGCACGGCGCGCGGCAATACGGGCTGGACCGCAAGCAGTTCGGCAAGCCGCTGGCGCAGACGCAGCTGTTCCAGCTGAAACTGGCCAACATGCAGACCGAGATCGCTCTTGGCCTGCAGGCCGCGCTGCGTGTCGGCCGGCTGATGGACGAGGCCAAGGCCGCGCCCGAGATGGTCAGCCTGATCAAGCGCAACAATTGCGGCAAGGCGCTGGAGATCGCCCGCCACGCCCGGGACATGCACGGCGGCAACGGCATTTCCCAGGACTTCCACGTGATGCGCCACATGGTGAATCTGGAAACGGTCAACACCTACGAAGGCACCCATGACGTGCACGCCCTGATCCTCGGCCGCGCCCAGACCGGGCTGCAGGCGTTTGCCTGATCTACACCGGGCGGCCCCAAGGTAATTTTGCGGGCCGCCCGCTTTCCTTTCGGAGACATGACGATGAAAAAGAACCTCGTTGCCGGGGAATGGATCGGTGCGTCCGACGCATCGGAAAACCGCAACCCGGCGGACCTGTCCGACCTGGTCGGTACCTATGCCCGCGCCGATGTGGACCAGGTGAACGCGGCCGTCGACGCCGCCAATGCGGCGCTGGACGGCTGGGCCATGGCCTCGCCTCAGGTGCGGTCCGACCTGCTGGAGCGCGTGGCGCTGCAACTCTTCGCCCGCGCCGATGAGATCGGCACGCTGCTGGCACGCGAAGAGGGCAAGACCCTGGCCGAGGCCAAGGGCGAGACCTTTCGTGCCGCCCAGATTTTCCGCTTCTTCGCCGGCGAGGCGATCCGCGTCACCGGCGATGCCGTCGCCTCGGTTCGCCCGGATGTGGCTGTGGAAGTCACCCGCGAACCGGTCGGCGTGGTCGGCCTGATCACGCCGTGGAATTTTCCGATCGCCATCCCGGCCTGGAAGATTGCCCCTGCGCTGGCCTATGGCAACACCGTGGTGTTCAAACCTGCGGACCTGACCCTGGCTTCGGCCCATGCGCTGGCCGAAATCATAGACGCGGCGGGCTGCCCGGCGGGCGTGTTCAACCTGGTGATGGGGCGTGGCTCGGTCGTGGGCGACGCGATCGTGAACCACCCGAAGGTCGATGCGATTTCCTTTACCGGCTCGGTGCCGGTTGGCCGGAACCTGGCCGCCGAGGCCGCCCGGGGCATGAAGAAGATTCAGCTGGAGATGGGGGGCAAGAACCCGATGGTCGTGCTGGATGACGCCGATCTGGACGTGGCTGTTCCTGCGATCCTGAATGGAGCCTTCTTCTCGACCGGGCAGCGCTGCACGGCCTCGTCGCGCATCGTGGTCGAAGCGGGGATTCACGACATTTTCGTTGAGCGGCTGTCCTCCGAGATGCAGGCGCTGACCGTCGGCAACCCGCTGGACGCCGCCACGCAGGTGGGCCCGGTGGTGTCGGAAAAACAGTTGGCGAACAACCTGTCCTATGTCGAGATCGCCGGCAAAGAGGGCGCCGAGGTGATCGGCGGCGAACGGCTGAACCGCGACACCGAAGGCTATTTCCAGGCCCCGGCCATGTTCGTGAACGCAACCAACAGCATGCGGTCGTCGCGCGAAGAGATCTTCGGCCCCTGTGCCTCGATCATCAAGGTCGCGGATTACGACGAGGCGCTGGCGGTGGCGAACGACACCGAGTTCGGCCTCTCCTCCGGCATCTGCACCTCGTCCCTGAAACATGCGCGCGATTTCAGGCGTCGGTCCAAGGCCGGCATGGTGATGGTGAACCTGCCCACGGCGGGCGTGGATTACCACGTGCCGTTTGGCGGGCGCAAAGGGTCCTCGCACGGGTCGCGCGAGCAGGGGCGCTATGCCGCCGAGTTCTACACGGTGGTCAAAACCGCCTATGAATTCGCCGGGTGATCCGGATTACAACGGCAGGGGGCGGTTTTCGGCAATCGCCTCCATTGCGAAATAGCTGGTGACTGAATCCAGTTCGACCCCTTCGATCAGCCGCTGATAGACCCGGTCATAGCTTGCCATGTCCTGGGTCACGACCTTGAGTTGATAGTCGTAATCCCCTCCGATACGGTGAAAATCCACCACCTCCGGTATGGTCAGCACATGGCGGCGGAACGTGGCCAGCCAGTCGGCCGAATGGTGCCGGGTGCGCAGCATGACGAAAACCACCAGGTCCAGTCCCAGCGCCTCGCGGCTGATCCGCGCGCGCGATCCGTCCAGAACCCCCTTTGACGTCAGCGCCTGCAAGCGCCGCCAGCAGGCATTCTGCGACATGCCCACCCGTTCCGCCAGCTCCCGCTGCGACAAGGAGGCGTCCCTTTGCAGTTCCGCCAGAAGGGCGCGGTCAATATGATCTATATTATCGCTCATAAACAGATCATATGACCCAAGTTTTGATCTTTCAACGCAGAAAAAGGTAGCAATTCCACGGGCAATTCGGATCATCCTGTCTGAAACACAGGAGTCCCCGCCATGAACCTTGCTGAATTTCGCCGCCACATCACCACCACTCACGCCGTGCGCGATCTGTCGGCCGGGCTCATTGGCGAGGGGCGCCTGATCCCGGGGGGCGAGGGCGACGTGCCGCTGGTCTATGCCGACAATGTTGCCTCGGGTCGCGCGCTGACCCAGGTCGAGGATTTCATCCGCGACGAGGTGCTGCCCTTCTATGCCAACACCCATACGGACGCCTCCTTCTGCGGCGCCCACACCACCGCACTGCGGGAGGCCGCGCGGGCCGAGATTGCCCGCATCACCGGGTCGGGTGAGGCGCATGAGGTGATCTTTACCGGCTCCGGCGCCACCGCCGGGCTCAATCGGCTGGTGCATCTGTTGGGGGTCAATCGCGCCGAACGGCCGGTGGTCTTCATCGGGCCCTATGAACACCACTCCAACATCCTGCCCTGGCGCGAAAGCCGGGCCGAGGTGGTGGAAATTCCCGAGGCGCCTGAGGGTGGCCCGGATCTGGAGGCACTGGCCCGGGCGCTACATGAACACAGCCAGGCGGACCTGAAGATCGGCGCCTTTTCCGCGGCCTCCAACGTGACCGGCATTGTCACCGACCCGGATCCGGTGATCGACCTCCTGCGGGCGCATGACGCGCTTTCGGTCTGGGACTATGCCGGCGCCGGCCCCTATCTGCGGATCGACGCGACGCGTATGGACGGCATCGCCGTTTCCCCGCACAAGTTCCCGGGCGGACCGGGGGCGTCGGGCGTGCTGATCCTGCGCAAGGACGCAGTGCGGGCGCGGTGCCCCTCGTGGCCCGGCGGCGGCACGGTCAGTTTCGTTTCGCCCTGGCGGCATGACTATGTCGACGACCTTGCGGCCCGCGAAGAGGCAGGCACGCCCAACATCGTCGGCGATATCCGCGCGGGGCTTGCCTTTCTGGTCAAGGAGGCGGTGGGCGAAGGCATCATTGCCGCCCGCGAGGCCCGTTTTCGCGCCATGGCCGAGGCCGCCTGGGGCGCCAACCCGCAGATCACAATCCTGGGCGCGGACAAGCCGCATCGCCTGCCGATCTTTTCGCTGATCATCCGGGACGGGGCAGGGGAACCGGTCTCGCCCCAGCTGTTTGCCCGGATGCTGTCGGACCTTTACGGTATCCAGGCGCGGGGCGGGTGTGCCTGTGCGGGGCCGTATGGCCACCGGCTGCTGGGTATCGAACAGGCGCAATCCCAGGCCATTCATGATGCTCTTGCCGCAGGAGACATGGTCGAAAAGCCGGGCTGGACGCGGCTCAATTTCACCTATCTGGACGACACGGAGAAAGTGGCGCGTATTCTGGACGCGGTCACGGAGCTTGCCGCCAATATCGACCGGCACCGGTCCAGATATGCCTTCGACCCGGCCACTGGCCAATGGACGCGCCGGGCCAAAGCGGCCTAAGCGCCACAGGGGCGCGCAATCTGCATGCGCGCCCCATTGCCCCTTTTCGCCACCCCGGCCCGACGTTAAGAGAAGCGCAATCAAGGAGCCGGGACATGAGCGATATCAAGCCGCAGCCAGGAATTCTGGAGATCGCGCCTTACCAGGGCGGGGCCTCGAAGATCGAGGGTGTGAGTGACGTGGTCAAACTCAGCTCGAACGAAAACCCGTTCGGGCCCAGCGACAAGGCGATGGACGCCTTTCGCCGCGCCAGCCACGACCTGCATCGCTATCCCAACACCCATCACACATCGCTGCGCACGGCCATCGCGGATCAGCACGGGCTGGATGTCGATCGCATCATCTGCGGCGTCGGCTCGGACGAGATCATCGCCTTCCTCTGTCAGGCCTATGCGGGCGTGGGGGACGAGGTGATCTATACCGAACACGGGTTTTCCATGTACAGGATCTCGGCGTTGGCCGCCGGGGCGACGCCGGTCATGGTTGGCGAGACAGATCGCGTTGTGGATGTGGACAAGATCCTGGCGGGCTGCACCCGGCGTACGCGGTTGGTGTTCATAGCCAACCCGGGCAATCCGACCGGAACGATGGTCAATGCATCCGAGTTGAAACGCCTGGCCGACAGCCTGCCCGGGAAGGTGCTCCTGGTTCTGGACGGTGCCTATGCCGAGTTCGAGGACGGGTATGACGGCGGCGCCTCGCTGGTGGACAGCCATGACAACGTGGTCATGACGCGCACCTTCTCCAAGGCCTATGGGCTGGGGGGCTTGCGGGTCGGCTGGGGCTATGGCCCGGCAAAAGTGATCGATGTGCTGAACCGCATTCGCGGGCCTTTCAACCTGTCCGAACCGCAACTCGCCACCGCCGAGGCCGCCCTGCGCGATCGCGATCATGTCGAACGCTGCATTCGCGAAAACGACCGCCTGCGTGTCTGGCTGCGTGAATCGCTGACCGGCCACGGGCTGGACGTGGACGAAAGTCACGCCAACTTCCTGCTGGTGCGATTTGCCGACGAGACCGAGGCCGTGGCCTGCGACGAGGCGCTGAAGGCCGAGGGGCTGATCGTGCGCCGGGTCGGCGGCTACGGCTTTCCCGAGGCGCTGCGCATCACCGTGGGCGACGAATCCGCCTGCCGCCGCGTGGCCCATGTGATCGGACGGTTCAGGGGAGCGGTGGAATGAGCGTGATCTATCAACGTGTTGCCCTGATCGGGCTGGGGCTGATCGCCGGGTCGATGGCCCATGCCATGCGCCGAGGCGGGCTGGCGGGCGAGATCGTCGGCACTGCGCGGTCCGCCGAAACTCGCAAGGTCGCCGCCGGGATCAACCTGGTCGACCGTGTGACCGAAACCGCAGCCGAAGCCGTGAAAGACGCCGATCTGATCGTGCTGGCCGTGCCCGTGGGTGCCATGGGGGGGGTTGCCACCGAGATTGCACCGCATCTGAAGCCGGGCGCGACCGTAACCGATGTGGGCTCGGTGAAACGCGCCGTGATCGACGCGGTGCAGCCGCATATCCCGGGAGGCGTGCATTTCATCCCCGGCCACCCGCTGGCGGGGACCGAGCACAGCGGGCCGACCTCCGGCTTTGCCGAACTCTTCGATAACCGCTGGTGCCTGATCGTGCCGGTCGAAGGGACCGAGAAAGCCGCGACCGACCGGTTGGTGGACCTGTGGAAGGGCATGGGCTCGAATGTCGATGTGATGGATGCGGATCACCACGATCTGGTGCTGGCCGTGACCAGCCACACGCCGCACCTGATCGCCTATACGATGGTGGGTGTGGCCGACGACCTGCGCCGGGTGACTGACAGCGAGGTCATCAAGTATTCCGCCGCCGGGTTCCGCGACTTCACCCGTATCGCGGCCTCTGACCCGACCATGTGGCGCGATGTATTCCTGACCAACAAGGAAGCGACGCTGGAGATCCTCGGCCGTTTCACCGAGGAGCTTTTCGCCCTGCAACGCGCCATCCGCACCGGCAATGGCGAGCTGCTGCATGATTATTTCACCCACACGCGCGCGATCCGTCGTGGTATCATCGAGGCGGGGCAGGATACGGATGCCCCGGATTTCGGGCGCGGAGGGCAGCATACGTGAAATCGCCGACGGCACTGGTTTTGACGCTGATCCTGGGCTTGGCGGTGGCGGGGCAGGCTATCGCCTATGCGCCCGCGACTTCGCCGCGACCGATCAAGCGGCCGGAATCGGGCACCGTTGTGCCGCCTGTCGTGGGGTCGGTCGCGACGGCCACCGAACAGGCGCCGCGCCGCTCGCCGACTCCGCAGCGCAGACCGGGGAGCCACGAGGTGGTTTCCGCTGCCATAGATGCCGCGGTGGCCAGCCTGTCCGCCCCCATGACCGGTTCAGCCGTCACGCGCTCGCCACGCCCGAAGCGGCGCCCGGCCACGCGCTCCGCCTATATGGCGACGTCAGCGCCCGCTCCCGTCAGCGCGGCCCGCAGCACCCGGCAGAGCCGGCGCGGCTCGGTCTGTGGCGTGCGGGAAATCCGGGGCCAGAAGATTGATTCGATTCCGGGCCGTCTGCCCGGCTGCGGCATCCCGGATGCCGTGCGCGTGACCGAGGTTGCGGGTGTGGCGCTCAGCCAGCCGTCGGTCATGGATTGCAATACGGCCGAGGTGCTGAACGACTGGGTCAAGACCGGGGTGAAACCGGCGGTCGGGCGCCTGGGCGGCGGGCTTTCCAGCTTGCAGGTTGCCGCGCATTATTCCTGCCGGACCCGCAACAACCAGCCGGGGGCCGAGATCAGCGAACATGGCAAGGGCCGTGCGATCGACATTTCCGGCCTCGTGCTGAAGAACGGGGTGTCCATCAACGTGCTGAACGGTTGGCGTGACCCGGTTCAGGGCAAGGTTCTGAAAGCGTCCCATGCCGCTGCCTGCGGACCCTTCGGCACGGTGCTGGGCCCGGATGCCGACCGCTACCACCAGGATCACCTGCATGTGGATACCGCGCGGTATCGCAACGGATCCTACTGCCGGTAACGCTCAGCGGATCACGAAACGCGGCGCCTGACCCAGCGGCACCGGGCCGAACCAAACCCGGCCCCGGTCGAATTTCAGTGGCGTGTCCAGCGTCTCCTTGTCGCCGGACAGGCCCGACAGGAACTCCAGTACAGACGTCACCGTACCCTCGAATTCCGCGGACAGCACGCCCGCGCCCACGGCAATCGTCACCATGTCGCGCCAGTTCTTCGCCTTGACGGTGATCTCGCCAGTCGCAAGACCCGCGCGATCCACCGTGAGTTCGCCCGCCATCCACAGGTCCAGCTCACCCCATTGCGCCTTGAGGATATCCAGCTGAATGCGCCGGGGCTGCGGTCGCGCCCGTTCTATGGCGAAGCGATCCCAGGGCGCGTCGAATTCAACCGTTGCCCGGATTTCCAGCCCGCCGAAGACCTCGGGCAACAGCACCCCGCGTGATATCAGCTCCACGAAGCCCGACGCCGGTCTCACGCCACGTGCGTCCAGGCTGAAATCGTAGGAGTTCAGCACGGCCGGCGTGCGCCGCGTGGCCAGTTGCGCCTGTTCCATCGACGCGGCCCAGCCCGCGCTCGACCCGAGTTCCACCCGCTCTGCCACGATCGACGAGCGATCCAGCGGAAGCGAGGTCTGGGGCTCCAGCACGATGGAGCCACGCATGCCCGCCGCCGAGATCTCGATCCGTTCATGGGGCGTGGCCAGCACCTGCTTGTCCGGCCAGACCGCGATCACATGATACGGGCGGTAGGACAGGGACAGGATCTGGAACCAGGGTGCCGACCAGGCGATGCCGGTGCGGGGGTCTGCCAGCTCCAGATCGGTTATCGTTGTATCGAAGCGGCTGGGAAAGCCGCGCGTGTCCAACGTGGCATATTCCGCGACCCAGCCATCCGTCTGCCGGTCGCCGATCCAGGCCACCAGCCCCCGTTCCATTGCCGAGGAGCCAATGAACCAGTACCCGCCCCACAGGGCACCCAACAGGGCTGCTATCACCAGAAGTTTGCGCATTTCGCCTCTTCCCCTTCGATCTGATCCCGTGTTTATAGGCCCCGGGCAACGAGGACCAGACCGATGAGCAATACGGAACTGTGGGTGTTTGGCTACGGATCGCTGATGTGGCACCCGGGTTTTGTCTATGTGGAAAAACTGACCGCCACCCTGCCGGGCTACTGGCGCAGCTTCTGCATGCGCTCGATCCACCATCGCGGCACCTCGGACCATCCCGGTCTGGTGCTGGCGCTGGACGAACATGGTGGCGCGGAATGCGACGGGCTGGCCTTCCGTGTCTGCCCGGAAAGCCATGATGAAACCCTGGCCGCCCTGCGTGAACGCGAGCTGATCTCCTCGGCCTACCTGGAACGGGAACTCGAGATCCTGTTACACGACGGGCGCCGGGTGGACGCCGTGACTTACGTAATCGACCCCGACCATGTGCAGTATTGCTCGCTGGGGCTCGAAGAACAGGCGCAGATCATCTCGACCGCCGTGGGCGGGCGTGGGCCGAATACGGAATATCTCTACAACACCGCCGACCACCTGGAAGAGCTGGGCATCGAAGATGCCGACCTGACCTGGCTGGCCGGCCGGGTACGCGAACTGACCGCGTAATCGCCGCTTGGCAGCGGCCTCTGCCCGGCCTATCCTTCGCGCAAGGATAACATCGACAGGGGGTCCGGGATGGAGCAGCCGGATCAGGCTCCTCACATGAGGGCTGAATTGACTTTCACACGCCCGGTGACGCAGATCGTCCTGATGCTGTCCGTGCTGGGGCTGGTCGGGTTCGGCGTGTTCTTTGCGCTGCCGAGGGTCCGGCCGGTCATCGAGGCGAACCTGTATCTGAACGGGTTCATCCTGTTCGTCTTTTTCATCGGTCTGCTCGCCTGTTTCTGGCAGGTCTGGCAAATCCTGACCTCGGTCAGATGGATCAAGGGATTTACCGGCGAACGCGAGGGATTCGACGCGGCACGTGCGCCGCGCATCCTGGCGCCCCTGGCGGCTCTTCTGGGCTCGCGCGGGGCGCGCATGCAGATCGGTGCGGCCTCGTCGCGGTCGATCCTCGATTCGGCGGCCACCCGGATCGACGAAGCGCGTGACATTACCCGTTACATTACCAACCTGCTGATTTTCCTGGGACTTCTGGGCACGTTCTTCGGACTTGCGACCACCGTTCCCGCGGTTGTGGATACCATCCGTTCGCTTGCGCCCGGCGAAGGCGAGGCAGGGGTCGAGATCTTCAACCGCCTGATGACCGGGCTCGAAGAGCAGCTGGGCGGCATGGGCACGGCCTTTTCGTCATCGCTGCTTGGTCTGGCCGGATCGTTGGTCGTTGGCCTGCTGGAGCTGTTCGCGGGCCACGGGCAGAACCGGTTCTACCGCGAACTCGAGGAATGGCTGTCCACCATCACCACTGTCGGTTTCACCTCGGGCGAGGGAGAGGATGCTGCTGGCGATGCTGGCCTTGTGGCGGCGATGGCCGCGCATATGTCCGACCAGATGGAGGCCCTTCAGAACCTGTTCACCCAGTCGGACGTGTCGCGCTCTCTGGTTGACGAACGGCTGGGCACCCTGGCTGTGGCCGTGGATCGCCTGAGCCATCGGATCGAGGCCGAAGGTGTCTCCACCCCGATCCTCGTCCGCATGGCAGAGGGGCAGGAACGCATGCTGGCCCTGATGGAAGCCCAGGTGGAAGAAAGCGGCGGCGCCGGCACCGATGCGGAAAGCCGCATGCGCCTGCGTTCGATCGACGTGCAGCTTCTGCGCATCCTCGAGGAAATGGCGGCGGGCCGGCAGGAAAGCCTGGCCGAACTGCGCATGGACCTTGCGCAGCTGACCAAGGCAATTCGCCAAAGCGGGCGGGCCTGATCCATGGCCCTGACACGCAGATCGGTCAACCGCATGGCGGGTTCGATCTGGCCGGGATTCGTGGACGCGATGACCGGGTTGCTGTTGGTGCTGATGTTCGTGCTGACCATCTTCATGGTGGTGCAATTCGTCCTGCGCGAGACGATTTCAGGACAGGCGGATGAACTGGACGAACTGTCGGCGCAGGTGGCTTCGCTGGCGGATGCGCTGGGGCTTGAGAAGGGCCGGGCGGATGCGTTGGAAAACCGTGTCGTCAGCCTCTCCGCCACCCTGACCGAGGCACGAGATACCTCCGCTGCGCAGCAGGCGCTGATCGCAACCCTCAATACCACCATTTCGGGGCAGCAGGATGAACTCGCCGCACGGGCCGCCGCGATTGCCTCTTTCGAAGCGCAGGTCGCCTCGCTGATCGCCGAACGCGACACTGCGCTGGCCGAGGGCGTGACGTTGTTGGGCGAACGCGACGAGGCGCGCGCCGAAGGGGCCGCCCTGGCAGCTTCCCTGGCCGATCTCGAAGCGGCCCAGGCCCGGCTGATCACTGAACAGGAGGCGCTGAACCTGGCTCTGGCCAGGGCCCGCGACGAGATCGATGCCCAGACCGAGGCCGCCCGCCTGGCCGCCGCGCGCCGCGAGGCCCTGGAGGCGCTGATCACCAAGCTGGAAACGGATGTCAGCGAACGCGATACATCTCTGGCCGCAGCCCTGGCCCGCATTGAAAGCAGCAGTGCCGAGGCTGAAGGGCTGCGCAGTGATCTGGTCGCCGCCCTTACCGCGCTGGATGCCGCCGAAGCCGCCACGCTTGCCGAACGCACGACCCGCGAAAGCACCGAACAGGCCCTGTCGGAAGCCGAGGCCGCCCGCCTTGCCGACCTTGCCGCCGCCGAAGCCCTGCGCGCGCGCCTGGCCGGGGTCGAACAGGATCTGAGCACGGCTGAAGCCACGCGGTTGGCCGAACTGGCCGCTGCCGAGGAACTGCGGGCCCGCCTGGCCGAGGCGGAAGGCGCCCTGACCGAGGCGGAAGCCGAGCGGCTTGCCGATCTTGCTGCCGCCGAGGCGCTGCGTGAACAACTGGCCAATTCGCAGGACGAGCTGACCGCCATGACCCTGGCCCTGGAGGAGCAGCGCAGACGGGCAGAGGACACGTTGACCCTGCTGGCCGCCGCCGAAGCGGCGCAGGGCGATCTGGATGCAAAGCTCGCCGCGGCGCTGCTGGAGCTCGAAGGGCTGCAGGGCGCGGCGGCTGCCGATGACTCGCTGCGCGACGCGCTCGCCGAGGCTCTGGCCGCGCGCCTGGCCGCCGAACAGACGGCGAAGGACGCGCTGGACCGCTCCGAAACTCAGGCCGTCCTGTTGGCCACGGCAAACGCGGTCCTCGCCGAACAGGAAGCGGCAAGCGCCGAGGATCAGCGCACCCTGGCCCTGCTCAACGCTCAGATTGCCGAGTTGCGGGTCCAGCTGGGTTCGCTGCAGGCCGTCCTGGATGCCTCCGAGGCCCGCGACGTGGAAAGCCAGACCCAGATCCAGTCACTGGGCGACCGTTTGAACGCCGCGCTGGCCCAGGCGGCAAGCGAGCAGCGTCGCCGCGCCGAACTGGAAGAGGCCGAACGCCGCCGGCTTGAAGCGGAATCCAGGGAGCTGGAAAGCTACCGGTCGGAATTTTTCGGCAAACTCCGCCAGATCCTCGGCGATCGCGAGGGGGTGCGGATCGTCGGCGACCGCTTCGTCTTCTCCTCCGAAGTGCTGTTCGAACCCGGCGAGGTGCATCTTGCGCATGCCGGTCGTGCCCAGATCGCGCGGGTTGCCACCCTGCTGTCCGAAGTGGCCGACCAGATCCCGCCGGAGATCGACTGGATCATTCGCGTGGACGGGCACACCGACAACGTGCCGTTGGCGGGTACCGGCGAATATGCCAACAACTGGGAACTGTCGCAGGGCCGCGCCCTGTCGGTGGTCAGCTACATGATTGACGAGCTGGGATTCCCGCCCGAACGTCTTGCGGCCACGGGGTTCGGGGAATTCCAACCGGTGAACACGGACGATACGCCCGAGGCACGGGCGCAGAACCGGCGTATCGAACTGAAGCTGACCGAACGCTGAGGCCCGGGTGCCGGAGCGATGCTCGGCCGCCCGGGATGATATGGGTATCCATCCAGTCGGTCACGCCCCCGTCGCGCAACAGGGTCACGGTGCCCGATAGGGGCCTGGCGCATGATTGCCGCCAGGCAAATTGCGTCCGGGCGCGTAATACAGCCGCGCCCGACCCGCAAGTTCGTTAGTGAGGGTCTGGATGAAACCAGCCCCCGTCCGGGGCGCAGTCAATCGGCAGAGCCGACATGGGCTCTCACGCCGCCGCGAGCGACGCGGCGGCAGGGACAAGGGCCCGGAGAGGGCCCCGCAAGAGCCACATCAGTCGGCGGTCAGCAGTGGTGGCTTCTTCTTCGATTCGATCCGGGCGTTTTCCGGCTCCTCGATGCGCAGGTCGAGCTGGCCAGCCTTCACGCCGACCTTGACCAGCCCGCCCTTGGCGAGCTTGCCGAACAGCAGCTCCTCGGCCAGGGGCTTCTTGATATGCTCCTGAATTACCCGGCCCAGCGGGCGGGCGCCCATGCGGTCGTCATAGCCGCGTTCGGCAATCCATTCGGCCGCCGCGCGTGTCAGTTCGATGTGCACGCCACGGTCCAGGAGCTGCACTTCGAGCTGAAGCACGAATTTCTCGACCACCTGCAGGATCACCTCCTTGCCGAGCGGCGCGAAGGAGATCACCGCGTCCAGGCGGTTGCGGAATTCCGGGCTGAACGTGCGTTCGATCGCCGCGGTATCCTCGCCCTCGCGGCGATCACGGCCGAAGCCAACAGCGGCCTTGGCCTGTTCGGCCGCGCCCGCGTTGGAGGTCATGATTAGCACCACGTTGCGGAAGCTGACGGTGCGGCCGTTGTGGTCGGTCAGGCGGCCGTGGTCCATTACCTGAAGCAGGATGTTGTAGACATCCGGGTGGGCCTTCTCGATCTCATCCAGGAGCAGCACACAATGCGGATGCTGGTCGACCCCGTCGGTCAGAAGCCCGCCCTGGTCGAATCCGACGTAGCCCGGCGGCGCACCGATCAGGCGCGAGACCGCGTGTTTCTCCATGTATTCCGACATATCGAAGCGCAGAAGCTCCACGCCCAGATTGTCGGCCAGCTGGCGGGCAACTTCGGTCTTGCCGACCCCGGTGGGGCCCGCGAACAGGTAGTTGCCGATCGGCTTTTCCGGTTCGCGCAGGCCCGCGCGGGCCAGTTTGATCGCCGAGGACAGGGCTTCGATCGCGCTGTCCTGACCGAACACCACCCGTTTGAGCGACTTTTCCAGGTCGCGCAGGGTTTCGGCATCGTCCTTCGACACGGACTTCGGCGGGATGCGGGCGATCTTGGCGACGACCGCCTCGATCTCCTTGGCGCCGATGTTCTTGCGACGCTTGGACGGGATGATCAGGTGTTGTGCCGCGCCGGCTTCGTCGATCACGTCGATCGCCTTGTCGGGCAGTTTTCGGTCGTTGATGTAGCGGTCCGACAGTTCGACGGCGGACTTGATCGCATCCTGGGTGTATTTCACGCCGTGATGCTCCTCGAAATAGGGTTTCAGCCCCTTCAGGATCTTTACCGTGTCTTCCACCGTGGGTTCGTTCACGTCGATCTTCTGGAACCGGCGGGACAGCGCGCGGTCCTTTTCGAAATGCTGGCGGAACTCCTTGTAGGTGGTCGAGCCCATGCAGCGCAGCTTGCCACCCTGCAGCGCCGGTTTCAGCAGGTTCGAGGCATCCATCGCCCCGCCGGAGGTGGCGCCGGCGCCGATCACCGTATGTATCTCGTCAATGAACAGCACCGCGTCGGGGTGATCTTCCAGTTCTTTCATCACCGCCTTCAACCGCTCTTCGAAGTCGCCGCGGTAACGGGTGCCCGCCAGAAGCGCGCCCATGTCAAGCGAGAAGATGGTGGTATTCGCCAGGACCTCGGGCGTTTCGGCCTGCACGATCTTGTTGGCCAGCCCTTCGGCGATGGCTGTCTTGCCCACGCCGGGATCCCCCACCAGAAGCGGGTTGTTCTTGCGGCGGCGGCAGAGAACCTGGATACAGCGTTCGACCTCGTGCTCGCGGCCGATCAGCGGGTCGATGTCGCCCTCGCGCGCCTTTGCGTTCAGGTCGATACAGTATTTCCCCAGCGCGCTGTCCTTTTCCTCGGCCTCCGGTTCATCAACCGTCTCGCCGAATTCGGGCGTGCCGGAGACCGGCCGCGCCTCGCCGAATGCGGTGTCCTTGGCCACGCCATGGGCAATGTAGTTCACCGCGTCATAGCGGGTCATGTCCTGTTCCTGCAGGAAGAAGGCGGCATTGCTTTCGCGTTCGGCAAAGATCGCAACCAGCACATTGGCGCCGGTGACTTCGGTGCGACCGGAGCTTTGCACGTGAATCGCCGCGCGTTGGATCACCCGTTGGAAGGCGGCGGTGGGCACCGCTTCGGATCCGTCTATATCGGTGATGAGCGTCGTCAGTTCCTCGTCGACGAAGGTGACAAGTGTCTTGCGCAGATCCTCCAAATCGACCGAGCAGGCCTGCATGACCCGGGCCGCATCGGGCTCGTCGATCAGCGCCAGCAGAAGGTGTTCGAGCGTCGCAAGTTCGTGCTTGCGATCGTTCGCCAGGGCCAGCGCCTGGTGGATTGCCGTTTCCAGCGTGGTCGAAAAGGATGGCACTTGTTTTTGCTCCTCGTCCGTTTGGTTGCCCGTGTCCCTCGGGATCAACCGTGGCCTCATATGGTTAAGGTTCGGTTTTCCGACCGGTACTTCAACCCCTATTCCCCCAAAAACCGCTCACATCCGGCTGATGTGGTAATTTTCCCTGGGAAATTGGGCGGGCGCGGGGAAATCCTTCATTGCCCCGACGCCGAAGAGGTCGGGCGCATGGTCCCACGCAGCTGTTCCCCCCAATCGTCGCGCATTTCGCGCAACCGGGCAAGTCGGCTTGGTTTGCCTTGGCCGGGGGGCGCTATCCGTGCGGATCAGAAACGATCCTTGCGGGCGCGGATTTCGGCGAATACCTCGGCATCCGTGGCCCCCTCCATGCCCAGGCCTGCTTTGACCTCGGGCAGGTGCGCGCGCAGGAAGGGGTTGGTGGCAAGCTCCAGCGACAGGGCGGACGGCACGGTGGGAATGCCCATCTCGCGCGCCTCGCCGATATCGGCGGCGCGGTCGGCCAGGGCCGTGTTGTCCGGCTCGATCGTCACCGCGAATGCGGCGTTGGCGGCGGAATACTCATGACCGGAGCAGACCTGCGTTTCCGGGGGCAGGGCGGCCAGTTTCGACAGGCTGTCCCACATCTGCGGCGCGGAGCCCTCGAACAGGCGGCCGCAGCCCAGGGCCATCAGGCTGTCCCCGGTGAACACCACCCGTGCTTCGGGGATGTAGAAGGCGATATGCCCCACCGTGTGACCGGAGACATCCATGACCCGGGCCGCGTGGCGCCCGAGCGTGAACGTGTCGCCATCCGAGACCGCCAGATCCAGCTGCGGCAGCCGATGGGCATCGGCTTCGGCCCCGATCACCTGCGGCGCATAGGCATCGCGCAATTCCTCGATCCCGTCCACGTGATCATAATGGTGATGGGTGATCAGGATATGGGTCAGGTTCCAGCCCCGCATGTCCAGTTCGGCGCGGATCGGGGCGGCCTCGGGCGCATCTGCCAACGCGGTCATCCCGGTCTCGGTGTCATGCAGCAGGAAGGCGTAATTGTCCTCGCGGCAGGGGATGGTGACGAGGTTGAGGGTCATTGTGATCTCCATTCGTTAGCGCCAACTGTTGCTCATTTGCGCGGCAGGGACAATACTGAGGGTATGATAGGATCCGAGACTCAGGTGCGATCCCAGGCTGGCGAGCGTCCACATTCGACGGCCAATGCCTGCGAGGATGGTCGGCTTTCGGCCCCGTCGGCAGCCCGCAACGCGGCGCCGATCCTGGAGGTCTTGACCCGTCACGTGCCCCGGGCCGGCTATGCAATCGAGATCGCCTCGGGTACCGGGGAACATGCGGTGGCCTGTGCCGGGGCTTTCCCGGCTGTGGTCTGGCAGCCCACCGATATCGAACCCGAGCGTCTGGTGTCGATCGACTGCTGGCGCGCGGTGAAAGGGCATCGCAACATGCGGCTTGCGCAGTATCTGGATGCCTCGGTGCCGGACTGGTGCGCGCCGGGATTCGATCTCTTCCTGACCGTGAACCTGCTGCACCTGATCCCCGAGGACGCGGTGCGGAACCTCATTCTCGGCGTCGCACGCAGCCTGGCCCCGGGCGGGCGCTGGGCGCTCTACGGCCCGTTCTGTACCGGCGGCGGCTTTCGCAGCGAGGGCGATTTGAGTTTCCACGAGACCCTCACCGCCCATGACCCGGCGATCGGCTACAAGGACCTGGAATGGGTCGAGGAGCTGGCCCGCGACGCGGGGTTGGTCCGCCGCGAACTGGTCGAGATGCCTGCCAACAACCTCATGCTGATCACCGAACGCAGCTGATCCCGGCGGATGCAGGACAGGGTCCAGAGGGCCATGGACCTTTTGCATCAATCCGCTAATCTCGCGGGAGAAACCGGCAAGAGGCCCCATGCATCTGGACGTACAGGATCTGCGCAACTTCTATTACCGCAGCACTCTGGGGCGGGCGGCGCAGAAGGCCGTGCGCGACCAGGTCAAGGCGCTGTGGGATCCCGCGCGGGCGCGTGGTGAAACGGTGGTGGGCTACGGCTTTGCCGTGCCGCTTCTGCGCCCCTATCTGCAACACGCGCGGCGGGTCATGGGGCTGATGCCCGCACCGCAGGGCGTGATGCCCTGGCCCGCGGGCATGGCAAACGTCTCTTTGCTGGTCGAGGAAAGTCTCTGGCCAGTCGACACCGGGGTGGCGGACAAGCTGGTGCTGATGCATGGGCTGGAGACCGCGACCGACCCCGCGCTGCTGCTCGAGGAATCCTATCGCGTGTTGGGTCCCGGCGGGCGGGCGCTGTTCATCGTGCCGAACCGCAGCGGGCTCTGGTCGCGGTCCGACAAGACGCCCTTCGGCTATGGCCGTCCCTATTCGAGTTCGCAGCTGGAAAGCCAGTTGCGCTATCACGGGCTGATCCCGGAATGGCACATGACCGCGCTGTACCAGCCGCCCTCGGCGAAACGGTTCTGGCTGAAAACCGGCCCGATGTGGGAGCGTCTGGGCACCCGCGCTCCGGTTTTGATGGCGGGCGGGGTGCTGATGGTCGAGGCCTCGAAACAGATACCTGCACCGCGTCGTCCGGGGCTTGCGCAACGGGTCCGCCAACCTCTGAAAGCCCTGGAGGGGCTGGGACGGCCGGTTCCGAAGCCTGCCGGGCGGCTCGGGTGACGTCCGCCTCGGCGCCGATAGTCAGAATCAACTGTGATTTTCGCGCGCCAAGCCTGTGCACAGCGAGGTTCGGGGCGACGATTTCCCTGGTCGGGGAGGGTCGAAAGGGGAACATTTCATGTGCGGTATGCGATTGCATGCAAAAAGATCACAATCGATTCTGCACCTGTTCAGAACAATTAATTCCCATGGGTAAAGGGCTTCGCGACCGGGCGGTGCGGATTGCCTTGAAAACAGGGCGAGAATGTTGGCGTTAAACTGCGCCAAGCCCGTTGCCTCAATAGCATTGCTCTGTTACACCCCACGCGATTTTGATGAAACCGTGCAGCCGCGCGGCATCGTAGGCCGCCCCGACCTGCCCGCCCGGTAGGTCACGATGGGGCTCAAAGACATGGAAGGGTGGACGTGTCCGAACCAGTCTCGATTTCACAGGGTATTGCCCAACGTTACGCCACGGCGATTTTCGACCTGGCGAAAGAAGGCAAAGACCTCAAAGCGGTGGAGGGCGACGTTGACGCCCTGGATGCCGCTCTTGCCGAAAGCAGCGAATTCGTTGACCTGATCAACTCGCCGGTCGTGACCCGCGAAGAACAGGCCGCCGCCATCGCCGCGATCTCCAAGAAGATGAACCTCTCGTCGACCATGACGAATACGCTGGGCCTGATGGCCGAAAAGCGTCGTCTGTTCGTGCTGCCTCAGCTGACCGCCGCGCTGCGCGCCGCGATCGCCGAGGACAAGGGCGAGGTGACAGCCGAAGTGAGCGCCGCAAAGGCGATGACCAAGGCACAACAGGACAAACTCGCCAAGGCGCTGAAGGCCGCCGTCGGCAAGGATGTGAAAGTTAATGTGGCCGTCGATGAAGCTCTCATCGGCGGTCTTGTCGTCAAGGTGGGTTCGAAGATGATCGACAGCTCGATCGCCTCGAAACTCAACGCACTGCAGAATTCCATGAAAGAGGTCGGATAATGGGTATCCAAGCAGCCGAAATCTCTGCGATCCTTAAGGAGCAGATCAAGAACTTTGGCCAAGAGGCCGAAGTGGCCGAAGTTGGCCGCGTGTTGAGCGTGGGCGACGGTATTGCCCGTGTCCATGGCCTGGACAACGTGCAGGCCGGTGAGATGGTCGAATTCCCCGGTGGTATCCGCGGGATGGCCCTGAACCTGGAAGCCGACAACGTCGGTGTGGTTATCTTCGGGTCGGACCGTGACATCAAGGAAGGCGACACCGTCAAGCGTACCAACGCGATCGTGGACGTGCCCGCCGGCGACGCCCTGCTGGGTCGCGTTGTCGACGGTCTGGGCAACCCGATCGACGGCAAGGGTCCGATCGAAACCAAGGACCGCGCCATTGCCGACCAGAAAGCGCCGGGCATCATCCCGCGCAAATCGGTGCATGAACCGATGGCGACCGGCCTGAAATCGGTCGACGCGATGATCCCGATCGGCCGTGGCCAGCGCGAGCTGATTATTGGGGACCGTCAGACCGGCAAGACCGCCGTGGCGCTGGACACGATCCTGAACCAGAAATCCTACAACGATGCCGCCGGCGACGATGAATCGAAAAAGCTGTACTGCGTCTACGTCGCCGTCGGCCAGAAGCGTTCGACCGTTGCCCAGCTGGTGAAGAAACTGGAAGAAACCGGCGCGATCGAATACTCGATCGTCGTGGCCGCCACCGCTTCGGACCCGGCTCCGATGCAGTTCCTGGCCCCCTACGCCGCCACCGCCATGGCCGAGCACTTCCGTGACAACGGCCGCCACGCGCTGATCATCTACGATGACCTGTCGAAACAGGCCGTTTCGTACCGTCAGATGTCGCTGCTGCTGCGCCGCCCGCCGGGGCGCGAGGCCTACCCGGGTGACGTTTTCTACCTCCACTCGCGCCTGCTGGAGCGTTCGGCCAAGCTGAACGAAGACTTCGGCGCAGGTTCGCTGACCGCTCTGCCGATCATCGAAACCCAGGGCGGCGACGTCTCGGCCTTTATTCCGACCAACGTGATCTCGATTACCGACGGCCAGATCTTCCTTGAAACCGAACTGTTCTACCAGGGCATCCGCCCCGCCGTGAACACCGGTCTGTCGGTGTCGCGTGTTGGCTCGTCGGCCCAGACCGACGCCATGAAGGCGGTTGCCGGTCCGGTGAAACTGGAACTGGCCCAGTACCGCGAGATGGCTGCCTTTGCGCAGTTCGGCTCGGACCTGGATGCCGCCACCCAAGCGCTGCTGAACCGTGGTGCCCGCCTGACCGAACTGATGAAGCAGCCGCAGTACTCGCCGCTGACCAACGCCGAAATCGTCTGCGTTATCTACGCCGGTACCAAGGGCTACCTGGACGGCATCGGCGTCAAGGAAGTTGGCCGCTTCGAGCAGGGCCTGCTGAACCACCTGCGTTCGAACTGCGCCGACCTTCTGGCGGACATCACCAACAACGACCGCAAGGTCAAAGGTGAGCTGGAAGACAAGATCAAGGCCGCACTGGACGCCTTCGCCGCTGACTTCGCTTAAGGGGGACTGAGCGCAATGCCGAGTCTCAAGGACCTTAAAAACAGGATCGAAAGCGTCAAGTCGACGCGGAAGATCACCAAGGCCATGCAGATGGTGGCCGCCGCGAAACTGCGGCGGGCACAGGAAGCGGCCGAGGCCTCGCGCCCCTATGCCGAACGGTTCAATGCCGTGATGGCGGGGCTGGCGGCATCGGCAGGTGGCGAAGACGCCCCCAAGCTTCTGGCCGGCACCGGCAGCGATCAGGTCCACCTCCTGGTGGTCATGACCGCTGAACGCGGCCTCTGCGGTGGCTTCAACAGCTCGATCGTCAAGATGGCCCGTGCGAAAGCTGAACAGCTGCTCGCCCAGGGCAAGACAGTGAAAATGCTGACCGTTGGCAAGAAGGGCCGCGAGCAGCTGAAGCGTGAATACGAAGACATCATGATCGAGCATGTCGATCTGACCGAAGTGAAGCGCATCGGCTACAACAACGCTCAAGGCATCGCGACGGACCTCATCCTCCGTTTCAACGGTGGCGAGTTCGACGTGGCGACGATCTTCTACAACACGTTCGAAAATGTCGTGAGCCAGATCCCGACCGAAAAGCAGGTCATCCCGGCCAGCTTCGAGGCGGAAGAAGGCGCTGACGAAGGCTCGACCGTCTATGACTACGAGCCCTCGGAAGAAGGCATCCTGGAAACGCTGCTGCCCAGCGGTGTTGCCACGGCCATCTTCTCGGCGCTGCTGGAGAACGCTGCGTCCGAGCAGGGCGCGCGCATGTCCGCCATGGACAACGCGACGCGCAACGCGGGCGACATGATCGACAAGCTGACCATCGAGTTCAACCGCTCGCGTCAGGCCGTCATCACCAACGAGCTTATCGAAATCATTTCGGGCGCCGAGGCGCTCTAACCGAACCGGAGTAACAACATGGCAAACGCAAAAGGCAAGGTGACCCAGGTCATTGGCGCCGTTGTGGACGTGCAGTTCGAAGACGCGCTGCCCGAAATCCTGAACGCCCTGACCACCGACAACAACGGCAACAACCTGGTGCTGGAAGTTGCTCAGCACCTGGGCGAAAACACCGTTCGCACCATCGCCATGGACGCGACCGAAGGTCTCGTTCGTGGTCAGGAAGTGGTCGACACCGGCGAACCGATCTCGGTTCCCGTCGGCAACGCCACCCTGGGCCGCATCCTGAACGTCACCGGCGACCCGATCGACGAAAAGGGCCCGGTTGTCGCGAAAGAAACCCGCGCCATCCACCAGGAAGCCCCGGAATTCGCCGAACAGTCGACGGAATCGGAAGTTCTGGTTACTGGCATCAAGGTCGTCGACCTGCTGGCCCCCTACGCCAAGGGCGGCAAGATCGGCCTGTTCGGCGGCGCCGGCGTGGGCAAGACGGTTCTGATCATGGAACTGATCAACAACATCGCCAAGGTGCACTCGGGCTTCTCGGTCTTCGCTGGTGTGGGTGAACGGACCCGTGAGGGCAACGACCTCTACCACGAGATGATCGAATCCAACGTTATTGACCCCGAAAACCTGGAAAACTCGCAGGTGGCCATGGTTTACGGACAGATGAACGAGCCTCCGGGGGCCCGTGCGCGTGTTGCTCTGACCGGCCTGACCCTGGCCGAGCAGTTCCGCGACCAGTCCGGGACCGACGTTCTGTTCTTCGTCGACAACATCTTCCGCTTTACCCAGGCGGGTTCGGAAGTTTCGGCGCTGCTGGGCCGTATCCCCTCGGCCGTGGGCTATCAGCCCACCCTGGCCACCGACATGGGCGCCCTGCAGGAACGCATCACCTCGACCAAAGCCGGCTCGATCACCTCGGTGCAGGCGATCTACGTGCCTGCGGACGACCTTACCGACCCCGCGCCGGCCACCTCGTTCGCCCACCTGGACGCCACCACCGTTCTGTCGCGTGCGATCTCGGAGCTGGGCATCTACCCGGCTGTTGACCCGCTCGACTCCACCTCGCGTCTGCTGGACCCGGCCATCGTCGGTGAAGAGCACTACGCCGTGGCTTCGGAAGTGCAGGAGATCCTCCAGCGCTACAAGTCGCTGCAGGACATCATCGCCATTCTGGGCATGGACGAACTGTCGGAAGAAGACAAACTGACCGTGGCCCGTGCGCGTAAGATCCAGCGCTTCCTGTCGCAGCCCTTCGACGTGGCGAAAGTGTTCACCGGCTCGGACGGTGTGCAGGTTCCGCTCGACGTGACCATCGCCTCGTTCAAGGCGGTTGTGGCCGGCGAATACGACCACCTGCCCGAAGCTGCCTTCTACATGGTCGGCGGTATCGACGAAGTGATCGCCAAAGCCGAGAAGATGGCCGCTGACGCCGCCTAAGTTGAAGGAGGCCCATCATGGCTGACACGATGCAATTCGACCTGGTCTCGCCCGAGCGGAAGCTGTCTTCCGTCCAGGCGAGCGCGGTGCAGCTGCCCGGGGCCGAAGGCGACATGACGGCAATGCCCGCTCACGCGCCGACCATCACCACCCTGCGGCCGGGCGTCGTGCGCGTCCAGTCGCCGGAAGGCGATGCGGAATACGTGGTTACTGGCGGGTTTGCCGAGATCAACGCGGTGGGCACATCGGTTCTGGCCGAACGCGCCGTGCCGGTGTCGGAATTCACCCAGGACATCCTGGACGAGTTCATGACCGACGCCGTCAACGCCCGCGACAATGCCACGCCGGAGATGCTGGACGACCTGGCCAAGCGGGCGACCGAACTGGCCGGTGTTGCGGCCGAGCTTGGCCTCAACGCCAACGCCTGAGCATAGCGCCGAAGACTTTGGAAAGCCCCGCCACCCGGTGGGGCTTTTTCTTTGCCCGAACATGATGCCTCCCCTCGGGGCGCGGGCGATCTCCTGGACTTGCCCTTGCCGGACCTGTCTGGAACCCTCACATAGGGGCGATGGGTGGCTGAGCGCCGGAGGGACTGATGCACAACAAACTGGCCACGCGGTTCATCCTGGCGACCCTGTTCCTGGATGCGGTCGGCATCGGCATCGTCTTTCCGATCATGCCCGATCTGATGGAGCGTGTTGGCGCCGACAGCACTGCGGACGGGGCGATCTGGGGTGGTATCCTGATGGCCGCCTATGCGGCGATGCAGTTCCTGTTCTCGCCGATTATCGGTGGCATCTCGGACAGCGTCGGGCGGCGGCCGGTGCTGCTTCTGGCGCTGGTCGCGCTGACCGTGGACTATGTGATCATGGCTCTGGCGACCACCTTCTGGTGGCTGCTCATCGGCCGGGTTCTGGCAGGGATCGCCGGAGCGACCTATATCACCGCGACCGCCTATATCGCGGATATCTCCTCGAAACAGGACCGTGCCGCGAATTTCGGCCTTGTCGGCGCCGCCTTCGGGGTGGGGTTTGTCCTTGGCCCGGCAATCGGTGGCCTGGCCGCAGGCTGGCATATTACCGCGCCTTTCTGGCTTGCCGCAGCGCTTGCTGGGATCAACGTGGCCTTCGGACTGTTCGTGCTTCCCGAAAGCCTCGCACCCGGGAAACGCCGTGCCTTTCGCCGTCGCGATCTGAATCCGTTCGGCTCAATTCTGGACGCGCTGAAACTGCCCGGGCTGGCGCTGCCTCTCGTGCTGCTGTTCCTGGTCGAATTCGCCAACATGGTCTACCCGGTGCTCTGGTCCTTCTGGACCCGCGAGCTGTTCGGTTGGAGCGCGGCCTTCATCGGCCTCACCCTCGCCGCCTATGGCGCCAGCGTCGCCTTTACCCAGGGCGTGGTGCTGCGCCATCTCATTGCCCGCCTGGGTGAATGGCGCACCCTGATGTTTGCGCTCGTCTGTGCGGTCCTGGCCTTCGTTGTTTTCGGGCTGACCGCCTCGGCCTGGGTCATGTTCACCTTCATCCTGGTGGCAGCATTGGCTGACATGGCGCCTCCGACGGTGACTGCGATGATGTCCAACATGGTCGCAGAGGACCGTCAGGGCCTCTTGCAGGGGGTGATCGCCTCGCTTGGCTCGGTCGCAGCCGTCATCGCCCCGATGATCGTCACCGGTGTGTTCCAGCGCTTCGCGGCCCCGGACACAGCGGTCTACCTGCCCGGAGCCCCGTTCCTGATGGCCGGGCTGATCGTGCTGGCCACGCTGCCGTTCTTCTGGCGATTGCGCCCGGCCAGTACGTGAGGCCCCAGGGTTGAAGCCGGATGGGGTTCGGGCCATTCTGGGCCGGACCGGAATTGGAGAGACCGCACCATGCGCAGGATTCGAACACACAGGCTGGGTGTGGACCAGGGAAGCCAGGTCCTTTTTTCAGATTTCGAACATGACGGTGAAATGTGGACTGGCGAAGGCCCGCGCGAGTTTCGTATGGCGGTGCAGTTTTCCGACGAAGGGTTTACCGATGCACCCATGGTGCAGGTCGGCATGTCGATGTGGGATCTTGACCAAAAGACCAATCAGCGTGTGGATATCGCCGCGGAAAACATCACGGTGAAAGGGTTCGAAATCGTCTTTCGCACCTGGGGCGATACCCGCGTGGCCCGTGTGCGGGCCGACTGGATAGCCATGGGCGAGGTCGAGGACGAGGATGACTGGTCGCTGGACTGAGCAGCCTACCCGTCACCTCTCAAGAAAAACGCCCGCGCGGGTCAGCACGGGCGTTTGGGTTTTCGTCTGTCCGCAGGCGCTTACGAGTACATGCCTTCGTAAAGCGGTTCCAGCGTGCCGTGATCAAACAGCGACGAGACCGAAGTGCCGCCCCAGATGTTCAGGATTGCCTGGGCGAACATCGGCGCGGTGGGCACGATGCGGATGTTCGGCGCATTCCTGACCTCATCGGTGGCCTCGATCGAGTCGGTGATCACCAGGCTCTTCATGACCGACTTGGACACGCGTTCGACAGCGGGTCCGGACATGACGCCGTGGGTGATATAGGAATGCACCTCGGTGGCGCCATGCTCCATCAGCACCTCGGCGGCCTTGCACAGGGTGCCGGCGGTGTCGCAGATGTCATCGACGATGATGCATTTCTTGCCCTCGACATTGCCGATCACGGTCATCTCGGCAACTTCGCCGGGCTTCTCGCGACGCTTGTCGACAATCGCCAGCGGGGCGCCGATGCGCTTGGCCAGCTCGCGGGCCCGGGCCACGCCGCCCACGTCCGGGCTGATCACCATGACGTCCGACAGGCAGTCCTTGAAGTGGTGTTTCACGTCCAGAGCGAAGATCGGGCTGGCATAAAGGTTGTCGACGGGAATATCGAAGAAACCCTGGATCTGGGCGGCGTGCAGATCCATGGTCAGGACCCGCTCGATCCCGGAGCCCGAGATCATGTTCGCCACCAGCTTGGCGCTGATCGGCGTGCGGGCCTTGGTGCGGCGGTCCTGACGGGCATAGCCGAAGTAGGGGATCACCGCGGTAACACGGGCCGCCGACGACCGGCGCAGCGTGTCCGAAATGATCAGCAGCTCCATCAGGTTGTCATTGGCCGGGTTCGAGGTCGGCTGGATGATGAACATGTCCTCGCCGCGAACGTTTTCATAGACCTCGACGAAAATCTCGCCGTCGTTGAAACGTTCGACCCGCGCGTCGACAAGACCCATTGCCGTGCCGCGATGCATCGACATGCGTTTGGCGACACTGCGCGCCAGCGGCTGGTTGGCGTTGCCGGAAATGAGTTTCGGTTCAGTGATGGAAGGCATGGCAGCAGAGTCCCCGGGCTGGTCCACATGACAGAATCGTGACGTTGACACCCCATACCATCGGGATAGGTTTCGGGGAACCGCTCACGCGCAAACGGGGAGGCAAAATTGGCCCATATCGACTATTATTTCACGGTGCTATCGCCCTGGGCCTATCTGGCCGGGGACCGGATGGAGAAGATCGCGGCGAAACACGGTGCGACCGTGACCTACAAGCCGCTCGACATCATGGCGCTGTTTCCGCGTACCGGGGGGCAGCCGCTGGGCGAACGTCCGCCCGCGCGCCAGAACTACCGGCTGCAGGAACTGGCCCGCTGGCAGAAGGCCACCGGTCTGCCGCTGAACGCCAAGCCCGCCCATTGGCCGACCAATGCCGCGCCCGCGTCCTATGCGATCATCGGAGCGCAATCTGCGGGCGGGGGCGACGTGGGTGCACTGGTGCGGGCCATCCTGCGGGCCTCCTGGGCCGAGGACAGGGACATTGCCGAGGATGCGGTGATCAAGTCCTGCCTCGAAAGCGCCGGTTTCGATCCCGCGATCGCCGACACCAGCCTTCTTGCCGGTGCCGAGACCTATCCGCGCAACCTCGAAGACGCGGTGGAGGCCGGGGTCTTTGGCTCGCCAACCTATGTGGTGGACGGCGCCGAAGTGTTCTGGGGCCAGGACCGGCTGGACATGCTCGACAGCTTTCTGGCCGGCGCCTGATGGCGGGGACCGAGGCGCGGGCCGGGCATCGGATCTGCTGGACCCACGAGGGCACACAAGGCGCGCGCCCTGCGGTGATGATCCATTGCGCCCTGGCCCATCGCGGTGCCTGGCGCGGTGTGCAGCGGCAATTGCAGGACCACCTGTCCATGCGGGCCTTCGACCTGCCCGGACATGGTGAAAGCGGCCCCTGGGATGGTGTGACGGAATACCAGGATGTGGGCGCCGAGGTTGCCGAGAGCCTGATCGGCGGCCCCAACGATGGCAAGGCCGACCTGATCGGACACAGCTACGGCGCCACCATCGCCCTGCGCGTGGCGCAGATGCACCCCGAAAGGGTGCGCAGCCTGACCCTGATCGAACCGGTGATGTTCCATGTCACCGGGGGGCAGCCGGTCCATGACGCCTATCGCACGGAAATCGCGCCCTGTTTCAAGGCCTTGCGTGACGGCGACACCCTGCTGGCGGCGCGCCGGTTCAACCGCGTATGGGGGGCAGGGGCGCCATGGGACGAGGTGCCGGCGGCGCATCGGCAGGCCATGGCCGACCGCATGCACCTGATTGCAGCGAATAATCCGGTGACTGAAGGGGACGTGAACGGTCAGGCCGCGCCGGGGGCGCTTGAGGCGGTCTCCTGTCCGGTGCTTCTGATCGAGGGGGCGAAATCGCCGCCAATCATTGCGGCCATTCACGACGTGCTGGCGGCCCGGCTGCCGGATGTGCGCCGTGTGGTGGTCCAGGGGGCCACCCACATGGTGCCGATCACCCATCCGCGACAGGTGGCGGAGGCCATTTCCGATTTCATGGGGCTGACGCGGGCTCAGGCATAACGCCGCCGCCCGCCGGTGTTCAGCCGTGCACCAGTTCCACGAACCGGTCGATATTCTCATTCGTCGCTGACCAGTCGCAGACCATACGCGCGGTCAGCTCCTCCTGCGGGTTGTCGCCCTCAAGCTGGCCGTCCCAGATGTGATATTTCGCGCCCGCGTCGTGCAGCCGCTGATGGCCCGCCCGGGTCCAGCCGGCGAAGCTCATGTTCGCCTCGGGCGCATGCAGGAAGCGCGCCCCGCCCGTTCCGCGCAACCCGTCACACAGCCGCGCATTGGCCGCATTCGCCCGGCTGGCCAGATCCAGCCACAGGCCACCCTCGAGATAGGCCGCCATCTGCGCCGACAGGAACCGGTGTTTCGAAAACAGATGGGCTCCGCGCTTGCGGCGCAGTTCGAACTCCCAGGCGTGTTTCGGGTCGAACAGCACCACCGCCTCGACCCCCATGCAGCCGTTCTTGGTGCCGCCGAAACTCAGCACGTCGACACCGGCCTTCCAGGTCATTTCCGCCGGGCTGGCATTGGCTGCGGCCAGAGCGTTGGCAAAGCGTGCGCCGTCCAGATGCACGGGCAGGTCAAAGATCTTCGCGATGTCGGACAATGCTTTGATTTCACTGATGGAATAGACCGTTCCCCGTTCCGTCACATTGGTGATCGATACCGGTCCGCGCTGCGGCCCATGCACGCCGCGCGTCTCTTCGCCTTCGATCCGTGCGCACAGCGCATCCGGCGTCATCTTGGCATCCGGCGCCTCGACGAGGGTCAATTTCGCCCCGCCCATGTAGAACTCCGGCCCGTTGCATTCATCTTCGTTAATGTGTGCCTGGGGGGTGCAGAAAACGGTCTGCCAGGGCTGGGTCAGGGTGGCCAGCGACAGCACGTTGGCCGCGGTGCCGGTCGCAACCAGATAGACTACCGCCTCGGGCGCCTCGAAGGTCTCGCGGATCTGGTCGCGCACCCGTGTCATTAGGTCATCGTCGCCATAGGGCATGGCATAGCCGTCATTGGCATCGACCAGCGCCTGCAGGATCTTCGGATGCACGGGGCCGGCGTTGTCGGAGGCGAAATACATCAGTGGTCTTCCTCGATCAAATGGTCTTCCCAGTCCTCTTCCGGGACTTCGTATTCGGGGATGGTCCAGCCCTGGGCCGAGCGTCCCTCACGGTGAATCCGATCAGGATCGCCGCAGACCAGCGGGTGCCAATCGGACAGGGGCTTGCCTTCGTAACGCAGCCGGTAGGCGCAGGAGGCGGGCATGAAATAGGAGCTGGTCTCGATGTTCTCAGGGGTGAAAACGACACAGTCCGGCACCAGGGAGAGCCGGATATCATATTGAGAACATTGGCAGGTTTCCCCATCCAGCAGGCGGCAGGACAGGCGGGTAAAGATGACCTGGCCGGTCTCCTCATCCTCGAGCTTGTTCAGGCAGCACTTGCCGCAGCCGTCACAGAGCGCCTCCCATTCGGGGCGGGTGAGCTGGTCCAGGGGAAGTTCCCAGAACTTGGGGCGGTGCGGCTTTTTCATCGGGGCAGATTACGCCTGGCGGCTGGAAAGGGAAGGGGTTACAGCGCGGCGAGGATTTCGCGTGCCTTGGTACAGTCGGCATCCATCTGGGCGATCAGCCCGTCCAGACTGTCGAAAACCTGTTCGGGCCGCAGGTAATCCACCAGCGCGACTGACAGGTGCTCTCCGTAGATATCACCTATGAAATCAAAGATATAGCTTTCGATATTCGGCTGGTTTTCGCCAAACATCGGACGTGTGCCAAGACTGGCCGCGCCGCCATATTCGCCCGCATGAGGCCCGGTCAGAACCTCGACCTTGACCGCGTAGACGCCGAACTTGGGCAGGTGCAGTCCCATCAGAGACATGTTGGCCGTCGGAAAGCCCAGATCGCGGCCGCGCTGGTCGCCGCGGATCACCTTGCCGTCAATCCGGTGCAGGTGGCCCAGCATGCGTGCGGCGTCGCGGGGGCGACCTTCGGTGAGCGCCCCGCGGATCGCGGTAGAGCTGACTTCGCCCACGTCAAGCTTCATCAACGGAGCAACCGTCACGCCGAATCCTAGTTCGTTTCCAAGCACTTGCAGGTCTTCAGGCGTGCCGGCGCGGCCCTTGCCGAAATGAAAGTCCGCCCCGACGACCACATGTTTCAGACCCAGCCCTTCGACGATCACCTGCTGGGCGAATTCGCGCGGGGAGAGGGCGGAAAGTGTGTCGTTGAAGCTGAGTTCGTAGAGCGTGTCGATGCCCAGTTTCTCCATCCGGTGCGCGCGGGTTTCCGCATTCATCAGGCGAAAGGCCGGGGCCTTGGGGGCGAAATACTGGCGCGGGTGGGGTTCGAAACACATTACCCCAAGTTGCGTGTTGATTTCATTGGCTTTTTTGCGGGCGAGGTCGATCACGTATTGATGGCCGAGGTGAAGGCCATCGAAATTTCCGATCGCGGCGGAGGCGCCACGGTCCCGGGCTTGAACGAACTGGAAGTCTCGAACGATCTGCATGGTCAGGGCTTTGCCCCGCCGAGCCGAAACTTGCAAGTCTTTAAAGGGTCGCGGGGGGGAATTGGCAAACTGTTAAACCCCGCTCGGGGCGGGGTTTAAGGGTGTTAAGGGTCGAAATCAGCGCGGATCAGTCGAACTTGCGCGAGGGTGCGAGCACCTTGGCCTCGCCTTTCAGCACCGGCTTGCCGTCGATCTTGCATTCGGTTTTCAGCGTCACGCGGCGTTTCGGGTGGTCGATCTCCATCACTGTGACTTCGGCGGTGACAATATCGCCCGGGCGCACCGGGGCCATGAAGGTCAGCTGCTGTCCCATGTAGATCGTGCCGTGGCCGGGCAGTTGCTCGCCGATGACAGCCGAGATCAGACCGGCGGTCAGCATGCCGTGCGCAATGCGGCCCTGGAAAATCGTATCGCGGGCGTAGTCGTCATCCAGGTGCACCGGATTGTGGTCGGTCGACACCTCCGCAAACAGTTCGATATCACGGTCAGTCACCTGTTTGGTAAGCGAGCGCATCATGCCGATCTCGAGATCCTCGATACAGATCGTGCCACGGGCGTGATTGTCCAACATCTGATCCTCCGGGTAACAAAAGCACCCTGAGGTGCGTGAATTGGCAACATTATTACTTTGCAGTTGCAGAAAATCAAGCCCTGATTTTCCCTACCTCAGGAAGCCGATCGCATAAGTGGGCGTGACCATTTCCTTTTCGATATAGGCGTTTAGCGCTTCGGGCTCCGGTTGGGTCACGGTTTTCGTCTCGGCGGCGGCCAGGCCACCGGTAATAAGAAGAGAATCAATATCCTCCCCCAGCGCACCGCGGATATCGGTGTGTATCCCGTCGCCGACAGCCAGGATGCGGGCATTGTTCAGATCGCGGCCAAGCGCAGCCAGCCGGCGGTGCGACAGGTCGTAGATCGGCGGATGGGGCTTGCCGAAATAAAGGCTCTGCCCGCCCATCTCTGTATAGAGCGCGGCAATGGCGCCGGCGCACCATTCGCGGCTTTCGCCCCGGTCCACCACGATGTCCGGGTTGGCGCAGAGCAGGGGCAGGCCCTTCTGCTTGGCATAGAGCAGTTGCGGGCGCAGTTCGGCGGGGTCGGCATGGGGGTCGAACGGGCCGCAACAGACGATGCCCTCGGCCTCGTCCAGTGGGGTTTCGCGGATGTCCACGGGATCTTCGATAAGGGCCAGCGGGTCGAAGAAGCTGCGGTCATGCGACTCGCCCATGAACCAGACTTTCGAGCCGATGGCACCGGTGAACATGGCGGCGCGGGCCGAATCGCCGGAGGTGGCGACCGTGTCCCAGCAATCTTCGGGCAGGCCAATCTGGGCGAGCTGCTGCTCGACCGAGGCGCGGTGGCGCGGGGCATTTGTTACCAGAACGACAACGCCGCCTCCGGCGCGGAAGGCACGCAGGGCGGCGACCGCCTCGGCAAAGGGTTCGAGCCCGTTGTGCACGCAGCCCCAGAGATCGCAGAACAGCGCGTCATAGGGTTCGGAAATCTCGGCAAGGGACTGGATGATGCGGGTCATTGGGGGCCTCGGGAACTGCGGCGGGGTTGGGTCGGTGCCCCATCTATAGGGGCTGCGACAGAATTGACCAGTGCACCGGCGCGGGCGCGCCCCTATCTGTTGGGGGGAAGAATGGAGGCTGTGATGTACAGACGTGGATTTCTGATACTGGGCGGGGCCGCAGGGGTGGCCGGCTTCGGGGCGGTGTTGCTGAAGACCGCGCAGGGGTTTGCCGAGGTGGGGTTTTCCCATGTGCCCCTGTCGGTGGACGAGATGCGTGCACGCGGTGCCCTGATCGTCGATATCCGCACCCCGTCCGAATGGGCGCTGACCGGGGTGATCGAAGGGGCGGAACTGGTGACGTTCCAAGGGGCGAGCAGCTTTGCCGGCTCATTCATGGCGGCGCTGGGCGACAAGATCGCGGACGGGCGTGATGTGGTGCTGATCTGCCGGTCCGGCAACCGGAGCCAGACCGCAGCGGGGGCGCTGGCCGGACGGATCCCGAACAAGGTGATCTCGGTCGCGGGCGGCATGAAGCGGCTGATGCTGGAAGGGTACAGGCCGGTGGCGGTGAGCTAGGCGCGCCGCACCCATCGGGCGAATGCGAAGACGGGCCTTGCGCAGCCCGCTTCCGTCAGGCCACTCACAGAAAAAGACCCCGCCGGATCGCTCCGACGGGGCCTTCGTATCGAGGGTATCCCGATCAGACCTTCAGGTTGGGGATGATCTGCTTTTTGCGGCTCACCACGCCCGGCAGGATCACGGCGTCGCCTGTGGCCTCGATGGCGAAGCTTTTCGAGGCCACGGTTTTCACCAGGTCGTTCGGGACCAGCAGGGTGGATTCCTCGTTCAGGATGTCGACGACGAAGAGCAGCACCTGGTCGACGCCATCCTCGGCGGCCACGGACACCATGCTCTCCATCAGGCTGGCCTTGCGATCCAGCACGGTCGCGGGCGAGGTGGTTTCCAGGACCGAGACGCGGAACTTGGTGCCGTCGACTTCGTATTCCTTCGAGTCCATGCGCAGAAGCTCGGCATCCGAGAAGGAGGACACGTCCGACTTGGCCGCGAACATCTCGGCGGCATAGTCCGGGATCGAGATGCCCAGCTCGGTGGCCAGGTGGGTGGCCACTTCGCGGTCACGGTCGGTGGTGGTGGGCGAGCGGAACTCCAGCGTGTCGGACAGGATGCAGGTCAGCATCGCGCATTTGATGTTCTCAGGCATCTTCGCGGCATCGTCGCCCATCAGGTCGAACATGATGGTCGCGGTGCAGGCCACCGGACGGATGGTGATGTCGATCGGGCCCTTGGTCTCCAACCCGCCGACCAGCTTGTGGTGGTCGATGATCTGGCTCACGTCGGCGCCGTTGATATTGGCGGGCAACTCGGCCGGGTTGTTGGTGTCGACGACGACGCAGGGCTGGTCGTCGGCCACGTCGGCGATGATCTCCAGCATGTCGAAGCCCCAGCGTTCGAGCATGAAGGCGGCTTCGGTGTTGGGCTGGCCCAGCAGGACGGGCTTGGCGGGGATGCCTTTCACCTCGTTCAGGTACCAGGACCAGATCAGCGGCGAGCCGGTCGAGTCGGTGTCGGGAGATTTGTGGCCGAAAACAAGCGTGGTCATGGGGTCCATCCGTATCTGGTCGATTTTGCGCGTCTTATAGGCGCGGGGAGGGGGCTTGTCACGGGTGTTCGCGCTCGCAGAAACGGGCTAATGTCCGCCCATGGCAGGGATCAAGGAAACCGAGCTTTACGCCCCCGTGAAAGCCTGGCTGGAGGGGATGGGCTATGAGGTCAAGGGCGAGGTCGGCGCGGCGGATGTCGTCGCCCTGCGCGAGGGTGCGGAGCCGCTGGTGGTGGAGTTGAAGACCGGCTTCTCGCTGACCCTGCTGCAACAGGCCTGCGCGCGCCAGGCGGTGACGGATGCGGTCTATGTCGCGGTGCCGCGCTGGACGGGCAAGGCGGGATGGCGCGCCTTCAAGGGAAACACGGGATTGTGCAAGAGATTGGGGCTGGGCGTACTCTCCGTGCGGCTGAAGGATGGATTTGTGCAAGTCCACGCGGATCCCGGCCCGTACCAGCCGCGCAAGTCGGCGCTGCGAAAGTCCCGTTTGCTGGGCGAATTTGCCAAACGCGCCGGCGACCCGAACCAAGGCGGCACGCGGGGCAGGGTGGTGACGGCCTATCGGCAGGATGCAGAGCGCTGCCGGGACTATCTGGCCGAACATGGGGCCGCCCGCGGGCGGGACGTGGCCAGGGCGACCGGGGTCGAGAAGGCCACGACGATCATGCGGGACAATCATTACGGCTGGTTCGAAAAGGTGGAGACGGGCGTCTATCGCCTGTTCGATGTCTCGGAGTGAGGCTCCGGGAGAATTGATCGGGACCGGTATCCGGTCCTTTCCCCGGTGTGGACGGGCGGGATTCGCAAGGGTGCGCTCATGAACCGGGTTGCGCCAGATATGCGCGCGATATTCGGGGGCTGACGGTCGCGCGCCACGAGGTTCAGGTGGAGGCGCGCGCGGTTGATCCGGGCGTTCGGGGAGCAGAGACCTTCGTTGCGTCGCCGTGTCGTTTCTTCTGTGACCTGACCGTCGGGATCGGTTGCTGCACTGCGGCGGAAAAAGTTTTGGCCGATTTGTTGACAGGCCCAAATCGCCCCCCTAACTATGCGCCGTTAGCACTCGCGCTGAATGAGTGCTAACACCGAATTAACGTAACTGAGCTTAGGGAGTCTCAGACAATGGCATTCACTCCGCTGCATGACCGCGTGCTGGTCCGCCGTGTGGAAAGCGACGAAAAAACCGCTGGTGGGCTGATCATCCCCGACAGCGCCAAGGAAAAGCCGGCCGAGGGCCTGGTTGTGGCCGTGGGCGCCGGTGCCCGTGACGACGATGGCGACCGCATCGCCCTGGACGTCAAGGAAGGCGACAAGATCCTGTTCGGCAAATGGTCGGGGACCGAGATCACGATCGACGGCGAAGAGCTGCTGATCATGAAGGAAAGCGACATCATGGGCGTTCTGTCCTGATCGCCTGCCCCTTCAAACCTGAATATCCAAAGAATTCGTAGGAGACAGCATAATGGCTGCCAAGGACGTGAAGTTCGATACCGATGCCCGCAACGCGATGCTGCGTGGCGTCAACATTCTGGCCGATGCGGTCAAGGTGACTCTGGGCCCGAAAGGCCGCAACGTGGTTCTGGACAAGTCGTTCGGTGCCCCGCGCATCACCAAGGACGGCGTTTCCGTTGCCAAGGAAATCGAGCTGGAAGACAAGTTCGAGAACATGGGCGCGCAGATGGTGAAAGAAGTCGCCTCGCGCACCAATGATGAAGCCGGCGACGGCACCACCACCGCCACCGTGCTGGCCCAGTCGATCGTTTCCGAAGGCCTGAAGCGCGTTGCTGCCGGCATGAACCCGATGGACCTGAAGCGCGGCATCGACCTGGCCACCGCCAAGGTTGTCGCCAGCATCAAAGAGATGGCCCGTGAAGTGAAGGACTCGGCGGAAGTCGCCCAGGTCGGCACCATCTCGGCCAACGGCGAAACCGAAATCGGCCAGCAGATCGCTGACGCGATGCAGAAAGTCGGCAACGAAGGTGTCATCACCGTCGAAGAGAACAAGGGTCTGGAAACCGAGACCACTGTCGTCGAAGGCATGCAGTTCGACCGCGGCTACCTGTCGCCCTACTTCGTGACCAACGCCGACAAGATGATCGCGGACCTGGAAGACTGCATGATCCTGCTGCACGAGAAGAAGCTCTCGTCGCTGCAGGCGATGGTTCCGCTGCTGGAGCAGGTGATTCAGTCGCAGAAGCCGCTGCTGATCATCGCCGAGGACGTCGAGGGCGAAGCCCTGGCCACCCTGGTGGTGAACAAGCTGCGCGGTGGTCTGAAGATCGCCGCTGTCAAGGCACCGGGCTTCGGCGATCGCCGCAAGGCCATGCTGCAGGACATCGCGATCCTGACCGGCGGCCAGGTGATCTCGGAAGATCTGGGCATGAAGCTCGAGAATGTCACCATGGACATGCTGGGCACCGCCAAGAAGATCGAAATCACCAAGGACGAAACCACCATCGTGGACGGCGCCGGTGAAAAGGCCGAGATCGAAGCCCGCGTGGCCCAGATCCGCACCCAGGCCGAAGAGACCTCGTCGGATTACGACCGCGAGAAGCTGCAGGAACGCGTGGCCAAGCTGGCCGGCGGCGTGGCTGTCATCCGCGTCGGCGGCATGACCGAAGTGGAAGTGAAAGAGCGCAAGGACCGTGTGGACGATGCTCTGAACGCCACCCGCGCTGCCGTTCAGGAAGGTGTGATCGTCGGTGGCGGTGTCGCTCTGGTTCAGGCCGCCAAGGCTCTGCGTGACGTGACCGGTGCCAACTCGGATCAGGACGCCGGCATTTCGATCGTGCGCAAGGCTCTGGAAGCGCCGCTGCGTCAGATCGCCGAGAACGCCGGTGTTGACGGTGCCGTGGTGGCTGGCAAGGTTCGCGAAAGCGATGAGGATGCGTTCGGCTTCAACGCTCAGACCGAAGAATATGGCGACATGTTCTCGTTCGGCGTGATCGATCCGGCCAAAGTGGCCCGGACCGCTCTGGAAGACGCGGCGAGCGTGGCCGGTCTGCTGATCACCACCGAAGCCATGGTTGCCGACAAGCCTTCCGAAGGCGGCGCGGCTGCTGGTGGCGGCATGCCCGACATGGGCGGCATGGGCGGCATGATGTAATCCCAAGTCCGCAGGACTTGTGATGCGATAGTGCAAAGGCGCCTACGGGCGCCTTTGTCACGAAAGCTGCCCGGCGACAGGCGATTGGGCCTCTTGGCCCAATCTGCCGAAAGGGTCATCGCCTGACAAAAACGCAAAGGCGTCCCCCGGGGCGCCTTTGTTGCGTTCGGGCCGGGCGGTATCATGACTTCCCCCGGGCGGCCCGGCAGGCTAGCGTCACCCATGCGCCTGATCCTGCTGACCGCCCTCACCATGCTGGCCTTTGCAGCCAACTCGATCCTGAACCGCGCGGCCCTGGCCGGGGGCGAGGCGGGGCCTGCGAGCTTTGCGGCCCTGCGGCTGGTGTCGGGGGCGGTGGTGCTGTGCCTGTTGGTGGCCCTCAGGGATCCCGGGCGGGTGCGGCGGGCGCTTGACGCGGGCAATGCGGGGGCGCTGGCCCTTTATGTGCTGGGGTTTTCCTTTGCCTATGTGAGCCTGGACGCGGGCGTGGGGGCGTTGATCCTGTTCGGTGGCGTGCAGGTGACGATGTTCGCGGGGGCGCTGATCGGCGGTGAACCTGTGCCGCGCGCGCGCTGGCTGGGCGCGGGCGTTGCCCTGGCGGGGCTGGGCGTGCTGGTCTGGCCGGGAACCGGGGTTTCGCTGCCCCTGTCCGGCGTGGCCCTGATGCTGGCCGCGGCGGTGGGCTGGGGCCTTTATTCCCTGCGCGGGCGGGGCGGGGCGGACCCGCTGGCCACCACGGCGGCGAGTTTCCTTCTGGCGGTGCCTGCCGGTTTGCTGGTCTTTCTGCTGCTGCCCGACGGCATGTCCCCGGTGGGCGCGGCCCTGGCCGTGACCTCCGGTGCGATGACCTCGGGGCTGGGCTATGCGCTATGGTACACGGTCCTGCCCGGGCTCGGCGCCACCCGGGCGGCGGTTGCGCAGCTGAGCGTACCGCTGATCGCGGCAGCGGGCGGGCTGGCCCTGGGCGAGGCCCTGAGCGGGCGGTTAGTCGTGGCGGCGGTGCTGGTTCTGGGCGGGGTCGGCCTGTCGTTGCGACCCGGGCGATGAGGCAGCCGCCCTGCGTCATGCACCGGGGCAGAGGCCTCGCGGGCATGGTCGCTCACCGGACGTCACCCGCAGGAACGGGAAGGTTTTTCCAGCCTGTGACGCCCTGCCACTCCCCAAATCCGGGCCGCGCCCCTATCTTGGTGGCATGAAACGTATCCTGGGAGCCCTGATCCTGAGCCTCCTGCCTGTCCCGGCGCTGGCCGATTGCGTGATCCTGCTGCACGGGCTGGCACGCAGCCCGACGTCCCTGCTGGTGATGGAGGAAGCTCTGCGCCAGGAGGGGTATGATGTGGTGAACCTTGGCTATCCCTCGACCGAGGCGCCGATCGAGGTGCTGGTCCAGGCCGCGATCCCCCCCGCGCTGATGATGTGCGGCGACCAGAAGGTGCATTTCGTCACCCACTCGATGGGCGGCATCCTGGCCCGGGTCTGGTTGCAGGACAATCGCCCGGCCAAGATGGGGCGCGTGGTGATGATGGCGCCGCCGAACCAGGGCAGCGAGCTGGTGGATGCGTTCGGCGACATGGAGCCGTTCGAATGGCTGAATGGACCTGCCGGATTGCAATTGGGAACGGGGGATGACTCCGTACCGAAGGCCACCGGTCTGCCTGCGTTCGAGCTGGGCGTGATCGCCGGGAACCGGTCGATGAACCCGATCTATTCGGCGATGATCGAGGGCGAGGATGATGGCAAGGTCAGCGTGGAAAGCACACGGATCGCTGGAATGACCGACCATATCGTGCTGCCTGTCACCCATACGTTCATGATGGTGAACCCGCTGGTCATCGCCCAGGTGATCGGTTTTCTGGAAAACGGCAAGTTCGAACAAGGGCTGACCCTGGCCACGGTGCTGGACCGGATCGCGCGCGAAGCCGGGTATCGCTGAACCCGGTGCGCCCCGCCCGGCGGGTGTCATTCCCCGCACGCCGGGCAGCACAGGGGCGACACGAAGAAACGCCCCCGAAGCCAGGCTGCGGGGGCGTATCCGTTTCTGCTCGATTATCCTTGTGAGCGGGATCAGACCGCCTGGCTATGTCCCGAGGCGTTCATCTCGTAGGCGTCGAAATGGCGTGCGATGATGCGGGCCAGCGGCTTTGCATGCTCCTTGATGGTCAGGACGCCGTCTTTCAGGGTGGTGGTGTCCGGCAGCGCCTCTTCGAGGCCCGCGCACATCGCCACAAGCTCGTCGAGGCTGGCATCCAGCTCACGGGCAACCTGGTTCAGGTCGGCGCGGAAGTCGCAGAGGATCAGTTCGATGATACGGCCGCGCAGGTGGTCGTCGCGGTCGAACACGTGCCCCCGGGCCGAGGCCAGTTCCCCCGCGCGCACGCGGCCCTGGTACTTGCCGGTGGCCGGTTCGTTCTGCGCAAAGCCTTGCGGGTAGCGGCTGATCGAACTGGCGCCGACACCGATCAGCACTTCTGACTTGTCCTCGGTATAGCCCTGAAAGTTGCGGCGCATGGTGCCGTTCTGATGGGCGATTTCGAGCCCGTCGGAGGGCAGGGCGAAATGGTCGATGCCAATCTCGGCGAACCCGTCGGCGAGGAACAGGTCGCGGGCGGTGTTGAACAGCTCCAGCCGACCCTCGGGCGAGGGCAGCGCTTCGGTCGGGATCAGGGTCTGGCGCTTGGCCATCCACGGCACATGGGCATAGCCGAACAGCGCCACGCGGTCCGGGCCCAGCGACAGGAGCTTCTGCACCGAATCGGACATGCGCGCCCTGGTCTGGTGCGGCAACCCGTAAAGGATGTCCGCGTTCAGCGAGGTGATGCCGCGTTCGCGCAGCCCGTCCACCGCGTCCTTGGTGATCTCGTAGCTCTGCGGGCGGCCGATCACTTCCTGGATCATCGGGTCGAAATCCTGCACCCCGATCGAGGCACGGGTCATGCCGGCGGCGGCGAGCGCGTCGAGCCGTGCCTCGTCGATCTCGTTCGGGTCGATCTCGACCGAGAACTCGGCGTCATCGCTCATGGTGAAATGCTGGCGGACGGCATTGGCGAGGTCGGTGGTGGCCTCGGGGCCGAGGAGGGTGGGCGTGCCGCCACCCCAATGCAGGCGCGCGACCTCGACGCCCTCGGGCAGGAGCGCGCCGACCTGGGCGATCTCCTGTTTCAGGGTGGCGACATAGGCCAGAACGGGGTCGTCGGAATTGACGCCTTGCGTGCGGCAGGCGCAGAACCAGCAGAGTCTGCGGCAGAACGGC
>NZ_JASBTN010000024.1 GCF_030148435.1 Aliiroseovarius sp.
TGCCGGGCTCTGCTCCGCTGACGCCCCCCCGATGCTGATTACCGGACGGACCCAGCGCAGGCGCAAGGCATTCGACAGGACGAACACGCTGGACAGCGCCATGGCACCCGCGGCCAGCACCGGCGACAGCAGCAGACCGAACGCGGGATAGAGCACCCCGGCGGCCACCGGGATCAGCAGCGTATTGTAGCTGAAGGCCCAGAACAGGTTCTGGTGGATGTTGCGCATGGTCTTTCCCGAGATGTCGAAGGCGTTGACAACGCCGGTGAGCTCGCCGGACATCAGCACCACATCGGCGGCTTCGATGGCCACATCCGTTCCCGTGCCGATGGCAATCCCCACGTCTGCGGTGGCAAGTGCGGGTGCATCGTTGATCCCGTCCCCGACAAAGGCCAGCTTGCCGTGTTCGCGCAGGTTTTCAAGCGCCGCGACCTTGCCCTCGGGCAACACCTCGGCGACGACGTGGTCGATGCCCAGCTCGCGCGCGATGGCATTGGCGGTTCCCTGGTTATCCCCGGTGATCATGGCAACTTTCAGCCCCAGATCGTGCAAGGCGGAAATGGCGGCAGGCGTCGCCGGCTTGATCGGATCCGATACCGCGATCACAGCCGCGATCTTGCCGTCGATGGCGGCATAAAGCGGCGTGCGCCCCTTCTGGCCCAGTTCGGACCCGGTCTCGGCGAAATCACCCATCGCGATCCCCTCGCGGTCCATCAGGCGGTCTGCACCGATCAGAACCTGATGCCCGTCGACCGTGGCCGAAACACCGAAACCGGTGATCGAGGCAAAATCCTCCACCTTTGGCAGGGACAGCCCCCGACCTTCGGCCGCGCGCATGATGGCCTCGGCGATCGGGTGCTCCGATCCGGCTTCGACAGCGGCGACAAGGCGCAGGACCTCCTCGCGATCGAATTCATCGGCCACGATCAGGTCGGTCAGCTCGGGCCGGCCGGCGGTCAGCGTGCCGGTCTTGTCCAGCGCGACAACCTGCGTTTCGCCCAGCATTTGCAGCGCATCGCCTTTGCGGAACAACACCCCCAGCTCGGCGGCGCGGCCCGTGCCGACCATGATCGAGGTTGGCGTGGCCAGGCCCATGGCGCAGGGGCAGGCAATGATCAGCACGGCGACGCCAGCCACAAGAGCATAGCTCAGCGCCGGATCGGGGCCGATGAGGAACCAGGTGGCCACGGTCAGCGCGGCGATGCACATGACCACCGGGACGAACCATGCGGTGATCTTGTCCACCAGACCCTGGATCGGAAGCTTGGCGCCCTGGGCCTGTTCAACCATCTGGATGATCTGCGCAAGCATTGTATCCGCACCCACCTTGGTCGCCCGGAAACGAAGCCCCCCCGTGCCGTTCACCGTGGCGCCGACAACATGGGCGCCTTCGGTTTTCTCAACCGGAATGGGCTCGCCGGTGATCATGCTTTCATCCACATAGGAGCTGCCCGAAATCACCTCGCCATCCACCGCGATCTTTTCGCCGGGGCGCACATGGATCACATCCCCGACAACGATGGAGTCAATCGCAACCTCGGCGACATCGTCCCCCCGCTCGACCCTTGCGGTCTTGGCCTGAAGCCCGACCAGTTTGCGGATCGCTTCGCCGGTGCGCCCCTTGGCGCGCGCCTCCAGAAAGCGGCCCAGCAGGATCAGAACCACGATCACGGCGGCCGCTTCATAGTAGACGTTCACCGTACCTTCCGGCAGCACTTTCGGGGTGAAGGTGGACACCAATGAGAATCCATAGGCGGCTCCGGTGCCCAGCGCGACCAGAGAGTTCATGTCCGGCGCACCCTTGAAGAGGGCCGGAAACCCTTTCGTGTAAAACCTCAGACCGGGGCCAAACAGCACGATGGAGGTCAGCACGAATTGCAGCAGGCGGCTGTTCTGCAAACCGAAGCTGTTCTCGATCCACATGTGCATGGCCGGGATCAGGTGGCCGCCCATTTCGATCACGAAGACCGGCAAGGCCAGGACCGCAGCCATCAGGGTCAACCGTCCCAGGTGTTTGATCTCTGCCAGTTTCCGGGCCGCCTTATCCGGATCGCTGCCGGCCTTGACCTTGGCGGGATAGCCCAGATCGGTCGCAACGCGCGCCAGGTCGGCGGGGGTCACGGCACCCTCCGCATAACTCACCTGTGCGGTCTCTGTCGCCAGGTTGACCTGCGCACTCAGCACGCCGGGCGTGGCCGAGAGCGCCCGTTCGACGCGGCCAACGCAACTGGCGCAGGTCATTGCCTCGACCTCCAGAGTGACCTCGGCCTGCCGTGCGGGATATCCCGTCTGGCCCAGCGTGTCCGTCAACACGTTCAGCGTCACGGGGTCGGTAAACGTAACCTCGGCGCTTTCGGTCGCCAGGTTGACGGCGGCGCCATCGACGCCCGGCAGTGCCTTCAAGGCCTTTTCGACACGCCCCACGCAGGAGGCACAGGACATGCCGTCAACGGACAGGCGGATTTGCGATTGTTTGGACATACAGTCCTCCACGATTCTCATTCTCGGAACATGGTTGAAGGGTTCCAGTATGGGTAGGGTCAAGCGCGAAATTTCACGCATTGTTGAATATTGACCTTCCCCCATGGGAAGCCATACCTGTGTTGCCGAAATCACAAAAGGACCAGTCCAATGAGCACCTTCAACGTCCCCGACATGAGCTGCGGCCACTGCAAGGCCGCGATCGAAAAGGCCGTCCTGGCAGAAGACTCGCAGGCGCAGCTGGGTTTTGACCTCGAATCACGCACGGTCAACGTGACCAGCCGCCTCGAAGATACCGACCTGATCGCGCTTCTCGCCAAGGAAGGTTATCCGGCGACGGTATCCGCATAAGTCGGGGCGCCGTCGCCCCCGTTGCCAGCCCTGGATGACGGGGCTGGTGACGGTTTCAAACCGTCATCGGACCTTCGGCATGGGTGCGCAAGATCGCCCATGTCGGTCCGGCGCTGTCACGGGACCGCAATGCTGACCGCTGTCCGCTCCGTCGCGGAATCTACCCGCAAATTTGTTTTGGTCTCGAACGGGCGGGGTGAATGCCCCGCCCGTCTTTTGTGGGCTGCAAGGCCCTGATCAGGCCGCTTCGTATTGGCTGAACACCTCGGTGCTGCCATCCTTGCGGATCAGAAAGACCGTATAGGCATCCCGTTCGTTTTCCGGCCCCATTCCCGGCGCGCCATAGGGCATGCCGGGTGTCGCCAGACCGACCGCGTCGGGGCGTTCGTCCAGAAGGCGGCGGATATCGGCCGCGGGCACGTGGCCCTCGACGAAATAGCCGTCAACCAGGCCGGTGTGGCAGGACACCATCTCGTCCGGGATACCGTTCGTGGCCTTGTAGCGAGACAGGTTCTCCCAGGTGGTGTCCTGCACCGTCAACTCGAACCCCTCGCGTTGCATGATCTCGATCCAGCCGCCACAGCAGCCGCAGTCGGGATCCTTGAGGACCTCTATCAAGGGCTTAGCGGTGGCCAGGGCCGGGGTTGCCAGGCCCATGCCCGAGGCGCCCAGACCAGCCAAGAAGAGGCGGCGGCGAAGTACGGGGTTGGTCATATCCTTGCCTTTCCATGTAAACTCGGAGGATATGGCTTCTGTGCCAGAAATCCCGCGCCCGTGTCATGACATGGGTCAAGCCCGGGGGTCAGGAGCCGCCCTGCATCTGTTCCGCCTCGGTGCGCGTGGCCTGCATTTCGCGGATACGCTCGGGCCAGTTGGACTTGATGAACGCGAGGATGTCCCAGATCTCCTGATCGGTCAGGCTGTCGCCAAATCCCGGCATCCCGCTGGTAAACCCGCTCACACCGCGCGCTTCCAGGGCTGTCTGGCCGCCCTGCTTGGTGTAGTCGAACAACAGGCCATCACCATGGTGCCAGGTATGGCCGGCCTCGTTGTGGGGCGGTGCGGGCAAGACTCCATCCTCATTTATGGAGCGCCAATCGGCCTGACCTTCCAGATTGGCCCCGTGGCAGGAGGCGCAGGCTTCGGCATACAGGGCCTCGCCCGCCGCGACGTCGGAGTTCTCGGGTTGTTTCGGCGGTTCGGCATTTGCCGGCACCGAGCTTAAAAGAACGGCAACCGCCACGGCTGCGAGACTGGCAGCGGAAGTTTGTTTTCTGGTCATAGGTTGGCTCTCCTTTTTCGGATGCGTAGGGATCTTCTTGTCATGATACTCCAACCCGGGTCGCCATGCCGCCCGCACCGTGGCCGGGCATGTGGCCGAGCATGTGGCCGTGCGCCCTGCCCCGGCACCGGGAAACAGCCGGACCGGCATCCAACGTCCGGGCCTTCGCTTCCTTCCCGGCCAGTCGCGCCAATTCATGTAACGCAGGGCGCAGGCCAGGGATCACTCCGCCGCCTTCCGGTTCGTTTCGACGAGTTCGATCAGTTGGGACTGTTCCACGAAGCCGGGGACAAGGTCGTCTCCGATCACGAAGGAGGGCGTGCCGTTGAACCCGAGCGACTTGGACAGGTCCATTGATGTGACCAGGTGCTCCTGGACCTCGGGCGCTTCCATGTCCCGGCGCAACTGGCCGACATCCAGGCCGATCTCAGCCGCGATGCGCATGACGCTTGCCTCTTCGGCACGGCCGGACATGCCCATCATCGCCCAGTGGAACTCCTCGTACTTACCCTGTTTGCGCGACGCCAGCGCCGCCTTGGCCGCAAACACGGACCCTTCGCCGAGAATCGGCCATTCCCGGTAGACCAGGCGCACGTTCGGGTCGGCCTCGAGAAGCCCCTGAACCTCATCCATGGCCCGGCGGCAGTAGGGACAGTTGTAGTCGAAGAACTCCACGACCGTAACGTCGCCTTCGGGATTTCCCAGAACCGGCGCATTCGGATCCTTTTCCAGGATGTCCCGATTGTTGGACAGCAGATCGGCGCGCGCCAGCTCTGCCGCCGCGACCTGGCGCTGCTCAAGGATGGCGACAGCCTCCATCACGATTCCGGGGTTTTCACGGATGGTTTCGAGCACAAGCTCCTTGATCCTGCTTTCTTCCATGCCATCCGCCAAAGCGGCAAACGGCAGCACGGCGCATGCGGCGAAGGCCCAAGTCGTGCGTTTCAGGTTCATGACGATCTCCTTGTGGTGTTTCATGATCAGGTCACTTCAATCCAGGTTGCCATGCCGGACGCGGTATGCCCCAACATGTGACAGTGGAAAATCCATTTTCCGGCCCCCCCCGCGACGAAGGCGATTTCGCGCACCTCGTCCCCGAACAACAAAAAGGTATCCCTGAGCGGGCCCAGTTCGCCGCCGTCCAGCACTTCGCGGAAGTGCATGCCGTGCAGGTGCATCGCGTGGGGGAACGCCGTGTCGTTGCGTATTTCAACCCTGACGGTTTCCCCGGAGGTCACGGAGGCAAGCGGCGTTTCGGTCATCCCGACGATACCGTTGAACGACCAGAACTGGTTGGCCTCGGCAAGCTGGCGGGAGCTCATCTGCCCGCCTTCGAATTCGGCTGATTGCAACCGCCCCATCGCCCCACCTTCCATGTGGAGCTCGATCCGCCGGGCCTGTTCGATCCCGGGAACCGCCATGTCCGGGTTCGGCGGCAAGGCAACCGGCATGTCGCGGCGCTTGCCGGTCGGGTGCTCGCCGTCGACAGGAAACGCGGCCTGAGAGTAGCCCTCTTCGTCCTCGATCTTGATCAGGTGGGCGACCTCGCCCTCGGCGGCGGTGACGTCCACGAACAGATCCACCCGCTGGCCCGGGGCCAGAAGAAACACATCTTCAACCGTTTGCGGCACATCCAGGGGCATGCCGTCAAAGGCCATGATCCAGCCCTCCAGCCCCGACAGCACCAGTTGGAAGATCCGGGCATTGGCCGCATTGATCAAACGCAGGCGCAGACGCTCGTGCCGCTTGACCGGCAGTTCGGTTTCCGGGGATCCGTTCGTCGCAATATAATTCCCGCGGCGCCCGGCATGGCTGCGGTCGCGCTGGGAGGCAAAGTCCGGATCCAGCTGCACCGTTTCGGGGTTCAGGAGCCAGTCATCAAGGATCAGGATTTCGTCGCGGTCCACATCGACGGGTTCGCTTTCCTCGACGATCAACGGCCCGTAGAGGCCGCGCGCAACCTGTTCCATGGACTTGGTGTGCGCATGGTACCAATAGGTTCCGGCGTCGCGGGCAACAAAGTCGTAGTCGAAGGTCTCACCGGGGGCAACGGCCTGCTGGGTCAACCCTGCCACCCCGTCCATCGCGTTTTCGATACGCATCCCATGCCAATGCACCGAACTTGCCTGGGGCAGCTCGTTCACGAACCGACGGGTGATCCGTTCCCCCTGACGCACACGGATCAAAGTGCCCGGCATCTTGCCGTCATAGCCCCAGATATTCGTCTTCGGGTAGCCCTCCGGCACCAGTTGGACACTCGAGGGTTTCGCCGTGAGCAGAACAGGATCAGCAACGCTTGCGCGCAGCCTGGCAGGCGCCAGAACGCCAAAGCCGAAAGCGGCGCTTGTTCCCAGCATCTCTCGTCGGGTCAGGTTCATGTCTGGTCCTCGTTGCGGGAGGGGGGGGAAGCCCCCCTCCGTTTTGGTTTCATTTCGGCTTAGCCACCCATGTGTTCATCCATGAGGTAGGTTGCCATGGCGCGCCTGTCGGCGTCGGACAGGAAGCTCGTGCCGTACATGACAACTTTTCCCATCGACTCGCCAAAGGCGTCACCGTCGGGTTTGATGCCCGTGCGAAGCGCATAGGCCAGGCTCTCCACCGTCCAGCCGCGCATCTGAAGGGTATCATAGTCGATGCCCGGGGCCTTGCCCCCGCCCGGAAGCGAAGCGCTGCCTTTGAAGTGCTCGGTGTCGGATTTCCGCGCCCCGGCGAGATTGCGCCCGGTGTGGCAAGCCGCGCAATGCGCGGCCCCCTCGACCAGCTCCCGTCCGCGGTTCCAGACAGCGTCGTTTCCTTCCACCGGTTCTGTGCTCGGCGGAGACAGGAACGCCGCCCGCCAGAGTTTCAGCCCCCAACGCTGGTTGAAGGGGAAGGCCATCTCCTGGTCTCTGGAGGGTTCCGCCACGGCGGGAACCGTCTGGAAGGCCGCCCAGAGATCGGCAATGTCCTGATCCGTGAAATTGCTGTAGAAAGGATAGGTGAAGGCCGGATAGTAGGCCTCGCCGCTTGGCGAAATGCCTTGCCGCACGGCCTTGGCGAACTCGTCGATCGTCCAGTCACCGATCCCATGTTCCGGATCCGTGGTGAGGTTGGGCGAATAGAGGGCGCCGAACGGCGTATCCAGCTTGACGCCCCCTGCGAGGGGAACGCCTCCTTCTTCGACGTTGGTATGGCAGGCGATGCACCCGCTTGCGCGGGCCAGGTAGCCCCCCCGGTTCACGTCGCCCGTCAGGGTGATCGACCCGTCAACCTGGCTGATCGGCCATGCGACAAGCGCCCCGACCACACCGGTCCCGAACACCGACGCGACCAGAGCCGTTCTCAATACCCCGCGCATGTTATTTGCCCTCCGCACGGAACTGCGTGTGGCAGGCGGTACAGGCAAAGGCGAGCATCATGTAGGCACCATCCGCCGGCATTTCCGCGATTTGTTCCGCAGTCATACCGCCGCCCATCATGCCGGCACCGCCCCCCATCATGTCTGGGCTGCCACCCATCATCGAGCCCGCGGACATCGTGTCGCCAGCGCCCATCAAGCCGTTGTCTGCCGCCCCGGCCAGCCCTTCGGCGTAAACGCCAAGCTGATCGGCCAACTCCGAAAACTCTTCCCACCTGGTCCAGACCGTCGCCCTGGCCTCTGACGGCGCGCCGCCGGTGCCCTCGGGAAACAGCTCTGTCATTCTCTCGCCTGCATGGCGCGAGAATGTGGCAGCGGCCCGTCGAACGGCATCAGCGTCATAGGCTACCTCGCCGCGCATCATCGGGGTGATGGCCTTGACCGCCTTGCCCATGTCGGCCATGGCATCCATGCGGTCCTTGACGACACCGTTCGCCCCGCCATGGGCGATGGCCGCACCGGCCGTGGAGGTGGCGATTGCTGCCGCAATAATCGTGATCTTCTTCACAGTTCATTCCTTGATCTATCTTTTGTCTTTCTTGCCTAAATCAGGAATGGAGTCGCGGAGGCGGGATTGTCGAAAGGGGTTTCCTGCCCTCGCGTTGAAGGGAGGCAACCGGCACGGCCTTCTGCCTGACATACACCGGTTCCGGGAAAACCGGTGACATGAGGAAAGCGTTGGCGGTAAAGCAATCCAGCGCCGGGTCGCAGTGCCCGGTGATCTCCGCAGACCGATCACCGTGATATTCTGCGATCACAAGGGAGAATTCGGAGCTCTGGGTTTCATGAGCGCCCGAAGTCGCGCGGGCAGATTCGGGAAACACTCCGATGATCACGAACAGGCCGATGACAGCAACGAAGAGAAGTCGAATCGAAAAAGACCCGCGCGTTGCCCGCATCAATTGATCCCGTTCGCGCGCTGCAATTCACGTACATAGCGGGCGATGTATTGAACGTCCCCGCGCGTCAGGCCAGGAACCGGAGGCATGTTTCCAAAATTCCAATGGTGCGCAACAACGCCGCTTTGTGCAGCACGCTGAAACGCCTCGTCGGAATGGTGGCCGGGTTCGTAGATCTTGAGCACCAGAGGCGGAGCCACCCCGTTCTGGCCCGCCGCGTTTTGACCGTGACACGCGGCGCATTTGGCCTCGAAGATCCCCTTCCCGATGGTTCCGTCCGGGGTCAGGCTTGCGGGCAGGATTACCTGCTTGATCGGATCACCCATGGCAATGCCGCTGGTGTCGGGGGGCTCCATGGAGTGCCCTTGCTGTGCCGCCCGGGGCTGAAATGCCTGCCACCCGGCGACGGCAACCCCCGCCAGCAATACGCCACCGACAAAAAGTCCCCAATTGCTCATGTTCTCATCCTCTGGGTTGAGTGGGTCACACTATTCTCAGATCAGCTTGACCTGTGCGCCAACCGGAACACGGTCATAGACTTCTTCGATCTGAACATTGTAAAGGCCGATGCAGCCGTTGGAAGACCGGCGGCCGATCTTGCGCGTGTCCTGGGTGCCGTGAAAGCGATAATACTGCCAGGAAAGGTAAAGGGCACGTGTCCCGAGCGGGTTGGCCGGATCTCCGCCCTTGATATAGGCTGGCCACTCGGGATTGCGCTTGCGCATGGCCGGGGTCGGCGCCCAACCCGGGTTCTTTCGTTTCTCCACGACTTCGGTATAGCCACGACGCGTCAGCTCGTCGCTCAACGGCACCGAGGTCGGATAGATCCGCATCTCGCCATCCGCGGTCCAGTGTTGAAGAACCTTGGTGTTGGTATCGGAAAGAAGGATGCCCCGTCCCAGCCTGTCGAAATGGTCCTGCCATTGGTGCAGGACGAAGGAAGATATGTTGCGGCGCACGATCGGCTCGTCGATATTCGACGGAACCTCCTGGGCCCGGACAATCGCCGGGGTTGCCAAATAGGCCGTCGCTCCGGCCATCATCATGCGTCTGTTGATCGCGTACTTGCCTGCCATGTCGCCTCTCCGTTTTGGTATCGGGCGGATTTGCCAATGCTTACTGGCCCGAAGCGGTGATAGCATCAACCGTTTTCAGGTCCAATAATTGTATCGAAATGTATCCTTGACCTTTGCCAATATGGGGGCTGCATATGGGGACACATTCTGCAAGGGAACTGCCGATGTACGACGATAACGAAACCCAAGCCGACCCGAAACCCAAATCCGGTCACAGTGGTGCGCATCTGGCCATGATGGCCTGCTGCGTTATCATGCTGGTGCCTGTTGCAGGCTTTTTCCTTGCCGGCGGCAAGCTCGGCGCGAGCAGCGCCAACCTGATCGCCTTCGCCCCGTTGCTTCTGTGTGTGGGGTTGCATTTCGTGATGCACAAGTTCATGGGTAAAAGCTGCCATTCCACTGACAAAAAAGAAGAAAACACGACGGATGAACAACCGGTCCAGGACGTGGCATCGACGGTGCCAAGCGTAAGTCGGGGCTGAAACTATGGCAAGGGTCCGCGCCATCCCGGTTCTTCTTGCCGGAGGAATACTCAGCGGATGTGCAACGGTCCCCAGGCAGTGCGAGATACCGGACCAGACAAGCTATGCTTTCAATGGGACAACCGTCACCGCCCCGGAGGGTTGCAGGTTTGTCGGCGGAGAATCCGGCGCCGTTCGGACGCTTTCCTGCGAGGACGGGCGACAGGGTCTGGCAATTGCCGACGTAGCGGGTGTCTCCATCCCGCCCGGTTCGTGATGCCTTGGCTGGCGTCCCGACACACATAAAGGTAGAAACGGCCATGAAGTGCTTCTTTCACCGCGCAGGTATGATCCTGACATTCGTGCTCGCCTGGGTGCTGTTCAACTCCGGGAGCGGTCTCGCGGCATCTTCGGAGGAATTCACGTCAAAGCCCGTCGCGGCGAGGATCATTACGGCCCAGGACGGGGTTCCGCCCGGCGCCGAGACGCTGTCGGCAGGGCTCAGCCTGAAGCTCGCGGACGGCTGGAAGACCTATTGGCGTTCACCGGGCGAAGTCGGCATTCCGCCCAAAATCGACTGGGCCGGCTCCGAAAATGTTGCCGATGTCGAGATGCTCTGGCCGGCGCCCGAGCGGTTCACGGCCTTTGGAATCGAGAACTTCGGCTACCACGAAGAGGTCGTCTTCCCGCTGAATATCACGCTGGAGGAACCCGGCAAACCCGTTGATCTGGCGGGCGCGGTCAAGTTGCTGGTCTGCTCGGAAGTCTGCGTGCCACAGAACTTCGATCTGTCCCTTTCGCTGCCCCTGGGAACGTCGATCGACAGCCTGTCAGCCGGTCGCATCAGCGATTTTCTCGCACGCGTGCCCCTTGAAGGGGATCAGACCGGGATCACCAGGGCCATCGCCTCGGTGGATGTAGATCAGACCGCCCTCACCCTCGAAATGGAAAGCACGACCGCCTTCGAAGCGCCGGATGTCTTTGCCGAACTTGGCGAGGGTACGGCCCTGGGCAAGCCCGACATTCGCCTCGGGGATGGAGGCCGTCGCCTTTGGGCACAGATCCCGATCCTGACCGTGCTCGAGGAAAAGTATCATGACCCGGTCCTGACGGTGACGGACGGACCCGGGCGGGCGCTGACCCTGACGCCACAGCTGGATCCCGTCCCGCCAAAGCCGCCGTTCAATCTGGAACAGCTGGTGCCCGGACTGGACCAGCTGGCCTGGATTGCGATCATCGCCTTTCTGGGCGGGATGATCCTGAATATTATGCCCTGTGTGCTGCCGGTTCTTTCGATAAAACTGTCGTCCGCAATCAAGGCGCACGGCCGCGATACCGGATCCGTGCGCCGCGGTTTTCTGGTCGCCGCAGCCGGGGTCATGGTTTTCATGTGGGCTTTGGCCGCCATTCTCTTTGTCCTGCAACAGTTCGGTTTCGCGGTTGGCTGGGGCCTTCAGTTCCAGAACCCGATTTTCCTGACCCTGATGTTCCTGGTTCTGGCGGTGTTTTCCGCAAACCTGTTCGGCTTGTTCGAGTTTCGCCTGCCTTCCGGTCTGCAGTCGCGGCTTGCCGGTGCGGGCGGATCGTCCGGCTACGGGGCCGATTTTGCGACCGGCTTCTTCGGCGCGGTTCTCGCCACCCCGTGTTCCGCCCCGTTCCTCGGGACGGCAATCGCCTTTGCTCTGGCCGGACGCGGTGTCGATATCCTGATCGTGTTCACTGCCCTTGGTCTGGGGCTGGCAGCCCCCTACCTGTTGGTTGCCGCCTTACCGCGGCTTGTCACGCTGCTGCCCAAACCCGGCCGCTGGATGATCTGGCTGAAACTGGTTTTGGGTTTGCTTCTTCTCGGGACGTCCCTGTGGCTGGCGTGGGTCCTGGTCGGGGTTGCCGGCCCTCAGGCGGCCGCTGCCGTTATCGGTTCCACATTCATCCTGATGGTGATCCTGAGCTCCCGGCCGTCCCCTTCCCTCATGCGCCGGGCGTCCGTGCTTCTGTTCATCGCGCTCCCGCTGCTTTCTGCCGCCTATCTGTCGCGTACCGCTCAACCCGCACAGTCGATTGCGGACAGCGTGATAAACTGGGTCGTGTTTGACCGTGGAGATATCGCCAGAAGGGTCTCGCGCGGGGAGGTGGTGTTCCTTGATGTTACCGCCGACTGGTGCCTGACCTGCAAGGCGAACAAGGCGCTGGTCCTGGAACGCGATCCTGTTCTGACCGCCCTGCGCGGCGATCGAACCGTGGCCATGCAGGCGGACTGGACCCAACCCGATGAGCGCATTGCACGTTTTCTGGAAGCGAACAACCGCTACGGTATTCCGTTCAATGCGGTGTACGGCCCCGGAGCACCGAACGGCATCGTCCTGTCTGAAATCCTGTCTTCACAGGAAGTACTGGCGGCCCTGGAGACCGCGCGCGGATCCGGTGTGCAATCCAGCACGCTTTCGCTCGGACAGTGAAACCGAAGGGCGGTGCCAATATGGACGAGGCGGTATCGGGCGGTTTCAAGCCTACCGACACGGCACCTGCACAGATCTTTTCCAAGGCTTCAGGCCGTGCAAATATGCCATCATCGGATGTCTACCTGCCCGATTCACAAGGATGTGAGCCACTTGTGACGAATTCAGTCGTATCATGGCAGAACTGCCTCAACCATTTGAATGATAAGAAGTGAGGATCTTATACCCATGCTGACCAGACGCCATTTCGTAACCACCGCGACTGCGCTTTTCTCTGCGCCGCTCCCAATGGCCCTCCAGGCGGCGCCAGTATCCAACAGATCGATGTGGTCGACCTGGGATGCCCAGGTGACTCCGGAAAACTATGATCCGGCCACGTCAAATCCCTGGGGGTTGAACCCGCGCTTCCTGCCGCGCCTGGTCGAGGCAAACCCCGACCTGATCCCGGGAGACATCCACGTCGATGCGGTCGCGAGATACCTGTATCACGTCCGCGATGACGGCACCGCGATGCGTTATGGCGTGGCGATTGCGCGCGGAAACCTGTACGAACCCGGAACCTATACGATCAGGCGCAAGACAAAATGGCCCACCTGGACGCCGACGGCTGCGATGATCAAACGGGATCCGGAGCTTTACGAAGAGCATGCTGAAGGCGTGGACGGCGGCCCCACGAACCCGCTGGGATCGCGCGCCTTTTATCTGTTTGTAGGCAACCGGGACACCTATTTGCGCATCCACGGATCCCCCGCGCCCCAGTCGATCGGCGGGCGGGCCAGCTCGGGCTGCGTTCGCATGGTCATGGCGCACATCATCGACCTCTACGAGTTTGTCTCGATAGGGTCGACGGCCTACCTTTATCCCCCGGAAGACGCGATTGCACCCCACAGCTGACCATGGGGTGCGGGCCGGGAGCTACGTTCAGCTTGACGTGCTCCCGGTGCTCCCGGTGCCCTCGACCTCGGCGCGCTGAGTGCAGATCGGTCGTCCGCGTTTCGATCGGAGCGGCAGGAAGGTTGTCTCCACCGGCCCAACGTGACGGTAGACGTAGCACCCGTCCTCCGGGTCAATCCGAACCGCCGTCAAATCCTGATTTGGGGCAACGATCTCCAGCACCGGTTCAGGCAGCTCCATGATAAAGCCGCCGGACATGCTCCCTGCCCCATTCTCGAAATTCTGGCATGAAGCGAGAACTATTCCCGCTCCAACCACGATTGCAGTCTTATTCACCATTCGCTACTTTCCCTCCTGAGCCGTCCAACACGAGACCAACCTGGCCTGCTTCCCACCATTGCCTATTTTTCCATCTCTGACAATGCCTTAGCGACGGCATCACGCCGCGGGTCGTCCGGGCTGAGCGACGCCAGCAATGTCTCGGCCTGCTTCAGGGCAGAGACGGCGTTGGCCTCTTCGCCCAGAACCGAATAGGCGTTCGCCAATCGCAACCAGCCATCCAGATCCTCCGGGTTCTCCTCCAACCGGACGGCCAAACGGTCCACCATGGAACGGATGAACTCGGCCCGATCCTCTACGCTCATTTCACCGGCTGCCGCGACGTCTGCGGCCGTCGGGCCCGCCCCTGCGCCACCAACCTCAGCGAAGTCAGCAACGGTCACGGCATCACGCCCCAGCTTTTCCCCGATCTGGTTGGCCTGGGCGATGAACGTATCCATCCAGGGTGCATAACCCGGTGCCCCATTCAGCATGGACAGCAGCAGATCATGCGCCGTGGCTTCCTCGCCTCTTTGGGCCAATGCCATGGATTTGTAGAAGGACCCGGCCAGGTTGTCCGGATCCAGTTCGACCGCGCGGTCGATTGCTGCCTCCGCCCTGGGTGTCACGATGCCCTGTTCGGCACTGATCAAAGCCTCCGCAAGCATCGAAAACGTCGCAGACCTCGCATCCTCGCGCGCCGTGACGGTTTCATAGGCGGCAATGGCCCGCTCGTACTCGCCCAGGCGGTAAAGGGTCTGTCCCAGCAGCTCCCAGCCTTCCGATGCGCCCCCATCCGGTTCGGCCATCAACCGCGCGTAGAGCTTTTCAGTCAGATCATAGATTTTCTGCTGCTCGGCGCGCTCGGCTTGCCTGTCCGCGTAGGCGAGGCTTGAAATCTCAGGTGAGCCCATGAGCATATAGTATCCGATCGCCAGGACCGGGACGAACAGACCGGCGGCCAACATCAAGCCGTTCCCCTTCCCGGTGGCCGCAGTCTCCTCCGCCGGGGACCGCCTGGACGCCGCCAGGATACGACGTTTGATTTCCAGTTTCGCGGCAGTGGCCTCCGACGCCGAAATGAGCTTTCGGTCGAGGTCACGCTGCACCTCATTCAACTGATCAATTAGAACTGCGGGCGTGGTATCGGCCGCAACCGGCGCGCCATGTCCCCCTCTGATCAGGGGAAACACGACAAAGCCGACGGCGATCACCAGCAGCAGGCCCATCCATGCGAAGATCATGAGATATCTCCCGATTTCTGTTGTTTGATGAACTGTTTGATTTCCTGTTCCTCGGTGTCGCTCAAGGCCGTCACCTCGGATTTCTTCCGTCGGCCGATCACGGTCGCGCCTCCAATGCCCAGGGCTGCCAGCAGCAGGGCCACCGGCGCCAGCCACAGAACATAGGTCTTTCCGTTGAGAGGGGGCTTCAACAGGACATAGTCCCCATAGCGTGCCCGGATGAAGTCGACAGCTTCTTTGTCGCTGTCCCCCGCCACCAGACGTTCGCGGAGCAGAATTCGCAGATCACGCGCCACACCGGCATTGGAACTGTCGATATCCTGGTTGAGGCACACCACGCAGCGAAGCCCCTTCGATATTTCACGCGCCCTTGCCTCCAAAACGGGATCATCGAGCATTTCATCCGGCTCGACCGCAAGTGCGGGCAGCGGCAGCGCAAGCGCCAGAACAAGGCTCAAAACGAAGTTCCGCAACATCACACACCCTCCTGTTTCAGAGCACCGGCCTGGGTCAGCGCCTCGCGGAATTTCGCGACGGCCACCTCACCCACAACCGGGCCCACGTAGCGATAGAGGACCGTTCCATCCGTTCCCACGATGAAAGTTTCCGGCACGCCGGAAAGGCCCCATTCGATCCCGGCACGCCCCGACAGGTCGGATCCGATCCGGGCATATGGGTTGCCGAGTTCGGCAAGCCAACGCGCCGCATCATCCGGCTCGTCCTTGTAGTTGATGCCGAACAGCACAATGCCATCACGCTCCACAAGGCTGGTCAGAACCGCGTGTTCCGCGCGACATGGCACGCACCAGGACGCAAAGACATTCACGACGACCGGTGTCTCGTTTCCAACGAGGTCCGCGCGCGACAACCCGGGGGTTTCAAGTCCGGCCACCGGCTCCAGAGCGAACTCGGGCGCAGGCTGCGAGATCAGAACGGAGGGAACTTCGTTCGGATCCCGTTCGGGGTTCAACCCCCAAAGGAAGAAGCCCCCGAACACCACGGCCACCAGAAGCGGCAGCAAAGCCAACATGCGTGTCATGATCTACTCCGCCGGTGCCGCAACCGCGGGGATTGCGCTTTTTCGTTTCGGTGCACCAATCCGCAACCGTCTGTCGGTCATGGACAGCGCCCCGCCAAGCATCAGCATCGCGGAACCGATCCAGATGAAGTTGACGAGAGGTTCGTAGAGAATACGAAGGGTCCACGCGCCGCTGAGTTCGGCATCTTCCGAAGCCGGTTCCGCGATCGACGCATAGAGGTCGCCGGCCAGTGTGGACCGGATGGCACTTTCGGTCGTCGAGCTTTCGGCGATCGGGTAATATCGCCGTTCGGGATACAGGGTCGTGACGGGCTCACCGTCGCGCATCACCGCCAATGATCCCCGATCTGCGAAGTAGTTGGCCCCCTTGACGCGTTCCACGCCTTCGAATGTCACATCGAACCCCGCAATCTCGATCACGGTCCCGGGGGCGACAAACACGACTTCCTCGGTCTTCCAGGCGCTGGATCCGATGAACCCGAACATTGCCACCGCCATGCCGGCATGTGCAAGCGTCATGCCATGTGCCGCACGCGGCAGGTTGCGAGCGCGCCGCAGCGACTGGGCAAGCGGGATGTCAAACAGGCGGATGCGCATTGTCCACTCGCGCAGGGTGGCAAGGAGCAGCCAGACGGCCAGCAGCACGGAGATATACGCCAGAAGCGGCCCACGTTCCAGCAGGTACCAGACGACCAGCGTGGCGAAGACCGACAGTCCGATGACGAACTTAACCCGTTGCAGCACCCCGGAAAGATCAGCCCGTTTCCAGCTCAGGAAGGGGCCGGCGCCCATCAGCAAAATCAGGGGGAACGCCATCGGAATGAACGTGGCGTTGAAGAAGGGTGCGCCGACCGAGATCTTCTCGCCGGTGACAGCTTCAAGGAACAGCGGATACAAGGTGCCGAACAGAACTGTCCCGGTGGCCGCCCCCAGGATCAGGTTGTTGACCAGAAGCCCGGCCTCGCGGCTGATGGGCCTGAACACGCCGCCGGGTTCCATCAACGGCGCGCGCCAGGCAAAAAGTCCCAGCGATCCGCCGATTGACAGCGTCAGCAGCCCCAGAATGTAAAGCCCCCGTTCAGGATCGACAGCGAAGGCATGAACCGACGTCAGCAGACCGGAACGCACCACGAAAGTGCCCAGAAGGGACAGCGAGAAAGTCAGGATCGCAAGCAAAATGGTCCAGCTTTTGAACGCATCGCGCTTTTCGGTGACGATCGCGGAGTGCAGCAGAGCCGTGCCGAGAAGCCAGGGCATGAAGCTGGAATTCTCGACCGGATCCCAGAACCACCAGCCCCCCCAGCCAAGCTCGTAATAGGCCCACCACGACCCCAGGACGATACCGGCGGTCAGGAACATCCAGGCCGCCAGCGTCCAGGGACGGACCCACCGCGCCCAGGCCGCATCAACCCGACCTTCGAGCAGGGCCGCGACGGCAAAGGAAAACACGATCGAGAAACCGACATAGCCCAGATACAGGAACGGCGGGTGCAGCGCGAGCCCGACATCCTGCAGAAGCGGGTTCAGGTCATTGCCATCGGCAGGCGCAGGGAACACGCGGTCGAAAGGGTTGGAAGTGAACAGCATGAACGAGATGAAGCCGACGCTGATCCAGGCCTGCACGGCCAGGGTACGTGCCTTCATCGATTCGGCAATGTTCGACCCGAAGACAGAGACACCGGCACCGAACAGGGTAAGGATGAGGACCCAGAGAAGCAGCGAGCCCTCGTGGCTACCCCAGGCGCCCGCGACCTTGAAGAGCATCGGTTTGAGCGAATGGGAGTTTGCCGCGACATTGATGACGGTGAAGTCACTGACGACAAAGCTTCTTACAAGAGCGGCAAAGCCGATCGAAACCAGCAGAATCTGGCCGATGGATGTGGTCCTTGCCGAACGCATCCAAAGCAGCTTGCCGCGGTTGGCGCCCACAAGGGGAACAACGCTTTGGATCAGGGCCAGCGCAAGAGCGAGCGCCAGTGCGAAATGTCCTATTTCGGGTATCATGGTATGGTCCAGTCAGTTATCCGAGTGGGGGCGCCAAGACCGCTCCCGCCCGACGGTCGGGTGAGAGCAGATTGGCGGGTTCAGTCTTCGAGTGCAGCCTTGCGTTTGCGGAACTCTTCTTCGTCAAGTTCCCCTCTGGCAAAGCGGGATTTGAGGATGTCCATCGCCTCCGTGGATTTTCCTCGGCCTTGTCCGTCGCCGGACAACCAGCGGACGGCTATCACGATCAGGGCGATGATCACACCCCAAAACACCAGCATCATGAGTCCGCCGAATATTCCGTAGCCTGCGCCCCAGCCCATATGGCCATATCCCCGGCTCCAATCGCTCGCCGGATCAGCATATGCGATTGTTGAACCCAGAAGCACAGCGGCACCGGTTATTGCGAGTCTCAACGCCATATCAGTCTCCTTTCAGTGACTGGCTGTCGGCGAAGGGGATCACGATTGTCGCGCGCAGCCCCCCTTCGCCTCGGTTGGACAGAGATATTTCTCCGCCATGAGCCCGAATGATCGTCCGGGCGATAGAAAGACCGAGGCCATGCCCCCCCGTTTCCAGGGAGCGTGACTTTTCAAGGCGAAAGAACGGATCGAACACCCGCTCGAGCTCGGGTGCCGGGATGCCGGGGCCTTCGTCCTCAACGGAAATCACGAACTCGTCCCTGCGCGCGCGGTGCGCGACCAGGGTGGCCCCGCCGTACCGATGGGCATTCTCGATCACGTTCCGCAAGGCACGGCGCAGGGCTTTGGGGCGAATTCGGGCCTCGTATGAGTTTTCACCCTCGAGCTGAAAGGGAACGACCATGTCGGATTTCAGCTCTTCCAGGAAGTCTCCGACGTTCAGAACCTCGGGTTCCTCCGAACCCGCCAGGCCACGCGCGAAAGTCAGTGTGGCTTCGACCATCGACTGCATTTCCTCGACCGACGCGACGAGGCTTTCACGCGTCTCGTCGTCGTCCACCATTTCCGCGCGGACGCGCATCGCGGTAAGGGGGGATCGTATATCATGTCCAAGCGCGGCAAGCAACCGGGTTCTATCGGCCACAAACCGCGTCAAGCGGTCCTGCATCCGGTTGAACGTCGATGTCAAATCCCTCACCTCGGCCGGTCCGATCATTGGCAAAGCCGCGACATCCTCGCCGCGCCCCAATCGGTCGGCCGCTCCGACCAGTCGACGTAACGGGCCGGTCAATCGGGTCAACAGGAACCAGAAAACGACGATCAGGATGGCGGCGGCCGACAGGGCAAAGGTCAGCATCGAATAGAGCGGCCACTGTATGGGGGGGCGTTCGAACCGTGTCCCGACGTTCAGCCAGCGGCTTCCCTTGACGGCAATCGACAGGTTCATCTCCAATGCCGAAAGCCCGCCCTGCATCATGGCCAAATGCAGATCGGCCATTTCCTGGGACAGGTACGGCAGAGGCAGGATCTGCTCTTCGATCTCATGCAACTCGACCCGGATATCACGGCTGAAATTGTCATTCAGCAGCGTCCGTATGTGGGATTCCACCAGCCCGCCGTCGGAATGGTTCGTTTGTTCCACGTTCGCGACTTCGGACAAATCGAACCGAACAAGAGGGGAATTTGCGGCGCGCAGGATGGACGGGTGAAGCTCGTCCGGCGCTTCCTCGATCAGCCTGGCAACATTGGCCGCCCGACCTGCCGCCTCGAACCCAAGCGCGGCGCGAACGGCCAGGCTGCGTTCATCGGCAAAAAGCCACAGGCTGATCATCTGCGCCGCAGCAAGGGCTGCCACGGTCAACAGCACCAGCTGGAACCGCAAAGTGCCAAGAACTGGCAGAGTCATCCCGTCACCTCCACGTCCACCGAAAGGCAATAGCCCCCGTTTCGGATCGTCTTGATGATTTTCGGGCGTAGGATATCGGGTTCGATCTTGCGCCGCAGACGGCTGATCTGGTTGTCGATGGTTCGGTCGAGCGGACCTGCCGACCGACCCGCTGCAAGGTCCAGAAGCTCGTCGCGGCTGAGAACCACCCGGGGCCGTTCGAGCAGGACGACCAGCAGCTTGAAGTCCGCATTGGTCAAGGCCGTTTCGCTTCCGTCTTCACAGACCAGCACCTGCCGGTCTGCGTCCAGCACGAGATGGGCGAAACGGACATGCTTGCCGGCAAAGTCACCGGCCACGGTTTCCGACTGGGGAATACGCCGCAGCACGGCCTTGATACGGGCGAGCAGCTCCCGCGGGTTGAACGGTTTTGCAAGATAATCGTCCGCGCCGATCTCGAGCCCGACAATGCGGTCGGTTTCCTCGCCGAGCGCCGTCAACATGATGATCGGCATGACCTTCTCTGCCGACAGGCGCTGGCATACGGACAGACCGCTTTCGCCGGGCATCATCACATCCAGAACCATCAGGTCGAAATGCCCCTTGGCCAGTTTCGCATCCATGTCGGTCGCGTCCTTGGCCGATGTCGCGCGCAGCCCGTTCTTCTCGAGGAAGCGGGTCACGCTGTCACGAATCTGCTGGTGATCGTCAACAACAAGGATATGCGGCGGGTTCGTCATGATTTCTTTCTATGTCAACTCCAGGGGGCGGTCAGACCCATTTTTGTCACCGATTGTATCAAGCTCCGGGGATTGCGACACACGGATACAAACCGCCGGATGCGCGCTCTTCCGTTCCGGTTTCTTATGCCGATGTGTATGACGCAACGAAACACGGAGAGCCATAATGTCCAGAACACTCAATACCACACTTGCCCTCGTCCTGTCGGTCGGTACGGCAGGCATTGCGCAGGCGGATGCCGGGCATCAGGGCGCAAAACCCTCCGATAGTTCCGAGGCGCCCGCGCATAGACAGACCGACGGGGCCAACGCGGGCCGGATGGGCGGGCAGGCTGGCATGATGGGCCAGTCGGGCATGATGGGCGGCTCCGGCATGATGGGCCACCCGGGCACGAAGGGTGGCGCTGGAATGATGGGTGGCGCTGGAATGATGGGCGGCTCAGGCATGATGGGTGGCTCCGGCATGATGGGCGGCTCAGGCATGATGGGCCAGCCCGGTATGAAGGGCGGCGCTGGAATGATGGGCGGCGGCCATCCCGCCATGATGCAGGGCATGATGAAGATGATGATGCAGATGCACGGGGGCATGATGGGCGGCGGCATGGGCATGGCTGGTGCCCCGGCGCGAATGGGCATGATGGATAAAGACATATTGAGCCTCATGCGCCGGTCGATGATGGGCGCCCCCGACGCCGACATGAACGGTGATGGAACGGTTTCACCCGACGAGGCACAGGGGCGCATGCAGGCACTGCACGCCGACGCCGACGCGGACGGTGACGGGACGCTCTCGCTGGCCGAATTCGAAGCCCTCCATACCCGGCTGATCCGCGACATTATCGTGGACCGGTTCCAGCATCTGGACGAAGATGGAGATGGCCAGGTCACGCTTGGAGAAATGACCGCACCGGCTGACCGCATGCAAATGCGCCCGACCAGCCCGACGAGCCCGATGAGCCCCGGCATGATGAACACCGACGCGGGCGCCCAGGACAACTGAACCATTCGAATGGACGCGGGTTCTCACCGTAAGCGTCCGTGCCCCGACCGGAAACAAACCATCCCCGGGAACCGGTCGGGGCCATCAGACACGAGGATATTGACTATGAGTTACACCCACAACCGCATGCTTTCCGGGGTTTCCCTGGACGATGCAGACGCGCGCGTCCGCAGCGCACTTGGGGAACACGGTTTTGGGGTTCTGACCGAAATTGACGTGTCGGCGACCATGAAACAGAAGATCGACGTCGACATGGACGGCTACCGCATTCTCGGAGCCTGCAACCCGAACATGGCGCATCAGGCGATCGGCCTTGAGCCGCGCATCGGTGCGATGCTACCGTGCAATGTGATCCTGCGCCAGGTGGAGGGCGGGACCGAGGTCAGCGCGATCGACCCCGTCGCGTCAATGGCGGCGGTTGACAACGACGCGCTGCACATGGTGGCCGGCGAGGTACGCGACATGTTGCGCGCCGCGATCGATACTGCATGAGACCAACACAGGAGCCTCTGAAATGACACTCGACCGACGACACATCCTGGCCCTTCTCGCCGCCCTTCCGGCCCAGGTCATGGCGAACTCGGCCCTTGCGGCCAGCGATGACGTCTGGTCCGCAACCCGGGCATTCGATGCCCTGTTGCAGGATCGCCTGCGGATGCTCGACATCCGTACCCCCGAGGAATGGCGCGAAACCGGTGTCGCACAAGGGGCATGGCCCGTGAACCTTTATGACGAGCGTTTTCCCGAGCGTCTGTTCAAGGCCCGCGAGCTGGCCGAAGGCCGCCCGGTAGCGCTGATATGCCGGACCGGTGGCCGTTCCGGCGGCGTGATGGCAAGCCTGCGCGAGTCTGGCTTTCCGGGTTTCGTCGACGTGTCCGAAGGAATGCTCGGTTCGGCCGCGGGGCCGGGATGGATCAAGACGGGGCTGCCGGTCGTCACGGCGCAAGAAGCCCTGTCCTCCCTGCCCGAGGCCCTGAAAACCTGAGGGGCACGCGATGAACCGTCGCCCTTTCCCGGATGGCCCGGCAACCACGGCTTCTGCGGAAGGGCCCGCGTCCCCGGCGCTTGCGCTGACCGGTATCCAGCCACGTGCGACGCCGGGATATCTGGCTGGCGCGTCATTCGGGAGCGAGTTTCCAAAGGCGCAGACAGGGCGAACAGGCTTGCCTGGTCCGTCCCGCGCCGATGCATGACAACCCGGTCGACCTGACCGCCCCGCACCGAAAAGGCCCACGGGTTCGGAAGGAAGACGATTGGGGTATGCAAGGACAGATTTATGCCCGTTGAAAACCTTCGCCCCTTGCACGGCGACGGGAGTGTCGAGATGAGCCAGGGAAACAATGCCCGAAGGGCCAGGCGAATTCTGGCGGTCGGGGGGGGGCTCCTCCTGTTTCTTGTTGCCGTCTATTGGTTTGCCCCGATGCCGGACTGGGCCCGATTGGACCCTGAAAAGCTCACCCCCTGGATCGCCGGGCTGGGTCCGATCGGCCCCCTCGCGGTCATCGGCCTGATGACCCTTGCCGTGGTTGCCAGCCCGATCCCGAGTGCTCCGATCGCAATCGCCGCCGGGGCCGCGTTCGGACAGGTTGCCGGGTCGATCTACGTGGCCATCGGGGCGGAAACCGGTGCCCTCGTTGCCTTCATGATTGCCCGGAAAGGCGGACGCCGGGCCGTCGAGCGAATGCTGGCAGGCCGCGCGACATCCGGTCTGCTGGGCTCGCAGAATGCGCTGACCCTGGTGGTCTTTGTAAGCCGCCTTATGCCGTTCATTTCCTTCGATGCGATCAGCTACGCCGCCGGGCTGAGCCGCATTCACCTGTGGCGGTTCCTGCTGGCAACGCTTGCAGGCATTCTTCCCGCCAGTTTCGTGCTTGCATTTCTGGGGGCCGAGGCCATGGCGGGCCGGTTCGGCATGGCCGCCTGGGTTGCGATCGGCCTGGGACTAATGACTGCCATTCCGCTTCTGGCTGCGGCTCTGCGCCCCAGGTCCGGCCCCTCCAACCTCCCCCCTTCCGAGAAGGATCCAGAATGATTCTCGCCGCCCTCCCCTTCCCGAACATCTCTCCCGAGCTCTTTTCGATCGAGCTTGGCTCCTTCACCTTTGCCCTGCGCTGGTATGCGCTTGCCTATATCGCGGGTTTCCTCCTGGGATGGCGTCTTTGCACCTGGCTGATCGGACAACCGCGTCTTTGGGCCGGGCAGGCGCCGCCGGCGTCCCCGCGGCAGATAGAAGACCTGCTGACCTGGCTCGTTGTCGGTGTGATCCTTGGCGGGCGTCTGGGCTACGTGGCCTTCTATCAGCCCGGCTACTATGTCGCGAACCCCTGGGAAATCCTGAAGGTCTGGCAAGGCGGCATGTCCTTCCACGGCGGCTTTCTGGGGGTTGTCGTCGCGACTGCGGTATTTGGCAGCTATCACCGGCTTTCCTTGCCGGGTCTGGCCGACCTCCTGGCTCTGGCGGCACCGATCGGGCTGTTCCTGGGGCGGATCGCAAACTTCATCAATGGCGAGCTCTGGGGCCGGCCGACCACCCTTCCCTGGGGCGTGATTTTCCCCGGCGATGCGGCGCAGGCCTGCGCAGGTCTCGTCGGACCCTGTGCACGGCATCCGTCGCAGCTGTACGAAGCCCTGCTCGAAGGACTGCTTTTGGGAACCGTCCTGCTGATCCTTGCGCTGCGGCGGGGCTGGCTCCGCACGCCCTGGGCGATTACAGGCACTTTTCTTGTGGGCTACGGCCTCGCCCGCGGCATCGTCGAGTTCTTCCGCCAACCCGACCTGCAATTCGTCACCGAAGCAAATCCCATCGGCCATGCCCTGCATTTCAATGGCATGGGGCTGACCATGGGACAGCTTCTGTCCCTGCCAATGATCCTGACCGGGGCAGCACTGATCTGGTGGGCACGGAAGGGTCGTGCCGACGCAAAAACGGCAGCCGGCCCCGAAACGCCGTGACCCGCCCCTGCGAACGGCCGGCCCGCCGCCGGGACGGCCTCGTCGCAGGTTTTTCGGGCTAGGACTTGTCGATCTCACTCAACAACCAACGCGCGCGTTCCTGTTGCTCACGAACAAGTTTCAGCTTTCCTTCAAGGCGCTGTTTCTTCTCTGGTTTTTCGGTGTCCGCCAGATCGGCCTGCAAGCTCTGCGCCTTCGCTTCCAGCTTCCCGACAATCTTGTCGACATGGGACGGCTTGATTTTTCGGGCCTTTCCCATCTTGAGGCGCTGGAAATACTTGTCGAGCTTCCCGGTCGCGCTTTCAAGTCCCATGACTTCCCCTTTTCTCCGATGGCACAAGATGCATCGTGGTTGTATTTGCATTATGACATAATCGGCGGGTCACGGCTGCTTTCTCGTAGCTGATCGCGGCGCCAGTTCTTCCAGTTCCTCGTCCTCAAGTGTCAGAATGCGCTCGACCTCGGCCATCGCATCACCGCTTTCGATGTAGTAGGCGCGCGCCGCTTCCAGCAGGTCGCGCATCGCCGCGTAGGCATAGCTGGAGTCGTTCAGGAAAGAGGTCGCGCTTCTGGCGTCGATTTCGCGTTCGCGGATCAGCACGTCGATGCGATTGTTGGTCGCCTGTGCGTCACTGATAACCTGAAGCCGTTCCTGATCAAGCCACAGGCTGGAGCGGTCCTCGGGGTCGGTCAGGTCGAGCTTGTTGATTTCGACCAGAATCCGCGCGACCTCCGTGCGCAGCTGGTCGTACAGGTCGGTGATCTTTCCCTGCGGCGTCTGGGTGTAGCGCGTCGCATTGCGCCTGAGGTGCTTGATCGATTTCACCGCGCGCACGATCCGGTCCGACACATCGCGCAGGGCGTAGATGTTGTCCATGACCCGTTCAGGCATGTCCTGTGGGCCGATCCGCGTGGAGAACTCGACAATCGCGGAATACAGCGTTTTCACCCGCGCCTCGTAGCGTTCGTCGATATCGAACTCGACAGGTTGCCGGCTGCTGGCAACCGTGGCTGCGATGTCCCTGCTTGCAAATAGGTCATGGCGGTGCAGATTGAGGCCGTGCACGATCAACTCGACGGCGTTGTCGTAAAGGTGTTTCACCTCCTGTCGCATGGCATGTTCAACGGTTTGCGGAAAGGCATCCACCGCGATCGAAAGGTAGCGCGGTTTGCTCAGGTCTTCTTCCGGTTGGGCAATGGCGCGTTCGAGAAAGGCGATCAGGCGCTTCATCAGGGGAAGCATGATCACCACCCCCAGGGTGTTGAAGATCGTGTGGAAAACCGCAAGCTTCAGCGCATAGTCGTTGTCGGGGATGCCCACGCTGCCCGAGATAACGTCGACAGCCACCCGTAATGGTCCGATGAAGACCAAGGCCACGCCGGCGGTTATCACGTTGAAGACCAGATGCGCCAGTGCCAGGCGCTTTCCCTGAAAATTGGCCGTTACCGCCCCGATGATCGCCGTGATTGTCGTGCCGATATTCGCGCCGATCGCCAGGGCAAGCGCGTTTTCATACGAGATTTGTCCAGCGGCCAGCGCCGTGATGATCAGTGTCAGCGTGGCGTGGCTCGATTGCATGACCACGGTGGCGGCCGCACCAATCAACGTGTAGACAACCAACCCGGTCACTCCGGTCATCGCGAAACGGCTGAGATCGAACTGGTCGTTGAAGGCTTCAAAGCCTTCTTTCATGTGGTGGATGCCAAGAAACAGAAAGCCAAGCCCTGCCAGGACAAGCCCCGCGCCGCGCAGGTATTTGTTCCTCTGAAAGACCAGAACGATCGAAAAGGCCAGCATCGGCAGCGCGTAGGCGGAGATATTGACCTTCAACCCGAAACCCGCGACCAGCCAGGCCCCGGTCGTGGTGCCGATATTGGCGCCGAAAATGATCCCGACCCCGGCCAGAAGGGACACCAGCCCCGCAGAGAGGAACGAGATGGTGATCACCGACACGAGGGAGCTGGACTGCATGATCGTGGTGGTCAGGATGCCGAACCCAAGGGACTTCGCCACCGAGCCGGTGGCCTTTTCCAGCAGGGATTCAAGAAATCCGCCGCTGAACAACCGGAACCCGTCTTCCAGCATCAGCATGCCGAACAGGAAGATGGCGACACCCGCCGCGATCTCCTGAAAATCCTTGCTGGCCCAGAACCCGAGGGTCAGGATCAACAGGATAACCGGCAGAAGAAGTTTTTTCATCATCGGTCAACAGGGGCAAAGTGGGCGCCGGAATGGAAGAATTCCCGCAATAAGAAGAGGATGGCGGCTCCCGGGCACAAGATCAACATGTATGAAGCAGTCATTGTGAAACGGCGGCAACAGGAACTCACCGGCGCTGCATGGGCGAAAAACCTCTCGCCCTTTGCCATTGGCATGACCGATGCAATATCCGCATTGGACTGTCCCGCCGCAATGGCGTTTCCCTGCGCCCATGTCCCGGCTGGCGGGACGCAAGGAATGAAAGAGACATGAAACAGCAAGAGTTTCTCGACAGTGTCGAACACTTCATCGACACCGCAGCCGCACGCGTGGACCTGCCCGAAGGGCTGGCCGAGCGGATCGCCCAGTGCAACTCGACCTACTCCGTACGATTCGGCGTCAAGCTGCGCGGTCGGGTGCACAGTTTCGAAGGCTGGCGTTCGGTGCACAGCGAACACATCGAACCGGTCAAGGGCGGTATCCGCTACGCCCCCGACGCCAGCCTGGACGAGGTCGAGGCGCTGGCCACGTTGATGAGCCTGAAATGCGCTCTGGTGAACGTGCCCTTCGGCGGCTCCAAGGGGGCGCTGAAGATCAACCCGGCGGATTGGACCGAAGACGAGTTGGAGCGTATCACCCGCCGTTTCACCCAGGAACTGTCGCGCCGTGACCTGATCCATCCGGGCCGCAACGTGCCCGCCCCAGACATGGGCACCGGTGAACGCGAAATGGCCTGGATGGCGGACGAGTTTCGCAAGACAGGGCGTTCGGATGCGATCAACCAGGCCGCCTGTGTGACCGGCAAGCCAGTGGCGCGCGGCGGCATCGAAGGCCGGGTCGAGGCCACCGGGCGCGGCGTGCAATACGCGCTGAACGCTTACCTGACCCACCCCGACACCGCACCGATTGCCGGCCAGAAATCCGTGAAGGGCCTGACCATCGTTGTCCAGGGGTTCGGCAACGTGGGCTTCCACGCCGCCAAGTTCCTGGCCGAGGACGGCGCCCTGATCACCGGCATCGTGGAACACGACTGCGCCATTTTCGATCCCGCGGGCCTTGAGGTCGAAGCGGTCGCCGCCTGGCGTGTGGAAACCGGATCCATCGCCGAATTCCCCGGCGCCGAAACCGTGCCCAGCGACCTGGGGCTGACCCATACGGCTGCGGATGTGCTGATCCCGGCCGCCAAGGAAAACGCCATCACCGCGCAGAACTGCGAGGACATGAAATACGAGCTGATCGTCGAGGCCGCCAACGGTCCGGTCACGGCCGAGGCCGAGGACTGCCTGACCCGGCGGGGCATCGTGGTTCTGCCCGACCTCTACGTGAACGCGGGCGGGGTCGTCGTTTCCTATTTCGAATGGGTCAAGAACATCACCCACCTGCCCTTCGGCCTGATGGACCGGCGCCGCAACGCCAATGCGGGCACGGCGGTTCTTTCCGCGCTGGAGGAAATCGCCGGGCGCCCCCTGAAAGACGATCAGCGCGCCGAGATTGCCCGCTCGACCAGCGAGATCGACCTGGTGCGGTCGGGGCTGGAAGAGATCATGATCCGCGCCTTCGAGGACATCATGGACCGCAAGGCAAACCTCCCCGACGCCACTTTGCGCGTCGCCGCCTATGTGGTAACGATCGCGCGTATTGCCGACTACTACAGGGCCATTGGCCTCTAGGGAGACACAACATGGACGTTCGGTGGCTCGAGGATTTCCTGGCTCTCGTGGAGCTGAGAAATTTCACCCGGGCCGCCGACTTCCGGAATGTCAGCCAGGCCGCGTTTTCCCGGCGCATTCAATCGCTGGAGCAATGGGTGGGCACCGATCTTGTCGTCAAGGGGGCGGTGCCCGTGCGTCTGACCGAGGCCGGTGAACAATTTCGCGAGGACGCCAAGATCGCCGTCGATCGCCTGTTCGAGGCGCGCAGTTCGATCCGTTCGAACCAGTTCGACGTCATGTCCCAGGCGCGCATCGCCATGCCGCAGGTGCTGGCGCGTTCGGAATTCAAACGCGTTCTGGACGTGATCGGGCAGAAGCATAAAAGCTCCTTCTCGGTCATCGTCGGCAATACAAATGACGTGGTGGCCCGGTATCTTGCGGGTGATGCGGACATCCTCTTTTCCCATGACTGCGCGGCGATCCCGACCCATGACAAGCTGGACCGGCACGACCGCCTCGTGATCCGGCAGGACCGGTTCATGCCCTATGCAACCCGTGACCCGGTCAAACGCGAAAAATTCGGATTTCCAGGGCAGCAGAAATCCCCATTCCCCCTGATCGCCTATTCCCAGCGGGCCTATTTCTCGCGCCTGTTCGAACATGTTCTGGAACGCGCAGGACACCCCCTGCCCTACAAGCTGCGGGTGCAATGCGACATGTCCGACGTGCTGAAAGAGGTGATCGTGGCGGGCTATGGCGTGGGCTGGCTGCCACGAAGCGCCGTCGATCGGGCCGCAGCCGAAGAAATTTCTCCCGTCGGCGGGCCGGAATGGGGGATGGACATCGACATCTGTGCCTTCCGCCCTTCGGGCCGGGACGATCCGAAGATCACCGCGATCTGGAAAGCTCTGGCCCCTGCCTCCGCGTCCTGACCGGGCCACTGGCCCGCGCCGCCTTGGCGAATATCATTGAGACGTTGCACCAGAACCGGGGCGCGGAGGCGGCCAGCGGGCATTCCCGCGATCCTTCAGACAACCGATGCCAATAACGCCTTGACATGCGCCGGGCCCTCCGGCCGAATTCCGTTCGGGTTCAGGGCTTTGATCGAGTAGTAACCACGTGTGATATGGTCCATGTTCACCGTGCCGGCAATCCCGGGCAGATGGAAGATACGCCGCATGTAGGCCGATAGGCGCGGGTAGTCTGCAATCTGGCGGCGGTTGGTCTTGAACAACCCGTGGTAGGCCGCATCGAACCGGATCAGGGTAACGAATGTTCGAATGTCCGTCTCGGTCAAACGATCGCCGAACAGGTAATCTCCGGTCAGACGTTCTTCCAACGCGTCCAACGTGGTGAATACACCCTCGACGGCCTCGTCATGGGCCGCCTGTGTCGTGGCGAAACCCGCGCGGTAGACACCGTTGTTGAGCGTCTCGTAGATCCACGCATTCAACGCATCGATTTGAGGTGTCAGATCGGCGGGGCACAGGCGAAGGCTGGACGGGACAATCCCTTCAAAGGCAGTGTCCAGCATCCGCAGGATGTCGGCGCTTTCGTTGTTCACCATCACATTCCGTTTCATGTCCCACAGAACCGGCACGGTCGCGCGGCCGGTATAGGAGGCATCGGCGCGGGTATACAGCTCATGCAGGTAGCGGGCACCGAACAGTTGATCCTCGTCCGCGCCCGGATACCCCCCAAAGGTCCAGCCCTGGTCCGTCAGTTCCGGATTGACAACCGTCACCGGGAGGAGTTTGTCCAACCCTTTCAGCTTGCGGACCATCAAAGTGCGCGAGGCCCAGGGGCAGATCAGCGCGACATAGAGGCGATAGCGCCCCGCCTCGGCCCTGAAGCCCGCGTCACCGGTCGGCCCGGCGCTGCCATCGGGTGTGATCCAGTTGCGAAACTCCGAAACCTGGCGGACGAACCGGCCCGCTTCGTCGGCTTTCTGAACCGGCTGCCAGTCATCAGCCCATTTTCCGTTCACAAGCATGGTGTTGCCCTTTCTCAGGTGTGAAAGACGAAGGACCGCATCGAGACGGAGCCCAGATCAAAACTGTCGTTCAGGAAGCTCAGCGCGTCCCGGTCGTCGGAGGCCCCGGCAATGGTCAGGGCTGGCACGTAATGTTCTGCGGTCGGATGTGCCTGGCGCAGCAGGCTGCCCATGCGCTTTCGATCAGTCAGAGCCCCGAAGTCGCGTTCCGTCAGACGGTCGGTGAACATCGTGTCAAACGCCTGTGCAAAATCGGGTGGCGGGCCTGCCGGGCGCAAGGCATGCAGGTTGTGCACGATGTTGCCCGACCCCAGGATCAGCACCCCGCGGTCGCGCAGCTCCGACAGGGTCCGGCCGATCTCCAGGTGCCACTCGAAATCCTGCGTCATGTCGATCGACAGCTGGAACACGGGCACATCCGCTTTGGGAAACAGGAACTTCAGGACCGTCCATGAGCCATGATCCAGCCCCCAGGTCTCATCCTCCTGCGCCTTGTGGCTGGACAGCAGCGACACCACCTCGCGCGCGACCCCGGGGGCCCCCGACGCAGGGTAGTCCTGATCATAGAGCGCCTTCGGGAACCCGTAGAAATCGTGAATGACCGAGGGCAGATCCGAGACATCGACCAGGGTCGTGCCGCTTGTCACCCAATGGGCCGACACCACCAGGATCGCCTGCGGGCGCGGCAACTGGCGGCCAAGTTCGGTCCAGCCGCGGCTGTAAGCGGTATCCTCGATGGCATTCATCGGGGATCCATGTCCCAGAAAGACGAGCGGCATCCGTGCGGAAGCGGCAAAGCGGTCACGCAGGGACTGGAGGGAACTTAGGGCTTTCATCTCGCGGCTCCTGAAAGGGACGGGGTGCCGCCCAAAGGCGGCACTGGTTTGGTCAGGCGTATTGGCCCAGGGCTTTGTCGACAAACGGCAGTTTCAGCGCGAAGGCACCATTGCCGAGCAGCATAAGCGAGGCTTGTGCAATGGCCCAGAACAGCGGGAACTCCCAGCCGCCGCCTTCATTCGTGAACATCCAGCCTGCACCGGAATGGGCCCAGATGGCGCCCAGCAGCACCGGCAGCACCGCCAGCGACACCAGGCGGGTGGCGACACCCAGGATCAGGGCAACACCGCCACCGATCTCGGCAATGATGGTCAGGTAGGCGAGTATGGCGGGCAGGCCCAGGCTTTCGAAGAAGCCGACGGTGCCGGGGATGGTGAACACCAGCAACTTGGTCAGCCCATGAGCCAGGAACAGGCCGCCGGTCACAAGGCGCAGCGCAAGGGCGGCATAGGGAGCAGTTTTTTGGTCGATCATGGTCTTGGTCCTTTGGTCGGATGCTCCTTTGGTCTCTGCCATCGGAGCTGTTGTTTCGATGGGTACAATCTAGGACTTGCCAACAATCAACAAAATGGCGAATTTATGGAATGACTACCCACACAACGTTCCTAATGGAAAGTCCCGCATGGACCTGATCGATGGGTTGAGAGCCTTTGTAGCCACCGCCCAGACCGGCTCTTTTACCGCTGCAGCAGAGCAGATGGGCATATCGAACCGGCTGACTTCGAAATATGTTGCTGCACTTGAGGATCATTTGGGCGTGCGGCTGTTCCAGCGCACCACGCGCAAGGTCGGGCTTACGGCGGCGGGTGCGGACCTGATCGCCCGCGCGCCTGGCCTGATGGACGAGCTGGAGGACATGCTGGCTGAAGTGACCGAGGACAGGCGCGGCTTTTCCGGAACCATCCGCATCTCGGCGCCCGTGACCTTTGGCGAAATCTACGTGAATGGCATGCTGGGCCGTTTCGCCGCGCGCCACCCGGACCTGTCCATTGACCTGCGCCTGACCGACAGCTTCTCGGACCTCGCCTCCGACGGGATTGACCTGGCTTTTCGCATCGGCAAGTCGGACCGGCTTTCCGTGAAAACACGCAAACTTGGGGCCTTTCCAACCTACGCGGCGGCAAGCCCGGCGTATCTGGCCGACCACGGCCTGCCGCAGCACCCGCAAGATCTTGACCGGCACATCTGTATCCTGGACACCAACCGCCGGGCCGCCAACCGCTGGGTATTCCGCAAGGATGGTGCCGAAGAGGTCGTGAATGTCTCCGGGCGGTTCATGGTCAATTCGGCCCGGGCCGCCTGCGAACTGGCTGCCGCCGGCCACGGGATTGTCTACGGTCCGGGATTTGCCCTGAATGACGCGATTGCCGACGGCAGGCTGATCCGCCTGCTGGCGGGATATGAGGGGGAGGAAAGCCCGATCTCGGCCGTCTACCTCGAAGGTCGCAGCCTGCCCCGCAAGCTGCGTAGCCTGATCGACTTCGCGCAGCAGGATATGAGCCGGGCAAACCTTCACCAGGCGAAAGAGCCAGGGCCGGTCGCCCCCCGACAGTCCACCGCCTGAAAACAATTCCGCAATATCCGGGTTTGTCTGCGGTTTCCCAACCGGACCCGGCGCCCCTCAAGGCAATCGGTGGCGATTGATGAACTTGCGCAGCGCAAACCGGGATTTGACATTCCTGAGCCCCGCGAAGCGCATCAGTTTCGTTTGCAGAAAGGCGTCAAACTCCTCAAGGCTTTCCACCGCGACTTCAAGAAGAAAATCCTGTGCACCGGTCATGAGCGTTCCGGCAACCACCTCGTCGAACAGGGCGACATGGCGTTGGAAATCCGCGATCTGATCGGCGCTGGTGCGGTCCAGCTCGACAGAGACAAAGGCGGTGATGCCAAACCCGGCGACGCTTCGGTCGATGGCAACCGAATAGCCCGAGATCAAACCGGTCTCCTGAAGCCGTGCCACGCGACGCTTGCATGGCGTCGCCGAAAGACCAATCCGCTCGGACAGCTGCACCAGCGAAATGCGACTGTCCTCCTCCAATGCCCGCAAAATCTCCCGATCCAGATGATCAATGGTGATTGAAGCCAAGAAAAACCCCTATCCGTAGTGTATTTCGCTAATTTGGGTCAAATTAGCTGCCAAATCGGGATTAAGCAACTCCCACCTTTCTGATAGTCTGGAAGACATTGAAGCCGCCGCACCGCAGGTCACACGGCGCCCCGATTGGAAGCGATCCGGACCGTCGCGCCTGTGTCCCGGCCCCGCCTGTGTGACCCGCACAGCCCATGCAAAAAAGGGGATCTCATGACCTCTGCCTATGAGCCGCTTTCGCTGAATGTCCCGGAACCAGGTTGCCGCCCGGGTGACACACCTGATTTCTCCGACTTCGAAATCCCGCGCGCAGGGGATGTGAAACGACCGCCGGTGGATGTGGACCCGGACGCGATCCGCGACATGGCATTTTCCATCGTGCGCGTGTTGAACAAGGAAGGCGAAGCCGTGGGCGATTGGGCCGGCGACATGAGCGCCGCGGAGCTGCGTGAGGGCCTGCGCCACATGATGGTCCTGCGCACATTCGATGCGCGCATGCTCACCGCACAGCGCCAGGGCAAGACCAGCTTTTACATGCAGCATCTGGGCGAAGAGGCGGTCAGCTGTGCCTTCGCCCGCGCGCTACAGCCAGGGGACATGAACTTTCCGACCTACCGTCAGGCCGGGCTTCTGGTGGCCAGCGGCTATCCGATGCTGACCATGATGAACCAGATCTATTCCAACGCCGAGGATCCGCTGCACGGGCGCCAGCTGCCGATCCTGTATTCGTCGAAGGAACACGGGTTCTTTTCGGTTTCCGGAAATCTGGGTACGCAGTTCGTGCAGTCGGTCGGCTGGGCCATGGCCTCGGCGATCTCGGGGGATACGAAGATCGCGACCGGATGGATCGGCGACGGGTCAACGGCAGAGAACGATTTCCACGCGGCCATGGTCTTTGCCTCGACCTACAAGGCGCCGGTTGTTCTGAACATCGTCAACAACCAATGGGCCATTTCGACGTTTCAGGGCATTGCGCGCGGCGGCGTCGGAACCTTCGCGGCGCGCGGCCACGGGTTCGGCATCGCGTCGCTGCGGGTTGACGGAAACGACTACCTTGCCGTGCACGCGGTGGCAAAATGGGCCGCCGAACGGGCCCGCCGTGGCTGTGGCCCAACCCTGATCGAACATGTGACCTACCGGGCCGGGGGGCATTCGACCTCGGATGATCCCTCTGTTTATCGGTCCAGACGCGAGGCCGCTGCCTGGCCGCTGGGCGACCCGCTGGAGCGCCTGAAAACCCATCTGATCACCATCGGTGAATGGTCCGAGGAACGCCACGCCCAGGCCGAGGCCGAAATCCTGGCCGAGGTGACGGCGGTGCAGAAACAGGCCGAAGCCGTGGGGACACTGGGCGATGGCAAGGCGCCCAGCCCGCGCGACATGTTTGAAGGGGTCTACGAGACCATGCCGCCGCACCTGGTCCGGCAGCGCCAGGAAGCGGGGTACTGAGCCATGGCACATATGACAATGATCGAAGCCATCCGCGACGCCCATGACGTGGCCATGGCCGCCGATGACCGGGTTGTGGTCTTTGGCGAGGATGTGGGCTTTTTCGGCGGCGTGTTCCGCTGCACCGCAGGCCTGCAGGAAAAATACGGCAAGAGCCGCTGCTTTGACGCACCGATCAATGAAAGCGGTATCGTCGGCACCGCCATTGGCATGGCCGCCTACGGTCTGAAACCGGTGATCGAGATTCAGTTCGCTGATTACGTGTATCCGGCCTATGACCAGATCGCCTCCGAGGCCGCCCGGTTGCGGCACCGCTCCAACGGTGATTTCACCTGCCCGCTGGTCATCCGCATGCCCACCGGCGGCGGAATTTTCGGCGGCCAGACCCACAGCCAGAGCCCCGAGGCTCTGTTCACCCATGTGTCGGGCCTAAAGGTCGTGCTGCCCTCCAACCCGATCGATGCCAAGGGGCTGCTGCTGTCCGCCGTGGCCGATCCCGATCCGGTGATCTTTCTGGAACCCAAGCGCCTGTACAATGGCCCCTTTGACGGTCATCACGACAAGCCGTTGACCTCGTGGAAAAACCACCCGCTGGGGGATGTGCCTGACGGTGACAATGCGATCCCGCTTGGCAAGGCGACGATCACCCGGGACGGCGCAGACGTCACCGTGCTGGCCTATGGCACCATGGTCTATGTGGCCGAAGCCGCCGCAGAAGAAACAGGCGTCGACGCCGAGATCATCGACCTGCGCAGCCTGCTGCCGCTGGATCTGGACGCAATCAGCGCCTCGGTCCGGAAAACCGGCCGCTGCGTGATCGTGCACGAGGCCACCCGCACCAGCGGTTTCGGAGCCGAACTGATGAGCCTGGTGCAGGAAACCTGTTTCTATCACCTGGAGGCGCCGGTCATCCGAGTCACTGGATGGGACACGCCCTACCCGCACGCCCAGGAATGGGAGTATTTCCCCGGCCCCGCCCGCGTTGGCGAAGCGCTGAAAAAAGTCATGGAGGATTGACCCATGGGCATTCACGCAATCCGCCTGCCCGACATCGGCGAGGGCATCACCGAAGCCGAACTGACCGAATGGACGGTCAAGCCCGGCGACATCGTCAAAGAAGACGACGTTCTGGCCATCGTGATGACCGACAAGGCCGCGGTCGAAGTGCCGTCGTCGGTTGACGGAAAGGTCATCGAACTGGGAGGCGAAATCGGCACTTTGATGGCGGTCGGTGCGGTGCTGATCCGCATCGAAGTCGAGGGTGAGGGCAATGAGGCGCAAGCCCCCGTCGACACACCCGCCCCCAAGACCGCAGCGGAGCCGGAGGCCGAGCTTGCCCCGCCCGTTGCCCCTGCCCCGGGGCCGGTCGCCCCATCGGATCCCACCCCCGTACCCGTTGCGCGGACCCTGGGCAGCAAGCCGCTGGCCGCGCCCTCGGTCCGGGCCCGGGCCCGCGAAGAGGGGATCGATCTGCGTCAGGTCCCCGGCTCCGGCCCCGCCGGAAGGATCAGCCACACGGATCTGGATCACTGGGTTGCTTCCGGTGGCATCCAGCAGGGCGGCGTCACCCGCGCAGCCAATACCGGCATCGAGGAAATCCGCGTCATCGGGATGCGCCGCAAGATCGCAGAAAAGATGCAGCTGTCCAAACGCCAGATCCCGCATATCACCATCGTCGAAGAGGTCGAGATGGAGGCGTTGGAGTCTCTGCGCGCCGCGCTGAACGCCAAACACATGGGCGAGCGCCCCAAGCTGACGCTCCTGCCATTTCTGATGCGGGCAATCGTCGAGGCAGTGCGGGAACAGCCCGGGCTGAACGCGCGCTATGACGACGAAGCCGGCGTGATCCACCGCCATGGCGGGGTGCATGTCGGCATCGCCACCCAAACCCCGAACGGCTTGAACGTCCCGGTGGTCCGCCACGCCGAAGCGGGCAGCCTTTGGGACAATGCCGCCGAACTCTCCCGTCTGGCCGAAGCCGCGCGGGAAGGCACGATCCGGATAGACGAACTGCAAGGTGGCACGATCACGATCACCTCTCTGGGGCCGCTCGGGGCCCTGGCCACCACGCCGATCATCAACCACCCGCAGGTGGCCATAGTTGGCGTCAACAAGATGCAGGTGCGCCCGGTCTGGGATGGACAGCAGTTCCGGCCACGCAAGATGATGAACATCTCCTGTTCCTTTGACCACCGGGTGATCGATGGCTGGGACGCGGCGGTGTTCGTGCAGAAACTGAAAACCCTGCTGGAGTCACCGGCCATGCTGTTTGTGGAGGACTAAATGACCGATCTGACCTGCAAGTTGCTGATTATCGGTGCCGGTCCCGGCGGCTATGTCTGCGCCATTCGCGCGGGCCAATTGGGCATAGACACCATCGTGGTGGACGAGGCCGCGCCCGGCGGCACGTGCCTGAATATCGGCTGCATCCCCTCCAAGGCGCTGATCCATGCCGCCGAGGAATTCCACCGCATCGCCACCGTCGCCGATGGACCGCTGGGCATTTCCGCGGCGCAGCCCAGCCTCGACCTGGCCAAAACCGTTGCGTGGAAAGACGGTATCGTCACCCGTCTGACAGGCGGTGTCGCAGGCCTGATGAAACGGGCGGGCGCGCGCTTCGTCGAAGGGCGCGCGCGGTTTATCGACGGCAAGACCATCTCGGTTTCGAAGGGTGAGGAAGTGCTGGAAATCCGCGCCGAACATGTGGTGATCGCCTCGGGTTCGGCGCCGGTGGAGCTGCCCTTCCTGCCCTTTGGCGGCGATATCCTGTCCTCGACCGAGGCGCTATCGCTGACCGAGCTGCCGAAAAGCCTCGCCGTCATCGGCGGTGGCTACATCGGATTGGAGCTGGGCACGGCATTTGCCAAGATGGGAAGCAAGGTGACTGTCGTCGAGGCGACCGATCGCATCCTGCCGACCTACGACAAGGCCTTGACTACACCGGTCGCCGACCACCTGTCGACACTTGGCGTAACGGTCATGACCGATACGACGGCGCAGGGTTTCGAGGCAGGCCGTCTTGCAACCGACAAGGGGCGTATCGACGCCGAAAAGGTGCTGGTCACGGTTGGCCGCCGCCCCCGCACCCATGGCATCGGTGTCGAGGAACTGGCCCTGACCCTGGACGGGCCGTTCATCCGCATAGATCACACCTGCCAGACCTCGATGCGCGGCATCTATGCAATCGGCGATGTGACCGGAGACCCGATGCTGGCCCATCGCGCCATGGCGCAGGGTGAGCTGGTGGCCGAACATGTCGCGGGTCACGCGGTCGAATGGGACAAGCGTGCCATACCGGCGGTCTGTTTCACGGACCCTGAAATCGTCACCTGCGGAGCCCTTCCCGGTGAGGTCGAAGGGACCAAGGCAAGCGACTTTCCTTTCCTGGCCAATGGCCGTGCCATGACCTGCGCGCGCGAAGATGGGTTTGTTCGCGTGGTTTACCGGGAAAGCGACCGGGCCGTTGTCGGGCTGCAAGCGGTCGGGGCCGGCGTTTCGGAACTCTCCGCCGCCTTCTCGCTGGCAATTGAAATGGGCGCCTGCCTGGACGATATCGGCGCGACCATCCATGCCCATCCAACCCAGTCGGAAGCCTTGCAGGAGGCCTGCCTCAGAGCGCTGGGGCATGCGCTCCATATCTAGGCCAGGGCCATCCGGGGCAATTGCATTCCGCGTCGAAACCGGGGCAGAAAGGGGGCAGCACCACCCGGAGACCCCCCATGCAGCCGCAGCCTTTCAACATCATGACCAAACCCATCGGGCCGCGCTGCAATATCGACTGCACCTATTGCTACTACCTTGAAAAGGAAAAGCTCTACCCGTCCGAGAAGAAGTTCCGCATGTCGGATGAGGTGCTTGAAAGCTACATTCGCCAGACAATCGATGCGTCGATCGAGGCCGGGATGCCCGAGGTGAATTTTGCCTGGCAAGGGGGCGAGCCGACCATGTTGGGCGTCGACTATTTCCGCAAGATCGTGTCCTTGCAAACGCAGATGGCACCGGCAGGTACGCGGGTGACAAACGCCTTTCAGACCAACGGGATCCTGCTGGATGATAACTGGGGGGCCTTTTTGGCCGACAACGGGTTCCTGGTCGGGATCAGCATCGATGGCCCCAAGGCGGTTCACGACCGCTATCGCATTGATCGGGCCGGGCGCCCGACCTTTGACGCGGTGATGCGCGGGCTGGAGGTGTTGAAACGCCACGACGTGGAGCATAACGCCCTGACCACGGTTCACCGCGCCAATGGCGGCAAGGGGCGCGAGGTCTACAGGTTCCTCAAACAGCAGGGATTCGAGTTCATCCAGTTCATCCCGATTGCCGAACGCAGCGGCATTGATGGCTTGGCCGGGGCGCCACAGGTGGACATGGCCCCGGGCAATTCGGTCACGGAATGGAGCGTCGCCCCACGCGCCTATGGCAAGTTTCTGTGCGATGTGTTCGACGCCTGGTTCAAATCGGACATCGGCCGCGTTTTCGTGCAGCATTTCGACGTGCAGGTTGCCCTGTGGATGGGGCGCCCGTCACCGCTGTGCGTGTTCGCCGAGACCTGCGGAATGGGGCTCGCGCTGGAACATGACGGCAGCCTTTACAGCTGCGACCACTACGTATACCCGGAATACCGCCTTGGAAACATTACCGAAACCCCGCTGCGCGAGATGCTATGGACGGATCGGCAAGCCGAGTTCGGCCAAGACAAGCTGACCGGCCTGACCGCACAGTGCCAAGCCTGCCAGTTCCGGTTCGCCTGCAACGGGGGCTGCCCGAAACACCGCTTCGCCAAGGCGCGTGACGGCGAGGCCGGGCACAATTACTTCTGCGAAAGCTACACGATGTTCTTCCATCACGCCGGTGCGCGTGTGCGCGAAATGGCCCGGCTGGTGGCACAGGGACGCCCCGCAACCGACGCCATGCGCTGACCTGCCGCGCACGTGCCGGAAACAGGCGCGTCAGCGCCGCGCGAAGGCCCGGATGATGCCGTAGATTATCAGACCGAAGACGAGGTAGAGCAGAACGGCAAGCGGCTCAAACGGGTCGATCGGGCCCATGTTCGGTTCCAGGAAATTGACGATCACGAAGCCGGCAGCCGCGAACCCGGCGGCCAGGGAGACGATCATCGTCAAAAGCTTGGCGAATACGGACCCGCCCCTGGGCTTGTCGTCGGACTGGCCGGTTTCGATGCGAATGTCCTCGTCATTGTTGACGATGACGATCCGGGTGCCCTCGTCGTCACGCTTGCGGCGACGGCGTGCACCATTTCCGAAAATCCCCAGAACGGCGACCGCGACGACCATGATGACGATGACTTCGATGGACATGTTTCGTGCCTTTCAGAAAACCTCAGAAAACCCAGGCGATCAGCACCCAGATCAGGAGGAAGAAGACGAAGAAGGCCGGCAGGGTGAACTGGATCTCTCCGATCAGCCCGTCACCGGCGGTGAGCATCAGCACGACGATCACCACCAGCGTCACCAGGAATGCCGAGATCGCCGCCCCCTTCAGCCCCACCCCGGGCGCCAGGGCGGCGGATACGGACGGGGCAACAAAGACCAGAAGGACCACCACCAGCGCTACGACGACGATCGCAATGATCAGGAACAGCCGGGTCGTTGACTTGCGCTCTTCCAGGTCTCTGTTCGATGGCATGGCGATTGGCTCCTACCCGTCAACGATTTCGCGGATGAGATGCGGATCCGGCATGCCCGCAACGCGGATTTCCGGCTGGTCGCCAGCCGAATAGAACGCGACCTCCGCCACCCCCAGAATCCTCTGAAGAAAGCTCTGGTCGATGCGAATGGACCGGATCGAGGCGAGGCTCATTTCGGTACGGTCCTTCGCCAGCAAACCGTTTACATAGCGCACTTCGTTATCCGTGATCGTCAGGCGGTGTGCCTTTGACAGGACAAAAAGAACGAGCCACCCGAGGATGAGCAAAGCCAGAACCAGCAGGATCAGCTGCGGGGCCTGCCCCGACAGGATCAGCGCCAGCGCGACCGCTATGACGCTGATCACGAAGACCGCGGGATTGTTGCGCAGCACCGGCGGATTCGCGTCATACCTGACCGATTGCATCGTGCGATTACCCCCATTGCTTCCCTGATCGAATGCTACCCGATTTCGTGCGGGTTTCAAAACTCCGCGTCAGAATGGCCACCAGTCGGGCTCGACAATCCAGAACGGGCCTTCCTGGTTGTCAAAGCCCAACATGCCATTGGCCCAGTAAACGTAGCCGAAAAGCCCGACAACAGCAGCGACGATCAGGATGAGAAACAGGTAGAAACGCAAGATCTTGAAGTAAATCAGCGTGACGGACCGACGCGGCCGTTCCACATTCACTCCCAGATCGCCGTAGATTTCCGACAGGGCCACTGCGCTCTGAGCGGCCGTATCGGACGCGGCCAGCCCGGCCCCCACGGCACGGGTGGTCTTCTTGGGAAGGGGTTTGAAATACGGATTCCACTGATTGTCGAAGAACAGAAAACCGACCACCCCCGGGGAGGCGTAGCGCGCCAGGCGGCCCGTCGGCATCGGTGGCAGGTTGAGATCGGCGTTCTCTTGGGCAAGGGCACGAAACCGCTCCCAGGCCTCCGGATCATTGGGCACCATGATCGTCAGGCGGCTGGGGTGCAGGCGGTCACGCACCTGGCGGAGCTCCCAGCCCAGCCCGGGTGTATCGCCACCATAGATCAGGACCAGCCGGGCTTGCCCCAGCAGATCCAGAACGCATTCATGCCAGTTGTCGTCCTCGAGATAGAGCCGCGCCGCGCCAAGCGGAGGCAGCCGTTCGCCTGGCTGACCGATTGCGACAAGCGGTCCGGTGGGGGCGAACATGTCGGCAAATCCCCGTTCCTCGTCGAAAACCGCGGCCTCGTTGGTAAAAGACCTCAGATAGAGGATCGGCGGGCGGGGGTCGTTGGCCATGACCTCCTGGGCCAGAGGCTGCAGATGCCGGCTGCCCCAGCCCCAGAACCAGAACGCCAGCAAGGCCCCAAGGAGCAGAGCGGCCCGCCCCGCGTTGTCGCTGTTCGGGTAGAATTCCTGGGCGGCCACGAAGATCGCGAAACCCGATACGATCCCGACCACACGCAGGAAATACCCGAAGGCTCTGCTTTGTCGCGGTTGCGTCACGTGGCCCTCCCCGCTTCCCGAGTGTTTTGCGAAATCGTCCTGTTGCGCTCGAAGGGCAGGACATGCGCCTGCGCGCGCACAGCGCCGGTCCCGGCCCAGCGGTATTCTTGCGGGACCGATCCGCGCCTGGCCCATGCGGCGACATCGCCTGTTCCGCCCGGCCCGGCAGCAGGCGCACCGTCCCAGACAAGGACAATGTGGTCACAATGCTGCAAAAGCCACGCCCCCAGCGCCGAGAACTGTCGCTGACGTCCTGTTTCTGTCTGGTTGGCGGGATCGAGAAGCGGCAGCTCAAAGACCTGTTCGGCCTCGTTCAACAACTCGTGAAACTCTTTCAGAGAGTTTCGCCGAGCAGGGTCCGCGGCTGCATTGGCTGGCGGAAGGAAATCCGCGCGGTAGATATCGAGCGCAAAGGGCAGCGGCACGATCAAACGCGCGCCCAGGCGCGACATGGACCGTTGCGCCACCACCCTGTCCGCCCCTTCCGCAAGCGGCGAGACCAGTTCGAACACATGTCCCGGGTGGGTGCGGCGGATCTCGTCCAGCGTGGCGTCAATCTTCGAGACCAGCGCCCGGTTCTTCAGCGAAATCCCCGTGTCGCGATGACCGGAAACGCCCAGCCGTGTCACCCGGGCGATCCGCTTGCCCACGCTTTCCACCAGCGCCGGGATTGCCCGGACAAGCGCCATGTCATAGGCCCGGACGGCCTCGGGAAGATCCTGCCATGGCAGAAGGTCCGGGTGGAGCTTGCGTTGATCGTCGCGTGATTCGTCAGGCTGCCACCCCAGGACCAGACGTTCGGCCACCCAGCGATCGTGCTCTGCCCGGGCCATCAGCGCGAACTCGTCCTCCGAAAGCTCCGCAGGCGCATGCGCGGCATTTTCGGACAGGGTGCAGCCGATCAGGTCCAGCTTGGCGCTGATGTGATCGACAAAGGACCTGTTGGAATAGCGGTACTGTTCACCAAGGTCGGCCCAGGGCCGGGCAGCAGGCTTTGACATGGTATCCGGCGAACCGGATCGGGACGCCTCGGCGACATAGGTCTGATGGTTGATGCGCGCCATCCTGTCCTGTTGCTGAGCGACAACCTGGTGCCAGCCAAGCACATTGGGGGAGACGCCGAATGCGGTCACGAGGGTAGATGGATAGGGCCGCGCCGACCCGGCCGTTTCGCTCCATGTCCACCCCATCATCTGCGGGGAGCAGAAGATGGGGGCACAGCCGCCGGGGCGTGACCTGGTGGCCTCGCGCAGCCGCAGGACGAAATCCACGGCCACCCAGTCGTCCTCCATGCAAACGACATATTGGCTGAACGGTTCCGCGCCCGCCACAAGGGTATCCGCGAACGCCGTCTCACCGCGAAAATCGGCAGGGACATGGCCAATCTCGCAAACGGATGCCAGCCGTTCGGCAATCGGAGCAACCCAGGCGGCGTTTTCACAAATCACCGAGATCGCGGGGATCGGTCCGTCGACGGTTTGCGCGTGAATGGCGATCTGATGAATGATCTCCCTTGCAAGAGGCCCCTCCCCGAACAGGGCGATATTGGGCCGATGGCGTCCAAGCCATTTCGCATATCGCCAAGGCGGAAAGCGCAGCACAAACTGCCGCGCGGCCGCCTCTTCCGGGCTGTAGAATTCGATCTTCGGGGCGGGATCTACCGCCAGGGACTGATCTTCGATGACCTGATCGCGAAAGTGCGACGCATTGGCATGGCAAATGATCCGCGGCTGTTTCGCCGTGGCGGAAACGTCCGCTCCGATCTGCGCGGAGATCAGACGCGAGATCGCGATATTCTCGTGATCCCCGCCACAGAACACAATGATTTCCGACGCTCTGGCTGCGCCGGCCTGCCGCAGGGGTTCCGCTGCCCCGGCGTCTCCACCAACGAAGAAAAACCGTCGTGGCCGCGGCACGAACACCCGCGCCATGGTTTCGCCCCGGTCAATCGCAACCACCCGCTTGCCCTGCGCCAGGCTGTCACGGATCAGCGCCTGGCCGCGCGCGCCCATGCCGACCACCACGGTGTGCCCCCTGACCAGACGGCGATGAAAGAAGCGGCTGGCAGCGTCGGCAAGATCACTCCAAACGAGCTGAAGGAACGCAAATATCGTGACAACCGGCGCAAGGAATGCCGCGCTCAACAACGCCCAATGCGCAGAGCCCGGACCACCGGGCAGTTGTTCCAACACGCGCCCCTCGACCACGAACAGCTGAACCACGCCGTAAAGGTCATCCACGAATTCCCTGTCGCCGATGAAGTCGGTCCAGCTGCGCGCGCCTTTCAGCCCGAACAGAGCCATGCCGCTGACAAAGCAGAACAGCAGGATAAGCCATAGCCAGACCGGAAATCTCCGCATCGCCCCTCCCCGCAGGTCCGAACCCTTCGGCCCTATAGCCGATAAACTCACATTATCAGCTTCCTGGCGGACGGTTGAAAATTTTTCCCGGACGGAAACGGGGCGGACCGGTGGGCCGGCTTGAAGCGAAATCGGGACGGCGGTACGCCGGTTGGAAAGGCGATCTCCGGTTCACCGATTGTCCGGCGACCCATTCCCCCGGGAGGGCTCGGAGGACCGACGCTGTTTCAGCCGCTCGAACGCGGATTGCATTTCCTCGGCGATGAAGTTCTGAACCATCTGGATGCGGACATTTCGGCCAACCTCTTCCTGGATGGCGCTCCAGATCGGAACCGAAAGCGCTGGCACGTCTTCGCGAACGCTCTGAATTCGACTGTCCGGGTCTCCCAGGAACCTTGGCAGGAAGGCCCTTCCCAACCCGGCGGCAACCATCTCGCGGACCACAAGAAAACTGTCGGCTTCACAGAGAATACGGCTGTTCGGTATGTTTCTGCCCATCCATTTGGCCGCTGCCGACCGGGTCAGGCCGGCACCAAGACCTATCCACACCTCGGTCCGGGGATCGGCGGTATAGACGCCGAATTCCAGGTCCCCCGCGAAAACGCCAAGCATCCCCTCTTCCAGGCGTGGCGTCGGCCGGATCGCGACATCCGCCGCCAACCGGGACAGGTCATGGTGGGTATTCGCGCTCAACAGGCGGAGTGACAGTTCGGGATAGGTTGCCCGGATTGTCTTCAGAATCGGCGGCAGCACGACCTGAGAAATACTGTCCGTGGACGTAATACGCACCGTTCCCGACAGGGTCTCGTCAGAGCCAAGCACGGCACGATCCACGGAATACACCGCGTCCTCGACATTGCGCGCGGCCAGCAGGATCGCTTCCGCTTCGGGCAGGACGCTATAGCCGGACTGCGACTTGCGAAACACGGGCCGCCCGCAGCGCTGTTCGAAAGCCGCGACACGGCGCATCACCGTCGCATGGGTGACGCCCAGCCGACGCGCGGTCGCGTTCAGCGATCCCTCGTCCGCGACCGCCAGTACGAACTTGATATCATCCCAGTTGCTCTTGTTCATTTTTTAACAGATATCCAAAATTTTCTGCCAGTTGAACGAAAAATTGGGCGTGCTAGGCTCGGCTGCAGTTTTCGTACCAAGGAGTTCTTCATGAAAACCTCTGCCATCCTGTCCGCCGTGAGCCTCGCCGCAACCCTTGTCGCCGGGACCGCTTTTGCCGACGACAGCCGCCACGCGGCCGTAAAGGCCCGCACGGCCATCATGGGGCTCTATGCCAACAACCTTGGCCAGCTCGGCGCCATGGCGAAGGGCGAAGCCGACTACAATGCCGAAGCCGCAACCAAGGCCGCCAACAACCTGGCGCTTCTGGTGCAGCTCGACCAGTCCACCCTGTGGCCACAGGGCTCTGACAACGGCGCCATGGACGGAACACGCGCCCTGCCCGACCTGTGGCAGAATTTCCCCGACGTGATGGCGAAGGGCGAAGCCCTTGGCAAAGCCGTGACCACGATGCAGGGCGCGGCGGGCACCGATCTGGCCTCGCTTCAGGCGGCCATGGGCGGACTCGGCGGAGCATGCAGCGCCTGCCACAAGGCCTACCGCGCGCCCGAGAACTGATCCGGTCCGGTCATGCGTAGATTTTTAGGGGTGGTCCTGATTGCCGGGGCCATCTCCGCAATCACCGGATGGGTTCTCACCGCCCCGGTATCCCTGGATAAAACGGCCCTTGCCGGAATTACGCCCGACCCCGAACGAGGGCGTGCAGTGTTCTTTGCCGGGGGCTGTGCCGCGTGCCATTCCGCCCCCGAAGCCAGCGGAGAGGACAGGCTGCTCCTGGGTGGCGGACGCGGTTTCGCCACGGATTTCGGCACGTTCTATGCGCCCAACATCTCCCCCCACCCGGAAGCGGGGATCGGCCAATGGTCCGTTCTGGAGCTGGCCAATGCGCTGTTGTACGGCACCAGCCCGAACGGGCAGCATTATTATCCCGCCTTTCCCTACACATCCTATGCGCAGATGACGCTTGAAGACGCGGTTTCGCTGCATGCCTTCCTGGGCACCCTGCCCCTGGTCGATACACCGAACCGACCGCATGACGTCAGTTTTCCCTTCAACATCCGGCGCACGCTGGGGGGGTGGAAGCTGCTGTTCAACCGGGGGGGATGGGTCGTGGAAGGCGAACTGACCGAACAGCAGGCGCGCGGGCGCTACCTGGTCGAGGGGCTTGGACATTGCGGTGAGTGCCACACCGCGCGCAACCTGTTGGGAGGGGTCCGTCTTGGCGCCTGGCTGGCCGGTGCACCAAACCCCAATGGCAAAGGGCGCATTCCGGATATCACCGCTGCCGGGCTCGACTGGTCCGAGAGCGACATCGCCGAGTATCTCAAATCCGGCTTCACCCCCGAATTCGATACCGCAGGCGGCGAAATGACCGATGTGATCGAGAACACAAGCCAACTGACCGATGAGGACCGCGCGGCCATTGCAGCCTATCTGAAACGCGTGCCCGGGCTGCCCTGACAAGGCCGCAATACCGGCTGCCCTGTAACGGAGCTGCCGACGTGTGCCGACCGCGGCCGGTGGGCTCAATGCGCGATGCGTGGACGCCCGGCGGCTTCGACATCGACGCGCGCGTCGATGAACATTTCCGCGCCCTCGATCTCTGTCAGTCGCACATCGCGGTCGGCGCGGACGCGGATGCCTTCGGCTCCGGCAGCGCGCGCCTCGAGCTCGGCCTGGCCGCGCAGCGCCGTTTCCAACCTGTCCAGCGCCGGATCAAGCGCCGGGAAATCCTCGGGGCCCTCCTCCAGATGCACCCGGTAAACACCGTTCGAAGGGCTTGTGACCGTGCCCGAATGGCGGATCGTGACCCGCCCCACCACGGCCCCGATCGCATTGGCGACACCGGCATGTTCGGGCAGTTTCATCGGGCAGTGCAGCCTCTCCCCAATCGCCGGGTAATAGGTCGGAGCCGATGCGCCCAGGCCGATCACCGCCAGGTCAAGCCCGGCGTCCAGGCGCATCAGGCCGCGATGCCCGGCAAGCCCCTGCCAGGTCAGAACATGACGGGCAAGCTCCTCGGGGGGCAGGCCGAACCGGTCCTCTGGCTCGGCGGCAAAGGCGGCTTCCAGCAGGGCGACGGCGGTCTGCTTGGTCAGCTGGTCGATCACCTTGCGCGCCATTTCACTGGCACCTGTCGCCAGGAGATGCCCGGATCCCGTACGCTGGTTTGCAAACAATTCCAAGGCCTTGCGCGCAGCTTCGGCGTCCCAACTGTCGCTAAGCCCCAATGCATGCGCCGCGTCCGAGGGCGTTACCCCCGAGACCTGGACCAGCCCGCGGTCCACCAGCCGCGCCAGGGCCAGACGGTCCAGCCGCGTGGTCAACACCGCGCCAAGCGGACGCAGATCGCCTCCGATGCGCTCCAACAGCGCCAGGTCCCGCCCACTGACCCCATGGCGCGCCAGACCCGGCACCGCCTGCACGAAACGTGCATGGTTCTCGTCCCAGATGCCGGTGCGCAACTGATGGTCCAGCACGTCATGCACGACTTCGCGCGCCTGGGCCGCAACCAGAGACACCGGCAGCACCCGGCGCGGACCAAGGCGAATGCTGCCCTCCAGCCCGGCGGCCTCGAAATGCAGCTCGCTGTCGCCGCCCAGACCCGTGGTGCGCATTGCCACGGCCTCGACCATGGTGCGGAACGGGCCGACCCGGGCACCGTCGGGATCAATCGCTGGCCGCCCGTCGCGCAGCACGGCCACATCGGTCGTGGTGCCACCGATATCGCTGACCAGCGCATCGCTCGCCCCGGTCATCCAGCGCGCCCCGACGATCGAGGCCGCCGGGCCGCTCAGGATGGTTTCGATCGGCCGCTCCAGCGCGAAGTCGGCCGAGATCAGCGCACCATCCCCGCGCACCACCATCAGGGGCGCATGCACACCGAGCTCCCCCAGACGGGTTTGCGCGCGTGTGATCAGACGGTTGATCATGCCGATGAGCCGCGCGTTCAGGATCGCCGTGATCGCCCGCTTCGGCCCGTTCAGCTTGGCCGACAGGTGATGCGAGGCACTGACCGGGCGGGCGGTGGCCCGGTGAATGATCTCGGCCACGCGGCGTTCATGTGCGGCGTTGCGGGTGGCGAATTGCGCGGCGACGGCGAAACCCGAGACCTCGCCGCCATGGGCATTGAGCCATGTGCGCAGGCTGTCTTCGTCCAGCGGGTGTTTCTGTTGTCCGGCGTGATCATGACCGCCCGCAATGCAGAGCACCGGATCCCCCGCCATCGCCTCGTCCAGCCCGTGTTTCGCCAGGTCTGCTTCGGAAAAGCCCACCAGCACCAGCGCGACGCGCTCCCCCTGCCCCTCGATCAGCGCGTTGGTCGCAAGCGTGGTGGAGAGCGACGCAAGCGTGACCTCCCCGGGATCGACCATTGCCTCTTCCAGAACCGCCTCGACCGCGCGACCGATGCCCAGCGCCAGATCCTGGCGGGTCGTCAGGGATTTGGCGGAGGCGATCACAACCTCCTCGTCACGGATCAGCACCGCATCCGTATAGGTCCCGCCGGTATCCACCCCAAGCGAAAGCGTCATGTCGTCATCCTCCTGTCGCGCCTGACAGAGGTAAACACCCCGCGCAGACGCCGCCCACCTGTTTTCGACCTGACCATGTCGCTTTCACGCGAATGTCACGCCCCGCCGCCCACATCCCCCGGCGCGATCGAGACCGTCTTGACGATGGCGTGGCAGGCCAGCCCCGGCTTGAGATCCAGCGCGGCAACGGATCGACGCGTCACCCGCGCCAGAACCCGGCCCGCGGGCGTTTTCATCGCAACAACCGCGCCCGGCCCATCCCCGGCCTGCACCTCGTCCACGGTCCCTGACAACACGTTCAGCGCCGAAATCCGACCCGGTGCATCCAGCGACAAGGTCACATCCTGCGCGGCAATACGGACACGAATGGGATGACCCGGCGGTTCGGAAATATGCGGCAGGAACAGGGGCACACCCCCTGCGTCCAGTTCGGTCAGACCGTCGTCGTGATGCAGCCTGACCCGCGCCTCCAGAACCGCACCGATGGCCCGGGGTCCGGCGGGGCGAAACCCCGGATCACTGAACAGTTCGCCCGGCGTCGCCATGCGCGCGACCCGCCCGCGCTCCAGGGCCACGACAGTGGTTGCCAGGCGGGCCACCTCGGCGGGAGAGTGGCTGACATAGAGGATCGGAATGCCCGCCTCGTCCCTGAGACGTTCGAAATAGGGCAGGATCTCTGCCTTGCGCGCCTCGTCCAGCGCCGCCAGGGGCTCGTCCGCCAGGATCAGTCGTGGCTTGGCCAGCAGGGCGCGGCCAATGGCAACCCGCTGCTTTTCCCCGCCCGAAAGCGCCCCCGGGCGGCGGTTCAGCAGCGCGCCGATCCCCAGCATCTCGACCACGCGCGCCATGTCCTCGCCGGGGCCGTGACGACGGGTGAACCAGGCGCCGTAGTGCAGGTTCTGGCGCACGGTCAGATGGGGAAACAAGCGCCCCTCCTGGAAAATGTAGCCAAGGCGTCGTTTGTGTGGCGGCAGGTGCAGGCGCTGCCCGGTATCGCACAGCGCCCAGTCGCCCACCGCGATCCGCGCCCGGTCGGGGCGCGACAGGCCCGCGACCGCATTGACGACCGAGGTCTTGCCGGTCCCCGAAGCGCCGAACAGCGCGGTCAGACCGGGCGGCGCGTCAAAATCGACCTCCAGGTCGAACCCTTCCAGACGCTGGCGTATGTGGACGGACAGGCTCATGCCCCACCCACCCGTTTCGCCAGCCGCCGCGCCAGCAGCTCCGAGGCCAGAAGCGCGCCCATCGCCACCACGACCGAGATCAGCACAAGGCGCAGCGCCGCCCCCTCGCCGCCCGGGACCTGAAGGAAGGCATAGATGGCCGAAGGAAGCGTCTGGGTCTGTCCGGGGATGTTCGAGACAAAGGTGATCGTCGCGCCAAACTCGCCCATCGCCTTGGCAAAGCCCAGAATCGCGCCCGCCAACACGCCGGGCAGGATCAGCGGCAGGGTCACGGTGAAAAAGACCCAGATGCGAGAGGCGCCAAGCGTGGCGGCGGCCTGTTCCAGCTTCGGGTCCACCGCCTCGATCGACAGGCGCATCGCGCGCACCATCAGCGGAAAGCCCATGACACCCGCCGCCAGCGCCGCGCCGGTCCAGCGGAAGGCGAATGTTATGCCGATGGCGTTCAATGCGTCCCCCACAGGCGCTGTCGGATTGAAGGTGAGCAGAAGCAGATAGCCCGTGACCACCGGCGGCAGGACCAATGGCAGATGCACAAGGCCGTTCAGGATCTGCTTGCCGGGAAACTGCCAGCGCGCCAGTGCATGGGCCACGAAGAGCCCCAGGGGCAAAGCCGCCAGCGTCGCCCAGGTTGCGACCTTCAGGGACAGGGCCAGGGCCTGCCATTCCTCGGGGCCGAGCCAGCCGCTCATTCGGGCACCTCGGTAAAGCCTTCTTCGCGCAGGATGGCCCGCGCTTCCGGGGATTGCAGCCAGGCAAGGAACGCCGCTGCCTCGGGACCGGCATTGGTGGTCAGTGCGGCCGGATAGGTGATCGGCGGATGGCTGTCCGCCGGAAAGGTCGCGATCACGTTGACCCGAGGATCGGCCATGGCGTCGGTCGCATAGACCAGGCCCAGGGGAGCGGCGCCCGCTGCAACCAAGGCCAGCGCCGTGCGCGCATTGTCGCTTTGCGCGACCTGCGGGGCGACCGTGTCCCAGAGCCCCAGCCGTTCCAACGCCGCCTTGCCATAGATACCGACCGGAACGGCCTTGACCAGAGCCATGGCGAGGCGGCCATCGCCAAGCCGGGTCAGAAGGTCGAATTCCGGGGAGATTTCAACAGGTTCCCCTGCAACTCGCCCGACCAGAACCAGGCGATTGCCGACCAGGTCGAACCGGCTTTCCGCATCGATCAACCCGCCCTTTTCCAGCGCATCCATCCATCCGGGATTGGCCGAGATGAAGACATCCGCCGGTGCGCCCAACTGTATTTGCCGGGCAAGCACCGAGCTGCCCGCGTGGGAGCGCGTCACACGATGGCCCGTGGCCGTTTCGAACCCGCCCGAGAGGCGATCCAGCGCGGTTTTCATCGAGGCGGCGGCGAAGACCGTGATCTCTCCCGCCCAGAGAGGCGTGGCGAGGCAGATCAGCAGAAGGGCGAGCAGGTTACGCATGGCAGGTCCGTTATTCCCCACAGGACATAACGGACAGGCTCGGGGGCATGCAAGCGTTATTCCCCATCGGAAATATCGCCCAGCATCTGTTGCAGCCGCGCAATATGGTCGGCGCCTGCCTCCTGCGCCACCTCCTCCAGGGCCCGGAACTCGGTCAGCACCACCTGGCCCTCGTCCGTCACCACCGCGCCGCCGCCCCTGGCCCCACCACGGCTGGAGACCACCAGCGGCACGCGGAACATGGCGTTCATTGCCTCGACCAACTGCCAGGCGCGCTTGTAGCTCATGCCCATCTCGCGCCCAGCCGCGGCGATCGAGCCGGTGCGGTCGATACGCTCCAAAAGCTCGGCCTTTCCCGGACCCATCCAGTCGTCGGGGCCGAACACCAGGCGCAGGCGGAAACGGGGATCGGGGGGCGTGCTCATGGGTCGACTGTGCCCTGTGCGCCCGCTGATCTCAAGCGCCACTTCGCGGGCGTTCAGCATGGTTCTGGCGGCAATTGAGTCCCCTACCGGGGATCACGGGCAAGCCGCGACGAAAGCCACCCCTGCGGGCCAAAGCCCGGGCGCCCGCCGCGAACAAGCATAGGCCAGAACGGTTCCGGGGCTGGGCGCGCATGCGGGCCTGCGCTAGACTGAGGGCCATGAGCGCCCCGGTTTCCTCCATCCGCAATCTCGGCCCTGCCTCCGATACAGCCTTTGCCCGCGCCGGCATCCACACGGCCGAAGAGCTGCGTGCACTGGGGGCGGACAAGGCCTATGCCCGCCTGCTGGAAACCGGCACGCGCCCGCATTTCATCGGGTATTACGTGCTGGTCATGGGGCTGCAGGGGCGGCCGTGGAACGACTGCAAGGGCAAGGAAAAGGCCGCGCTGCGGGTAAAGTTCGACGCGCTGAAGGTGGCGCACCAACCCGCGCAAAAGCCTGATTTTGAACGAATACTCGACGAGATTGGCATTCGCGCGGCCGAATAGGCCCTCGCTGGCCTTCCCATTTTCCGCGACTATCCCCATATCAATGTTATGGATGTTAACATTGAAGCCCGCCTGCAGAGGCTCGAAACGCTGGCCTACAGGCTGGAGAACCTGCTGCCCATACCAGGCACGGATCTGCGCTTTGGCGTGGATGCGATATTGGGGTTGGTTCCGGTGGTGGGCGACGTCGTGGCGGTGATCCCGGGCGCCTATATCATGGTCACAGCCCATGACATGGGGGCACCGCGCCGGTTGCTGATCCGCATGGGGCTGAACCTGGCCGTGGACGTGGCGATCGGTCTGGTCCCCGCGATCGGTGATCTGTTCGACATTGCCTGGAATGCAAACACACGCAACGTGGCGCTCCTGCGCCGTCACCTTGAAACGCAAACCGCCCACGCCGAATGGGCGCGGGCGGCAGTAACTTTCGATCCGGCCCCCGTTCGGGACGCCGAAGGGGCGGTTTAGCCCACCAGCTCGAGGCCGGAGAAGAAGAAGGCGATTTCCACGGCGGCGGTTTCCGGGGCGTCGGACCCGTGCACCGAGTTCTCGCCGATCGACAGGGCGAACTCCTTGCGGATGGTGCCCTCGGCGGCTTCAGCCGGGTTGGTGGCGCCCATCACTTCGCGGTTTTTCGCGATGGCGTCTTCACCTTCCAGAACCTGAACCACGATCGGCTCCGAGATCATGAACTCGCACAGTTCGTCGAAGAAGGGACGTTCCTTGTGCACGCCGTAGAATTCCTGCGCCTGGGCCAGGGTCAGCTGGATACGCTTGGAGGCGACGATACGCAGGCCGGCCTCTTCGAATTTTGAAGCGATGACGCCGGTCAGGTTACGCTTGGTGGCGTCGGGTTTGATGATCGAGAAGGTGCGTTGAATGGCCATTTGGGCCTCCTGTCTAGCATGTGTCGTTGGGTTCAGAATTTGGCGCCCCACTAACACGCGTCCACTGTTTTGAAAAGCATCGATTGCATCATGACGACGGCAGCCTTGCCCTCCGCTTCGCAGGGCGTTGGGGCTGGCCGCCTGATGGCACATTAGTATCCGATTATTTTTGTCAGCTTTTTTGGTTGAAGTTTATTCCGAGTCTTTTTATAGGCCTTTACAGACTCAACCTGCCAACTCGGAGCTTCACGATGACCCCTCACTTTTTACACGCAACCGCGTTGACCTTGGGAACCTTGTTCGCAACATCCGCCGCACTGGCGGAGCCGGCCGGATTTCCGTTCACCTACGAAATGTTCGAGCACTCGGTTTCGCACCTGGATCTCGAAGCCTGCCCGGACAGCCTGCCACAGAAAGACACATTCTGCCGAGCCGCCATCCAAAACGAGCAGTTCCATGTTTTCGCCTTTTCCTACGAGGGCGACAGCCCAATGGTGGGCTTTGCGACATTCGAGGCCGAAGGGCTCGACACCCTCCTGAAATAGGCCAGTGGGCGCCGGACGGTTGCTTCTGGCGCCACGCCTGCAGCTCTGGTATGCGCAGGCCCATGTTGCGCATATCCGATATCACCTACGCGGTCGAAGGCCGCCCGCTGTTCGAAGGCGCCGGCGCCACCATCCCCGACGGGCACAAGGTCGGCCTGGTCGGCCGCAACGGCACCGGCAAGACCACGCTCTTTCGCCTGATCCGGGGGGAGCTCAGCCTGGAATCGGGCGATATCACGGTCCCGAAAGGCGCGCGGATCGGCGGCGTGGCGCAAGAGGTGCCGGCCTCCGAGACCTCGCTTCTGGACACGGTGCTGGCCGCCGACACGGAACGCGCCTCGCTGATGGCCGAAGCCGACACCGCCACCGATCCCGCCCGCATTGCCGATATCCAGACGCGGCTGGCCGATATCGACGCCTGGTCGGCGGAGGCGCGCGCCTCCTCGATCCTGAAGGGTCTGGGCTTCGACGACGAACAACACGCCATGCCCTGTTCCGCCTTCTCGGGCGGATGGCGCATGCGGGTCGCCCTGGCCGCCGTTCTGTTCGCGCAGCCCGACCTGTTGCTGCTGGACGAGCCGACCAACTACCTCGACCTGGAGGGGGCGGTGTGGCTGGAACAGTATCTGGTGCGCTACCCGCACACGGTCATCATCATCTCGCACGACCGGGGCCTGCTGAACCGGTCCGTGGGCGCGATCCTGCATTTGGAAGACCGCAAGCTGACGCTCTACCAGGGGCGCTATGACACTTTCGCCGAAACCCGCGCCGCCCGGCTGGCGGTGGCGGAGGCCGAGAACAAGTGTATCGAGGCCCGCCGCGCCCATCTGCAAAGCTTTGTCGACCGGTTCCGCTACAAGGCCTCCAAGGCGGTGCAGGCGCAGTCACGCCTGAAGATGATCGAGCGGTTGAAGCCGATCACCACCCCACAGGAAGCTGCGTTGAGAGCGTTCTCCTTCCCCTCGCCCGAAGAACTGTCGCCGCCGATCATTGCCATCGAAAGCGCGGCGACGGGCTATGACGGAACGCCGGTGCTCTCACGCATGACCCTGCGCATCGACCAGGACGACCGCATCGCACTTCTGGGCAAGAACGGTCAGGGAAAATCCACCCTTTCCAAGATGTTGTCCGGCCGCCTTGAAGTGCTTTCCAGCGGCATGACAACCGCGTCGAAGCTGCGCATCGGGTATTTCGCCCAGCACCAGATGGACGAGCTCTACCCGGATGAAACGCCCATCGACCACCTGCGACGCCTGCGCCCCGGCGAGACCCCCGCCCAGCTGCGCTCGCGCCTGTCGGGCTTCGGGTTGAACGCGGATCAGGCGGAAACGCTGGTCGCGAAACTCTCGGGCGGGCAGAAGGCGCGGCTGACGCTGCTGATCGCCACGATCGACGCGCCGCACCTCTTGATCCTCGACGAACCGACCAACCATCTGGACATGGAAAGCCGCGAGGCGCTGGTCGAGGCGCTGACCGCCTATTCCGGCGCGGTCGTTCTGGTCAGCCACGACATGCACCTGCTGTCGCTTGTGGCCGACCGTCTGTGGCTGGTGAACAAGGGTCGTGTGACACCCTATGAACAGGATCTCGAGGCCTACCGCGCCGAGCTGCTGACCCGGGACGCGGCGGACAAACCGGCCAAGCCCGCCGCTCCCAGGGCAAAACGCCCCGACCGCGACAGGATCCTTGCCCTGCGCGCCGATCTGCGCAAATGCGAAGCCCGGGTCGAGAAGCTGACCGAGATGCGCGAGAAGCTGGATGCGAAACTGGCGGACCCGGCGCTCTATGAGCCCGGCAAGGCAGGCGAAATCGCCCAATGGCAGAAGAAACATGCCGAGGTGATGGAAGGGCTGGACCGCGCCGAAACCCTGTGGATGGATGCCCAGGAGAAGCTGGACGCGGCGGAGGCCTAGCCCCTCGCGGCGAAACCCCGGCGAGGGATTAATTCTGTCGGTGGCTCGCCTCACCGCCTCTTGCCCTGGCCCGCGGCTCCCGCTAACCAGCGCCCATGACCGATCTGCCCGCCCTCATCTCGGCTTTTGCCACGCTTTTCGTAATTATTGACCCGATCGGGCTGATGCCGATCTTCGTGGCCCTGACCAAGGGGGCGACACCCCGGCACCGCCGCACGATCGCCATCCGCGCGCTGGGTATTGCCGCCCTGCTGCTCACGCTCTTCGGCCTGTTGGGTGAGGCGGTGCTGGGCTTTCTCGGCATCTCCATGCCCGCCTTCCGCATCGCCGGCGGGCTGCTTCTGTTCCTGACCGCGCTCGACATGCTGTTCGAACGGCGCACCCAGCGCCGCAAGGACCAGTCCGAGACCGCCATGGATCCCGCCGACGACCCGTCGGTCTTCCCCTTGTCGACCCCGCTGATCGCCGGGCCCGGGGCAATTGCGGCGATGATCCTGCTGACCGGCCAGGCCGAGGGCGCGCTGGGGTTGGCGGCGGTTCTGGGCGTCATGCTGGCGGTGCTGGCCGTGGTCATGGTGTTTTTCCTTGCCGCCGGCGTGCTGGAACGACTATTGCGCGAGACCGGGATCAACGTGCTGACCCGCCTTCTGGGCATGCTGCTGGCGGCCCTCGCCGTCCAGTTCGTACTGGATGGTCTGGCGGATTTCGGCTTCATCACCGGGTAAACCCGTGACATGCCACCGCATTGTAGCAATCCCCTCCTGAACCCCTATATCCTTGTCAGAACACGGGAGTTTCCATGAGCGGCAACGACTACGGACAATTGATCTACCTTGCACTGCTGGGGGCAGCCATTGTCGGATACTTCATCGCCGACAACCGGCAATCGCTGGGCAAGAACCTCCGCATGGCGATCGTCTGGGGGCTGCTGTTTCTGGGGCTGATCGCTGCCTATGGGCTGTGGGACGGTATCAGGTCCGAGGTAATGCCGCGCCAGACCCTGACCTCTTCGGGCCAGATCGAAGTTCCCCGCGGTCTCGGCGGCCATTTCTACCTGGTCCTGCGCCTGAATGGCGAACCGGTCGAATTCATTGTCGACACCGGCGCTTCGGACGTGGTGCTGAGCCGCCAGGACGCTCTGCGTGCCGGCATTGACCTGAACAGCCTTGCCTATCTGGGCCGCGCCTATACTGCAAATGGAGAGGTCCGCACGGCCCCGGCCCGCATCGACACCGTCGAGCTTGGGAATTTCACAGACCATGACCTGCGCGTGGTGGTGAACGAGGGTGAGATGGAGGGATCGCTCCTGGGCATGACCTACCTGCGCCGTTTCGAAAGCCTGGAGATCCGGGGCGACCGGCTGATCCTGACCCGGTAGACGCAGGTCATATCGGGACCGGCACCCGGACGCGGATTAAGTTGGGGGCCAGCCCCCAAACCCCCGGGATATTTCAGGAAAGATGAAAAAAAGGCAGGCACGAGGCCCGCCGGGGCCACAACCTGCCCTTACCTGCGAAAATGTATCCAGCTTTCAGCTTTCCGCAAATATCCCGGGGGAGCGGGTGAAACCCGCGGGGGCAGCGCCCCCACGCGAGCACATCAAGCGTCGCGCAGCGACACAACCTGGCAACACCGGGGGCCATTCACCTGCTTTCGGCCTTCATTTCCCAGTGTCCGCTTTCCTGGCTCCAGTACTTGGCCTTCACGCCCGCCCCGGTGAGTGCCTTCCACTGGGCCCGTGCGTGATCCACAGCCTGGGGATCATTGCCGTCGAACAGGATCATCGCCCGGGTCAGCCCCGCGAGTTCCTCGGCGGTCACATCGGCACCATCAATCGACACCAAGGCCGCCGCGTCATTGGGCAGCGCATCATCTGTGGTCAACAGGATGGGCTGATCCAGGTCATGCGGACCGCCCGCGCGGCCGTGTGGCAGGAACCCCTCTTCGGGCCCAAGCCACAGCTTCTCGTCCAACCAGGCGATGCGCCGCGCCTCCCGCCCCCGAACCACCACCTGCCAGCCGGCCTCCAGCGACTTGCCCAGAAGAAAGGGCAATGTCGCCTCCAGCGGCGCGTGGGTCATGTGGTAGAAGAAAACTTCACTCATCGCCCGATTTTCAGCCTTCCTGCAGGTCGGCGATCAGCCGGTTCAGTGCCAGCACGCCCCAGCCGGTGGCGCCCTTTGGCGCCAGCGGCGTACCCGAGGCCGCCGTGGCGGTGCCAGCGATGTCGAGGTGGATCCAGGGCGTGCCCTCCTTGACGAAGCGCTGCAGGAACTGCGCCGCGGTGATCGACCCGGCCGTCCGGCCGCCCACGTTCTTCATATCCGCCTTGTCCGATTTCAAGAGCTTGTCATAAGCCGCCCCCAACGGCATGCGCCAGGCGCCCTCGCCCTCGACTTCGGCGGCCTTGAGGAAGCTCTTGCACAGCGTGTCGTCGTTCGAAAAGACTCCGGTGTTCTCGTTGCCGAGGCCAATGATGATCGCACCTGTCAGGGTGGCCAGGTCGATCATGCCGGTCGGGTCGAATTTCTCCTGCGCGTACCACATGATGTCACAGAGCACCAAGCGGCCCTCGGCATCGGTATTGATCACCTCGATCGTGTCGCCCTTCATCGAGGCGACGATATCACCGGGACGCTGGGCGCGGCCGTCGGGCATGTTCTCGACCAGGCCAACGATGCCGACCACATTGGCCTTGGCCTTGCGCAGGGCAAGCGCCTTCATTGCCCCGGAAACGGTGCCCGCGCCGCCCATATCCATCGTCATGTCTTCCATGCCGCCCGCCGGTTTCAGGCTGATGCCGCCGGTGTCGAAGACCACCCCCTTGCCGATCAGCGCAAAAGGCCGCGCGCCTTCCTCGCCGCCCTTCCATTCCATCACCACGACTTTGGACGGGCTTTCCGAGCCCTGCCCCACACCCAAAAGCGCACGCATGCCCAGCGCTTCCAGCTCTGGTTCATCCATCACGGTGACGTCCAGCCCGATCGCCTCCATCTCCTTGAGACGGCGGGAAAATTCCGTAGTAGTCAGCACGTTCGACGGTTCGTTTACCAAGTCGCGGGTCATGAATACACCTTCGGCCAGCGCGGCCAGGGTGTCGGCCTTTGCGCTGGCCTCCTCGGGCTTGTTGACGGCCAGGGTCAGGCTGCCCTCCTTGACCTCGCCCGCCTCGCCGGTGCGGTGCGGATTGAACCTGTAGGCGCGCAGCATGGCGCCCAGGGCGAGTTCCTCGCCATGGCGGATGGTGTTGGCAACGACCAGCACCGGTTTGCCCGCCCCCGCCTTGCCGATCACGCCGCCCGCCTTGCGCGCGTCCAGCACCGAGGCGCGGCGATCCAGGCGCACCACCTGCACCGCTTCGGCGGCCATGCCCGACGGCCAGGGCAGTTCGACCGCGTCGCCCGGCTTCATCTTGGCGAAGCCCTCGCTGTCGCGCACCCGCTCCAGCGCGCCGCGGGTCAGCCGGTTCACCCGGCGCGCGCCCTTGTCCAGAGGACCGTCGCCTGACAGGAACACCACCACGCGCCCGGGGGCGGTGGCCAGTGCCTCCAGGTCCAGCTCGACAAACTTGGCTTGGGTCACGGTGGTCATGAATACTCTCCTGTCAGACGGGTCTGCCGCCATTGGTAGCGGTCACGGGCGGATTTGACCAGATGCGCCGGGCGGCCCGGCGGTCGGCAATTTGTCGCCCAGCACCGGGGGCTTTGACACACCTGTTTTGCAAGGAACAACGCCGCCCGGGCAAAATGCCCCGCATATCGGGGGAATTCCGGGCAAAAGCAGTTTTCCCCACACCGTCGATCCGCTAGAACCGAAACACTGCAAAAGCGCTTTGGGGGAAGCATTGGCCAGATTCGACAGATACCTGCTGTCTCAACTGACGGTGCTGTTCGGCTTCTTTGCGCTGGTGCTGGTGCTGATTTACTGGGTGAACCGGGCCGTGCGCCTGTTTGACCAGCTGGTCGCGAATGGTGAGAGCATTCTGGTTTTCCTTGAGTTCACGGCCCTGACCCTGCCGTCGATGATTGCAGCCGTCGTGCCCTTTGCCGCCCTTGCCGCCGCGGTTTTCGTCACCAATCGGCTGAGTTCGGAAAGTGAACTGGTTGTGGTCGAAGCGGCGGGATATTCCCCCTTCCGCCTGGCCCGCCCGGTGCTGGCCTTTGGCCTGATCGCCGGGTTGTTCGTGGCGCTTCTGACCCATGTGCTGGTGCCCTCAAGCCAGCAACGGCTGGCCGAACGCCAGGCCGAGATCGCCCAGAACATTACCGCGCGCTTCCTGTCCCAGGGATCGTTCGAGCACCCGGCGAACGGGATCACGCTCTACATCCGCGAGATTACCCCCGAGGGCGAGCTGCGCGACCTGTTCCTGACCGATACGCGCGACGTCGCACGACATGTGACCTATACCGCCCAGCGCGCCCTTGTCGTGCGGTCCGAAACCGGGCCGAAACTGGTCATGTTCGACGGGCTTGCCCAGGTCCTTTCGACCGGTGACAGCGACCTGATCACCACCACATTCGAGGATTTCACCTATGACCTCGGCGCGCTGATCGATCAGGGCATGATACCGGCGTTGACGCTGCGCACCCTCTCGACCGCAGATCTGTTGGCCGCCACACCGGCGATGCAGCGCGTGCTGAACGCGCCGCGCGCGGTCTTTCTGGCCGAGGCGCATGAGCGCACCGGCCAGGCCGCCATGGTGGTGGTCGCGTCCCTGGTCGGCTTTTCGGTCCTGATGCTTGGCAGCTTCAGCCGGTTCGGACTTTGGCGCCAGATGCTGGGCGCCGCGGTGCTGTTCATCCTGCTTCTGACACTCGACAATACGATGGTGGACACGGCCCGGAGCGATGACAGGGGCTGGGTGTTGATCTATCTGACACCGCTTGTCGGGCTGGTGGTCTGCGCCGCCGTTCTTTGGGTTTCGGCCCGCCCCGCACTGTTTGCCCGCCGAAGCAAGCTGCCCGCTCCCCCCGTGGAGGTGCCGGCATGACGCTGCATTTCTACATTGCGCGCAGGTTCCTGCGGTCATTCGTGATCACCGCGGTGCTTCTGGCCTGTATCTTCATGTTGATGGATATGCTGGAACAGGTGCGCAAGTTTGACAGCACCGAGGTCGGTTTCAGGGAACTTCTCGAGCTGGTCGGCACCAACATGCCGGAATGGATGTACCGGATTCTGCCACTGGTGGTGATCCTGTCGACCCTTGCGATGTTCCTGGGTCTGGCGCGCAGTTCGGAAATGGTGGTCACGCGAGCCGCGGGGCGCTCTGCCCTGATGACGCTGGCCTCGCCGGTGCTGACGGTATTTGCGATCGGCCTTCTGTCGCTGGCGGTGTTGAACCCCTTCGCCGCAGCCACCGCCAAGCAATACGACCAGCTGGAAGCGAAATATGCCGGCACCAGAAGTCAGATCCTGTCGATCTCGGAGGAGGGGCTGTGGCTCAGGCAGGGCAGCGACGCCGGCCAGACCGTGATCCGCGCCCAGCGCTCGGGCGTCACCGGTACGCAGCTTTTTGACGTGACCTTCTACGCATTTGATACGCAGGGGCTCCCGCTGACCCGCATCACCGCGGCCGAGGCCCGGCTGGACGTGGGCCGCTGGGCGTTGCGCGACGCCAAGGTCTGGGATCTGACCCTCGAGAATGCGGAAAGCAAGGCGATCACGCATCGCGTCTACTGGGTCGCCTCGAACCTGACCCAGACCCAGATCGAAGACAGTTTCGGCAACCCGTCGACCATTTCGATCTGGGAGCTGCCCGGCTTTATCGATCAGCTGGAGCAGGCCGGGTTCACCGCGCGGGCGCACCAGGTCTGGCTGCAGATGGAACTGGCCACACCGTTGTTCCTGATCGCCATGGTGCTGATCGGCGCGGGGTTCACCATGCGCCACACGCGGTTCGGCCACACCGGGCTGATGGTGCTGCTGGCGCTGATTTTTGGTTTTGGCATCTATTTCATCCGCAACTTTGCGCAGATACTGGGTGAAAACGGCCAGATTCCGGTCATGGTCGCAGCCTGGACACCTCCGGTGGCGGCTATCCTGATGTCGCTTGGCATCCTACTGCATCTGGAGGACGGATGATGGCATTGCGTCTGCGTTCCCTTCTGGCGACCCTGTCACTGTGCGTGGCCCTGCCGCTAGCCGCCCCCGCCCTGTCGCAAAGCGCGCCCGCCACTCTGGTGGCCGACAGCATGCGCGCCACCGGCCCCGGCCGGATCGAGGCGTCCGGCAATGTGGTGGTGCTCTACCAGAACATGCGCCTTTCCGCCGCGCGTGTCAGCTACGACCGGGCCACGGACAGGCTGGAGATCGAGGGACCGATCACGCTGACCCAGGCCGATGGCTCGATGATTGTTCTCGCCGACTCAGCGGAGCTGTCGACCGACATGGCGGACGGGATCATGCAAAGCGCCCGTGTGGTGCTGGATCAGCAGTTGCAGATCGCCGCGGCCGAACTGAACCGGGTTGGCGGGCGATATACCCAGGCTTCCAAGGTCATCGCGTCATCCTGCGAGGTCTGCCTGGCCCGCCCAACCCCCCTGTGGGAAATCCGGGCCCGCGAGGTGGTGCATGATGCGGTGGAGCGGCAGCTCTATTTCACCAACGCGCAGTTCCGTGTCATGGGCGTGCCGATTTTCTGGCTGCCCCGTCTGCGCCTGCCGGATCCCACCCTGGACCGCGCCACCGGCTTTCTGGCCCCGCGCCTGTCGACCTCGACACGTCTGGGCAAGGGGCTGCGCACCCCCTATTTCATCCGCCTGGGTGATCACGCCGACCTCACCGTGACCCCCTTCCTCACCTCGAAGACGAACACGGTGGAGCTGCGATACCGCCAGGCCTTTACCAAGGGCCGTATCACCCTGAACGGCGCGATCAGCGATGACGAACTGCTGCCCGGCCAGACCCGCTGGTATCTGTTCGGTTCGGGCCAGTTCGAAGTCGGGCGTGATTTCCAGCTGGAGTTCGGCATCGAGCAGGTCTCGGACGCGAGCTACCTGACCGACTACAACTATACCGACGCCGACCGGCTGGAAAGCCACCTCACCCTGTCGCGCACCCGGCGTGACGAGTTCATCCTGGCCGGGCTGACCCAATACGAGACCCTGCGCGCGGACGAAATTGCGAACTCCGGCGAATTGCCTTTTGGCCAGGCCGAGTTTCTCTACGAACGACGCTTCGACGGCGCCCTGGGTGGCGGTGGTTTCTGGCAGGTCTTCGGGGACAGCTATTGGCGAGAAAGCGACAACCCGGTTGGCGGCGCTGGCCGGGATGGCGCGCGGTTGAGCCTTGTCGGCGAATGGCGTCGCGACTGGGTGCTGTCCGGCGGGATCGAGGCAGAACTGCGCGGACGCCTTGACGCGGACAGCTACTGGATCTGGCAGGATGACAGCTTTGACACGAACAACACCCATGTGACCCCCGCTGCCGGGCTGACCCTGCGCTATCCGATGTCGCGCACCACGGGTTCCGGTGCGCTTGAGGTGCTGGAACCGGTGGCGCAACTCGCCTGGTCCGACCGCGTGGGCGCGGGTGTCCCCAACGAGGACAGTACGCTGGTCGAATTCGACGAGACCAACCTGTTCGCGCTGGACCGATTCCCCGGCCAGGACGCCCATGAACGTGGCACCCGGGCGGCGCTTGGCGTGACCTGGACCCGGTTCCTGCCCGGAGACTGGACCTATGCGCTGGCAGCCGGACGGGTCTGGCACCAAAGGGATCTGGGGCAATTCAGCACGGTGTCCGGCCTGTCGGGCAACACTTCGGACTGGCTGGTGGCCGGGCAGGTACAGTTGGCGGACAGGTTTGCGCTGCAAGCCCGTACGCTTCTGGGCGATGACAGCAAGCTTAACAAATCCGAAGTGCTTGCAATGTTCCAAAACGACCGCGTCGCCTTTGCAACCGGACATATCTGGGTCGCCGCCGACCTGGCCGAGGACCGCGACGCGCCGGTAAACGAATGGAGCTGGGATTCGACCTTCCAGATCAACGACAACTGGCAGGCCAGCGCCGATTGGCGCTATGACCTTGGCCTTGATAATTTGACCAAGGCGGGGTTTGGCCTGGAATACAGCAATGAATGCGTGACCATCGACCTTTCCCTCTCGCGTCGCTTCACCTCATCGACTAGTGTGAAGCCGACCACGAATATCGGTTTCGGCGTCTCGCTGAACGGTTTTGGTGGCCGACGCGGGACCCAGAGGTCGACATGCGTGCGATAGAGGACGGACAGATAACGTGGGTAGTTTGAAGATGAAGGCCATTGTTTCTTCGCTGACGCACCGGGCCGGGGCCTGGATCGTTTCAGGGGCGCCGGCGCTCTGCCTGGCATTGGGCTTTGGCCTTGGAACGCCGGCCGCTGGCGTGGCGCAGGAGCTGTTTGCACCCGTGGTGCAAGTGAATGACCGGGTGATTACCGCCTACGAGCTGTCGCAACGCATGGCGCTGATGCGCCTCCTCGGGGCACCGGGCGACCTTGAGGAACTGTCTCTGGACCGCCTGATCGAAGAGCGCCTGCAACAGGATGCGGCGCGCGAGATCGGGGCAGAGGTTGCCGACGAGGCCCTGCAGGCCGGCATGGCGGATTTCGCCGGTCGCGCCAATCTGGAAGTGGACGCCTTCCTGAATGCCCTGGCCCAGGGCGGAGTTGCCGCGGAAACCTTCCGCGACTTCGTCTCTGCAGGCCTGCTCTGGCGCGAAGTCGTGCGGGCCCGGTTCGTCTCACGCGTGCAGATCACCGAGGCCGAGATCGACCGCGCCATTGCGCTGACCCAACCCGGTGCCGGTGTCCGCGTTCTGCTGTCCGAGATCATCCTGCCCGCCAATACGCCCGAAACCCAGCGCGCCAGCATGGCTCGGGCCGAGCGTCTGGCCAATATCGACACCCTGCCCGCTTTCGCCCAGGCGGCGCGCAACTTCTCCGTCGCGCCCTCCAAGGCACGGTCCGGGCGGCTCGACTGGGTCGATCTGTCCGACCTTCCGCCGCAGGTGGCCGCGCAGGTCCTGCCGCTGAGCCCCGGGCAGGTCTCACCTCCGGTTCCCGTGCGCAACGGCATCGCCCTGTTCCAGATGCGCGACATCCAGGAAACCGGCAGTGCCGAACCGGAAGACGTGTCGATCGAATATGCCACCTATTTCCTGCCCGGCGGCGTGAACGCCCAGGCTCAGGCCGCCCGCATCCGCACCGAGGTGGACACCTGTGACGACCTCTATGGCGTGGCCAAGGGTCAGCCGGAAGAACGGCTGGTGATTGATGTTCTGCCAGTGGCCGAGATCCCGGCGGATTATGCCCTGGAACTGGCCCAGCTGGATGACAACGAAATCTCCACCGCCCTGACCACCGCCGATGGGCAGAACCTGGTTTTCCTCATGCTCTGCGGCCGTACCCGGGTTCTGCCCGAAGACGTCTCGCGCGAGGAAGTCTCTGCCCAGCTGCGCAACCAGCGCATCGTGGCCTACGCAGACAGCTATCTGGATGAGCTGAAAGCAGCCGCCCATATCGAGTATCTGGACGAAGAATGACCATGACCGCGCGGGCTGCGCCCATCGCGCTGACCATCGGTGAACCGGCCGGGGTCGGTCCGGACCTGGTGCCCCTGGCCTGGGATGCCCTGCGCGGGGAACTGGATTTCGTCCTGTTGGGTGATCCGACCCACCTGCCGCCCGGCACCGTGTTCGAATGCGTTGACAGCACGGCAGAGGCCGCCCGGGTCATGCCCCGGGCCCTACCCGTCCTGCCCATGGATTTCGGTCCCCCGCGCCAGCCCGGCCAAGCCGTCGCCGCACATGCCCCCCACGTGGTTGCGGCCATTGCCCGCGCGGTGGCGCTGGTGCAGGCAGGCGAGGCGGCGGCGCTCTGCACCGCGCCCATTCACAAGAAGGCGCTGAAGGACGGGGCTGGCTTCGCCTTTCCCGGCCATACCGAATACCTCGCCCACCTGGCCGGTGCCTCCGACGTGGTCATGATGCTGGCCTGCGAGGCCCTGCGTGTGGTGCCCGCGACGATCCACATCCCGCTCTCTGACGTGCCGGGTCGTCTGACCCGCGCGGGCCTGGAACGGTGCATCCGCCTGACCCATACCGATCTGCAATCGCGCTTCGGCATCGGCGCTCCGCGCATCGCGGTGGCGGGGCTGAACCCGCATGCCGGCGAAGGCGGCGCCATGGGCATGGAAGAGATCGAGATGATCTCCCCCCTGCTCGATGATCTGCGTGATCAGGGCTTTGACATCCAGGGGCCCCTGCCCGCCGACACCATGTTCCACCCGGCCGCCCGCGCCCGCTATGACGTGGCGATCTGCATGTATCACGACCAGGCGCTGATCCCGATCAAGACGTTGGATTTCGACCGCGGCGTTAACGTCACCCTGGGCCTGCCCTTCATCCGCACCTCTCCCGATCACGGCACTGCCTTCGATATCGCGGGCACCGGCCGGGCCAACCCCACTTCCCTCATCGCGGCGCTGCGCATGGCTGCCCAGATGGCAAACTCCGTGGCAAAGGCCGACACATGAGCACGATCGACAGCCTCCCCCCCCTGCGCCAGGTGATCGAGGCCCACGGTCTGGTTGCCAAGAAATCGCTGGGCCAGAACTTCCTCCTGGACCTGAACCTGACCTCGAAGATCGCACGCCAGGCCGGAGACCTCAGCGCGTGCGACGTGCTGGAGGTCGGCCCCGGCCCCGGAGGTCTGACCCGGGGACTTCTGGCCGAAGGCGCCCGCAAGGTGCTGGCCGTGGAGAAGGACAGCCGCGCCATGGGCGCCCTGGCCGAAATCGCCGCGGCCTACCCGGGCAAGCTCCAGACGGTCAACGCCGATGCGCTCGACATCAACCCGCTCGAACATCTCACCCCGCCAATCCGCATCGTCGCCAACCTGCCCTATAACGTGGGCACCGAATTGCTGGTGCGCTGGCTGACCCCGAAGGACTGGCCGCCAGCCTGGGAAAGCCTGACCCTGATGTTCCAGCGCGAGGTGGCGCAACGCATCACCGCGCAGCCCGGGTCCAAGGCCTACGGCCGCCTCGCCATCCTCGCCCAATGGCGCACCCAGGCCGGGATCACCATGGAACTCCCGCCCGAGGCCTTCTCCCCGCCGCCCAAGGTGCATTCGGCCGTCGTCCACCTGAAAGCCCTGCCGGAACCGCGTTTTCCGGCCGATGCCCAGAAGCTGCAATCGGTGGTCGCCACAGCGTTCAACCAGCGCCGCAAGATGCTGCGGGCCTCGCTGAAGGGGATCCACCCGGATATCGAAGATGTGCTGACCTCCGTCGGCATAAAACCAACGGCCCGGGCCGAGACCATCGAACTGGAAGCCTGGTGCGCCCTCACCCGCGCCCTGACAGGCTGAACTGGCGGGCCGCCCGCGCACTGCTTTTCATCTTTCCGCAAATATCCCGGGGAGTTTGAGGGGCAGCGCCCCTCATTCCGACCCCTCAGGCGCGCCGCAAGCGCACCTCTTGGCAACCGCTCAACTGTGCTCCTCGGCCGCCGTTTCCGCCAGCGCCCGGTTGAGCGCCTTCAGCGCATCCACCTGAAAGACCGAGCCCCGAAGCTCCGGCGGATCGCCCTCCCCTTTCAGTGTGACAACCGGGATGAACAGCGCGCCCGAACTTTCAAAGATCGGCATCAGTGTTTCCAGCGTCGCATTGCCATCAACATAGACGCCCTGTTCGATCAGCTCCCGACAGATCTCCTTCGGCGCCCCGTTGGCGGCATCGGCCATACGCATGATCTTCGCCACGCGCACCGTCGCCTGAAGATAGGCCTGCGGCCCCGCGGCCAGGTGGATGTTGCGCCGTTCCAGTTGGGTCAGGAAGAAGCTGCGGTCGACCAGGCGGCTGGCCAGGGCAGATGACAGGCTGACCGCCGCCATCACCGCGATGCCGGTCTGCCAGTCGCCGGTCAGCTCGAAGATGATCAGCGTGGTCGAGATCGGCGCGCCCAGCACGGCGGCGGCCACCGCCCCCATGCCGGCAAGCGCATAGATCGTCTCGGAGCCCGAGACATTGGGGAAGACCGCCGTGGCGATGATCCCGAAGGCCAACCCGGTCAGCGCGCCGACCATGAGCGCGGGCGAGAAAACACCCCCGCCCATGCGCCCTGCCATGGTGATCGCTACGGCGATGACCTTGAGCACCGCAAAGATCACCGCGTTCCACAGCACCAGTTCTCCGGTCAGCGCAAGCGAAGTCGTCTCATAGCCCACCCCGATGATATGCGGAAACCAGATCGCCATGGCGCCCAACATCAGCCCGGTCAGCGCCGGGCGCAGGATGCCCGGCAGGCGCAGACGCGATGCCACCACCGAGCCCAGGTCTTCGGCAAAGAAGATCGCCTTCATCAGCACCACGGCGACCACGCCCGACACGAGCCCCAGGATCAGGAACGCGGGCAGTTCGACGTAAAAGGCCAGCGAGCCTTCGGCGGGCAGCACGAATTCGGTCACATCGCCATATTCGATCCGGTTGATCACCGTGCCGGCGACCGAGGCAATGGCGATGGGCGCAAAGGCATGTACTGCGAAATGGCGCAGCACGACCTCGAGCGCAAAAAGAGCCCCCGCGATCGGCGCATTGAAGCTGGCCGAAACCGCGGCCGCCACCGCACAGCCCAGAAGGTCCCGCCCGGTGATCCCATTGGCATTGATCCGGGCCGAGACCCAGGCCGACATCACGGCGGCCATATGCACCACCGGCCCTTCCCGCCCGGTCGAGCCTCCGGTCGACAGGGTGATGAACGAGGCCAGCGCCGAGCCCACGCCCGCGCGCCGTTCCACGCGGCCCTCCCACAGCGCCGAGCCCTCGATCACGTCGGCCACTGATCGCACCCGCCCGTCATGGGTAAACCAGTTCAGCACCGCCCCCACGACCAGACCGCCGATGGCAGGCAGCAACAGCACCCAGTACCAGGGCAATGTGCCCGCCCAGGAATGCAGGTGCGCGATGTCATCGGTTCCATAGAGAAACCCCTGCAACCCCTCTATTCCCTTGCGGAAAAACAGGGCAGCAAATCCCGCTGCCACCCCGATCAGCAGGGCGATCAGCCAGAACTGGACCTGGCTCGGTCCCTTTTCGCGCAGAACCAGCCAGGCATGGCGTGTTTCATGCCGAAACTGCGTGATCCACCGCGAGAGGAACTTTTTTAACGGTTCGCCCATGCCTACCCTGATTCACTGGCCTTCCAACTGCCTCACAGTTGGCTTAAATTCGCCCGGGTAACATGGGGGAATGGTGGCATGACCATCGACACCGCACTTGCCGCGCTGACACCATTGTTAGGCGATCGCCTGAGCCGCTCCAAGTCCGATCTGGAGAGCCATGGCCAATCCGAAAGTCATTTCCCCCCGATCCCGCCGGATGGCGTCGCCTGGCCGGTCTCGACCGAGGAAGTCAGCAGGTTACTGACCATTTGTCATGAGCACGGCTGCCCGGTCATCCCCTTTGGTGCAGGCACATCCCTGGAAGGACACACAAGCGCGATTCGCGGAGGGCTGAGCCTGGATTTTTCGCGTATGAACCGGGTGCTGTCGGCGGATCCCGGCGACATGGTTGCCGTGGTCCAACCGGGCCTGACCCGCCAGGAGTTGAACGAGGAGCTGCGCACCACGGGAATGTTCTTTTCGGTGGACCCCGGCGCCAACGCCACCATCGGCGGCATGGCCGCCACCCGCGCCAGCGGCACCACGACGGTGCGCTATGGTACGATGCGTGACAATATCCTGGCGCTGGAGGTCGTGCTGGCCGATGGGCGGGTGATCCGCACCGGCTCGCGCGCCGCGAAATCCGCGGCGGGCTATGACCTGACCGGGTTGTTCGTAGGCTCCGAAGGCACGCTGGGCGTGATCACCGAACTGACCCTGCGCCTGCAGGGTCAGCCCGAGGCGATCTCGGCGGGTGTCTGCGCTTTCGAGCGGCTTGAAGATGCCGTCGGCGCGGTGCAGCACACGATCCAGATGGGCATTCCCATGGCGCGGATCGAGTTTGTCGACACCATGTCCGTGAAGGCCGTGAATGCCTATTCAGACACCCACATGCCCGAGCTCCCGCATCTTCTGGTGGAGTTCAACGGCTCGGAAGGGGCCGTGGCCGAACAGGCCGAAATGTTCGGAGAAATCGCCCGCGACTTCGGCGCCGTCGGTTTTGAAAGCGCCACCAGGACCGAAGACCGCAATCGCCTGTGGCGCGTACGTCACCAGGCCTATTACGCCTGCCTCGGGCTGCGGCAGGGGGCGCGGGCGATCGTGACCGACATCTGCGTGCCGATCTCGGAACTTGCCCGCGCGGTGGCCGAGACACGCGCCGACATCGACGCAAGCCACATTCCGGGCCCGATCCTGGGCCATGTGGGGGACGGGAATTTCCATGCGATCCTGCTGGTCGATCCCGACAACGAGGTCGAAATGGCCGAAGCACGGCGTCTGGCGGCGCGCATGAGTGAACGCGCCCTCGCCCTGGGCGGCACAGTGACCGGAGAACATGGCGTCGGCATGGGCAAGCGTGGCTATATGGAGGCCGAACATGGGGAGGCCTGGGCGGTCATGGGCGACATCAAGCGCGCGCTGGACCCTACCGGCATCCTGAATCCGGGCAAGCTGGTCCGTGGCAACTGATCCGCGCACAAGGCCGGGCGGATTTCGCCGTGCTTATCGCCGTTTTCTGGCCTGGGTGCGCCTGCGGGTCCCGCCCGGGCTTCGGCTGTTGCTGGGGATCGTGATCGTCCTGGGTGGCGTGTTCGGCTTTCTGCCGGTGCTGGGGTTCTGGATGATCCCGCTGGGCCTTGCCATTGCCGCGCTCGACATCAAACCGCTGATCCACCACTTCTGCGGACGGTAGCCGACCCTGACATCGTTTGGATCAGCCCAGCAGCTCGCGCGCCGCGCCGCGCGCCGCGTCGGTGATCACGTCGCCTGACAGCATGCGCGCCACCTCGTCCACCCGGTCGGCTTCGTCCAATCGCATGACAGTGGACAGTGTCGTGCCCCTGACCACGTTTTTCTGAACCCGCCAGTGATGTGCACCCAGCGCCGCCACCTGGGGGGAATGAGTCACCACAAGCACCTGCCCGCCATCAGAGGCCAGCGCGGCAAGGCGGCGCCCGACCGCATCGGCGGTGGCCCCGCCGACGCCCCTGTCGATTTCGTCAAAGATCATCGTCAGACCCTGGGAATCGCGGGTCAGGCAGACCTTGAGGGCCAGCAGGAAGCGGCTGAGCTCCCCGCCCGAAGCGATCTTGTTCAAGGGCCCAGACGGGGCCCCCGGGTTGGTGGCGACGGTAAACACCACCTCGTCGCGCCCCCCGGACCCATCGGCACCGTGTTCGATTTTCGTAGTGAAAACCGCGCGTTCCATTTTCAGCGGTGCAAGCTCCCCGGCCATCGCCTTGTCGAGCTTCTGTGCCGCGCGGATGCGTTTTGCCGTCAGCGCCCCGGCCGCAATGTCATAGGCCCCACGGGCTTCCGCCAGCGCCGCCGTCAGCGCGGCAATATCCTCGGCGCCGTGGTCAATCGCGGCCAGCCGAGCCCGAAGATCCTCGGCGAAGGTTCCCAGGTCATCCGGTGCCACACCATGTTTGCGCGCTAGGCCGCGAATGGCAAAGAGCCTTTCCTCGACCATTTCCAACTCGGAGGGGTTGAAATGCAGGGATTCCAGCGCGGCTTCGACGCCCGACACCGCCTCATCCAGCTCGATCATCGCGCGCCCCAGGGCGTCCAGCGGCGCGGTCAGCGCCTCGCCTGCCTCGCCTGCCACCCCTTCGAGCCAGCGCATCGCGTCGCCCATGCGCCCCTCGGCCCCCTCGCCGTGCCCCAAAGCCTGGGCGGCTTTCTGAATGTCCTCGCCAATGCGCTCGGCAGCCTGCATCAGCCGCCGGCGGGCGTCCAGTTCTCCATCCTCGCCGGGCTCCGGCGACAGCGCGTCCAGCTCGGCCACCGCGTGACGCAGGAATTCTTCGTCCGCGCGGGCCGTTTCCAGCTTCGCCTGTGACGCTTCCAGGGCTGTCAGCGCGGCTGCCAGCGCCCGCCAGCGTTTCCGGCAGGTTTCCACCGCCCCGTGCAGCCCGCCGAATTCATCCAGCAGCACACGGTGCACACGCGGGTTCAGAAGCCCCCGGTCGTCCTGCTGCCCGTGCAGTTCGATCAATGTATCGGACAGGGCGCGCAGCACGTCGCCCGAGGCACGGCGGTCATTGACCCAGGCGGTTTTGCGACCATCCGCCCGGTTCACCCGGCGCAGGATCAAACTCTCCCCGACCGGGATCCCGGCCTCGTCCAGCACCGCATGGGCCGGGTGGTCGGCGGCCAGGTCGAATTCGGCGACGACCTCGCCCTGATCGGCGCCCGCACGCACCAGATCGGCGCGCCCGCGCCAGCCCAGCACAAAGCCCAGACTGTCCAACAGGATCGACTTGCCCGCCCCGGTTTCCCCGGTCAACACGTTCAGACCTGGTTGGAACTCCAGCTCCAACCGGTCGATGATCAGCATGTCGTGGATTTCAAGCGCGCGCAGCATCGGCGCTTACAGCCATTCGCCTCGGACCAACTGGCGGTAGAGTGTCGCCAACCAGCTGTCACCCTTGGCCTCCGGCGCAAGCCCCCTGGCAGTCAGCAGGCGGTAGCTGTCTTCATACCATTCGGTCGAGCGGAAATTGTGCCCCAGGATCGCCCCGGCGGTCTGCGCTTCCTCGTCCAGCCCCAGGGCCAGATAGGCCTCGACCAGCCGGTGGAGCGCTTCAGGCGTGTGGGTTGTGGTCTGAAACTGTTCGACCACGACGCGGAACCTGTTGATCGCCGAGGTAAAATGGTCGCGTTTCAGGTAGTAGCGCCCGATCTCCATCTCCTTGGCGGCAAGATGGTTGAAGGCCAGATCGAATTTCAGAACCGACGAGCGCGCAAATTCCGTATCCGGGTAGCGCTCGATCACCACGCGCAGTGCCTGGAGCGCCTGATAGGTCAGCCCCTGGTCGCGTCCGATCTCGTCAATCTGGTCATAGTAGCTCAACGCCAGCAGATACTGTGCATAGGCCGCGTCTTCGTCCGCCGGGTAGAAATCCAGGAATCGCTGCGCAGTTGCGCGCGACAGATCATATTCGCGGTTCCGGTGATAGGAAAAGGCCTGCATGATCAGCGCGCGTTTGGCCCATTCCGAATAGGGGTAAAGCCGTTCGACTTCGCCGAACCACTTGGCGGCGTCCTCGAATTCGTTGTTGTTGAGGTCGTATTCCGCGCGTTTGTAAATCTCTTCCGCAGTATATTCTTCGATCGGTTTGCGTTCGACCTGGTTCCTGCGGAAAGCGTTGAAGAATCCGCCGCCACCGCCCGAAGCGCTGGACCCGCCGCCCAGCGAACCGCTGCCGATCGAACCGATCGCGCCGCACCCTGACAAGATGGCAACAACAGCAAGAGAAACAAAAGTTTTCGTAGTGAACCCGTTGCGCGTCATGTGGCGCCCACCCCGTCAATCCATTTCCGCACGGTCAAAGCCGCACCCGATTGCAGTCTCAGTAGCACAGAAAAATTCCGGGCAAAATGGTCTATGGCCGGTTTTTGCAGCCGTTTCCCGCCGGTCGTGGCCCGGGGCCGTCGATCAGGCCGACAGCGGCAGGTCATGCGCCCCTACGCCAACACCCGGAAGGTGGCGCGCGGTCTGCGCGTCACTCACATCCAGCGACCAGTTGGCATCATCCTCGAACAGGGCGCGCAGCAGGGCGTTGGTCATCGCGTGACCGGCCTTGTGGCCCACGTAGCGGCCCAGGATCGGGGCGCCTGCGGTGTAAAGGTCGCCCAGGGCATCCAGCATCTTGTGACGCACCGGTTCGTCGGCACGGCGCAGCCCGCCCGGGCTCAGCACCGTATCGCCGTCTACCACCACCGCGTTATCCAGTGTTCCACCCAGGGCCAGCCCGTTGGCGCGCATCGCGTCGACATCGGCCTGTCGGCAGAAGGTCCGGCAGTCCGACAGTTCGCGCACGAAACTGCCATTGGCCATGTTCAGGCTCAAATCCTGGGAGCCGATGGCCTCATCGGTGAAGTCGATGTGAAAGCGGATCTCGAACCCTTCGGCAGGTTCCAGGCGGGCCCAGGCCTCGCCCTTGCGCACCTCAACCGGCTTCAGCACGCGCAACACCCGTACCGGGCGATCCTGCGCGCGGGTTCCCGCCTCGATCAGGCGGGCGACGAACTTGCTGGAGGAACCGTCCAGGATCGGCACTTCGGCCGCGTCGATGTCGATCAGCGCGTTATGGATGCCACAGCCGGCCAGCGCGGCCATGATGTGTTCGATGGTCGAAAGCGTGACCCCGTCGCCATTGATCAGCCGGGTGCAGAGCGCGGTCTGTTCGACCTGGCGCCAATGCGCCGGCAGGATATTGTCGCGCCCGTCGGTCACATCGGTGCGGCGGAACCGGATGCCATGCCCTGCCGGAGCCGGATTAACGGTCATGCGGACCGGGCGGCCCGAATGCAGACCGGTTCCGGAGAATGTGACAGGGGTCGCAAGGGTTGTCTGCACGACGGATCCATGGGTTGCCTCCCGGACGCAGTTCGCCCGGTTGCGCATGACCTACTGTCACGAAACTGTAATCTCAACTCAAAGATTGTAACGGACTGAAACATCCCGCCAACCAATGGGCAGAACCCCGCCCAAGGGCGGTTTTCACCCTATCAACACCTTGAAACAAAAAAGAAAAGGACCGGATTGAACCGGCCCTTTCCTGATCAGATGTGACCGCTTTTAGCGCGGATCAATTGGCCTGGCGCCGCAGGAATGCGGGGATTTCCACCTTTTCCTGTTCCGGATCGATCGCCTGTTCCGGTTGATGCGCCTGCACCGGCGGCTGCTGGTGGCGGGCCGGCTGGCCCGGCGCCTCGGCCCCGTGGCCGGTCATGCGGTTGATCAGCGAGTTGATCCCGAAGCGCGGCTTGTCAGCAGCCGGTTGCGCCGGTTGAGGTTGCTGCGGCTGTGCGACACCTGCCGCGCGGGGCTGGTTCTGCACTGCCGCCTGCAGGCGGGCCAGCGCCTCAGGCGACGGGGTGCCGGGAGCAGGCGCTTTCGGCGCGACAAACTGGGCCACTTCGGGTTCGTCCTCGTATCCGCCGTCGTAGCCAGCGCCATAGGCGGCAGGGGCAGCGGGGGCAACCGGATCGGGCTGGGCCTGCTGCGGCCGGTAGGCGGGCGGCGGCAGATCACCACCGGCATCTTCGGCCGGGAACACGTTTTCGAGCTGCTCTTCGGCGGCGGCGGCGGTGGCATCCAGGCCATCATCGAACAACGAGGGTTCAGCCGGGCCTTCCTCGATCTTCGCAGCGGCGGCGACGGCGGCGGGGGCCTCGGCCTCCAGTTTCTCTTCGACCTCGGCCGGGCTGTGGAGCGGCTCGGCCAGACGGCGGCGCGGCACCGGGAATTCCTGCGTCACCTCGGCGGCGTCGATGCCGGTCGCCACGACCGAAACACGCATATTGCCGTCGATATTCGGGTCCAGCGTCGACCCGACGATAATGTTGGCGTCCTGATCCACCTCTTCGCGAATGCGGTTGGCGGCCTCGTCCAGTTCGAACAGGGTCAGATCATAGCCGCCAGTGATGTTGATCAGCACGCCTTTCGCGCCGCGCAGCGAGATTTCGTCCAGCAGCGGGTTGGCAATCGCCTTCTCGGCGGCCTGGATCGCACGATCCTCGCCTGCGGCCTCGCCGGTGCCCATCATCGCCTTGCCCATCTCGTCCATCACGGCGCGCACGTCGGCAAAGTCGAGGTTGATCAGCCCCGGACGCACCATCAGGTCGGTCACACCCTTGACGCCCTGATAAAGAACGTCATCGGCCAGGCTGAAGGCCTCGGTAAAGGTGGTTTTCTCATTGGCCAGGCGGAACAGGTTCTGGTTCGGGATAATGATCAGCGTATCGACCATCTTCTGCAGCTGCTCGACACCGTCCTCGGCCTGGCGCATGCGCTTGGCGCCTTCAAACTGGAACGGCTTGGTGACAACGCCGACGGTCAGCACGCCCAGTTCACGGGCGGCCTGCGCGATAATCGGCGCGGCGCCGGTGCCGGTGCCCCCGCCCATCCCGGCGGTGATGAAGCACATGTGGGCGCCGGCCAGGTGGTCGACGATGTCCTCGATGGTCTCCTCGGCGGCGGCGGCGCCGACCGAGGCGCGGGCGCCCGCGCCCAGGCCTTCAGTCACTTTCACCCCCATCTGGATGCGTGAACCAGCCTTCGACTGCTGCAGCGCCTGGGCGTCGGTGTTCGCGACGACGAACTCGACCCCCTCCAGCTCCTTCTCGATCATGTTGTTGACCGCGTTGCCACCCGCGCCACCGACACCGAACACGGTGATCCGGGGTTTCAACTCTTCCTGACCGGGCATGGTGAGGTTCAACGTCATCGCTCTGTCCGCCTGTTACTGTCGCCGGATTTTTCTGGTCCCGTCCCGAACCTTCGGCGTGTTTACCTGTGTTGCCCCCACGGCATGGCGAGGGTCTGCCTATTACAGGCCATATTGGATTATTTCTGTGGTTTCGTCACGCAAAAAACACCGAATCACCGCAAAATGTTGGGTGTTTTCAAAAGGTTTTCAGCAGGATTTCGCCCAAGCCACAAAATCTTGTGGCTGTGGAAAAGCCTGTGGAAAAGGTATCATTTCAGCCTATTCAACGGCTTACCAGTTGTCCTTAAACCACTTGAAGGCGCGCTTGAACGACCGGGCCGGATAGCTGTCTGCGGGGATGTCGAAATCCCACCATTCATCCTGCGGATGGGCAGCAAACAGGCACAGGCCGACTGAGGAGGCGAAGGCCGAACCGGTCACGCTCTGCGGCAGGCCCTGTACGCGCAGAGGCCGGCCGACACGCACCTGCTGGCCCAGGATGCGCGGCGCAAGCCCGTCCAGACCGGGGATCTGGCTGGCCCCGCCGGTCAGCACGATCTGCTGGCTGGGAAGGTGATCGAACCCGGCCACGTCCAGCAGGCTGCGCACCTCTTCCAGGATCTCCTCGACCCGGGGGCGAATGATCGCGATCAGGTCCGATCGTGACACGGTGCGCCGGTCATGTTCCCAATCCCCGGTCTCGCCACCGATCTCGATCATCTCGCGATCGTCCATGCCAGTGGCATGCACCCCGCCATAGAAGGTCTTGATCCGTTCGGCCGTGGCCATGGGCACCTGGAGACCCTTCGAAATATCTGCGGTCACGTGATCGCCGCCAAGCCGCACGACGTCGCCATAGATCATGTGTTTCTTCATGAAGATCGAGAGGCCGGTCGCCCCGCCGCCGAAGTCGATACAGGCCGCGCCGAGTTCCTGTTCATCTTCAACCAGGGCGGACACCGAGGACACATAGGCCGAGCTTGCCAGCCCCGCGACTTCGAGGTCACAGCGTTTGATGCAGTAAAGCAGGTTGCGGATGACCGCGCTGTCCACGGTCAGCACATGCATGTCCACAGACAGGCGGTTGCCGATCTGGCCGCGCGGATCCTTCAGCCCCGAACGGTGATCCAGCGCGAAGTTCACCGGCTGGGCGTGCAGCACCTCGCGGTGCTCGCCGATATCCGGCATGTCGCAGGAGGCCAGCACGCGGGCCACGTCGTTCTCAGACACGCTGCCGCCCTCAAGGTCGACCGAACCGGCCAGCCCGTAGGACCGCGGCGACCCGCCCGAGAAACAGGCAATCACATGATCGACGCGGATATTCGCCATCTTTTGCGCCGCCTGCACGGCGGTGCGAATGGCGCGTTCGGTCTCCTGCATCGCGTCGATCTCGCCGAAGCGCACCCCGCGCGAGCGGGTGGTGGCGGCGCCGATCACCCGGAAGGCGGATTGCCCCGCCATGGTGCCGACGCCGTCGGACTCGCGGAACCGGTCGGGCCCGTCGAAACGCAGAACCAGGCAGCCGATCTTCGAGCTGCCCACGTCCAGAATGGCAATCACACCACGTTGCATCGCGGCTTGTCGCATGGCGCGCATGGCGCGTTGCTGAGAATAAAGATCGGTCATCGTGCGGGGCCTCCCAATTCCAGGCCTTTGATACGGCGCAATTCTTCGGTTGCGGTTTGGCTCATGCGCAGGGTCGGCCGGTCCGGGTTGCGCATGTCGATCACGATCAGGTCGCGGGCCAGAAGGTCCTGCGCCTGGTCCAGGGCGAGCACCTGCTCAAGCGCCTGAACGGGGGTGTCCTCGGGCAGGAGAATGCGTTGATCGCCCTCCAGAACCACGTCCCAGCGGCGTTCTCCCATGCGCACGAGGCCGCGCAGGCGCCCCCTGAGCGGTCCGGCGGCGCGCAGGATCGCCATGGCCTCGGGCACCTGGTCCGAAGCCCCCAGTCCGGCCAGAAGCGGCAAATCGGCGCGGCCCGCCCGCGACGAGATCGTCGCGACCCGGTGGCCGGTGCCGTCCAGCATCTCCAGCGAGGCCGCGGTGCGCCACAGCACCACGGGTTCCCGTTCGCGCACTTCGACCTCCAGCACCCCGCCCGGGCGCACCCGCAGATCGACACGCTCGATCACATCCAGCGCGGCGACTTCGGACTGCATTGCTTCGAGGTCCAGATCGAAACTGGAAATGGGGAAGTCGATCGGCATCAACTGGCGGATCGCGTCATCGACCACGGGGGTCGCGCCTTCGATCACCATCAGCTTGACCATGAATTCCGGGCGCTCCTCGACCGCACGGCGCATGTCCTGAACCGAGGAGAGGATCGCTTCGCGCCGGTCGCTGTCGGCCACGTAGACCCCAGCCGCCATGATCACGGCGAAGACCGGCAGACCGACCCGGGTCATCTGCCGCACGAAGGGGGTCAGCCAGAGCCGATGCGCCTTGTAGGCCACACGCGACGGGGCCGGATCGCGTTTCACCGGCTGGGGCGCGGCAGGACGGGAGGCATTCAGCGGTTGCATGATGCGTCCTCCACCATCCAGCGGCAGATCTCGCCAAAGCTCATCCCAAGATGCGCCGCCTGTTCGGGCACAAGGGAAGTGGGCGTCATGCCGGGCTGGGTATTGACCTCGAGGATGATCAGCCCGTCCAGCCCGCGCACCTCGTCCCAGCGGAAATCGGTGCGCGACACGCCACGGCAGCCCAGCGCCTCATGCGCGCGCAGGGCAAAATCCAGACAGGCGGCTTCGATTTCGGCAGGAATGTCGGCGGGCAGCACGTGGGACGAGCCGCCTTCCTTGTACTTGGCGTCATAGTCGTACCAGCCATCGGTAATGATGTCGGTCACGCCCATCGCCTTGTCGCCCATGACGGCGGTCGTCATCTCGCGCCCCGGCGCGTAGGTTTCAACCATGACCATATCCGGCATGGTGTCGGCCAGTTTCGGCGGGGCAATGGTGCCCTCACTGACGATATAGATACCGACCGAGCTGCCTTCGTTGTTGGGTTTGACCACATAGGGCGGCGCGATCAGGTGACGCGCCTGGGCTTCGGCTTTGCTGGCCAGCACACTGTGCACCACCGGCAGACCCGCCTCGCGGAACACCTGTTTCGAGCGTTCCTTGTCCATCGCAAGCGCCGAGGCCAGCACACCGGAATGCGTGTACGGCAGACCCAGCCATTCCAGAACGCCCTGCACGCAGCCGTCCTCGCCCCAGCGACCGTGGAGCGCGTTGAAGACCACATCCGGTTGAGCCTCCTGGAGGCGCGCCATAAGATCCGCGCCTGCGTCGATTTCGAAAACCTCGAAACCTTCTTCCCGCAAAGCCGTGGCGCATTCGCGCCCGGAGCTCAGGGAGACCTCGCGTTCTGCCGAGGGGCCACCCATCAAGACCGCGACTTTCGGGGCTGTCCTGCTCGACTTGCCCACGTTAGTTGCCTCGTACCAGGGCCGTTTGCCGACCCATGTGCCTCGTTAACGGGCCGGTTTTTCCGACCCTTGATGATTATGTCGGACCGCAGGGGTCCGTTGTTCTGAGTGTACTGCTGCGCTCTTCGTCGAGAGCTTAGTCAACCGCAGGTTCACCGACCCGCTTGATTTCCCATTGTAGCTCTATGCCGCTGTTCTCGTAAACCTTTTTTCTGACCAATTCGCCAAGACCTTCCAGGTCGGCAGCCGAGGCGCCCCCGGTGTTGGTCAGAAAATTCGAATGCATCCGGTTCATCTGCGCCCCACCCAGGGTTGCACCCCGCATCCCCGCGTCGTCGATCACCTTCCAGGCCTTGAGGTCATGCGGGTCATCCGCGCGGCCTGTCGAGCTGAACCCCGCCGGGTTGCGGAACGTGCTGCCGGCCGTGCGGTCCCTTGTGGGCTGGGTTTCGTCGCGTTTGGCAAGCTGTGCGGCCATATGCGCCTCCAGTTCGGCGGGGTCGCCTGCGGGGCCTTCGAAGGTCGCCTCCACCAGCACCCAGCCTTCGGGCAGATCGCTCTGGCGATAGGCAAAGTTCAGATCCCCTGCCGTGAGCGTGACCAGTTGCCCTGCCCGCGTCACCGCTCTGGCCGAGACGAAAACATCGGCCACATAATCGCCGTAGCAGCCCGCGTTCATGCGCACGGCGCCGCCAATCGCGCCGGGGATGGTGCGCAGGAAGGTCAGGTTCACGCCCGCCGCGGCCGCCTTGCGCGCCACATGGGCGTCCAGCGCCGCGACACCTGCGGTCACGGTGGTGGCCTCAATGGATACGCCGTTGAAGCCACGGCCCATGCGGATCACCACGCCGCGAATGCCGCCGTCGCGCACGATCAGGTTCGATCCCACGCCCATCGGGAACACCGGAATGGACGGATCGAGGTTCCCCAGAAAATCCTGCAGGTCCGCGATATCGGCGGGCTGAAACAGCCAGTCCGCCGGCCCGCCGACACGCAGCCAGGTCAGGTCATTCAGGGGACGGTTCTCGGTCAGGGTGCCACGCACCGGGGGCAGATCAAGGCTCATGTCTGCGTCATAGCGGGGTGCCCCGGTCCTGCCAAGGGGCTGCGGGCCGGCATGCCGTCGATCAAGTCGCGTGAACCCGACCTTGGCCTTGGTGCGGCCACGACTGGCCTGCCCTACCGGCTCACCCGCGCACGGACCCAGCGGGTCAGGTAGATCACCGGCCAGCGCAGGACCGACATGCCGGCCGCCGCGACAACGATGGCGATCAGCGGCCCGTTCTCGTAGGTCACGAAACCCAGGATCGGAATGCCCACGGCGATGAGCCCCCACGCGGCGGGCCAGTGTTGCCGACGCGAGGGGAACATCGCGATCACGTTGGCCAGCACGGCCCAGGCGCTGGCAAGGATGAGGGACAGGGTCATTCCCGCGGCTCCGATTGGCGGCCCAGCATACGCCGGGCGAAATAGGTCAATGGACGGCGGAACATGGACAGAAATGCCGCGAGCGCAAGGGCAAAAACAACCGCCCCGTGCTCTTTTGCCAAGAAATACATCAGGATCGGCGCCACGACCAGCAGGAACAGCCCCGGCGCGTATTGCGTGCGCATCGGAAGAAAGGCGACGGCGGTTGCCGCAAGCACCCAAAGGCCGGAGGCAATCAGCACCCAGCTCATGCGAAAGCGCTCCACAGGTTGGCGGCCAGAGCAGCCAGAGCGGCGATCAGCCCCAGCCAGGGGACCACCGGATGGGCGCGGAACGGGGCCTCGGGCGCCTTGCGTTTCAGCGCAATAAGGGTCGTGTTGACCACCGCAAAAACAATCAGCAACACGGTCGAGGTCGCCTCGGCCAAGGTGGCCACCGGCAGGGCCAGAGCAGCCCCGATCAGCCCCCCCCCCAGCAACAGGGTCGCCAGAACCGGCGTGCCGAAGCGTGGATGGGCATGGTTGAACACCGCCAAGGCGGGCTCACGTCGGCCAAGGCCAAAGAGCACACGGGCCGCCATGACGATCTGCGCCAGAACCCCGTTCAACGCGGCGGCGACCGCGATTGCGGACAGGATCACCGGGCTCATCACCGTACCGGCCTGCCAGACCAGCACAAGCGGGCGTTCGGACCCGGCGAGCGCGCCAACCGGCACCGCGCGTACGGCCGCCAGGCTGACCAGTGCATAAAGAAATGTCGTGATCACAAGCGCATAGAGGATCGCGCGCGGGACGGTGCGGGTGGGGTCGCGCGCCTCTTCTGCCATGTTGACCATGTCTTCGAAACCGATGAAGGCAAAGAAGGCGAGCGCGGCGGCGGCGGTCACGCCGGGCCAGACCGGCGGCGGCAGTTCGGCCCACTCCACCAACGGGTAGGCGCTGAACCCCAGCCAGACCACGACCAGCAGCCCCACGACCTCGGCCACGGTAAAGACGGCGGCCAGGGCGAGGCTTTCCAGCACACCGATCAGAGCGACCCCGGTCAGGAACACTCCGATGCCGATCACCGCCCATTCAAACGGCACATCCGCCACGGCGGTCAGATAGCCCACCCCGCCGCGCAACACCGCCGCGGCGGAAATGGTGCCCGCCAGCACGATGGCCAGGCCCACCAGCACGGCCAGCCAGTGCAGGCCCAGGCCCTTCTCGATATAGGCCGCTTCGCCCGAGGCTTCGGGAATGCGCGCGGACAGCTCGGCATAGGAAATCGCCGAGGGTGCGGCGACCAGCCCCGCCAGCAGGAAGGCCAAGGGCGCATAGACCCCGGCCTGCGCAACCACGGCACCGACCAGAACATAAATCCCCGCCCCCACCATGACACCGACGCCATAGGTGGTCAGCAGGCCAAGGCCGAGGCGGCGTTTGAGCTGGTCAGGCATGGGCGGTCCTTTCCGTCGGTTTTCGGAAAGGCGGGGCAGGAACCTCCATGAAGGGGATATGTTTCTGCCAACCGATCACGACTAGCCCAATCGCGCGGGCAGCCCGTTGGCCCAGGCCGAAATGGTTCCTGCCCCCAGACAGACCACCATGTCGCCCGGCCTGGCCTGGTCCTTGACCAGGCGCGTCAGGTCATCTTCGCTGTCGACGTTGCAGGCATGACGGTGGCCGTGGGCGATGAGGCCCGCGACAAGGTCGTCGCGGGTGGCACCTTCGATCGGGGCTTCTCCGGCGGCGAATACCTCGGCGATGCCGACCACGTCGGCCTCGTTGAAACAGGCGCAGAAGTCGTCGAAAAGCGAATGCAGCCGGGTGTAGCGGTGCGGCTGGTGCACGGCGATCACGCGGCCCTCGCAGGCCTGGCGCGCAGCCTTCAGCACGGCGGCGATTTCCACCGGGTGATGGGCGTAGTCGTCAATGATTGTGACGCCACCCGCCTCGCCCACCTTGGTGAAGCGGCGGTTGACGCCGCCGAAGTCGGCAAGGGCCTGGCGAATTTCCTCGCGCTTAAGCCCCAGGTGACGCGACACCGCCACGGCGGCCAGCGCGTTGGAGACATTGTGGTCGCCCGGCATCGGCAGGGTGCAGCCTTCGATCACGGTGCCATCCTGGTGCAGCTCGATGTCGAAATGGGCCACGCCGCCCTTGTAGGTCAGGTTCACCGCGCGCACGTCGGCCTGGGCATTGAAGCCAAAGGTGATGACGCGGCGGTCGGTGATCTTGCCGACCAGGTTCTGCACTTCCGGGTGGTCGGTGCAGCAGATCGCGACGCCGTAGAAGGGGATATTGGACACGAACTCAAGGAAGCCCTTCTTGAGCGTCTCGAAATCGCCCCAGTGCTCCATATGCTCGGGGTCGATATTGGTGACAATGGCAATGGTGGCGGGCAGCCGGTTGAAGGTGCCGTCGCTCTCGTCGGCCTCGACCACCATCCATTCCCCCTGCCCCATGCGCGCATTGGAGCCATAGGCGTGAATGATGCCGCCGTTGATCACGGTCGGGTCGATCCCACCCTTTTCCAAAAGCTCGGCCACCATGGTGGTGGTCGTCGTCTTGCCATGCGTCCCGGCGATGGCGACGTTGGATTTCAGGCGCATGAGTTCGGCCAGCATCTCGGCCCGGCGCACCACGGGAAGGCCGCGCGCGCGGGCGGCATCCAGTTCCGGGTTGCCCGGTTTGATCGCCGAGGAGATCACCACCACCTCGGCGTCCTCCAGATTGTCCGCCGCCTGGCCGATGAAGACCCTGGCCCCCAGCCTTTCCAGCCGCTTGGTGATCTTCGAGCTTTTCAGGTCTGACCCCTGCACCTTGTAGCCGTGGTTCAAAAGCACCTCGGCGATGCCCGACATGCCGATGCCCCCGATGCCGGTGAAGTGGATGTTGCCCATTTCGGTGGGCAGCTTGGTGGCGGCGGCGTTCATCTACTCGTCTACTCCTGTCAGGTCATGCACCATGTCCGCAAGGCGCTGAGTGGCGTCGGGGATGCCCTGTGCCAGCGCGGCGGCGGCCATCAGTCTCGCCCCTTGCGGATTGTCCAATACCGCAGCGATTTGCGCCGAAAGCGTGGGAACGTCAAGCTGGCTTTCCGGGATCAGGATCGCCGCCTGTGCGTCGACCAGCCCACGCGCATTCGCAGTCTGGTGATCCTCGGTCGCATGCGGGTACGGGATCAGGATCGAGGGACGGCCAATCACGCTGATATCCGCCACCGATCCGGCACCTGCGCGCGAGATCACGAGCTGTGCCTCGGACAGGCGGGCGGGCACGTCCGAGAAGAAGGGCTGCACGTCGGCCCGGATGCCGTGGGTGTCATAGAATTCCCTGACCCGTTCACCGTCCTCGTCGCGCGCCTGATGGCTGACCGAGACATGGCGCAGGAGGCGTTCGGGCAGGTCCGCGATGGCGGCGGGCACAGTGTCCGACAGCGCCCGTGCACCCTGGCTGCCGCCGATCACCAGGATCGACATCGGGTAGTCCCCGGGCGTGATATAACCCGCCCCGGCCCGGTCCAGTACAGCGCCGCGCACCGGGTTGCCGGTGTGCACGGCCTCGATACATTCGGGCACCGTGGTGGGCCAGGTGCCGCAGGCAAGCCTGTGCACACGTTTGGCAAAGAGCCTGTTCACCCGACCCAGCACACCGTTCTGTTCGTGGATCATGCGCGGCAGGCGCAAAAGGGTCGCCGCCCCCAGCGCCGGAATGGAGGGATATCCGCCAAACCCCACCACGCAGGCAGGCCGGTCGCGGCGCATGCGCGCGGTCATCGACAGCACGCCGCCCAATACCCTGAAAGGCACGGCAAGCTTTGCCAGCACCCCGCCCCGGGCAAAAGTGGCCGACGAGACCTGCTCGATCTCGACCGCATGGGAGAAACCACCGGTGTAGCGCGCCCCGCGCGCGTCGGTCGACAGCTTTACCCGCCAGCCCTCGCGCAGCATGACCTCGGCCAGAGCCTGGGCCGGAAACATATGGCCGCCGGTTCCCCCGGCGGCGATGACAAGAAGCGGCGGTTTTCGGGGGGTGCTCATCGAAGCCCTCGTTGCAACAGTATGTCGCCGATTTTCCCCTGCGGACGGGTGCGGGTAAAGGCCAGAAGCATTCCCAGGGCCACGCCCCCCGCGATGAGCGACGATCCGCCATAGGAGACGAAGGGAAGCGTCATGCCCTTGGCGGGCAGAAGCCGAACCGCGACCCCCATGTTGATCAGGGCCTGCACACCGAACATGGCAGCCAGGCCGGTGCCGGCCAGACGGATGAACATGTCGCGCTCCTGGATGAGCCGCAGGAAGCTGCGCACCACGATGGTGGCATAAAGCGCGATGATCACCAGTACCAGGATCAGCCCGTATTCCTCGGCCGCAACCGAGATGATGAAATCCGTGTGCGCGTCCGGCAGGGACCATTTCACATGACCCTCCCCCACGCCCACGCCGAAATACCCGCCCTCGCGAATGGCATTGGTGGCATAGCCAAGCTGGGTGGTCGGTTCAACTTCGGGGTTCAGGAAGCCGTCGATGCGGCGGGCGAAGTGCTCGGAGTTGTTATAGGCGAAAACGCCCAAAAGGACGACGGCACCGGCCATGCTAATAAGCAGGATGAAGGGCGCGCCGGCCAGAAAATACATGACTCCCCAGCCGAACAGGATCAGCGCGGATTGACCGAAGTCGGGCTGCATCGCCAGGAAAACCACCACGATGACAGTTATCGCCAGCGACAGGCTCTTGCCCGGCGGTCCGTTGATTTCATTGCTGGCCGCCAACAGCCAGGCACAGACGATGACGAAACCCGGCTTCAGGAATTCAGACGGCTGCAAGCTGGCAAAGCCCAGCGAATACCAGCGTACGGCGCCCTTGCCGAAATCTGTGCCCAGCACGGGCAGGAACGCAAGCGCGATGAAGGCGCCGATAAAGCCCAGAACGCCCAGGCGGCGCACCAGTTTCGGCGGCAGCATGGTGGTGACGAACAGTGTCACCAGCGCCGCGCCACCGAAGATCATCTGCCGCTGGACATAGTGAAACGGGTCCAGCCCGTTGCGCTCGGCCAGCGGCGGCGAGGCCGCGAGCCCCAGGAGCAGCCCGATCCCGAACAGGATCAGCACGCAGGAGATCGACCACTTGTCGACCGTCCGCCACCAACGGGGAAGAATGGGCTCGCCTACTGCCTGCGGGAGCGCACCGTAAACCATCTCGGTCATGAGAATACCGCCTGAAACTGCCTCATAAATTCGCCCGGTTGTCCGGGTCTCGGGGTGATTCTATCGCGGATCGGGGGTTCTGACCAGTGAATTTGTGGACGGCAAGCGCACGGCATCACGCCGGGGCCCACAGGCAACCCTGCCCGGGCGTGTTGCCTCACTGCCCACCCGGGGTCATTGCCTGGCGCCCCTTGCTGCGCTCCAGCCCCAGTTGGCGTTCGCGCCAGATGATCAGGATACCGGCCGCGATCACCAGGGTCGCACCCGCCAGCATCGGCAGGGTCGGCACCTCGGCAAAGATGAAATAGCCGATCGCCAGCGACAACAGGATCGAAGCATAGTCGAACGGCGCGATCACCGAGGCATCCGCATGGCGAAAGGCGGTGGTCAGCAGCCCCTGCGCCACGCCGCCGATCACGCCCGCCAGCACCAGAAACACCATCTCCGCCGGGCTGGGCCAGGCCCACCCGAAGGGAATGGTAAGCGCCGACAGGCAGGTCGCCGTCAGCGAGAAATAGAAGACGATGGTGGCCGGATGTTCGACCCCGACCAGCTTGCGCACGAAAATCTTGGCCAGTGCGGCAAAGGTCGCCGCCATCAGCGCCAGCACCGCGCCGAGCGCCTGCACGGTGCTCAAGTCACCCTCGGAAAAAGCGGTTAGGCGCGGGGACAGGATGATCAGCACCCCGACCAGCCCAAGCCCCACGGCGGTCAGACGAAAGGCGCGCACCTGTTCGCCCAGGAACATCGCGGCGAAGATCACCGTCAGGATCGGGGCGGCAAAGAAGATCGCCGTCACCTCGGGCAGGGGCAGCAGCCCCAGGGCCGAGAAATTCAGCCCCATCGCGGTTGTGCCCAACAGCCCGCGCCACAGATGCCCCAGCGGGTTCGCCGTGCGCAGCCCCCGGCGCAGGTTGCCATCCCAACGCAGCCAGATCAGTATGACCGGGATCGCGAACAGGGACCGAAAGAACACCGCCTGCCCGGGCGGCACACCATCCGAGGCCGCCTTGATCAGTGCCGCCATCGAAACGAACCCCGCCACCGAGGCCAGCTTCAACAGGATTGCACGAGAGGTGTTCATCGGCACATGGGTAACGCTTAACATGTGAATTGCAAGAGGCGCGGCGCAAAGACGGGCTTGGCCCGCGCCGCCCACCGCGCTAAGCCCGTCCCATGACCCGTCTGATCCAGTTCAACAAACCATTCGGCGTGCTGCCGCAGTTCACCGACCGCAAAAGCCCGACTGAACGGCCCACCCTGTCGCTCTATATCGATCTGCCCGGAGTCTACCCGGCGGGCCGGTTGGATCGCGACAGCGAGGGGTTGATGCTGCTCACGGATGATGGCGGGTTGCAGGCGAAAATCTCACACCCGAAGAACAAGATGGAAAAGACATACTGGGTGCAGGTCGAAGGCGACCCGACCGGGCGCGATCTGGAACCGCTGCGCAAGGGGCTGCAGCTCAATGACGGGCCGACCCGACCCGCCCAGGCGCGGCTGATCGAGGCGCCGAAGCTCTGGGAACGCGACCCGCCGGTGCGGTTTCGCAAATCCATCCCCGACCGCTGGCTGGAGATCGTCATCTCCGAAGGCCGCAACCGGCAGGTCCGGCGCATGACGGCGGCGATCGGCCTGCCGACCCTGCGTCTGGTGCGGGTGGGGATCGGGCCGTGGCGGCTGGGCAACCTGCACCCGGGCGAATGGCAAGATGCGCCGATGCACCGGGTGCCGCCGGTCGGTGTCACCCCGAAGGTTCGCCCGGAGCGTGCCCCCGGCGAGCGTCCCCGGCGACCGCGCAAACCGCGAAAGGGCAAGGGGCCGAAACCCGACTGACCAGCAAAGAAAAAGGGCGCCCGGTTGGGCGCCCTTTTCAATTTCTGAAGATCGGCTCTTAGTCGATCATCGTCAGCAGTGTATCCAGCGACTGTTTTGCGTCGCCGTAGAACATGCGTGTGTTCTCCTTGAAGAACAGCGGGTTCTCGATGCCCGAGTAGCCGGCGCCCTGGCCGCGTTTCGACACGAAGACCTGTTTCGCCTTCCAGCATTCCAGCACCGGCATGCCGGCGATGGGGCTGTTCGGGTCGTCCTGGGCGGCCGGGTTCACGATGTCGTTCGAGCCGATGACGATGGCAACGTCGGTCGACGGGAAGTCCTCGTTGATCTCGTCCATCTCCATCACGATGTCGTAAGGCACCTTGGCTTCGGCCAGGAGCACGTTCATGTGCCCGGGCAGACGGCCCGCCACCGGGTGGATGGCAAAGCGCACGGTCTTGCCCTTGGCGCGCAGGCGGCGGGTCAGTTCGGCCACGTTCTGCTGCGCCTGGGCCACCGCCATGCCGTAGCCGGGGATGATGATCACGCTGTCGGCATCCTCGAGCGTGGCGGCCACGCCCTCGGCATCGATGGCGATCTGTTCGCCCTCGATCTCCATCGCCGGGCCCGTGGTGCCGCCGAAGCCGCCCAGGATAACCGAGATGAAGGACCGGTTCATCGCCTTGCACATGATGTAGGACAGGATCGCACCCGACGAGCCCACCAGCGCGCCGACCACGATCAACAGGTCATTGCCCAGCGAGAAGCCGATCGCCGCCGCCGCCCAGCCCGAGTAGCTGTTCAGCATCGACACGACCACCGGCATGTCGGCCCCGCCGATGCCCATGATCAGGTGATAGCCGATGAACAGCGCCATCACGGTCAGGATCAGAAGCGGGAACATGGCGCCCGAGTTCAGGTACCAGATCAGCGCCACCAGCGACAGGCCGGCAGCGCCTGCGTTCAGCACGTGACCACCGGGCAGCTTGGTCGCCGCAGACGTCACCTTGCCCGACAGTTTGCCATAGGCAATCACCGAGCCGGTAAAGGTCACGGCCCCGATCCAAGCGCCCAGCGACAACTCGACCCGCAGGATATTCGCTTCTACCGCCTCTTTCTTGGCCAGAAGCGCAGCAAAGCCTTCAAGACCTTGTCTCAGTTCCTTGGGTAGGGGCAGCGTACCGTCGGGACTCATGGCTAGAACATTGCCTAGTTCGAAATGCGCATTGAAGCCGACGAAGACCGCCGCCAGACCGACCAGGGCGTGCATGCCCGCGACCAGTTCCGGCATCTGGGTCATCTCGACCCGCGAGGCCAGTTGATAGCCGATGACGCCGCCCGCCGCGATCAGCGGGATCGACAGCCACCACAGGCCGGCACCGGGGCCGATCAGCGTGGCGGCCACCGCCAGCGCCATGCCGGTGATGCCGTACCACACGGCGCGTTTGGCGCTTTCCTGGCCCGACAGGCCACCCAGCGACAGGATGAACAGAACAGCTGCAACCACATAGGCTGCCGTCGTGAAACCGAATTCCATTGCAGGGGCCCCCTTACGACTTCTGGAACATGGCGAGCATGCGCCGGGTGACAAGGAAACCGCCGAAGATGTTGATCCCGGCGAAGAACACCGAAATCGCGGCCAGCAGGATCACCAGGAAACTGCCCGAGCCGATCTGGAGCACGGCGCCCAGAATGATGATCGACGAAATGGCATTGGTGACAGCCATCAGCGGAGTATGCAGCGAATGCGAGACATTCCAGATCACCTGGAAGCCGACAAAGACCGCCAGCACGAAGACGATGAAATGCTGCATGAAACTGGCGGGCGCCACCAGGCCCACGCCCAGCAGCAGCACCGCGCCGACACCCAGCAGAGTGACCTGGCTCCTGGTCTGCGCCTTGAACTCGGCAACCTCCTGCGCGCGTTTCTCCTCCGCGGTCAGCTCTTTCGGAGCTTCCTTCTGCGGCTGCGCGGCAATGGCCTGGATCTTCGGCGGCGGCGGCGGGAAGGTGATCTCGCCCTGGTAGGTCACGGTCGCGCCACGGATCACGTCGTCTTCCATGTCATGGTTGACCTGGCCGTCCTTCTCGGGCGTCAGATCGGTCATCATGTGACGGATGTTGTTGGCGTAAAGGCTGGACGACTGGGCGGCCATGCGCGACGGGAAGTCGGTATAGCCGACGATGGTCACGCCGTTCTTGGTGACGACCTTCTCGTCCTTCACGGTGCCCTCGACATTGCCGCCACGTTCGGCGGCGAGGTCGATAATGACCGAGCCGGGCTTCATCGCCGCGACCATGTCCTCGGTCCACAGCTTGGGGGCCGGGCGGTTCGGGATCAGCGCGGTGGTGATGACGATGTCCACCTCGGGGGCCAGTTCGCGGAACTTGGCCAGCTGCGCGTTGCGGAATTCCTCCGACTGAACAGAGGCATAGCCGCCGGTGGCCGCGCCGTCCTGCTGCTCTTCCTCGAAGTCGAGATAGACGAATTCGGCGCCCATGCTTTCGACCTGTTCGGCCACTTCCGGACGCACGTCGAAGGCCAGCGTGATGGCCCCCAGCGAGGTCGAGGTGCCGATCGCGGCCAGACCGGCGACACCGGCGCCGACCACCAGAACCTTGGCGGGCGGCACCTTGCCGGCGGCCGTCACCTGGCCGGTGAAGAACCGGCCGAAGTTGTTGCCCGCCTCGATCACCGCGCGGTAGCCCGCGATATTGGCCATCGAGCTCAGCGCGTCCATCTTCTGGGCCCGCGAGATACGCGGCACCATTTCCATGGCGATCACGTTGGCGCCCGAAGCCTTGGCCTTTTCCATGCCCGCGTCATTGCCGCCCGGGTTGAAGAAGCTGATCAGGGTCTGGCCCTTGCGCAGACGCTTCATCTCCGTGTCATTGGGCTCGCGCACCTTGGCGACAATGTCGGCCGCCTTCCACAGCGCGGCGGCGGTCTTGACCACCTCGACACCGGCCTCCTTGTAAAGCGCATCCGAAAAGCCGGCGTTTTCGCCCGCCTTGGTCTCGATCACGCAATCATAGCCAAGCTTCTGAAGCAACCCGGCAGAATCCGGCGTCATCGCGACACGGTTCTCGCCCTCGAAAACTTCCTTGGGTACACCGATCTTCACGTGTTTCTCCCTCTTTCCCGTTCAGCACGACCGGGGCGGGGAATCCCCTCCCTGATCATGGGTTCAAGTTTCCTATACGCGACGCGCGGTGTATTGCCACCCTATCACGCAACCTTGCGACCTTTTTTCGCGTATTTTCGACATTCCCTTGCCCGGTCCGAACATTTTGTTGCGCTCCGTCACAGCCAGCGCCGCACCTGGGCGGCCCATTCGATGAACTCGTCCCCGAAGGCGGCCAGCAAACCCGCCTCTTCGCCCAGAATGAAGCGTCGCGTGATGAGCGCTGCAAAGGCGGGCACCAGCGGCAGGGCGGCCAGCACATCCCAGCGCAGGATCAGCCCGGCCAGTATCATTGCATCGCCCAGATAGATCGGGTTGCGCGTCAGCCGGTAGATGCCGCGTTTCAGAAAGGCGCTTGGCACCTGGCGCGGGATGAATGTGGTCTTTGCCCTCAGGAACTCCCACAGCGCCAAGCCCATCGCACCGAGGCCGAGTGCGATCAGCCCGTCGCCCAGCACCCGGCTCCAGCTCCAGCCGAAGCCCAGGCCGGGGACGAGCGCATCCAGACCCCAGGCCGCCCCCACGCTCAGCGCAAGCCAGCCCGGCGGAATGTCGATCCAGCGAAAGAATGTCCCCATCACGTTTTGGCCCCTTTGCGATTGCAGCATCATTGCAATTGACGGGCTGAAAGCAAGCCCTTTGTACCGCCCCACCCCTTGCACCTGCGCGTCTGGCGGCTACCGTGGCGGGCGAAGCGGAGACGCAGGGTATTGCGCGCCATCCGCCCCGCACACGGGACCCGCACACAGGAAAGGAACCCGCATGGATTTCACCGCCACCAAAGCGCTTTTCGATCTGCCACCGGGCATGGTCTATCTGGACGGCAATTCCCTGGGCCCCCTGCCCCGAAGCGCGGCAGCCCGGGTGGCAAAGACGATGACCGAGGAATGGGGGCAGATGCTGATCACCGCCTGGAACCGCGCGGGCTGGATGGCGCAGCCGACGGCACTGGGGGATCGCATCGGAAGGCTGATCGGCGCCGGGCCCGGGTCTGTCACCACCGGCGACACCCTGTCGGTCAAGGTCTACCAGGCGCTGGCCGCCGCCCTGTCCTTGCGGCCCGACCGGCGGGTAATCCTGTCCGACACCGGCAACTTTCCCTCGGACCTTTACATGGCGCAGGGGCTGTCCCGCGCGCTGGGGCACGGCCACAAGCTGGTGACTGTTGCCCCCGAGGAGGTGGCCGCGCGGATCGGCCCCGACGTGGCGGTGCTGATGCTGACCGAGGTGGATTATCGCACCGGCCGCCGCCACGACATGCCCGCACTGATCCGGGCCGCCCATGCGGCTGGCGCGCTGGTGATCTGGGATCTGGCGCATTCGGCCGGCGCCCTGCCGGTGGACCTGTCGGGCTCTGGAGTCGATTTCGCCTGCGGATGCACCTACAAGTTCCTCAACGCAGGGCCCGGCGCGCCCGCCTTCATCTATGTCGCGCCGCGTCATCAGGGCGCCGTCGCCCCGGCCCTGTCGGGCTGGCTAGGCCATGAGGCGCCCTTTGCCTTCGACCCGGACTATCGCCCCGGCATGGGGATCGAGCGCATGCGCGTGGGCACGCCGCCTGTATTGCAGATGGCTGCACTGGACGCGGCGCTGGAGATCTGGGACAGGGTCGACATGCAGGTGCTGCGCGCGCGCTCCATCGAGCTGTCCGAACGTTTCATCGCCGGGGTCGAAGCCATCTGCCCCGAACTGCGCCTCGCTTCCCCTCGCGACCCGGAGAAGCGCGGCAGCCAGGTTTCGTTCCATTTCCACGAGGGCTACGCCGCGATGCAAGCGCTGATCGCGCGCGGTGTGGTCGGAGATTTCCGCGCGCCCGACATCATGCGTTTCGGGATCACGCCGCTCTATATCGACGAGGGCGATATCGACCGGGCCGTTGCGGTCATGGGGGAGGTCATGGGCGGGCGGCTTTGGGACCGCGAAGAGTACAGGACGCGTTCGGCTGTGACCTGAGGCGGCTCGCCGACCGGTGGTGGATCGAATGCGCCGCGAGCGGTGCAAGCAATAATATTGAATAGTTTTCACCTGCGGGGCGGTGGCCCACCTGTGGCGGGCGGTCGCTGCGCTCCATTTTCCTGCCTCCGGCGGGGATATTTGGAGAAAGGTGAAAGGGCTCAGAGCCAGGCCGCCACGCCGCCCGGCAGGTCCGGGCGGAAATAGGCGATCATGCGGCCTTCGGGTCCGGCCGTCAGCCCGTCTGCCCAGGGGGCGACCCCGTGCAGCGTGTGGCGGTGCAGCACATAGGCCTGGCCCGGTTTGGCCTCCAGCTCGATCCGGGGGCAACTGTCGAATACCTCGCGCCGAGCCGCCTGGTAGGCACCGGTCACATCATGGGCTTTCATCTTTTCCGGGGCCACTCCCTCGAACGCCTTTCGGAAAGCCGACTGCATGATCCGGTGGCTACCGTCCCAAAGGACAAACGGGCTGGCCGGCGTTTCCGTGAGCGGTACGCCCAGAAGCCAGGCATGCGCCTCGTCCACCCGGCGGCGGCGGTCCGGGCCGAATGGTTTCAACCCGTCCACATGGGCGCTGTCACGCCTGATACGGTAGCGATGTGCGGCCTCGCTCTCCTCCGTGCCCTGGCGCGGGTAGCCCGGGAACATGGTCGACAGCTGCGCCCGGTCAAGGGGCAGGTCGGCAAGGCTGCGGGCAAACCCCATCGCCGCGCCCTCCAGCGCCGGGCCTCCCGTAACACGCCCCTGACCGTCATTTTCCAGCGCATTGACCCCGACAAACCAGGTGTCGTCACAGCGCCACCAGGCAGCATGGGCGGGATCCTTCTGCGCGGCAATTGCCAGCGGGCGCACATGGTCGACCCAGGTCATGACCACCGGATCAAAACCGAATTTCGCCCAGCCGCTGGTCGCAAATTCGCTTACCATCCCAGCGCCTTCCTGAGCATGTTCAGCGCCACCAGTGTCAGGAAGACCGCAAAGACGCGCTTCAGGGGTTTCGGGTCCATCGCATGGGCCAGACGGGCGCCATAGGGGGTGGTGATCAGGGTCATCGCGATGGTCACGGTGAAGGCGGGCAGATTCACCGCTCCCACCGACCAGGGCAGCCGCGCCTCGGGCGCGATCGGCAGAAGCAGGAAACCGGCCACCGAGGGCACGGCAATGATTACGCCAAAGCCCGCCGCCGTGGCCACGGCCCGGTGGATCGCCTGTCCGTAAAGGCTCATCAGCGGCACCCCGAAGGAGCCCCCGCCGATCCCCATCAACACCGACAGAAAACCCAGCACCGGAGACAGGATCACGCGGCGCAGCCCACCCGGCATCTCGGCCCCAAGGCGCCATTCGGCCCGTCCCAGCCCCAGATAGGCCCCGATCGCCAGCCCCAGCACGCCGAAGACGCCCTGCAACACGACCGAACGCAGCCCAGCCGCCACCGCGACACCGACCAGCGCCCCCAGGGCAATCCCCGGTGCCCAGCCGCGCAGGATCGCCCAGTCCACCGCCCCCCTGCGATTGTGGCTTTGCACGGACCGCAGCGAGGTCACGATGATCGTCGCCAGTGACGTGCCCAGACAGATCTGCATCAGCTGGTCGGACCCATAGCCCAGCGCCGAAAACGCATAGAAGAAGGCTGGCACCAGGATGATGCCACCGCCCACGCCCAACAGCCCGGCCATGACACCGGCAAAGGCGCCGATCACCATCAACAGGCCCAGCATCGGCAGAAGGGTTGAGATGTCAGGCATGGTGTGGCTCCCGGCTTTGCCCCTTCCTAGACGATCCGCCGCAGGCCGTCAGCCCTCCACGGGCACGGTCTCGGGCACCGCTGCCAACGCCTCGCGCAAAAGCGGGATGCCGGCACCCGGTCTGGTCGCCCCTTCGGACAGGATACGCCGCCAGGCCCGTGCACCGGGGCGACCGGCAAACAGGCCCAGCATGTGCCGGGTGATCGAATGCAGACGGATCCCTTCGGCCAGGCGCGCCTCGATATAGGGGATCATTTCTTCGCCCACCTGATGCGCGGATTTCGGTGCGTGGTCCGCGCCGAAGATGCGCTGATCCGCCTCCAGCAGGACATCGGCAGGCTGGTGATAGGCGGCGCGGCCGATCATGACACCGTCCATCCGCTGCAGATGCGCCTCGGCTTCGTCCAGCGTGGAAATGCCGCCGTTGATCGACAGGTGCAGATCCGGGAACTCCGCCTTCATGCGATGCACCAAAGGGTAATCCAGCGGCGGGATTTCGCGGTTTTCCTTCGGCGAAAGCCCCTGCAACCAGGCCTTGCGCGCGTGCACGGCGATGCGGGTCACGCCCGCGCCGCGCATCCGGTCCAGGAAGTAGGGCAGCACGTCTTCCGCCACCTGGTCATCCACACCGATGCGGCATTTGACCGTGACCTCGACCCCGTCCGCGGCCTCGCCCATGGCCGCCATACAATCCGCAACCAGCCCCGGCGTCCTCATCAGGACCGCACCGAATGTGCCGGACTGCACCCGGTCCGAGGGGCAGCCCACATTCAGGTTCACCTCGTCATAGCCCCGGTCGACACAGAGCCGCGTGGCCGCCGCCAGCTCCACCGGGTCCGAGCCCCCCAGCTGCACGGCGACCGGGTGTTCCTCGGCATTGAAATCGAGCAGATGTACCGCCCCACCCCGCACCAAAGCAGGGGCCGTCACCATCTCGGTATAAAACAACGTCTCGCGGCTCATCAGCCGGTGGAAATAGCGACAATGGCGGTCGGTCCAGTCCATCATCGGCGCCACGCTTAGGCGGGCGGCCTTTAGTGCGTTGTTTTTCAAAGCCTTAGCCCCACATTACCCTATTACCCATGTAGCACGATTTCCCCTGATTTCCGGTGATTTCGGCGGGTTTTCGGCGGTTTTCGATTCTGAGTTGCTACCGTGTAGCACACCCGAGCCGACAGGACACCGTCCCATCCTGGCGCTCCGCCACCCCCGGAAACCGCCCGCCCTGGATCTCTGATTGAACCGGGAAAATCGGCAATCAAACCCCAGAGTTATTTTCTCCGGGACGAATCGATTTCCTCTTCACCAAAATGAAGAAGAAACTATCCATCATGACTTACATCGCCGACAGCACCAAGAACATGCTCGCCGTGATCACCGCGCAACAAGCTGCCCGCCAAAGCAGGCATTTTGCCGCCCGACCGTTGCTGGGTGCGACGCCACCTGTGAACAACCATGCACAGGCGGCAACGCAGAATAAAGCTGAACCAAGACCTGCCAGGGCCGCAAAGGCAGAAAGTAAGAAAAGGCCACAAACGTGGTCGAGTTCGATAAACCCTACATCGCCGAACGGATCACATCCGGTTGCCGCAAAACCTACAGGGTTCAGATCCGCCGCCGCGTGGACGGAAAACAACGCAGCCTCTGCAAAACCTTCCGCCATCTGAAAAACGCCAAGACATGGCGCAACAAGAAACTGGCGGAAATCGAACTGCATGGGTTTCTTCCGCATACCAGTCAGCTCGGAAACCGTCTGATTTTCCACTGCATACCGGTTTTAGAATGAGGGTGCGACCTTGGCAGGATATGCCGTCTGTTTGCAGGTTCTGTCCGCCCTTCCTCCGCGCCCAAACCTCCCCCCATAAATGGAGTCGGATCGGTCTGGGCGCTTTCCTGAATGCTGGAAAGAACGGTGGCGCTTTTCACCGGTCAGGATTTGCGCAGGGGATATGCACCCACTGAAGTTGACATAATTTTTCACTAACCTTTGAGTTGGTCAATAAGTTCTGCAAGTAGTACATCGTCCAATGGCGGGAGAACCATCGATGTTCCGGGGGCAAATTTTTGGGGATCACGAAGGTAAGCCATGAGCCTGGCCTCATCCCAGACACCGTTGAGCTTTGCCAGAGCAGGCGAATATCTAAATCCTGGCACGGAGGCGATTTCGCGGCCCATCAGTCCAACGAGCGACGGCCCTGCCGGAACGCCGAAGGTCGGCTGGTGACAGCCTGAACAGAAGCGGTTGAACGCCGACAGCTTGGCACTAGGGCGCAGTTCCAGCAGCACACCTCGGTCGACCCACGCCACGATGGCACCATCAGGCAACTCTGCCAGATCACGTATCCTTTCCCCAAGAAACATAGGTTCGGAATAGACAATCCGGTCTCCCACAGGGCGCAGGCGGTACATCCTGTTGCCTCGCAGGGTCGCTAACAGAAGATCGCCTTTCCAACGCTCAAACATAGGCCCTTTGACTTCGATCATCGCCGCTGTCGCGACCGACGGCACGAAACTTAATGCCGGTTCGGAAAAATCGCTGTGGTCAAACCCGTCGACGTTCAGCGGCCAACTAGGCAGCGGACTCGTAAAACTTGCACCATAGCCTGATAGACGCGAGTTTGATCATGGCCATGAAGTTGGCTGAAGTCTTCTCATAGCGTGTCGCGATCCGGCGGAATGAGGCTTTGAGCCGCCCAAAGAACCGCTCGATCTTGTTGCGCTCGCGGTAGATTTCGGCGTCAAATTCTGCGGGCAATTTGCGGTTAGCCTTGGGCGGGATTACGTCGATTGCGCCTTGTTCCCAGATCATCTCGCGGATCCAATCGGCGTCGTAGGCCTTGTCCGCGAGCACGTACTGTCCTGGCTGCAATCCATCCAAGAGCCGCGCGCAGGGCGGGGCGTCATGGGCTTGGCCCGGCGTCAGTTCGTAACGGATCGGCAGGCCGTCTTGATTGGTAAGTGCATGTATCTTTGTTGTTAATCCGCCCCGCGACCGCCCCATGCAACGACGCGTGTCGTTTTTTTGAGCGTCGCGGCAGAGTGATGCACCCGCACCGATGTTCCATCCACCATCACCATGTCCACGTTGTGGGCATCGGCAACCGCTTCCATGATCCGGTCCCAGATGCCTGCATAGGTCCAGCGGTTGAAGCGGTTGTAGATCGTCGTGTAGGGGCCGTATTGCTCGGGCAAATCCCGCCACGGGATGCCCGTGCGCAGGACATAGAAGATGCCATTGATGACGCGTCGGTCATCCACACGTTTCACGCCGCGGCTCTTGTTCGGCAGAACCGCTTTGATGAATTCCCATTCCAAATCGCTCATGTCTGATCGCGCCATGTGACTACTCCCGCCGCTTGTTTGGCGCGAAAGGAATCACAAGTCGTTGGGAATATGAAGCTCTTTGCGGGTACGCTGCCTAGTTGACCCGTAGTTGGTGCCGTACGTCACCAGCGGCCAACCGTAATTTGAGCCTTTACGAATCAGGTTGATTTCATCGCCGCCCTGCGGTCCATGTTCGGACGACCAAATCCGCCCTTCCTGTGTGACCACAAGTCCTTGCGGATTACGGTGTCCGATGCTGACAATTCGCGCAGTCCCGGCTTCTGGATCTATCTGCCATATCTTGCCGTAGGAGTTGTCTTCTTCAGTCTGTGCATACGGCTTTGAACCGTCGAGCCCGCTGAAGCCTGTGTCGCCCAAGGTCAGCAACAGGTCGCCGTCTGGCGCCCATGCAAGCTGACCCCCGGTTTCGCTATCGTCGAAAAGCCCCTCCGCATTCAGACACGGCTGGCTTTCATAGAGCTTCGTCCAGTCGCCCGCCGCTCGTGGCATGGCATCCCAACTCAGCGCAAGAACTGAAACGCGCATCGTGTAGCAGCGCTCTGTCGAGGACCACGCCTGATGCGCTGCAAACAGGCGCGTGGGTTTGTCTCCCGGCACGAATATGACGTCAGTCAGGCGAAGCCTCGGTGCACTTGCAGGACTATCAAAGTCCGCCAGATAAGCTGTTCGGTCAGCGGGTGGAGGCAAATCGAGCTTGAGCGCTGATCGACTACTCAGTTCCCCGGATCCTGCCAACCACTGAAAACTCCCGTCTCCACCGGCCACCAACAGACCCGCGGGCAACACCGCCAAAGCGCCACCATCTGCCGCAGGTGCTGTTACCAGACTCTCGAAGCGTCGCAATTCTAGCGGGTAAAGGGCGGTCCCGACAGTAGCCACCGAATTTTGGCCCGAGCGTGTTGATGTTAATTCAATCAGTAGTCCGAGGGTGCTTACCGCCGCCGAAATTCCGAGTACGGTCAGGCGCCCGCGCCATCCTAAATGTGGGGCCAAAGCTGCAAGCGCTGCGATGACGAGCGCCGTGAACAAGACGGTGCCCCCGGAAGTGAGCCCGATTTTGCGAAGAACCAAATACCCTGCAGCCATCGCCAAGACAGTGAGGGAAACCCAAAGGCCAAGCAGCAACCTTTGTCGTGGTGTTGCCGCGATGATCACCAAAGACAATGCAAGATAAAAGCCGCTGATATACCCTATCAGAAGCCATAAATCGGACGGAGCTCGCCCGGCCCCGAGCGCAACTGCTGCAAGTACGGCAAGCAAAATCGTCACCAAACCATGCCAACTGCCCCAAGCCAATACCGCAGCTAAACTGATCGCAGGGTGTTGCTTTTCAGAATTAATCTCAGACAAATCAATCATCCTATCCCACATTACATAACTACGCATTTGCGCGCTTAAGGTATTCCGCAAGCGCAACTTCCAATATGGCTTGGTGCGTCTGGTCTGTTTCGGCGGCATGAAGCCTCAGGCGCTTGTAGGTCTCGCCATCGAGGGCAAGCGTAAGCCGCTTCTCACCCGGTCGCTTAGTCGGTTTCTTGTCCTGGGTCGCGCCCTGCCCTGCCCAGCGTTGCGGGATGCCGGCATCGGTCGGTCGGCTTTCGGTGTTCAACAGGCCATCGAGGGCCACGGGTTTCTTAGCCATCCAGACTCCCTTTCACGCTATCCCATACGGCGGCAATCTCTGCCCCCGCCTTCTGGTCGGTTGTTTCAGATACCCCGTGCCCGGTCGCGCCGGTTTCGGCATAGGCGACACGTTGCGCGATATTCACCGCGGCAACGCGGCCATGTTGGGCCAGGACACGGGCGGCTTCCTCTGTGATCCGCGCACACGGCGTCTGGGACAGGGCAAAGACAAACGGCACCTTCGCGTCTTTCACTGCGGCAACGGTGGCCCCCACGGCGCGCAGATCGTTCGGTGACGGGCGCACCGGGATCAGCACCAGGCCTGCGGCTGCCAGCGGCTCATTCAGCCATTCCGGGTGAGCTGGCGGGATGTCGATCCTGCAGAGGTCGAATTGCGCCCTGGCGGCGTCCAGTGTGGCGCTTAGCGCATCGGGGGCAGGGTCGCGGTCTAGCATGGCCGGGGTATCCGCCTTCCGGCTTTCCCACCATCCCCTGAGTGAGCCTTGCGGGTCCAAATCGAGGCAAAGCACCCGCTTGCCGTCCAAAGTGGCGGCAACGGACAAATTGCGGGCCAGAGTGGTTTTCCCGGAGCCGCCTTTCTGAGCTGCGTTGAGGATCGTTTTCATGGGGCACTCCAAGGTGAGCACTGTGGCGGTTCGTCGATCGATCTAATGCCGCAAGCTCTTACTTGGCCGGTCATTGCGTCGGCCATCCAGACAGTCCTGTCGCTTGCGGAGATTATGAATGGGCCGTTAGGGGCAAGGGTTTCTGGATGGCTTTTCTCCTCAGAAACAACGATCATTCCGCTTTCATCAAATACAATCCCTGAGGATTGCGCCGACGCCTGCGGCGCGGCTGCAAGGATCAAAAGGGTTATTGTTCTTTTCATCGGCCTACCCACTCGCCGTTTCTTGCGAAGCTACCGCAAATATAAGCAGTCGCAAACGCATAATTTCATATCCATGCACTTGCGGAATTACGTAAATGCGTAAATATATAAGAACACAACGGACGTAGAGAGTTTATACATACCCCATGTCCACTGATCATAAGACCCTCAAGGTAAGGCAGTTTCCAAGCCGACGGTCGCGCAGCCGCGCAAGAAAGAAGCTCTTGGACTCGTTGCCATTGATCGTCGAAATGCATTTGTCGAAGCGGAAACCGCTGACATCAATGAAGCAAAGGCGGTTCGTGGCATCATTGATAAGCGTCTTTCAGACGCGGGCAGCTACATTTCTTCCAGCCCAAAGCCAGAGGACGGCGATCAATGAAATTTGTCACCTATCCGTATCCCCTATTTCAATCTCGAAGACAAAAGCCAGAAAGCTCAGAAGTTTGTCATGCTCCGTGACATAGCCCAGTTGATCGACATTCAGTTTTTCTCCGCACGAGAAAGATTTTCTTCCATCTGGTCGGAGGCCGAGCGAATTTGATCTAACATCAGACAAACAGGAATGGCTCCACATAATGTGGGGCCATTTTCCATTTTTTTTCCTGATTCTCTGAAGTGGTCCCATCTTTTCGGACAGGTTCGCAGCGTTTCTAAGGTGTATCGGTTTTAGGTTTCATGCTGCGTGTCGTTGCTCCAAGCCTGCCCAATATGCGTCGTCCGGTGTCTGCCGATCAAGCGCGGAATGGGGGCG
>NZ_JASBTN010000025.1 GCF_030148435.1 Aliiroseovarius sp.
ATCCCCTCATTCGACATGTGGATCAGGAAGGCCGCGCAGGTGATCGCGGGCGAGATCGCCTGTGGCACAGGAGTTTGCGGCGGGTTCGAAATCTCCGGCGGTGCACTGGACGCTTTCCCGAAGGCAGGAATTTCCCTGCCCGGCGTCCGTTCACCCACCTCAAGGAAGGGTGTGCTCAGGCCAGGGCGCCGTTCAGCCAGGCCAGAACCTTGTTCGTGTCCGAGGCAAGCTCTTCGGCGCCGCCGCTGCTGAAAACATCGAAGGCGTCGCGGTTCAGCTTGTTGACGCCGACCAGCACGGGAATGTTCTTTTCCAGCGCCATGGCAATGGCGTCGCGAAAGCCGCGTCCTTCGGCCTCGTGCTTGCCGAATTTGTTGACGAGCAGAAGGTCAATTCCACCTTGTCCCAGCGCCTGTTCGGTCAAGATCACGGCCTGTTCCAACGCGTCGGTATCCAGGCGGCAGCCGCGCGCCTCGATGCCGCGGAATTGCGAGATGCGGATGGTTGGCCCATCGGGCAGGACCTGCACGTCCATGTCGCATTTTCCGCCGTCGTCGCGGTCGGTGTCGATCTGAACGGTGCCGGCGATGCGCACGCCGCGCGTGGCCAATTGGGCCGCGATATCGGCCAGGAGCAGGTTGGTCTCGCCCCGGCCTGGCGCAATGGTGAAGGCAAATTTCATCGGTTCGGTCCTTGCAGAAAAAGGGGCGGGCCAAACGACCCGCCCCCTCGAGCCAGTTTTGCAGGCTCAGTTGTTGACGGCAAGATAGCCTTCCAGCTCGGCGGCCTGTCGTTCGCGGCCCGGCATGGAGGGGAGTTCCCCGGAGGCGGCAAGTTTGTCGACGACCTCTTCATAGCGCTCCTGCCAGCCTTCCGGCAGCTTGTGCGCAATGCCCTGGTGGCAGTCGATACAGGTCTTGCCTTCGTCCAGCGCGATCTGGTGGTTGTCGCCGGCACGGGTCTGCTGCTGCGTGAAGTCCATGTAGTCGAACTCATGACAGTTGCGGCATTCGCGGCTATCGGTGCGCTTCATCGCGGTCCAGACGCGACCGGCCATGTACAATCGATTGTCCTCGAACTTCTCGGGTGTATCGATCACACCGGTGATGAAGTGACCGTAGAGCTCACGCGAGGCCTGGATCTTGCGAATGATCTTCGGCCACCAGTCCTTGGGAACGTGGCAATCCGGGCATGTGGCGCGCACACCCGAGCCGTTCAACTGGTGCACGGTACCTTCGTATTCGGCATAGACGTTCTCCTCCATCTCGTGGCACGAGATGCAGAACTCCTCGTTGTTGGTCGCCTCAAGCGCCCAGTGGAAGCCCCCCCAGAACATGATCCCGACAACGAAGCCGATGATCATGAGGAAGCCCAGTGAAATGACGCCTGACGGCGACCAGAAGAAGCGCCAGAAGCGGCGGATGTAACCGGGTTTCGATTCAGACATGTCCCTTTTCCTTTCCCTCGCTCAACGGCTTCAGTTCGACGGCTCGAAAGTGTTTTCCACCAGCGCGGGCGCGTCGGCCTGGGGCACGTGGCACTGGTTGCAGAACCAGCGCGTGCCGGCCACCGTGTCCAGCTGGTTGCCTTCGCGGTCCTGATAGTGGGTCATCGACAGGGTCGGTGCATTCCGTTCGCCTGCGTTGGTCCAGTCATGACAGGACAGGCAGCGGTTCGCCTTCAGGTCGACCTGGTACTGGTCGACCGAATGGGGAATCAGCGGCGGCTGTTGACGATAGTTGCGCGTAAAACGGCCTTCGTCCTGCTGGAACACATCCTCGACCGCGACCGGTTCGGCCACGCCGGCCCCGCGCAGGGTCTCGACGCTCTGCGCGACGGCGATACTGCTGAACAGGACCGAGGCCGCGATGGCGCTTGTAAAGAAGATCTTTTTCATGGGGCTATCTCCCGTGGTTGTCTCAGGCCGCGCGACTGGCCGTGGATTGGTGTTTGGGTTTCCGGCGTGCCGCGCGCGCGGGGGCCGGGGTTTCATCGAACCGCGTGGTAAAGCGGAAAACGTCCGGTGCGCAGACATCCACGCACCGGCCGCAATTGGTGCAGTCGGCAGAGAGGATCAGCGGCGTTTCCTCCTCCGTCCCGCGCAGGGCGGGGGTAATGACGTGCATTTCGGGGCAGACGGCGAAGCAATCCATGCAGTCGTCGCAGTCCGCGCGTTTGGTTGCGCTGACGCGCAGGATCGAGCGGGCGCCAAGCAGGCCATAGAAGGCGCCGACCGGGCAGAGGTGGCCGCACCAGCCGCGGCGCGACACGAACAGGTCGAACAGGAACACGGCGGCCACGAAACTCCAGGCCGCCCCCATGCCGAAGATCAGCCCGCGGTGCAGCATCGAGATCGGGTTCACCAGCTCCCAGGCGACCGTGCCGCCCAGGGCCGAGACCGCCAGAACCATGGCCATGACCCAGTAACGGGTCGCGCGTTTCGGCTGCCAGCCTTTCTGCATTCCCAGTTTGTCATGCAGCCAGTGCGCCCCGTCCGTGACCGGGTTGATCGGGCAGACCCAGCTGCAATAGACCCGCCCGCCAATCAGGGCGTAGGCGACCGCGACGATCACCGCGCCGATCAGGGCCGTGGTTTCGGGCCAATGCCGGGCGGCCAGCATCTGCACCGTGATGAACGGGTCCGTCAGGGGCAGGAAATTGAAGGTCATCGAGGCCGACAGGTTGCCCTTGACCCACCAGATGCCGAACCAGGGGCCCAGCATGAACAGGCCCAGGAATACGGCCTGGCTGAGGCGGCGCAGCACCAGGAACCTGTGCGCCTTCCACCAGCCTTTTTCGTCGATTGCCTCGCGGCCGACAGGAAGCTTGCGGGTCTCACTCATTGCGAAGCCCCCCCTGTTCCGGGAAGGTTGAAGCCGGGGTTGAATCCGCCCTCCATCGAAGGATCGGGCATCGTGTCATAGAAGCCGCCGGGCGCGACCAGGTTGTCGGTGCCGGGGCCGGGCAGGCGGTCGGGCAGGTCGATCAGCTCGTCGAGCAGCGGTTCGCGGTCCTCCCAACCCAGTTTGTAGTGATCTGCCGCTTTGGCCGTGGCCAGGCGGACTGGCAGCACCTTGATGGCGCTTTCGTTGGGCAGAACGCAGGATTTCTCGCATTTGCCGCAGCCGGTGCAGGCATCGCTGTGCACCACGGGCATGAAGATCGCGTGCGCGCCGGAGCGCTGGTTGTGCGACAGCTCCAGAGTGATCGCCTCGTCGATGAGGGGACAGACCCGGTAGCAGACATCGCAGCGCAGACCGAGCGCATTCAGGCAGCGTTCCTCGTCGATCAGGACCGCCAGGCCCATGTCGGCGTCGTCGATATTCGTGAGGCTCTTGTCCAGCGCACCCGAGGGGCAGGCTGCGACACATGGAATGTCCTCGCACATCTCGCAGGGGATGTCGCGGGCCGTGAAGAAGGGGGTGCCGGTGGCGGGGCCGTCCAGGCCCAGCTCGGCCAGTTTCAGCGTGTCATAGGGGCAATCCCGCACGCAAAGGCCGCAACGGAGGCACGCGGCCAGGAAATCCTCCTCCGGAAGGGCGCCGGGGGGGCGGATCGCCTGGGCAGGAAGGGCACGGGCATCCGTTGCGAATTTTGTCAGCGCCATGCCCGCCACCGCGCAGCCCGCGGCCACCCGGGCCGCATCCTGCAGGAAGCGGCGCCGATCCATGGCACTGGGGTTGCGTTTCGTGGCGGCGGACATGGTCTTATCCTATTGTTATCGTTCAGACTTCGCGATCAGGCGCGTTCAACCTTGCAGGCGCATTTCTTGAAGTCGGTCTCTTTCGAGATCGGGCAGGTCGCGTCCAGGGTCAGCTTGTTGGTCAGCTGGCTCTCGTCGAACCAGGGCATGAAGACCGAACCGACCGGCGGCTTGTTCCGGCCGCGGGTTTCGACACGCGACAGAACCGAACCGCGACGGGTCGAGATCTCGATCTCCTGACCGCGACGCAGGCCGCGCGCCTTGGCGTCATCCGGGTGCATGTAGACCACGGCGGACGGGAAGGAGCGGTGCAGCTCGGGCACACGGCGGGTCATCGACCCGGAGTGCCAGTGCTCCAGCACGCGACCGGTGATCAGCCACAGGTCGAAATCGGCATCGGGTTCTTCCGGGGCGGGCTCGTAGGGGGCGAAGATGATGTTCGCCTTGCCGTCGGGCTTGCCGTAGAATTTCACACCCTCGCCGGCCTTCACATAGGGGTCATAGCCTTCGCGGAAGCGATAGAGCGTTTCCTTGCCGTCGACCACCGGCCAGCGCAGGCCGCGGGACTGGTGGTAGACCTCGAAATCGGCCAGGTCGTGTGCCTTGCCGCGCCCGAAGTAGGCGTATTCCTCGAACAGGCCCTTCTGCACGTAGAAGCCAAAGTGCTTGGCTTCGGCGTTGTCGAACCCATCGGCGGTTTCCGACAGCGGGTACTTGTTGACCGTGCCGTTCTCGAACAGGACCTCGAACAGAGTCTTGCCGCGCAGTTCGGGCTTCTGGGCCAGAAGCTCGTCGTCCCAGACCTCGTCGGTCGTGAAGCGCTTGGAGAATTCCATCACCTGCCAGACATCCGACTTGGCGTCGCCCGGGGCATCCACCTGCTGACGCCAGAACTGGGTGCGGCGTTCGGCGTTGCCATAGGCGCCTTCCTTCTCGACCCACATGGCAGTGGGCAGGATCAGGTCGGCGTTCATCGCGGTCACGGTCGGATAGGGGTCGGACACGGCGATGAAGTTTTCCGGGTTGCGATAGCCCGGGAAACCTTCTTCGTTGATGTTCGGCGCGGCCTGCAGGTTGTTTGTGCACTGCACCCAGTGGCAGTTCAGGTCGCCATCCTTCAACTTGCGGTGTTGCAGCACGGCGTGGAAGCCGGGCTTGCCGGGAATGGTCCCTTTCGGAACGCCCCATTTCGTTTCGCAGATGTCGCGGTGCTTCTCGTTCATGACCACCATGTCGGCGGGCAGGCGGTGGGCGAAGGTGCCGACCTCGCGCGCCGTACCACAGGCCGAGGGCTGACCGGTCAGCGAGAAGGGCGAGTTGCCCGGCTCGGAGATCTTGCCGACAAGAAGGTGCACGTTGTACATCAGACCGTTCACCCACGACCCGCGGGTATGCTGGTTGAAGCCCATGGTCCACAGCGACATCACCTTGCGGTTCGGATCGGCATATTGCTTGGCCAGACGCTCCAGCTGGGCGGCGGGAACGCCCGACAGCTCGGCGGTGTATTCCAGCGTGTATTTCGACACGGCCTCGGCATATTCCTCGAACGAGATCTTGGTCAGCTTGCCGTGCTTGCCCTCATGGGCCGGGTTGGCGGCGGTCTGTTCCAGCTCGTGGGTCGGGCGCAGGCCATAACCGATGTCGGTGGCGGTCTTGGTGATGTTGACGTAGTTCTCGACGAACTCCTGGTTCACGGCGCCGGTCGAGATGATGTAGTTGGCGATGTAGTTCAGGATCGCCAGGTCAGTCTGCGGCTTGAAGATCACGCCGTTGTCGGCCAGTTCGAAGGACCGGTGTTCGAAGGTCGAAAGCACGTGCACTTCGCAGCCCGGCTTGGTCAGGCGGGTGTCGGTCAGGCGCGACCACAGGATCGGGTGCATTTCGGCCATGTTGGAGCCCCAGAGCACGAAAGTGTCCGCATGCTCCAGGTCGTCATAGCAGCCCATCGGCTCGTCGATGCCGAAAGCGCGGATGAAGGCGGCCACGGCCGAGGCCATGCAGTGACGCGCGTTCGGGTCGATATTGTTCGAGCGGATACCGGCCTTCATGAACTTGGCGGCGGCATAACCTTCCCAGACAGTCCACTGGCCGGAGCCGAACATGGACACGGCGCTGGGGCCTTTCTCGCGCAGCGAAGCTTTCCACTTCTCGGCCATCACGTCGAAGGCTTCGTCCCAGCTGACCGGCTCGAAGTCGCCATTCTTGTCGTAGACGCCGTTGGTCTTGCGCAAAAGCGGGGTGGTCAGGCGGTCCTGGCCGTACATGATCTTGGACAGGAAGTAGCCCTTGATGCAGTTCAGACCGCGGTTCACCGGAGAATCCGGGTCGCCCTGGGTGGCGACGACGCGGCCGTCCTTGGTGCCGACCAGCACGGAACAGCCGGTGCCGCAGAAGCGGCAGGCCGCCTTGTCCCAACGGATGTCGGGCCTGCGCGGTTGTGCGGTTGCGCCATTTGGCAGGGTGATGCCGGCGGCCGACGCCGTTGCGGCGGCGGCCGAGGCCTTGAGGAACGAGCGGCGGGACGTGGACGCTGTCATGTTGTGGGTCTCCCGGGTTCAGTGTTTCGTTGACGAAGCGGCGTCGACGTAACCAGTTTCGCCGTCGAGCTCTTCGAAAGAGTGATAGGTAAGCGTGACAGTGATCACGCCGGGGATCTGGTGCATGTCCATGATCTGGTCCGAGGCGCGCTTGTCCTCGGTATCCTCGACCGTGACGACAATGCGTCCGTCTTCATGGGCGTGAACTTCGCCGCCGTCGGTCGCGTCAATGGCCGCGACGACCTCTTCGGTCTTCTCGGGCGTCGTGTGGACCAGGCAGCCGCAGATGTTCAGCATGGGCGGGCCTCCGTTTCGGGTTTGAACTGGACAAGGGTGATGGCGCCGACCGGACAGGGGGCAATGCAACCCCCGCAGCCGGTACAGCTGTCGCGGTCAAGCGACATGTCGGCAAGCCCGCCGGGTTTCAGCTGGAAGCGGATCGCGCGGGCGTCGCAGAAATCCTGACAGGTGCGGCAATGTACGCCCTGATCGGACAGGCAGTTGTCGCCCACCTGGGCGCGCCAGAGCCAAGGCGTCCCGGCGTTTAGGGCACCGGGTTCGCAGGCGTCGATGCAGGCGTTGCAGAAGGTGCATTCGCCTTCCGCAAAGGACAGGACCGGAAAGCCTTCGCCGTCGCGCAGGATGATCCCTTCGGGACAGGCCCGCGCACAGTCGCCGCACTGGGTGCAGGCGTCGTGGAACGAAACGTCTCCGGCGGCTCCGGGGGGGCGTTGGACGGGCGCCTCTGTCACCTTTCCCCTGAGAAGGGCACGTCTTGAGGGCTGTGCGTTCACTGGTCCTATGCTCGCTTGCAATCTGCTGGCTCACATTTTCATAGGACGGAACGGCCCGCGACATCTTGACCTAGATCAATGATTGAGCCGTTTTTTTCTATTTGAAATCAGTAATTTACACATTCACTATTTTGAATATTAGGGGCAGGATCCGCATCAATGCTTTGAAAGCTCACACTTTTTCGTGATCAGAGCTTGTAACGCAAGTGAAGGATACAGGTTTTCTGCATTTGCATCTTAACCTGTTCAAAATGTGGTGTGGTACATCCGAGTCGCGCGACTCAGCCGCCCCGGAACTGCTGCAGGATAAAGACTTCGCTATCCGGACGGACCGGGTGGTGCAGGGCACGCTGCACGATCTCGTCATCCACGGCGACGGACACGCCTGCCTTAATGACCGGATCAAGGCCCGGGTGAGCCTTGACCAGTTCTTGCAGAACCTCGCCGACGGTCGAGGCTTCGACCTCGACCACCTCGGCCCCGTCGGTGAACCGGCGCAGGCCGGACCAGAGGTTCACCGCGACCATCAGCTGACGCCCTTGCCCTGGATCGCGCGCAGAACGCGTGGGGGGGACATCGGCAGGCGGGTCATGCGGTGGCCGGTGGCATGGCTCACCGCGCAGGCGATGGCCGGAAGCGGAGGGGTAATGCCCGTCTCGCCCACGCCACGCACGCCATAGGGATGGCCGGGGTTCGGCACTTCGACGATCACCGTGTCGATCATCGGCAGGTCCGAGGCGACCGGGATGCGGTAATCGAGGAACACGTCGTTCTGCAACCGGCCATCCTCGCCGTAGATGTATTCCTCGTTCAGCGCCCAGCCGATGCCCTGCGCCGCGCCGCCCTGGAATTGCCCTTCGACATAATCCGGGTGGATTGCCTTGCCGGCGTCCTGGATCACCGTATAACGCGTGACCGTGCTGCGGCCGGTCTCCGGGTCCACATGCACATCGACGATATGGGTGCCGAAGCTGCCGCCGAAGCCGGTCGGGCTGGCGTCATGGTGGCCCGTGATCGGCCCGCCGGTCGAGCCCATTTCCCCGGCAATCTCGGCGATGCTCAAGGGCTCGAAGTCGCCCGCGTTCGGGCCTGACGGATGGGCCGCGCCGTCCTTCCATTCCACTGCGTCCACGTCGATGCCCCATTTGTCCGCCGCGCGCTGGCAGAGCTTGCCGATCGCTTCGCGGGCGGCCTCGATCGTGGCGAGGCCCGAGGCATAGGTCGCGCGTGACCCGTGGGTAGGTTCATTGACGCCCAGGGCGGCCGTATCCACCACGTTCACCCGCACATTCTCATAGGGGATGCCGATGGTCTCGGCGGCCATCAGTGCCATGGACGCTCGCGACCCGCCGATATCCGGCGTGCCGACGCCGACCTGCACCGTGCCGTCCTCGCCAATGGCCAGCGACACCGAGGTCTCACCGCCCCAGTTCATCCAGTAGCCGGAAGCAATGCCCCGCCCGGTGTTCTCGGCCAAGGGTGCCGAATAATGCGGATGCGCCTTGGCGGCTTCCAGTGTCTCGATCAGCCCCACAGCCTTGTATTTCGGCCCGAAGGAGCTGCGCGTGCCTTCCTTCACCGCGTTCTTCAGCCGGGCGTCGATCGGATCCAGCCCCAGCCCCTCGCAGAGCTCGTCAAACACGCTTTCCACCGCGAAGGCGCCCATCGGGGCCCCCGGCGCGCGGTAGGCGGCCTGTTTCGGACGGTTGGTCATCACGTCGAACCCTTCGTGATGCACGTTGTCGAGCTCATAGCAGGAAAAGGCCAGCATGGTGGTCATGTCCATCGGCGCGCCCGGGAAGGCGCCGCCCTGCATGCGGAAGGTGCCGGTGGCGGCAGTCAGCTTGCCGTCCTTGGTCATGCCCATCTTGACGTCCATCGAGGCGGACGCGGTCGGGCCGGAGGCTTTCAGCACTTCCGAGCGGCTCATCACCAGCTTGACCGGCTTGCCCGACTTGCGGCTCAGCGCCAGCGCAATCGGGTCGATGAACACGGTGGTCTTGCCTCCGAAGCCACCGCCGATCTCGGATGCGGTGACGCGCAGCTGCGTGGCCTCCAGACCCAGCAGCGCGGCGCACATGCGGCGCACGAACCAGTGGCCCTGGGTGCAGCACCACAGCTCGCCCTTGCCGTCCGTGCCCAGCTGGGCAAGGCAGGCGTGCGGTTCGATATAGCCCTGGTGCACGGCTTCGGTCTTGAAGCTGCGTTCGATGACCAGATCAGCCGCGGCAAAACCTGCCTCGACGTCACCCCGGCCGAATTCGGTGTAACGTACCACGTTCGGGTGCAAACCGTCCGGCACCGAATGGTCGGCCGCGCCGTCACGCAGCACCGGCGCGCCTTCGGCCATGGCGGCGTCCACGTCGGTCACATGGGGCAGGACTTCGTATTCCACGTCCACCAGCTTGGCCGCATCCTTGGCGATCAGCGCCGAGGTCGCGGCGACACCGGCCACCGCATGACCGTCATAAAGCACCTTTTCCCCGGCGATGGTGTTTTCCAGCAGGTTCCAGTCCTCGCCTTCCAGGTCTTGCGCGAAATCCGCCCGGGTGACGACGGCTTTCACCCCGTCCAGCGCCAGCGCCTTCGATGCGTCGATCCTGACGATGCGCGCGTGGGCATGGGGCGAGCGTACAACGGCGCCATGCAGCATCCCGGGCGCATAGGCGTCGGCGCCATAGCGCGCCTTGCCCGTCACCTTGTCCAGCCCGTCGGGACGTTCGGGGCGGGTGCCGATGTATTTGAAGTCGGTCTTGTTGTCCAAAGCCATTACACGCCCTCCCGCAGGTCCCTGGCGGTGGCCAGCACCGCGCGAATGATCTTGTCGTAGCCGGTGCAGCGGCAGAGGTTGCCGGCAAGCCAGTAACGCACCTCCTCCTCGCTTGGGTCCGGGTTCTTCTTCAGCAGCGCTTCCGTGGCGACCAGAATGCCCGGGGTACAGATGCCGCATTGCAGGGCGGCATGTTCGATGAACTTCGCCTGCAGCGGGTGCAGGTCGTTGCCCTCGGCCATGCCCTCGATGGTCTTGACCTCGCGGCCCTCGGCCTCGACCCCCAGCACAAGGCAGGAGCAGACCAGGCGGCCATCCAGCTGCACCGAACAGGCGCCGCAGTCGCCGGTGCCGCAGCCTTCCTTGGCCCCGGTCAGACCGAGCTTGTCGCGCAGGCAATCCAGCAGGGTTTCCCGCGGATCAGCGAGGAAATCGACGGGGTCGCCGTTCACGGTGGTGGTCACATGGGTTCTGGTGGGGATACGGGTCATTTCTCACCTCCGGCGCGGGCGTAAGCGATCCCGGCGGCGCGCTTGGCCAGAACGCCCGCCACATGGGTGCGGAACTCGATCGTGCCGCGTTTGTCGTCGATCGGGTTGCAGGCGGCAGAGGCGGCTTCGGCCAGGGCCTCCAGTGCGGCGTCGTCCAGCGTTGTCCCGATCAGCGCCTTGGCGGCCTCCTTGACCAGCAGGACGGTCGGGGCCACCGCGCCCAGCGAGACACGCGCGTCGGTGATCGTATCGCCATCGCGCGTCAGGTTCACCGCGCAGCCGACCACCGCGATGTCCATTTCCGTGCGCGGGATGAAGCGCAGGTAGGCGTCGCCCCCGTTCTCACCCCGCGCGGGGATGTTCACGGCGCTGACCACCTCGCCCCGGGCCAGCGTGGTGCGGCCCGGGCCCGCGGGCACGTCCTCGACGGCGACCTCGCGGCTGCCATCCGGGCCGGTCACGGTGACGGTTGCACCGGCGGCAATCATGCCTGGCACGCTGTCGGCGGCGGGCGAGCCATTGCACAGGTTGCCCACCAGCGTGGCGCGGCCCTGCACCTGGGTCGATCCGATCAGGTCCATGCCTTCGACAATGCCGGGCCAATCCGCCATCAGCTCCGCGTGTTCGGTCATCTCGGCCCCGGCGACGGCGACCCCCAGGGTCCAGGAGCCATCCGCGTTGCGGGTGATCGCCTTCACGCCGGGAATGTGCTTGATATCAATCAGGTCGTCCGGCGTGACAATATCGGCGCGCAGCTGCACAAGCACATCGGTGCCGCCCGCCAGAAACCGCGTGGTTCCGGTTGCCTCGGCGGCAATACGGGACGCATCCGCAAAGGATGCGGGTGTGTGGTAGTTCATGTCGTCTCCCTGGCTAGCCGCGTCTTTGCGCGAATCCTCGACAGAGTGGGAGCCTATCTTACCCGGTATGAATGTCGATCACGAAATCGACCCCGCCCGGGGCAATCGGGCGGGTGTCGGGCGGGCCGGCTGTCAGCCCCCCGTGAGCGTGCGTTTCACCGCGTCCTTCCAGGCGGCGACACGCGCGGCGCGCGTGGCCTTGTCCATGTCCGGGGTGAAGGTCCGGTCCAGCGCCCAGGTCGCGGCAAAGCCCGCCTGGTCCGGGTAGACCCCGGCACGCATGCCGGCCAGCCAGGCCACGCCGAGGGCCGTGGTCTCCAGCACCCTGGGGCGGTCCACCGGCGCGCCGGTGATGTCGGCCAGAAACTGCATGGTCCAGTCCGAAGCCGTCATGCCCCCGTCCACCCGCAATGCGGCCCCATCGCCGGCCCCCATGTCGCCCTGCATCGCTTCAAGCAGGTCGCGGGTCTGAAACCCCACGCTTTCCAGCGCGGCACGGGCGAACTCGTTCGGGCCCGAGCTGCGCGTGAGCCCGTAGATTGCCCCGCGACAATCCGCATCCCAATAGGGCGCGCCCAAGCCCACGAAGGCAGGCACCAGGGTCAGCTCGGGTGCAGCGTCCGCGGCCATCGCTCCGGTCTGGGCGGCGTCCTCGATGATGCCCAGACCGTCGCGCAGCCATTGCACCACGGCGCCCGCAATGAAGATCGAGCCTTCCAGCGCATAGGTCGTCTTGCCGTCGAGCTGATAGGCCACCGTGGTCAGCAGGCGGTTTTGCGAGATCACCGGGGTGTCGCCCGTGTTGATCAGCGCGAAACATCCGGTGCCGTAGGTCGATTTCATCATCCCCGGTTCGAAACAGGCCTGGCCGATGGTGGCGGCCTGCTGGTCGCCTGCCACGCCCAGGATTGGAATGGGGGTGCCCAGCACATCCGTCACGCCAAAGTCGGATGCGCAGTCGCGCACTTCGGGCAGCATGGAGGTGGGAATGTTGAGAAGCGCGCAGATCTCTTCGTCCCAGCAGCCGCGATGGATGTCATAGAGCATCGTGCGCGCCGCGTTGGTGGCGTCGGTGACATGGGCGGAACCGCCGGTCAGCCGCCAGATCAGGAAGCTGTCCACGGTGCCGAAGGCCAGATCTCCGGCTTCGGCGCGGGTCCGTGCACCATCTACATTGTCAAGGATCCAGGCCAGTTTCGTGGCCGAGAAATAGGGGTCCAGCAAAAGCCCCGTGCGTGCCGTGACCAGCGCCTCGTGCCCCGCCGCTTTCAGCTCCGAACAGAAGTCGGACGTGCGCCGGTCCTGCCAGACGATCGCCTTGTGCACGGGTGTACCGGTGGCGCGGTCCCAGACCAGCGTGGTTTCGCGCTGGTTGGTGATGCCGATGGCGGTGATGTCGCGGCCCCCGGCGGCCTCGCGCATGGTGGCAAGGGTCGTGTCCCAGATTTCCTCGGCGTCGTGTTCGACCCAGCCGCTGGCCGGAAAATGCTGGGTAAATTCCTGCTGGGCCGTGGCGACGGGGCGCATGTCCCCATCAAAGACGATGGCGCGCGAGGACGTCGTGCCCTGGTCGATCGCTAGGATATGGGTCATGTGTTTTCCTCCATCCACGCGCCGACTGCCGCGCGCTGGGTCTCATTCAGCCTAAGCCCCAGTTTCGTGCGTCGCCAGAGCACATCTTCGCCGGTGCGCGCAAACTCGTGGTCGCGCAGGTAGGTCAATTCGGACTCGGTCAGCGTGGCGCCAAAGTCCCGGCCCAGACCCGCGGAGTCGCGCGCCGCACCCAGCATCCGGCGCGCACAGGTGCCATAGGTGTGCACCAGCCGATCGGCCCAGACCTCGGTCAGGAACGGGTATTCGCGCCGCAGCGCCGCCGCCAGCGCCGGGCCGCCATCCCAGGCAAAGTCCCCGCCCGGCAGGGGCACGCCGGCGGTCCAGCTGTGGCCATGGCCCAGCTTGGCCATCGCTGCCTCGGCCAGCTTGCGATAGGTGGTGATCTTGCCACCGAAGATGTTCAGCAGCGGGGCCGCGTCATCGTTCAGCGACAGAACATAGTCGCGCGTCGCCTGGGTCGCCGAACTGGCCCCGTCGTCATAGAGCGGCCGCACGCCGGAAAACCTCCAGACAATGTCCGCCATCGTGACCGGCTTGGCCAGGTATTCGGAAATGAGATCGCAGAGATACTGTGCCTCCTCGTCAGAGCAGTCCGCCGTGCCCGGATCACTGTCGTGGTCCAGGTCCGTGGTGCCGATCAGGGTGAAATCCCCCTCGTAGGGAATGGCAAAGACGATCCGGTTGTCGGCGCTTTGCAGGATATAGGGCTGGTCGTGGTCAAAGAGCTTGCGCGTCACGATATGGCTTCCGCGCACCAGCCGGATCCCTTCGCGCGAGCTCAGGCCCAGCGTGCCGGTGATCACGTCGGCGATCCACGGCCCGCCGGCGTTCACCAGCGTCTTGGCGCGGTGGGTGGCCGGGCCGTCCGGGCCTTCAACCTGCACCTCCCAATGGTCGGCATGGCGGGTCGCGCCAGTGACCTTGGTGCGGGTCAGGATCGTCGCGCCGCGGCTTGCCGCATCCACCGCGTTCAGCACCACCAGGCGCGCGTCCTGCACCCAGCAGTCGCTGTATTCGAACCCCTTGGTGAAGCTGTCTTTCAACACCTTGCCGGTCGGGTGGCTGCGCAGGTCCAGATCGCGGGTGGCGGGCAGGATCCTGCGCCCGCCCAGGTGGTCATACATGAACAGACCCAGCCGGATCAGCCAACTGGGTCGCAGCCCCTTGTGGTAGGGCAGCACGAAACGCATCGGCCAGCTGATGTGGGGCATCGCCTCCAGCAGCACTTCGCGCTCTTTCAGCGCCTTTCGCACCAGGCCGAATTCGTAATATTCCAGATAGCGCAGCCCGCCATGGAACAGCTTGGACGAGGCCGAACTGGTCGCCTGCGCCAGGTCGCCCATTTCGGCCAGGGTCACGGAAAGGCCGCGCCCGGCGGCATCGCGGGCGATGCCGCAGCCGTTCACCCCGCCTCCGATGACGAACAGATCGACGGTATTCTCGCTCATGGAGCCTTCCCTTGGATTGCCGTGCCGTTAACGCAACCGCGCTTCGGTGTCGGGGTCGAAAAACATAGCTGTTTGCGGATCGAAATCAATGCTGACCCTGGTGCCCGCGGGTTGTACCTCGTCGCCCTTGGTCTCGACCACGATCTTCTCGCCGGTGGGGGTGGTCAGATAGTCATAGGCCACGCCGCCCAGACGCTCCGAGATATCCACCTCGACCGGCGACCTGTCGTCGGCCGCCAGAACCAGGTTCTGCGGGCGCAGCCCCACGGTGACAGGGCCGTCGGGCAGGGCAACGGGGGTCTCGATCACCTTGCCGCCCAGGGCCGGGAGGGTGACTTTGCCACCGGCTGCCGTCCCGTTCACGAAATTCATCGACGGAGAGCCGATGAACCCGGCCACGAACTTGTTGTCCGGATCCTGATAGAGGTCCATCGGGCTGCCGACCTGTTCGATCCTGCCCGCACGCAGCACCACGATCTTGTCGGCCAGGGTCATCGCCTCGACCTGGTCATGGGTGACGTAGATCATCGTTGCGTCGAGTTCCTTGTGCAGGCGGGCGATCTCCACCCGCATGTCGACGCGCAGTTCGGCGTCGAGGTTGGACAGCGGTTCGTCGAACAGGAACACCTCGGGTCCGCGGGTGATGGCGCGGCCGATGGCGACGCGCTGGCGTTGTCCGCCCGACAGGGCCTTGGGCTTGCGCCGCATGTAATCGCCCAGTTGCAGGATCTCGGCGGCGCGGCCCACCTTCTCGGCCACTTCCGCCTTGGGTACGCCGTTCATTTTCAGCCCAAAGCCCATGTTTTCTTCCACCGTCATGTGGGGGTAGAGCGCATAGGTCTGAAACACCATTGCGACGCCACGGTCGGCCGGGTCGGCTTTGGTCACGTCGCGCGCACCAATCTGAATGGTGCCTTCGGTGGTTTCCTCCAGCCCCGCAATCATGCGCAACAGCGTGGACTTGCCGCAGCCCGAGGGGCCGACGAAGACGCAAAACTCGCCATGTTCGATTTCAAGGTCGACTCCATGGATGACCTGCACGTCGCCATAGCGTTTGATGGCCTTGGTAAGGGTAACTCCGGACATTGGTATCTCTCCGTTCGGGTTCAGGCGGGGAACTGCCAGTGGGTGGCTTCGGCCCCGATCTTTTCTGCGGTTTCCAGAAGGGGGGCGCGGAACGCGTCGAGCCCTTCCAGCGTGTGGCGGGTGGTGGCCGTGGCGATCGACAGGGCGCCGATCACGCGGCCATTGGTGGACAGGATCGGCACGGCGATCGAGATGATGCCTTCCTCGTGTTCTTCGCGGTCGTGGGCGAAGCCGGTGGTGCGTATGCGATCGAGCTCGGCGACCAAAGCATCGGCATCGGTCAGGGTTGCGTTGGTGTACCGGAAATAGGCTTGCTGTTTCAGCGCCAGTTGCAACCGCTTCGGCGCCAGGAAGGCCAGCATCGCCTTGCCGACCCCGGTGCAATAGGCGGGGGCCACCTTGCCGACCTGGGCCAGGGTCTCGAACCGGTCGGTGGCCTGCAGCTTGTCGACGAACAGGACCTGCCCCTGGTCGATCTGCGCCAGGTGCACGGTTTCCCCCACCTGCGCGGCCAGTTCCTCGACAAAGGGGCGCGCGATCGGCGCGAGCGAAGCGGTTTTCCACGCTGCATGGGCCAGCCGCATCAGCCGCCCGCCCAGGGAATAGGTGCCGTCGCCCTCGTTGAATTCCAGCATGTGCTGATTCGTCAGCGTCTGGAGCAGGCGGTAGGCGGTGGCCTTTGGGTGAGGGGACTTCGCCAGAATGTCGATAAAACGCACCGGGCGGCCGAACTCGGCCACAAGGTCAAGCATTTCCAATGCTTTACCAACTGTCCCGTCTGATTTCGCGGTGGCGTTCATCTGTGTCTTCCTCCCTGTTCCGGCGGCGGCCTGCCCCACGAAACTGTTGACAACGATAGCTTCTCGTTGCAGTGTTTTCAATAGTTGAGATAAGGTTTCATTATTTGGAACCAAAAAGTCAACACCGAATTGACCGGAACAACAGGGAGGAAACCATGTTCCATAAGTTCACAAAGGCTGTGGCTGCCTTGGCGCTGACCACTGGCCTCGTCACCCCCGCAATGGCCGAGCTGTCGGGCACGCTGCGCATCATCTCGGACATGTCGAACCCGGCGCCGCGCGCCATCATCGAAGGGCTTGCCGCCGACTTTGACGCCATGCACCCGGACCTGACGGTCGAGCTGGAGGTGGTCGACCGCGACGCATGGAAAAGCCAGATCCGCAACGCTCTGACGGCCAATCCGCCGGACGTCGTCAACTGGTACGCTGCCAACCGCATGGGCCCCTATGTGCGTGCCGGCCTGTTCGAGGATGTCTCGGACATGTGGGAAGAGGGCGCTTTCCCCGGCCTTGAATCGGTCAAGGGTGCCATGACCATGGACGGCAAGCAGTGGGGCGTGCCCTATACCTACTACCAGTGGGGCATCTATTACCGCGAAGACATCTTCAAGGAGCTGGGCCTGACCGAACCGGCCACCTTCGAAGAAGAGGTCGCCAACTGTCAGGTTGTTCTGGATTCAGGCCGCAAGTGCTATTCGATCGGGTCCAAGTTCCTTTGGACCGCCGGCGGCTGGTTCGACTACATGAACATGCGCACCAACGGGTTCGATTTCCACATGCAGCTGGCACGTGGCGAGGTCGAGTGGACCTCGGATGAAGTGCGCGCGACCTTCGCCAACTGGCGCAGGCTGATCGACATGGGCGCCTTCGTCGACGACCACCAGACCTATTCCTGGCAGGAAGCGCTGCCCTTCGTCGTGAAAGGCGAGGCAACCGCCTATCTGATCGGAAACTTCGCGGTGCCGCACCTGCGTGAGGCCGGGCTGACAGACGATCAACTGGACTTCTACCAGTTCCCGAAAATCGGCGACTTCCCGATGGGTGAGGATGCCCCGACCGATACGTTCCACGTCGCGTCGAATGCTTCGAACAAGGAAGCCGCGCGCGCCTTCCTGCAGTATGTGACCTCGGTCGATGTTCAAACGGCGATCAACGGTCCCGATGGCCTGGGCCAGCTGCCGGTGAATGCCGACGCCAGCGTCGCGGATGACGAGTTCATCCAGCAGGGCTTCGAGATGCTGTCGGGCAACGCCCCCGGTGGTATCGCGCAGTTCTTCGACCGTGATTTCCCGGCCGAAATGGCCTCGGTCGGCATGGAAGGGCTGCAGGAATTCATGGTGTTCCCGGACAACCTGGACGACATCCTGAACCGTCTCGAAAGCGCCCGCAAGCGTATCTACAAGTAACCTGACCCCGGTGTCCCGCCTCTCCGGGCGGGGCACCGTTTTCCCTGACGCCCGCATGCCCTCGGCAAGCCCGATACAGGGGTTTCCCCAAGGCATGTTCTGGGAGGAGCACCATGTCCACCACGACCCCCGAACCCGGCTGGCTTCAACGCAACCGGATGACCATCACGCCGCTGCTTTTTCTTTTGCCCGGTGTCCTGTTCTTTCTGGTCTACGTAATCAGCCCGATCATCCAGAGCTTCAACATCTCGCTCTATGAATGGGACGGGCTGGGCGAAGCCACCTTCGTGGGGCTGCGCAACTACGAGGAACTGGCCTCCGACCGCGCCTTCGAAATCTCGCTCTGGAACAACCTGAAATGGCTGGCCCTGTACCTGCTGGCAATCCCGGCGGGCCTGTTCATCGCGCTGTTTCTGAACCAGAACGTGGTGGGCATTCGCCTCTACAAGTCGCTGTTCTTCTTTCCCTTCGTGATTTCGCAGGTGGTCGTGGGCCTGGTGTTCAGCTGGTTCTACCTCCCGCGCGAAGGGCTGCTGAACGCTGTCATCACCACCTTCGGCTTCGACCCGTTGAACATCCTTGGCGATCCGACGCTGGCCACCTACGGTATCATTGCCGCGGGCCTGTGGCCGCAGACCGCCTATTGCATGATCCTCTACCTCACCGGTCTCAATGCCGTGGACCCCGAACAGATCGAGGCCGGACGTCTGGACGGGGCAAAGGGTGTGCGCATGCTGTGGCACGTGATCCTGCCGCAGCTGAAACCGGCGACCTTCATCGCCTTTGTTGTTACCATTATCGGCGCGCTCAGATCCTTCGACCTGATCTCGATCATGACCAATGGCGGGCCGTTCGGGTCGACCCGCGTCCTGTCCTTCTACATGTTCGAAAAGGCCCTGTCCGAATACGGGTTCCGCATGGGCTATGGCTCGGCAATCGCGGTGGTGCTGTTCCTGATCATGCTGGTATTTATCGCCTATTTCCTGTGGTCCATGTACCGCGAAGAACGCGCCGCGCGCCGCTGAGCCCGCCGTTGAGCCCAAGGAGGATACGACATGTTCCCGACCCCGATCGAAAAACGCTCCCGCGGCGCGCAGATCTCCTACCAGGCACTTTTGCCCGTCGCGCTCCTGATGTGGCTCCTGCCGCTGGTTGCAGTGGCGCTGTTCTCGATCCGCCCGCTCGCGGATTTCACCAATGGCAACTACTGGGGTGTGCCCTCGTCCTTCGAGTTCTTCACCAACTACGGCAAGGTCTTTTTTGAAAGCGACATGCCGCGCTACATGCTGAACTCGTTCCTGATCACGGTCCCGACCGTGGTCGGCGCGGTGGCCCTGTCGACGATGACCGGATTTGCGCTGGGCATCTATCGATTTCGCGGCAACCTGCTGATTTTCTTCATGTTCATCGCGGGGAACTTCGTGCCGTTCCAGATCCTGATGGTGCCGGTGCGCGACCTGACCGTGTCCGCCGGACTCTATGATACCAAGATGGGGCTGGTGCTCTTTCACATCGCCTTCCAGACCGGGTTCTGCACGCTCTTCATGCGCAACTTCATCCGCGCGTTGCCCTTCGAACTGATCGAGGCCGCCCGGGTCGAGGGCATCGCCGAATGGCGCATCTTCTGGTTCGTCGTGCTTCCCCTGATGAAGCCCGCGCTGGCCGCGCTGGCGGTGCTGATCTTCACCTTCATCTGGAACGACTACTTCTGGGCCATCGTGCTGACGCAGGGGCCGGACGCGCAGCCCGTGACCGCAGGCATCACCTCGTTCAACTCGCAGTTTGTGGCGCAGTACCACCTGATGAGCGCGGGCTCGATCGTCGCGGCCATTCCCCCCGTTGCCATGTTCTTCCTGATGCAGCGCCACTTCATCGCCGGCCTGACCCTGGGGGCGGTGAAATGATCCGATGCTGGCGGCTTGACTGTTCCCGCCAGACCCTGGTTCTGGGATCGAAGCGGGACCGCCTGGCCGAGGTGCTCTACTGGGGGCCCCGGCTGAGCGACGGTGAAGACCTGGAGGCCATGTTCCAGGCCGGGCGTCTGGACGTGACCGGTGGCATGCTGGACGAAAACCCCGAACTGTCAATCTGCCCCGAGGCCACCCGCACCTTCCCCGGCCAACCCGGCATGATCCTGCAGCGCAGGGACGGCACGCCGATCCTGCCCAAGTTCTGTTATGTGGACGAGGCGCGGGACGGCGATGCGCTGACCCTGACCTATCGCGATGAGGGACACGGGCTGACCTACTCCGCCCGGTTCGAGATCGACCCGGTCACTCATGTTCTGACGGCGTACGCGCAGCTGGATACCGATGAACCGGTGCACCTGCACTGGCTGGCCTCCCCGGTCATGCCCGCCCCGCAGCACGCGGACGAAATGATCGACTTCAGCGGCCGCTGGTGTGGCGAGTTTCAGATGAACCACACCCCCTGGTCCGCCGGGATACGCTTTCGCGAGAACCGCTCGGGCCGGACCGGGCACGAGCATTTTCCCGGGCTGATCATCCCGGCCCGCGGTGCCACCAATGCGCGCGGCGAGGCCTGGGCCTTTCACCTCGGCTGGTCCGGCGGGCATCGCATGGTTGCCGAGGAACTGCCCGACGGCCGCCGTCAGGTGCAGTTCGGCCTTGCCACCGGGCTGATGTCCGAACCGCTGACCCATTTTCCCGCGCCGCCGCTCTACATGACCTATTCCGACGACGGGCTGAACGGCTGTGCCGTGGCGTTCCAGCGGCATTTGCGCGACCGGATCGTCACCTGGCCCGACCCGAATCGCCCGCGCCCGGTGCATTACAACTGCTGGGAGGCGGTCTATTTCGATCACAAGCTGGACGAGCTGAAAAAGATCGCCACCATGGCCGCCGATCTGGGCGCCGAACGTTTCGTTCTGGATGACGGCTGGTTCGGCAACCGCGATGACGACACACAGGCCCTGTCGGACTGGGAGGTCGACCCGCGCAAGTACCCGGATGGTCTGGGTCCGCTGATCGACCATGTGCATGCCGAGGCCATGTCCTTCGGCATCTGGTTCGAACCCGAGATGATCAATCCCAATTCGAACCTGTTCCGCGCCCATCCCGATTGGGTGCTGGGCGGCGAGGACCAGATCATGGGGCGCCAGCAGATGGCGCTGAACATGGCCCTGCCCGAGGTGCGCGATTTTCTGTTCGACCGGATTTCCGCAGTGCTGGCGGACAATGCGATCGACTATGTGAAATGGGACCACAACCGGGTGCTGCCCTTCCCGGATCAGGCCCAGACCCGCGGGTCTTACGATCTGATCGACCGCCTGCGCGCCGCCTTCCCGGCGGTCGAGATCGAAAGCTGCGCCTCGGGCGGAGGGCGGATCGACTTCGGCATTCTCAGCCGCACCCAGCGGGTCTGGCTGTCCGACAGCAATGACGCGCTGGAACGGCTCCGGATGCAGCACAATGCGGCCCTGTTCCTGCCCCTGTCCGTCACCGGCAGCCATGTCGGCCCGCGCCATTGCCACACCTCGGGGCGGGTGACGGACATCCGCTTCCGCGCCTGGGTGGCCGCCCAGCGCCACATGGGGTTCGAGATGGACCCGCGCGAGCTGACCGGGGATGAGGCCAATGTACTGCGCCAGGTCACGAGCTGGTGGAAAGCAAATCGCGCCTGGCTGGAGAAGGCCGACATCCTGCGCCTGGACAGCGCCGACCCGGCCATCGTCGCCGAACAGCAGCTCGAATGGGGCGGCGGCCGTTTCGTGGTCTTCGCGGGCAAGGCAGAGACTTCGGCGCAGATCGCACCCCGGCCCCTGCGGTTCACCCGCCTTTCGCCCGAGGCGATGTACCGGATCGACCTCGTGAACCGCGCCGATGCCCATCCCCTGTCGCGCGGTGATCAGGCAATCAAAATCGCGCCGCTGACCCTCAGCGGGGCCTATCTGACGAACCACGGCCTCACGCTCCCCTGGAGCTTCCCCGAGACCATGTGGGTGATCGAAGGAACACGTCTATGACGAATGACAACAATAATGACAGCAACGACACTCCCGCCGATACGATCCGCCGCAACCGCGCCTGGTATGGCAAGCTGGACCGCGACGGGTTCATTCACCGCAGCTGGATGAAGAACCAGGGCTTCCCGGATCACGCTTTCGACGGGCGCCCGGTGATCGGCATCTGCAACACCTGGTCGGAACTGACCCCCTGCAACTCCGGCCTGCGCGATCTGGCCGAAGGCGTGAAGCGCGGCGTGTGGGAGGCCGGGGGCTTCCCGGTCGAATTCCCGGTCATGTCCCTGGGCGAGACCCAGATGAAACCGACCGCCATGCTGTTTCGCAATCTCCTGGCAATGGATGTCGAGGAGTCGATCCGCGCCTATGGCATCGACGGCGTCGTGCTGCTGGGTGGCTGTGACAAGACCACGCCGGGCCAGTTGATGGGCGCGGCCTCCGTGGACCTGCCGAGCATCGTGGTCAGCTCCGGCCCGATGCTGAACGG
>NZ_JASBTN010000031.1 GCF_030148435.1 Aliiroseovarius sp.
GCCTTGCACGCCAACATCAATGGCGAAGGTCTTGCCGCCGTGTTCCTCGTCGACGCCCTCGGCGGCGGAGGTCACATGCAGCGTGGTGCCCGCGAAGGCCGGGCACGTCACCTGGCTGGCGGGCAGGTCCACATGGGACAGGAGGTTGCCATCCGGCCCGAAACGCACCACACGCGACGCCCCCCATTGTGCGACCCAGAGGCAGCCGTCCGCATCGACCACGGCCCCATCCGGCCCGTCGAGCCGCACGAAGGGTTCGGCCGCGCCTTCGGGCCAGCCTTCTCCGTCCAGAGGCTGGCGCATCACCGTGCCAGTGGGCGTGTCGGTGTAATAGGCCGTGCGCCCGTCCGGCGCGAAGCAGATCGCGTTGGAGATCGTAATGTCCTGGTAGAGCACTTCCAATCGGCCCTTGTAGAAGCGATAGATTGCGCCCGCCCCGGGTTCCAGTTCCTTGCCCATGGTGCCGATCCAGAAGCCCCCATACGGGTCCGCACGGCCATCGTTCGACCGGGTGACAGGCTCGTCGGCCTCCAGCGGCACGACATGTTCGCTCTCACCGGTGGGAATGTGGAAGCGCAAGAGCGCGACCTCGGAGGCGATCAGAAGCGTATCGTGATCGACCCAGCCCGCAGCGGAGACATGGTGATCGAATTGCCAGTCCCGTGGCTGGTTCCCGTCGCGGGTCAGCAGCCGCTTGCTCTTGATATCGAACCAGAAAAGCTGTTCGCGGGCAGGGTGCCAGAGCGGGCCTTCGCCCAGAATGCAGGCACGGTCGTCAAAGATCATGACCGGGCCTTGTCATAGGTGGCGACAATGGTGGCGGCCTTGGCCGCAACCGCGTCCGGCGTATCGCCGGGCTTGTAGATGGCTGAACCGATGCCGAAGCCGGTGGCGCCAGCGGCGACCCATTCGGCGAAGTTTTCCGGGCCTGCGCCGCCGACGGCGAAGGTCTCGGTCCCCTTTGGCAGCACCGCGCGTATGGCTTTCAGACCGGAGGGACCGACCAGCTCGGCGGGAAAGAATTTCAGCCCGTCCGCGCCGTGACGCAGGGCGGTAAAACAGTCGGTCGGGGTCATGACCCCCGGAAAGCTGGTGAGCCCGGCGGATTTGCTGGCGCGGATCACATCGGGGTTGCAATCGGGCGAGACGATCAGCTTGCCCCCGACGGAGGCCACGGCGGCCACGTCTTCGGGGGTCAGCACGGTGCCCGCGCCGATCAGGGCGCGGTCGCCATGGGCCTCGGACAGGCGGGCGATGCTGTCCAGGGGCTCGGGCGAGTTCAGCGGAACCTCGATCCGGTCGATGCCGGCGTCCAGGATGGCACCTGCGATCGCGGTGACTTCGGCGGGGGTCACGCCCCGCAGGATGGCGATGATGGCGCGGCTCATGCGGTGTCCTTCATGGTCTGGTAGGCGGCGGTCAGCCCCGCGAGGGTCAGATCGTCACCGGAATGGAGCGTCGGGGCGAGCCCCTGAGCGGAAAGCGCAGTGGCATAGGTTTGGCACAGGTCCGGCGCACCGATCAGCGCCACCTGCTGACCCAGCCAGTAGGGTTTGGTGGCAGCAAGTTCGAGGCCGATCAGCAGCCCGGACAGGCGGGCGCGGGCCGTCGCGGGGGTCTGGCCGTGCAGAAGGCTGTCTGCGCGCAGGGTAAAGAGCCTGGCGGCAATGGCCTGCGGGCGGGACATGGCGTCGCCCACGGCGTCGGCGAAGGCTTCATCGTCCCAGCCCGCGCCCATGGAATGGCGCAGCACGGACCCGGTGGAGAGCAGCGCGAACAATTCGCCGGTCATCACGGTCTGGAAACTGACGATTTCTTCGGCCGAGACATGTGCCCATTTCGTATGCGTCCCCGGCAGGCAGAGCACCCCGTCGAATTGCGGATCGCGGGCAAGGAAACCGGCAATCTGGGTTTCTTCCCCGCGCATGACATCCGCCGGGCTGTCCTGTGATACGCCGGGCAGGATGCGCAGGTCGAGGCGCCCATCCTGCGTGGGCACCCGGATCGCCTCCGCAATACCGGGCGCCTTGCAGGGCACCTTGGCATAGCGCGCTTCGACCCAACCCTGACGTGCGCCGACCATGCCGCAGGCGATGACGGGGGTGGAGCCGGTAATACGGTCCGCCACCAGCTCCAGCAGGGCCGGTTCGAATTCATCCGGCGCGAGCCCGCCCATGCCCTTGTCCGAGCGCAGACAAACCGCCTCGCCGCCGCCCATCAGCCAGGCACGCAGATGCGTCGTGCCCCAATCCACTGCGATCCAGTCAACCGTCATCCTGCTTATCCCGTCACAACCACGCCGCCATCGACGACCATCATCTGGCCCGTCATCATACGCGAGGTGTTGGACGCCAGAAACAGCACGGCGTCAACAATGTCGCGCGGCTCAAGCTCGTCTTTCAGACACTGGCGATCCAGATGCGCGGCCAGCGCCTCGGGCGTGACCCACATTTCGCGCTGTTTGGGGGTCATGACCCAGCCGGGAGCCAGAGCGTTGACGCGAATCCTGTCCGGGCCGAACTCGCGCGCCAGCGAACGCGACATGCCGTTCAGCCCGGCATTGGCGGTGGTGTAGGACGGGTAGCCGGCGTTGCCCATCATGTAGCTGATCGAGCTGAAATTGATGATCGAACCGCCGCCCGCCTCGCGCATTCCGGCAACCACCGCCTGGCAGGCGAAGAAATAGGCCTTGAGGTTGATAGCCTGGGACCAGTCCCAGAATTCCTCGGTTACGTCCTCGGTTGCATGGCGCTTGTCATTGGCGGCGTTGTTGATGAGCGTGGTAATCGGGCCGTGGGCATCGGCGGATCGGGCGATGGCGGCTTGCAGGGCCGGGATGTCGGTGATGTCACACTGGATGAACAGGGGGCGCACCCGGTGCTTTTCTTCCATCTCGTCACAGAAGCCGGAGGCATCGGAGCGCTGGACGAAGGCCACCCTGGCGCCCTGTTCGATGAATCCCTCGGTGATCGAGGCACCGATCCCCGCGCCGCCGCCGGTAATGAAAACACTCGCCCCCTTGAGGTCGTGAAACGTGGCTGTGGTCATCAGTGGCTCTCTCTTGTCACGGGGCGGGTGTCCTTGCCCACCAGGAAGTCCAGATCGACGCCCTGGTCGGCCTGCAAAACATGGTCGATATACATCTTGGCATAACCGCGGGTGTAATGCGGGGCCTCGGGCGTCCAGGCGGCGCGGCGGGTGGCCAGTTCCGCCTCGGGCACCAGCAGCTCCAGCTCGCCCTTCGAGGCCGACAGGCGGATGCGGTCGCCGGTTTGCACAAGCGCCAGCGTGCCGCCCGCGTTGGCCTCGGGCGCGACATGCAGCACCACGGTGCCGAAGGCGGTGCCGGACATGCGGGCATCCGAGACGCGCACCATGTCGCGCACGCCCTCCTTCACCAGCTTGGCCGGGATCGGCATATTGCCCACTTCGGGCATGCCCGGATAACCCTTGGGCCCGCAGCCCTTCAGCACCAGGATGCTGTCCCTGGTGACAGGCAGGTCGTCGCGGTCCACGTTGGCCTTGAAGTCCTCGATGCTTTCGAACACGTAAGCCTCGGCCTCGTGTTCCAGAAGGTGATCGCTGGCAGCCGAGGGTTTGATGATCGCCCCCTTGGGCGCCAGGTTGCCCTTGAGCACGCGCAGACCCGCGGCGGGTTTCAGCGGGTTTTCCATGGTGCGGATCACGTCATCGTTCCAGCATTCGGCACCATCCGCATAGGCGGAGATGTCGCCGCCCAGCACGGTCCTGGCCGGGCGGAGCCTGTCGCCCAGCCGTTTCAGCACCACGGGCATGCCGCCCGCGTAACAGAAATCTTCCATCAGGTATTTGCCCGAGGGCATGCAGTTGACCAGCAGGGGCACCTCGCTGCCCAGTTCGAAATCTTCGAGGCTCAGGTCGACCCCGACCCGGCCCGCGATGGCCAGAAGGTGCACGACCGCATTGGTCGAGCCCCCCACGGCGGCGTTGGCCAGGATCGCGTTCTCCAGGCTTTCGCGGGTCATGACGCCCGAGAATTTCAGCCCCTCCTCGACCATTTCGACGATGCGTTTGCCGGTCATGTGGGCCAGGGCCATGCGCCGCGCGTCCACGGCGGGAAGCGCCGCGTTGGTGGGCAGCGACATGCCCATCGCCTCGACCAGCGAGGCCATGGTGGAGGCCGTGCCCATGGTCATGCAGACCCCCTTGGAACGGCTCATCCCCGATTCGGCCGCCATGAAATCTTTCAGCGTCATTTCGCCCGCGCGCACCGCTTCGGAGAATTTCCACACATCCGTGCCGGAACCGATGTCCTTGCCCTGCCACTTTCCGTTCAGCATCGGGCCGGAGCTGACCACGATGCTCGGCAGGTCCACGGAGGCCGCGCCCATCAACTGGCCCGGCGTGGTCTTGTCACAGCCACCCAGCAGCACGACGCCGTCGATGCCATAGGCGCGGATCGACTCCTCG
>NZ_JASBTN010000047.1 GCF_030148435.1 Aliiroseovarius sp.
CAGCCTTGTCGTAGGAATGGGGGTGTTTTCGCGTCGGGTTTGGCGGGATGACGGCCTCGCATCCCCGCTCAGCCAGCCAGTCGCGCAGCCGTCGCGCGTCATAGGCGCGGTCTGCCAGCAGGCGGTGCGGTGTGGGGACGCATGTCAGAAGCTCGGCCACACCGGTCAAGTCATGCGCCTGGCCCGGCGTCAGGCAGAGTGCGACGGGGCGCCCGGCCTCATCTGTCAGGGCATGAATCTTGGTCGTCCGTCCGCCGCGTGAGCGTCCGATCGCATGGGTGAACTCCCCCCTTTTCCGCCCGATGCCGAGCGGTGCGCCTTGACCGATGTGCTGTCCGCGCTGGTCGTGCCGATCACACCGGAAGAGCCTGACAAGACATGGAAAACATCCTCCCAGACGCCCTGCTTGGACCACCGGTTGAAGCGGTTGTAGATCGTTGTGTAGGGGCCGTATTCCGCCGGGCAATCGCGCCAACGCGCTCCGGTCTTGAGCATATGCAGGATGCCAGAGATCACCCGACGGTCATCGACCCGTCGTGCCCCGCGCCGACCCGTTGGTAGATGCGGTCGGATCGCCGCCCATTCGGCATCGCTGAGCCAATACAAATTACGTGCCATGAAACCCTCCCGCCTGTTCCTGGCGGGAGTGAATCAGATAAAAACCAAAAGGGGAATCCGCTAATTGAGTACGGACCCTAGTTCCGCGTGCCGGAAAAGCGCGTCTGCCAGTCTTCGCGTTGATCGTCGGTGATCTTGGCAAAGAGGTTGTCGGGCACGGCGAAGGCGTGGCCGGGTTTCAGAATGTCCAGCGCGGCGGCCATGTCGTCGGGCCAGGTGTCATCGGTGTTCATCGCCTGAGTCAGGGTGGCGGCGGCGTCCGGGATGAAGGGCGCCGACAGCACCGCGTAGAGGCGGATCAGGTTCAAAGACAGGCGGATCGATCCCGCTGCCAGGCCCGGGTCTTCCTTGAAGGCGGCCCAGGGCGCGGCGGCTTGCAGGTATTCATTGCCCGCAACCCAGATGCCGCGCAGCTCCTGTGCCGCCTTGCGCACGTCCATCGCGTCCATGTGGCCCTCATAGGCGCGCACCTTGGCGGTCAGGTCCGCGATCAGCTCGGTCTCGGCGGGGCCATAGGCACCGTTAGGCACCTCTTCGCCGAATTTCGAGCGGCAGAATTTGGTCACGCGGCTGACGAAGTTGCCCAGCACGTCGGCCAGGTCTTTGTTCACGCTGGATTGGAAGTTCTCCCAGGTGAATTCACTGTCCGAGTTTTCCGGCGCGTGGGACAGCAGCCACCAGCGCCAGTAGTCCGCCGGCAGGATTTCCAGCGCCTGGTCCATGAAGACCCCGCGCCCCTTGGAGGTCGAGAACTGCCCGCCGTCATAGTTCAGGTAGTTGAACGACTTGATGTAATCGACCAGCTTCCACGGCTCGCCCGAGCCCATGATGGTGGCCGGGAAGCTCAGCGTGTGGAAGGGCACGTTGTCCTTGCCCATGAACTGCACGTAACGCACGTCCTCCGCGCCCTTGTCGGTGCGCCACCAGCGCTGCCAGAAACTGTCATCCTCGCCCAGCTCGTCGGCCAGCTCGGCGGTGGCGGCGATGTATTCGATCGGTGCGTCGAACCAGACGTAAAAGACCTTGCCTTCCATGCCCGGCCAGTCCTGATCGCCTTTCTTCACCGGTACGCCCCAGTCAAGGTCGCGGGTAATGCCGCGATCCTGCAGCCCGTCACCGTCATGCAGCCATTTCTTTGCAATCGAGGTGGTCAGCACCGGCCAGTCGGCCTTGGTGTCGATCCAGCCGTCCAGCTTGTCCTTCAGCGCGGATTGTTTCAGGTAGAGGTGCTTGGTCTCGCGCACCTCCAACTCGGTCGAGCCGGAGATTGCGCTGCGCGGGTCGATCAGGTCGGTCGGATCGAGCTGCTTGGTGCAGTTTTCACACTGGTCGCCGCGCGCGCTGTCATAGCCGCAGTTGGGGCAGGTGCCCTCGATATACCGGTCGGGCAGGAAGCGCTTGTCGGCGTGGGAATAGACCTGTTTCTCGCTGACTTCCTCGATCAGGCCGTTTTCGGCGAGCTTGCCTGCGAAATGCTGGGTGAGCTTGTGGTTGCGCTGCGACGAAGAGCGGCCGAATTTGTCGAACGAAAGGCGGAAACCGCGGGCGATCTCGGCCTGGACCTGGTGCATCTCGGCGCAGAATTCGTCGACCGGCTTGCCGGCCTTGGCGGCGGCCAGTTCGGCGGGGGTGCCGTGTTCGTCGGTGGCGCAGATGAACATGACCTCATTGCCGCGGCCGCGCTGATACCGGGCGTAAAGGTCCGCCGGAAGCTGCGAGCCCACCAGGTTGCCCAGGTGCTTGATCCCGTTGATGTAAGGAATGGCCGAGGTGATGAGGATGCGGTTCATGTCATGTCCCAAAGCTGTTTGGGGCCGTATACGGCATGGATGGGGGTTAGGCCAGAGGGTAGGGGACAGAGAACCGGGGCCGGGCGATGATCTATTTTCGGTCCCGGAACCGGCCCATCAACCGGCCCACGGTGAACGAGGTTCGCGGCGAATAGAGATAGGGCGTCCTGTCCTCGACGGTCGGACGGGCCCGCATCCGCGCCAGGCCGAACACGATCAGTCCCAGGTGCCCCGCCGCAACAAAGGCAAACAGCGCGCCGGGGCCAAAGGCGGTGATCAGTTTCGAACTCACGTAGGGGCTGGCGATGGCGCCGAGCGCATACCAGAACATCAGCGCGGCGGACAGTTCGACCCGCTGTTCGGAGGTGGCGAAGTCATTCGCATGGGCCGCCGAGACCGAGAAGATCGGGAAGGTGGTAAAACCGAAGAAACCCGCCGTCAGCATGACGCCCAGCGTGCCCGCGTCGCTTGCCGCAATGGTGATGCCGCTGGACAGTACAGCCGCCGCCGAAAGCCAGATCAGCACCCAGCGCCGGTCGTATTTGTCGGCAAGCCACCCCAGAGGAAGCTGTGCCAGCGCCCCGCCCAGAACGAAACTCGCCAGAAAGAAAGCGATCTGGTCAAGCTGAAGCCCGACCTCCTGGCCATAGACCGGGCCGACCATCCGGAAGGAGGCCGAACTGAGCGCGGCCACGATCACCCCGCCTACGGCAAGGGGGGACATGGACCAGGCCAGCTCCGGTTTCAGACGCGGTGCGGCGGGGGTCTCGGGCTGGGCGTTGCGGGTCATGGCAAGCGGCAGGATCGCCGCACAGCACAGGATCGCCAGGATGTTGTACGAGACATACTGGGCGGGCTCCAACACGCCAATGAGCAGCTGCGCGCCCAGCGAGGCCCCCATGTCGACGATCCGGTAGCCGCCCATCACCCGTCCGCGTGTGTCATTGGTGATCTTGGCATTCAGCCAGGCCTCGATCACCGTGTAACACCCGGCAATGCACAGGCCGGTGGCAATCCGCATCACTGCCCAGGCATAGGGGTTGATCCACAGCATATGCGCCAGCAGCCCGATCGCCCCCATCGCGGTAAAGACCGAAAAGCCGCGCGAATGGCCGACCGAGCCCATCAGCCGCGGCGCCCACCAGCAGCCAATGAAGAAGCCCAGGAAATGCGCCGAGCCGAGCATGCCGACCTCGGCCCTGGAGAATCCCACGGTCAGGCCGGACACCGCGTCCAGCGGACCGACCCCCCCCGAACTGAGCTGAAGCAGGATCACCGACAGAAGCAGTGAGGCGAAGGAAATCATCAGGCGCATGGAGCTGTCCGTCGGGGCCGCATTGGCCCTATGGTGACAGGGTGGGAAGGCACCTCTTGGCCGGCTGCGACAATTTGGCGTCGTTTTCGGCGGGCTTCACCGTTCTGCCGTCGCGACCTGTCCTCTGGCGGGCTGGCAGGGTTGCGAGCGCCGGGTGAGGCTGCTATCTGCGGAAAAAGCCCGACGGAAACGGTCGGACCAACCGGAGACCGCCCGTGACCGCAGAGCAGCCCCGCCTGGAAATCCGCAACCTGACGCGCAGCTTCGCCGGGCGCGAGGTGGTGCGCGGTGTCAGCCTGAACGTCGCTCCGGGGCAGGTGACATGCCTTCTGGGCCCCTCGGGCTGCGGAAAATCCACCACCCTGCGCATCATCGCGGGGGTGGACAGCCAGGATTCGGGCGATCTCTATATCGATGGGGAACTGATCTGCGGTGGCACCACATTCGTGCCACCGGAAGAGCGTTCGGTCGGGTTGATGTTCCAGGATTTCGCGCTGTTTCCGCACCTGTCGGTGGCCGACAATGTGGCCTTCGGCCTGAACGGCAACCGCGCCGCGAACCGCAAACGCGCCGATGAGCTGCTGGATCGCGTGGGGCTGGGCTCCTACGGCCACAACTATCCGCATGAGCTCTCGGGTGGCGAACAGCAGCGCGTGGCGCTGGCCCGCGCCATTGCACCCCGCCCGCGCATCCTGTTGATGGATGAACCCTTTTCCGGCCTCGACAACCGGCTGCGCGACGGGATCCGCGACGAGACCCTGTCGATTCTCAAGGAAGAGGGCACGGCGGTCCTCCTGGTCACACACGAACCCGAAGAGGCCATGCGCATGGCCGACGAGATCGCGCTGATGCGCGACGGGCGAATCGTGCAGCGCGGCGCCCCCTACAATATCTACAACACGCCCGTGGACCGGGCGGCGGCGGCGTTTTTCTCGGATGTGAACGTGATCCGGGGCCGGTCGAACGGCGCGTTGACCGCAACGCCCTTTGGCGATTTCCTGACCCCGGGTGTGGCCGATGGCGCCGAGGTCGAGATCGTGATCCGCCCGCAGCACCTGAAGATCGACTTCGACCGTGGAGGCAAGGGCCCCGCCCCCTCGCCGGACCATGGCGTCTGGGCCTGCGGGCGTGTGGAACGCGCGCGTTTCATCGGGAATGAAAGCCTTGTGGAATTTGTCATGGACAGCGACGGCACCCGGCTCAAGGCCACCGTGCCCTCGGTCTTTCTGCCCAAGCGAGACACCGCGCTGTGGATCGCCATCCGCCGTGACCGTTGCTTCGTTTTCCCGGTCGGCGGCTGAGCCAGAACCCCCTCATTTCACCTGTTCAGCCAGTTTCTTGCGCAAAAACCCGCTTTGGGGCTTTGATCTTGCGCGGGAAGGCAATAAATACACAAGGCGATGAATGACAGGGTGGGGACAGCCCTGCCTTTAAGGGAGACATCCAATGCTCAACAATATTGGCCTGCCGGGCCTTCTTCTGATTGCCGTCGTGGTGCTGGTTCTGTTCGGCCGCGGCAAGATCTCGTCTCTGATGGGTGAAGTCGGCAAAGGCATCACCTCGTTCAAGAAGGGCGTTGCCGAAGGTCAGGAAGAGATCGAAAAGGCTGCATCCGAAGAAGCCAAGGACGTGACGCCCGAGTCCGACAAGGACAAGGCCTGACCCGCCCTCAGACCACGCTAGATCAAGGGGCGGCCCATGTTCGACATCGGAATGACCGAGCTGCTGCTCATCGGCATCGTTGCGCTTATCGTGGTGGGTCCCAAGGACCTGCCCGGCATGTTTCGTACGCTCGGGCGCTTTACCGCCAAGGCGCGGTCGCTGGGCCGCGAGTTCAGCCGCGCAATGAACGACGCCGCCGCCCAATCCGGTGTCGATGATGTGGCCAAGGACTTGAAAAACGTGACCAATCCCAAGGCGATGGGGTTGGATGCGCTGAACAAGGCGGCCGACAGTTTCGAGAAATGGGACCCCTCCAAGCCCGACACGAAATCGGATGCCAAACCCGCCGCCGAACGCGGTGGCGAGACCGCCAAACTGGCCGAGGAACGCGCCGAAGCCGCGCGCAAGATCCACGAAGCCACGGCGAAGAAGGCGCAGGCGCGCCTCGACAAGGAGGCGGCCGAGGCCACCGAGACGGCAGCCCCCCCCGCTGCGGATGCACCCGCCGACAAGACACCAGAACCCACGGAAAAGCCTGACGCATGAGCAAAGCCGACGAGATCGAAGACAGCTCCGCCCCGCTGATCGAACACCTGGCCGAGCTGCGCACACGGCTGATCAACTCGGTGCTGGCCTTCGTGGTCGGCATGGTGATCTGTTTCGCCTTCGGCGGCATGATCCTGGATTTCCTGCTGGTGCCGATCGAAAAGACCATGCGCGAGCTGGGCGACCCGAATCCGGTGATGATCTATACCGCCCCGCAGGAGTATTTCTTTACCCTCATTCGCATCTCGATGGTGGGCGGTCTGGCCTTGTCCTTCCCGGTCATTTCCAACCAGCTGTGGCGCTTCGTCGCTCCGGGGCTCTACCGCAACGAAAAGGACGCCTTCCTGCCGTTCCTCATTGCCTCGCCGGTGCTGTTTCTGCTGGGCGCGGCCTTCGCCCAGTTCATCGTCGTGCCGCTGGCCATGACCTTCTTCCTGGGCTTTGCCGATCTGCCCTCCTATGTGGCGGCCGTCCTCGTGGGCGAAGAAGTTGCAACGACCGAGACCGCGGACACCGGCATCGACATCGTCTTTTCCGGCAAGGTGAACGAGACGCTGGACATCACGCTCAAGATGATCGTGGCCTTCGGGCTGTGTTTCCAGCTGCCGGTGCTTCTGACCCTGATGGGCAAAGCGGGTCTGGCCACCGCGTCCGGCCTGCGCTCGACCCGCAAATACGCCGTGGTCGGCATCCTGGTCGTTGCCGCGCTGGTGACACCGCCGGACGTGACCACCCAGCTGATCCTGTTCATCGTGGTCTACGGGCTTTACGAGATCTCGATCTTCCTGGTCGCGCGCGTCGAGAAGCAGCGCGAAGCCCGTCTGCGCGCCGAGGGGCTGTGGTTCGAGGATGACGAAGACGAGGCCGCCGAAACTGACCCCGCCGCCCCTGCCGCCGCCACCGACCCGGAAGAAGAGGCCGACGACCCGCTCCTGGCCGAGTTCGACGAGGCTGATGACGCGGATGACGCGGACGACGCGGATGACGATGGGACCGGAGGCGATGATGATGAAGACCCGAGCATGGTGGACGACACCAAATGACCGGGCCGAGCGGGGATGAGGCGCTGACCCGCATCGCCGAGGCGCTGGAGCGCATGTCTCCCGCGCCCCTCGCGGCGCCTGATTTCGATCAGGCCGGCGCCTTCGTCTGGCACACGGATCCGGACCGTCTGGAGCCGGTGCCCCATGTGAACCGTGTTGCCATCGACCTTCTGGTCGGCGTGAACCGCTCGCGCGATACGCTGTTGGAAAACACCCTGCAATTCGCCCACGGGTTGCCCGCGAACAACGCGCTACTCTGGGGCGCGCGGGGGATGGGAAAATCCAGCCTGGTCAAGGCGGTGCACGCGGAAGTTCAGGCGCAGGGCCTGGCCCTGAAGATCGTCGAGCTGCAGCGCGAGGACCTGCCCTCGGTCAGCCGCCTCCTGACCCTGCTGCGCGGCTCGCGCCACCGCTTCGTCCTGTTCTGCGACGACCTCTCGTTCAGCCATGACGACCAGCATTACAAGAGCCTCAAGGCGGTGCTGGACGGCGGCATCGAAGGCCGGCCCGAGAACGTGGTTTTCTACGCAACGTCCAATCGCCGCCACCTGATGCCGCGCGACATGATCGAGAATGAACGCGGCTCGGCCATCAACCCGTCCGAAGCGGTCGAGGAAAAGGTCTCGCTGTCGGACCGGTTCGGCCTCTGGCTGGGCTTCCACCCCTGCGACCAGGACGAATACCTGCAGATGATCCGCGGCTATTGTGACGCATATGGGGTCGAGATCGACGATCAGACCCTGCGCGCCGAGGCGATCGAATGGCAGGCCACGCGCGGGGCTCGGTCGGGCCGCGTCGCCTGGCAGTATTTCACGGACCTTGCAGGCCGCAGGGGCGTGGTCATCGCCCCCTGATCCACGCGGGTCTTTTCGGGGCGCAGGCGCGCGCAACCCTGGGTGGCGCGCGCCCTCTTGATTGCACCCCGAATTCGTTACAAAATTGTTTTCAAGCCGATTTAAGCCAGCCCCGGCTGCGGGCCTGACCATGTGTCCGCATTATTGGAGAAGACCATGGAACTGCGCACTGCCCTGCGGGCCTATACCAAAAAGGACAATCGCCTGGCCTATTTGAGCCTTCTGTCCAACCTCGTCATCTATGCCCTGTCTGCGTTCACGGCGATTCTGGCCGTGGGGCAGGGGGATTGGCTGGTGGCGGTGCCCGCCGTGGTGGTGCTGGCTTTTGCCGGTGTGCGGCTTTACGTGCTGCAACACGATCTGGGCCACCTGTCGCTGTTCGAGACCAGGGCGCAGAACCGGTTCTGGGGCTATGTCGTTTCGCCCTTTACCTTCGCGGCCTACCCGCAGATGACCCACAACCATAATCTGCACCACGCCTATGTTGGCGACCTGAACGAGCGTCACACGACCGAGATCTACACAATGACCGTGGCGGAATGGGAACGGGCGGGCGTCTGGCAGCGGCTCTATTACCGCCTGTACCGCCACCCGGCCGTGCTGATTCCGGTGGGGTCGTTCTGGACCTATTTCTTTGTCTACCGCTGGCCCAAGAACGCGGCGAGCGTCGGGATCAAGGCGATTCTGGCGCATAACCTGGCGATCCTGGCGCTCTTTGCCGCGCTCCACCTGTGGCAGGGCTGGTCGGGTGTTTTCACCTTCGCCTTCGCGATCTGGCTAGGGGGCTGCATTGGCGTGGCGCTGGTCTATCTGCAGCACAATTTCGAAGGCACCTGGTGGGACCGCCGACCGGATCTGGATTTCGAACGGGCTGCGATCCAGGGCGGATCGTGCCTGGATTTCGGCTGGGTGTTTGACGAGATGGTGGCAAATATCACCAAACACGACATCCACCACCTGGTGGCCGCGATCCCCTCCTACCGCCTGCGCGCGGCGCATCGCGAGATGGAGAAAACCCACGCCCTGCGACGCATCTCCTTCCGCGAGGCGCTGCATGCCTTTAGCCTCAGGCTGTGGGACGAAGAGACCGAAAACCTGGTACCCTTCCCGAAGGAACGGCGCATGAGGGTGCGTGAGGCGGGGGCGGAGTAGGAGTAGGGGCCGGTTCCCTTACAAGGCGTTCTCAGTTTCCTTCCGGAGAGTCCGGGTTGAAAAGGGGTTGTATCTTCCCCGCAGCCATCCCAACTTTGAATGGAGCCGGGAAGAGCGTTTCCGGCAGTCTTCCGTTCTGCCGACGCGCAGGATTGATCCCCGGTGCGCTGTCATTGCGGGGTTCCTTTGATGAATGGTATTTGCCCGCCCGGCCTCGGGGGGGAATCCAATTGAATTAGGGTCAGGATGCATTGATTCCAGCGCTCAGGCGTGGTTCACGGCTCTGAAAACGGAGCGGTGATATGAGCGATCTTTATTGGCTGAACGACACGCAGATGGCACGTCTTGCGCCTTTCTTCCCGAAGTCCCACGGCAAGCCTCGGGTTGATGACAAGCGCGTGCTCAGCGGAATTATCTTCATCAATCGCAATGGGTTGCGGTGGCGCGATGCGCCTGCGGAATACGGCCCCCACAAGACGCTCTACAGCCGTTGGAAGAGGTGGAGCGAGAAAGGCATCTTTGCCCGGATGCTCCTGGAACTCGCCGATCAGGGCGGCGCAACCGACACTCTCATGATCGACGCGACCCATCTGAAGACGCACCGCACGGCCTCCAGCCTGGGGCTGAAAAAGGGGGGCGTGGCCGCCTGATCGGGCGCACCAAAGGCGGCATGAACTCGAAGCTGCATACTGTCATGGATGCTTTGGGTCGCCCGCTGCGGATGTTTCTGACAGCGGGCCAGCGCAGCGACTACGTCGGTGCACGGGCGCTGCTGGACGCTTTGCCGCCCGCCAAGCACATGCTCGCGGATCGGGGATACGATGCGGATTGGTATCGCG